>CAMELV010000038.1 GCA_945925985.1 Comamonas sp. lk | reverse complement strand
CCTTCATCCTGCACGCGGCATTGCTGGATCAGGCTTGCGCCCATTGTCCAAAATTCCCCACTGCTGCCTCCCGTAGGAGTCTGGACCGTGTCTCAGTTCCAGTGTGGCTGGTCGTCCTCTCAGACCAGCTACAGATCGTCGGCTTGGTGAGCCTTTACCTCACCAACTACCTAATCTGATATCGGCCGCTCCACTCGCGCGAGGTCTTGCGATCCCCCGCTTTCATCCGTAGATCGTATGCGGTATTAGCACAACTTTCGCTGCGTTATCCCCCACGATTGGGCACGTTCCGATATATTACTCACCCGTTCGCCACTCGCCACCAGGATTGCTCCCGTGCTGCCGTTCGACTTGCATGTGTAAGGCATGCCGCCAGCGTTCAATCTGAGCCAGGATCAAACTCTATAGTTCGATCTTGAATTTTTGCACATCTCTGTGCAACTCATAAATTGGAATCGACGTGATTTTCTTTAACGAATATCACATCTTTTTTACTTCATGAGCGTTTGTAAGTCAGCTAAGACTTAGTTCCGAAGAACTTGGCAATCGCCTTCAAACGCCCACGCTTATCGGCTGTATGTTGTTAATGAACTAAGCACTCTCTCACTTGAGCATCTTGCTTCTTTTGACCCCACTGTGATCAGCGAAGCCTTGTATTATTACACGCTTTTTTTAAATTCTGGTCATCCCGATCTATTTTTTTAATTTTTTTGAAATATCTACAGCGCGTCAACTTGAAGGTCTACTAGGCTAACCTTGGCCGCAGAGCAGACATCAGGCAAGACAAAGCAGCCGGATGGGTCAGCTTAGGGGCTTTTGAGTTGCGCTAGCAAGGCTGCAGCGATCAGCGTTACCGAGAGGATTTCATTGGCAGCTCCATGAGCAATAGCCTCTCGAGGCATACCGAACACTACAGAACTGGCTTCGTCTTGGACGATATTGTAGCTGCCCGCGTCCTTCATCTCACGCATTGCTCTAGCCCCATCGCTGCCCATACCGGTAAGCATGACGCCAATAGCATGCGTCCGTAGAACTAGTGCGGCTGATCTAAACAGCACTTCCACGGAAGGCTTGTGTCGGTTCACCAATGCGGAGTCCTCCACAACAGCGACCAGACTGCCACTCCGGCGTTCAACTGAGAACTGTCGACCGCCAGGCGCAATGTAGGCGTAGCCTGACAGGATGCGCTCACCGGCTTCAGCTTCTTTGACTGTCATGGCGCACAAGGTATTGAGGCGATCGGCGAAGCTACGGGTGAAACCAGCGGGCATGTGCTGCGTTATCAAAATGGCCGGTACATCCGATGGTAGGCGCGTCAGAACCTCTTTGATGGCTTCAGTCCCCCCCGTTGAGGCGCCGATGAAGATCAATTTATCGTGGCTACGCGCTCCTAGCAGTTTCACTTCTTTCGGTGGAGCCTGTGGTCTGCCGCCCACTTGGCCCGCGCCAGTAGGCTGCACGGCGGCACGCTTAACTCTGGCCGAAGCGGCAATCCTGATCTTTTCGACAATCTGCGCCGCCAAAGCGCTGAACCCATCCGCGAGGCCTGCCTTCGGTTTGGCTACAAAATCTACCGCTCCGAGCTCCAAGGCTCTCATGGTGACTTCAGTGCCGCGCTCGGTTAAGGTGGAAATCATGACCACGGGCATAGGTCGGAGTCTCATCAGCCGACTAAGAAATTCGATGCCATCCATCTTGGGCATTTCGACATCCAATGTGATGACGTCAGGATCCAGTTCGCGGATCATTTCACGGGCAACGAGGGGATCACTGGCAGCCCCTACGCACACCATATCGGGTTGACGGTTGATAATTTCTGCAAGAAGACTCCTTACCAAGGCTGAGTCATCCACCACAACGACGCGAATTTTCTTCACTTGGGGAAACCTTCAGAAAAGTTCGACTGAGCCACCCGCATTAGACCGGGCAACCACCGCAACATTGGCCCTGCGCTCTTCAACTATGAGCGTCTCTGGATGAGAATGCGCCAACCGCTTGACGAGCGCTTTGCCAGAGACAGGAAAAAAACACACCTTCCTGGGATGGATGTCGAGTACGTCCTTTGAAACAACCGGAATTCTTTCGGTCATCAAGTAGTCCAATACGAACTTTGTGTTCCGCTCACCCACATTCATGGTGGTGAACCCCGCCATGACCTGGGCGCCGCCAAACACCTTGGCTTGCATGGATTCGCGTTTGGCCCCCTTTTTCAATAATCCGTTGATCAGCAACTCCATTGCATACGAACCGTAGCGACCGAAGCCGTCCCCACCATCGCCTTCAGGCAACATGAAGTGATTCATGCCCCCAGCGCGCGCTTTGCCATCCCAGATACATGCCGCAATACAGGAACCGAGCACGGTCGTAATTAGGATGTCTTGGGCTGCCACGAAGTACTCGCCGGGCAACACTTTAACCGCGTCATATTTAAAGTGATGATCACTGTAGAAAAAGGAAGCCTCTCCTGGACTGCGGGTTTGGGCCCTGAGTTGCTCGATGCGCGATGATCGCGCCGACATCTCAGCGCCGCTAAAGTCGCTCATAAACAGTCTTGCCCTTTAGCAAAAACAAATCTCGGGACTCTCCGAAATTTTCAGCGTGACCAACGAACAACAAGCCGCCGGGCGACATGACTCGATGAATTCGCTCCAAAACTTTGCGCTGTGTGGGGGCGTCAAAGTAGATCATGACATTTCGGCAAAAGACCACATCAAAACGTTCGCGGAACGGCCAGTTGTCTTTGATAAGGTTGACATTGACAAAGTCAACCGCAGTTATGAGTTCAGGCCTGACCTTGACCATTCCCTCATTGCTTCCTTTACCTTTCAAAAAAAAGCGATGGAGGCGTTGAGAACTCACGCCTTTGAGGCTGTCAAGGCGATAGGCGGCTCTAGCGGCTGTAGCCAGTACCTTGGAGTCAATGTCACTGGCAGTCAAATGAACTTTGGCCTTGGCACCTAGTGCTTCTATGGCGGTGATGATGATGGAGTAAGGCTCCTCACCCGTTGACGCCGCGTTGCACCATAGCTTCCACGTGCGCCCCGGTTGGGCCCGCAAGTGCTCCGCCAGCGTCTCAAAATGATGCTGCTCCCTGAAAAATGATGTCAGATTAGTGGTGAAGGCATTTACAAATTCCTGCCATTCAGCGCCATCGTGCTTGTCAAGCCAAGACAGGTAATCTTTAAAGCTCTGATGGCCAGTTTGGCGCAATCGCCTAGACAAGCGGCTGTAAACCATCGCGTGTTTGCCGTTGTGTAAGCTGATGCCAGCACGTTGGTAAATCAGCGCCTGAACACGATCAAAGTCAGCGCTTGTCCATTCGAACTCCCTCCCCTGAAGGCTATCGCCTGCTGACTCTATCTCATGCGCTCGAATCATGCCATCAGTCAAAGTAGCACACCGAGTCGGAGGATGCCGAGAGTGCACGGCCTGCACATTCAACCGAATCAGTTGGTCGCATCTGACGCCAATGCCATACTTTGACCTGCCATTAGTTTCTCGATGTCGAGCAGGATCAGCATTCGGTCTCGCAATGAACCCAGGCCCACCACAGCCTCACGGTCAATGATCGTCTCAATATCTGGCGCAGCCTTGAAGTTTTCGGCTGGCAAGGTCAGCACATCACTGACTGAATCGACGACGATGCCTACAATTCGTCTTGACAGGTTCAGAACAATCACCACTGTTGAACTGTCGTACTCTGACCTTGGGCAGTCAAACTTCAACCGCAAGTCGACAATGGGAACGATAGTTCCACGCAGGTTAAAAACGCCTTTGATGAAGCTAGGCGCGTTGGCAATTCGGGTAGGAGGTTCATAGCCGCGTATTTCCTGAACCTTCAAAATATCAATACCGAACTCCTCACGATCCAGTCGAAAAGTCAGGTATTCCCGTTCACTGGCAAAAGTCTGGTGTTGCGCCTGTCCCATTACAGTCATGTGTAGTCCTTAGTCCGCTATAACATTAATGGCGGGAACGCCGCACCAAGGCACCCGTGTCAAGAATCAACGCGACCTTGCCATCTCCAAGAATGGTCGCACCCGAGACGTTAGGGATTTTTCGATAATTTGACTCGAGGTTTTTTACCACGACCTGCTGCTGACCTAAAAGGTCATCCACCAGTAGGGCAACTCGACTCCCCTCGGCCTCAATCACCACCAAAATGTCGCTGGGTCTGTCACGGTCAGTCCGAGGGATCTGGAAAACTCTTTCCAGTTCAACCACCGGCATGAACTCATCCCGCACTTTGACCAGTTGCGCCCCCTGGCCGACCGTGTTGATCGCATCAGCCTTGACCTGAAAGGACTCGACAACCGAGGAAAGCGGAAGCATGTAAACCTCCTTGCCAACACCAACTGACATGCCATCCATGATGGCCAGAGTCAGCGGCAAGCGAACGGATACCCGCATCCCGTAGCCTTCGGCAGAATCAATTTCAACCGTTCCGTTGAGAGCCGTGATGTTTCGTTTGACCACATCCATACCGACCCCTCGGCCAGATACATCCGTGACCATCTCGGCTGTGGAGAACCCTGGGGCAAATATCAATTGCCAGACGTCTGCATCCGGCATTTGGTCAGAAACTTCCAACCCTCGTTCGCGCGCCTTATTGAGGATTTTTTCACGCGACATACCGCGTCCGTCATCGCGAACTTCAATGACAATTGACCCGCCCTGATGAGCTGCAGACAGGGTGATGGTTCCGGTTTCGGGTTTACCCGCGCGAACCCGCTCTTCTGGCATCTCCACGCCATGGTCACAACTGTTGCGCACCAAATGCGTCAGCGGATCAGTGATTTTTTCAACCAGTCCTTTATCGAGCTCCGTCGACTCTCCCATCGTGACAAAGTCGACCTTCTTACCTAGCTTGTATGCTAGATCACGCAACATCCTCGGAAAGCGACTAAAAACTACCGACATCGGGATCATCCGGATCGACATCACAGACTCCTGCAAATCCCGTGTATTCCGGTCAAGGTCTGCCAAGCCAGCCATCAACTTAGGGAGCTGGCCTGCTTCTAATGCGCGGCTATTTTGAGCCAACATAGCCTGTGTGATGACCAACTCGCCCACTAGATTGATCAGTTGGTCCACCTTGCTAATTGAGACCCGAATGGTGGCTGACTCCACCTGCGCCAACGGCGCAACAGGTTTTTCAATAGGTTTCGCCTGAGTCACCACTTTTTCGACAGTTGGCGGCACATAGGCCGACGGGGCCATCGGCGCCCCAGGCGCACCGTCAAAAAAACCGAACCCCGGCGACGGCGCCAAGGGCGTTCCGGGAGGTGGGTCATCCTGCGCCATCGTGCCGGGCGGCGCCTGCGTTGCACGGAAAGCATCCACCGCATCGGCTCGGGCCGCCAAGGCCGACCGGGCCACTGACAAGGTTTTGGTCACGTCCTTGATCGCCACTTGGCTGCGTGAAACGTGAAACTCAAACAGATCAAGCAGTTCATCACGAGAAGTCGCGCTGACCACTGAGTATTTGCGCATCTCAGCTTGATCGCAGGACAACGTCTCTATGGTTCCTAAGCCTGGGATGTCGCGAAACAACTCCCGTATGGCTTCAGCCTGCGCCAGGTCCTTGAGCGGACCCACCATGATTTCGAGTGTTCGTTCGCCCTCAGCGGCAAATGTCTGTTGCTCAGGCGGAACCAGGCGCTCAAGCGCCGCCGATGGGTCGCCGATAGGCGCAGCACGCTGAGCTTCGCCCAGGGCCAACTCACTGATACGCTGAACGAGCGCCTCGGTAGATGGAGGCTCACCAACACCACCCGCCTGATGACGGGCTAACAGGCTGCGAGACACGTCGGCAGATTGCAGCAACACGTCCACCATGGCTGAATTCGGCTGGATCTCATGCCGCCGCAAACGATCCAATAATGACTCCATCTGGTGCGTCAACCCGGCCACGTCCGCGAAACCGAATGTCGCCGCGCCACCCTTGACCGAATGAGCACAACGGAAAATACCATTCAGTTCCTCATCGTCTGCAGTCTCGAGGTGAAGGCTAAGCAGCATCTGCTCCATCATGTCCAGATTCTCGGCGGCTTCCTCGAAGAAAATCTGATAGAACTGTGTCAGATCGAAGTCACCCTCCGCGCCGCCCCCGTCTTGCTGTGCAACTGACATGTCAATCTACTCCTTGTGGCTATGCGATTTAACGCCAATGGGGCTCACGACTTGATGACCTTTTTGATGACCTCCAGCAGTCGTGCAGGATCGAATGGCTTCACCAGCCATCCGGTCGCTCCCGCCGCACGGCCAGCTTGCTTCATCAAGTCACTGGACTCCGTGGTCAAGACCAATATTGGCACGGTCCTGAATAGAGGATGCTCCCTCAATTTCCGGGTCAGTCCCAAACCGTCCAGCCTTGGCATGTTCTGATCTGTCAAAACCAAATCAAATGACCGCATTTGCGCCTTTTCGTAGGCGTCTACACCATCGACAGCCTCTACCACCTGGTAACCTGCACCAGTCAATGTGAAGGAAACCATCTTGCGCATGGACGGCGAATCATCAACTGCGAGAATAAAAGCCATACACAGCTCCAACTATTACTGAAATTAATTCGAACCAAGCGTTAAAAAAGCTCGATGGACCCTGCGTCCATTTCATCTTGGGTCACGGGGTTGGGTCGCTGGGGGATATCTTCGACAAAAGGAATAGCTTCGCCGTCTTCTGACCCCATAGACTCCGCCGCCAAGCGATAGGCACAGCCTTGCAGCGTCTTTGTGGCGTGCGCAATCAGTTGCGATGCAATATCCTGAAACTGCAATTCGATCACGGCAGCGCTCATTGCGCCGCGGGCCGCATTCAGGTCTACGCCGCCCGCAGGCTGGACGCTTTCCAAATGCGAAAGTGCACTTGAGAAACGAAGCATCAGATTCTGCGCAGTATGGGCAAGCAAGCCATCAAGCCGGTTCAAGTCGTGGATGACCATAAGCAGAGAGTCCTGAACCTCCGCGACCAATATGATTGGGACCTCCACCGAGGGCACTGGCGCCGATGCTACCGACTGTTGCATTCCCTTATCCAAAGTTGCCCGCCAATGCAGCTTGCCGTTCCACTTTACTAGCGGCAGGTTTCCCGGCTTTGACTAAGCAACAAGCCAGAAAAAACTAGAGCGCTCCAAGCATAATAGGCGATCATAACGTCCATCATGCATCAAAAACGCGCGAGCGAAACAACATTGAATGTCCTCCACCTGGAGGATTCCGAAGTCGACCATGAGTTGGTCCGCCGTGTTCTCTGCAGTACGGTTGAAAGTTTTGACTTAAAGAGGGTGGAAAGTCTTGAAGGCTTCGCAGAACAGCTGCAAACGCGGCACTTCGATGTCATCCTTGCAGACTACCGACTACCGGGCTTTACCGCCCTGGATGCCTGGCAAACGCTGCAGCAGCAAGCAGATCGTCCACCCTTTGTTTTGCTGTCAGGGGCGATCGGCGAATCGGCCGCTGTAGCGGCCATCAAGATGGGCGTGAGCGATTACCTTGCCAAAGACGACGTGGCCAAGTTGGCGCCCACCATCAGGCGCGTGCTGGAGTTACACGCGATTCGGCGGGCCAAGGACGCAGCCGATGCGGAACTGGCGCGCTCTCAAAAGCGCCTCGCAGAATTCGCCGAGCATTTGCAGGCGACCATCGAGCAGGAGCGCGCCGCCATTGCCCGGGAGATACATGACGATATTGGTGGCTCTCTGGCCGCAGTGCGTTTTGACCTGTCTTGGCTTGAGCGGCATGCTTCGGATGAGGCAGCGCGGTCGCACCTTCACTCAGCCAAGGAGATGCTGGGACACGCGCTCGATGCCAGTCAGCGAATAATGAAAGACCTTAGGCCAGCCATTCTCGATCAGGGTTTGGTGGCAGCCGTGGAGTGGTTGGCCGAAAGTTTCACCAAGCGAACCGGCATCAAGACTGTGGTTTATGCCTTCGACAGTTCACGGGATATCGCCAAGGCAGTGCAATTGGTAGCTTACCGAACAGCACAGGAGGCCCTGACGAATATCAGCAAGCACGCCATCTGTGATTTAGTCAACATTGACTTATCAGACGCCGAGGACGTGCTGACCCTGGAGGTCAGGGACAACGGCCAGGGCATTGCCCAGGTAGAGCTTGCCAAACCAAAATCATTCGGCATTCGGGGCCTGCAAGAGCGTGCCAAGACAGTCGAAGGCTGGTTGGACATCAGCAGTTTTGAGAATAGGGGCACCTCCATTATTTTGTCGGTGCCATTGCCCGCGTCCGCAGGCGCGATGAACCAGGAGACTGTTTGACATGATCCGCGTCATTCTGTGCGATGACCACGCCATGGTCCGGCGCGGCATTCGTGAAACTTTGTCCGAGGCTGTCGATATTCAAGTTGCCGGAGAAGCCTCCAACTATGCTGAGGTCCGCGAGGCCATCAGGAACACCGCATGCGATGTCTTAGTGCTGGACCTCAATATGCCCGGGCGCGGCGGTCTGGAGGTTCTGTCAAGTCTGCGAGAGTCGGATTCGCCGATCAGGGTGCTGATTGTCTCGATGTTTCCTGAGGACCAATACGCGATCCGGTGCCTGCGCGCAGGTGCACAAGGCTATCTGAACAAGGCTGGCGATCCGGCGGACCTGATCCAGGCTGTGAGGACCGTCGCGCAGGGTCGGAAGTACGTCACCGCCGATGTCGCCAGCATGCTGGTCGAGAGCCTGCGCACGCCCGAAAACGAAAGCCCGCATGCCGCCCTGTCCGAACGCGAGCTGCAAACCCTGCTCAAGATCGCCTCGGGGAAACGCTTGTCGGACATTGCGGAAGAACTGATGCTCAGCCCCAAGACAGTCAGCGTTTACCGCTCCCGAGTTCTGGAAAAGCTAAAGCTTGGCAACAATTCTGAGCTCACGGTGTACGCCATTCGCAACGGTTTGGTGTAGCGGTCCCGTCAGCGCCTTGCAAAGAGATCGATCGCGCGCTCCATCAGGGCCATCATGGGCTGATCGAGCATCGGCAGGGTGGCGGTGATACCAATCAGACCAACCGTCAGTGTGATTGGAAAGCCAATCGCGTAGATGTTCATTTGCGGGGCCACACGGGACACGATGCCCAAACCCAGGTTGACGAACATCAGCATACCGATCATCGGCAAGGCAATCCAAAGACCTGTGGCAAACAGGTCTGCGCCCAGCGCGTACAGTTTCAGGCTGGACAGAGCGGCCAGGAAATTTGGGTCTACTGGAAATGACTCAAAGCTCTTGATGACCGCCATCAGGATCATCAGGTGCCCGTTCATGACGATGAACAGAAAAGTTGACATTTGGCCAAAGAATGTCGCTACTGCGCTCGATTGGGTGTTGAGCGAGGGATTGAAGAACGATGCAAAATTCAGGCCCATTTGGAAGCCGACAACTTCCCCGGCGAGCTCAACCGCCGCAAAGACAAGCCGAACCGTAAACCCGATGGCCAGACCAATGCCGACCTGTTGGATAACCGCGCCCAAGGCGTCTGGTCCAGCGATGCTGATCACAGGCTGTCCCGAAAAACTTGGCTGGGCTGCGATGGCAATCAACAGCGCCAACCCAACCCTCGCCTGCAAAGGGAATGCCCTGGAGGAAAAAATAGGGGCCGACGTGAAGACGGCCAGCACCCGGAAAAAGGGCCAAATCAGTGGCGACAGCCAATCCACGATCTGGCTTTCGGTCAGGGAAATCATGGCGCTCAGGGCCCTTAGGGCCAGGTCAGCTCACTGCGCCCGGGATCGCTTCGATCACGCGACGGATGTACTCAACCAGCATATTGAGCATCCAGGGCCCGGCCATGGCAAACACCGCCACGGCCGCCAGCAACTTGGGCACAAACGCCAAGGTAGCCTCATTGATCTGGGTCACGGCCTGAAACAGACTGATGACCAACCCGACTAGCAGCACCACGCCCAAGACCGGGGCTGACACCATCAGCAACATCAGCAGCGCCTCCTGGCCCATGGTCAACACCATCTGTGCGTTCATGTCCGCCCCTCAAACAGCAAAACTCGACGCCAGAGAACCAATCAGCAGGTTCCAGCCATCTGCAAGAACAAAAAGCATCAATTTGAATGGCAGGGCCACCAGCACGGGCGACAGCATCATCATGCCGAGCGACATGAGCACACTGGCCACCACGATGTCAATCACAAGAAATGGGATGAAAATCATGAAGCCGATTTGAAACGCTGACTTGAGCTCGCTGGTGACAAACGCGGGCACCAGCACACGCATGGGCACAGTCTGGGCATTGGCACCAGGCTCCAGTTTGGCGAGTCGGACAAACAGCGCCAAGTCCGACTGGCGTGTTTGCTTGCTCATAAACTGGCGCAATGGCGCCTCCGCTTTTTCAAGCGCCTGTTCAAACGGCATCGCGTTTTTAGAGTACGGCAGGTAAGCTTCGTCGTACACCTTGTCCAAGGTCGGGCCCATGACAAAAAAAGTCAAAAACAGCGACAAGCCCACAATGACCTGGTTCGGGGGCGCCGACTGGGTGCCCAACGCCTGCCGCAACAGTGACAGTACGATCACAATCCGGGTAAACCCAGTCATCATCAAGAGCACAGCCGGCAGAAACGAGAGGGCCGTAAAAAACAGCAGGGTCTGGACTGGCACTGAAAAACTCATGCCAGACCCCCCAGTACCCACCAGCAAGGGCAACTGTCCGGCCGTTTGCGCCCATGATGCCGACAAACCGACCAGGGCTATACCGACCGCCGCCACGAGCTTGAGGCCGAACGAGGACCATAGCCAACCAAAATATCTCCTGATCACCATGAATTGCCCCATCACACCCGGCCTGAATCCGGGAGAGCAACCACCGTGGACCCCCGCGGTTCTGCACTAAGGTCGGCCGTGTGCAGCACGGAGATGGTTTGCGCCGTGACGCCTAAGGTCAGCCGCACGCGGGCATATTCTGGCCCCTGCTCCACGGTCACCACCCTTTGTTGCGGGCCGACCGCCAACACCGACACGATTTTGGGGGCCGAGTCGGCTCCGGCAACGCGGCCCAGAGCGCGCTGCTTGAGCCACTTGACACCCATGGGCAACAAGGCCAACAAAAAAACGACAACAGCGACCCAAGCCAGCGTCTGCGTCATGGGCGAGTCATCCTTTGCTCACTCGGCGCAAACGCTCGGACGGCGTGACAACGTCAGTCAACCGAATACCGAATTTGTCGTTCACCACCACCACTTCGCCCTGGGCGATCAAATAGCCATTGACCAGAACGTCCATGGGTTCGCCAGCCAAAGCATCGAGCTCAACCACCGAGCCCTGGCCCAATTGGAGAATATGCTTGATAGGAACCCGGGTGCGGCCCAGTTCTACCGACAATTGCACCGGTATATCCAGCACCCGGTTGATATCACTGATGGGTATCTCGCTAGAGGGCGGTGCGCCAGAGAAAGCACGCGACGGCTCTCCGGACAGAATGCCGCCGGGCTCAATGCCGCCGGCCTCTGAAGAGCGTTGCTCCTGAAGGGCTTCAGCCCAATTTGCCATACCGTCGTCTTCCGACGCGATCTCGTCAATTGCCATGTTTATCTCCCATCCAAGCGAGGTCATTGCCTCGCAAACTTCTGTCAATTCTCAACGCATACTTTGCGTTGTGCGTACCATAGTGGCATTCAAATACAGGCACACCAGCAATCGTGGCTTCGATTTTTGATTTGCGGTCTAGTTCGATGAAATCACCAGGCTTAATTGCCATCAGCTGTTCAATGGTGGCATTGGCGCGGGCCAACTCGGCCACCAGCACCACTTCGGCTGCCTGAATTTCCTGGGTCAGCACGTTGACCCAACGTCGATCCACCTCGACCGAGTCGCCCTGTGTGGACGAATACAGCACATCGCGTATGGGCTCCAAAGTCGCATACGGCATGCAGAAATGAATAGCGCCAGCGATATCACCAATTTCAACCTGAAAATGTGTTGACACAACAATTTCACTGGGCGTGGCAATATTGGCGAATTGGGGCTGCATTTCAGACCGCTGATACTCCAGCTCGAGCGGGTAAATGCCCTTCCAAGCCTTTTTGTACTCTTCGGTGATGACTCCCACCAGACGGTTGATGATGCGCTGCTCAGTCTGTGAGAACTCACGTCCCTCAATCCGGGTCTTGAACTTGCCGACGCCTCCGTAGAGCATCTCAATGATGCCGAACACCAAGGCCGGTTCGCACACGATCAGGCCGCTACCCCGCAGTGGCCTGATCGCCATGATGTTGAAGTTGGTTGGTACAGCCAATTCGCGCAAAAAAGCGCTGTAGCGCTGCACGGCCACCGGCCCCAAAGATATTTCAGGGCTCCGTCGAATCATATTGAAAAGGCCCACCCGCAGATTGCGGGCAAAGCGCTCATTGACGATCTCCATCGAGGGCATACGCCCGCGAACGATGCGCTCCTGGCTGGAAATGCTGTAAGCCCGAACTTCACCTTGATCCTGCAGTTCTTCAGACAGCTTCTGGCTTTCGCCGGTCACGCCTTCAAGCAGCGCGTCGACTTCTTCCTGGGAGAGAAAAGATTCACTCATAAGTGCCTGGGAAATTCCATGTTACTGGACAATGAAGCTCGAAAAAAGCACACCCCGAACGGGATTGTCGTCCACAGAGGCCTTCTCAGCCGCTTTCTTTTTGCTCTTCGCGGCGTCCTTCTTTGGCTTTGCCGCGGTGTCCTGTGCACTCTGAAAGGGCTTGGATGCCTCCAGCAGAATGTCTGCTGCGAGCTTTTCCTTGCCCTCAATGGCCAACAATTCTTGCGCCGTGCGCTGCGACACCAGCAACAGAACACCACTGCGGATAGAGGGCAAATAGGGCTTGACCTTTTCAGTGGACCTTGTGTCGGCTAGCTCCAGCGTGATACCGATCTGAGCCACCTTTTCACCGCCTGGGTCAGCCAAATTAACCACCATATTGTCCAGCGCCAAGTAGGTTGGAGGCCCTTTGGGTGCCACATGCGTGACCTCTTCGCCGTCTCCATCCGCTGCATTTTTTTTACTCAGCAGGAAAAAAGCCCCGCCACCGACCAGCGCGAGAACCAACACCGCAACGCCGCCAATCAACAAAAGCTTTTTGCTCTTGGGCTTGGCCTTGGCAGGTTCGTCAGCGGAGGGCTTGTCGGCGTCAGCTTTGGTAGCCACTTTTTTTCCTTAGGAACAACGGGTTGAAGACCTATTATTGAACACATTGACACGCACGATGTCAGGATCAACCCCTAAAAAGCCAGCCTATCGAGCCGATCAGCCCTTCCGCTACACGAATAAGTCCACGCTTCGACCCGTTACAGCTCGGGCGCGCGGGGCGGCCGGGGCGACATTTGGCTCCACCAGGCTGACTCCTTTTTGCCTAGCGCCAGTGCGCTCACGTTGCGCCTGGGCCCCGGCGCGGTCCTGGCCCGACGTGCCGACCGAGACCCCGGCAAGCACTAGCCCTTCGCTGGCCAACTGCTCTTTAAGGTGGGATATGGCGCCCTCAATCACTTCGCGCACATCGGCGCGATCGGTCCTGAAACCGATTTGCGCTTCCCCGTTGGCCAGGGAAATACTGACTTCAATCGGTTCTGCGCCAAAGCCGTCGAGCTTCAACTCTGCCTTTTGAACGCCTTGACTGACCCAGTAACTCACCGTGTCCGCCAACAGGGTGTCGGTAGTTTGCACAGTCACCACTTCGGGCGGGACCATAACCTCTCCGGGCGACCCGGTGGCTGCTTGCATTGCGCCGCCCGAGCCTTCAAAGCTCGCTACGGCCAATCGCCCAGAGGGTTTGTCTGAGTTCGCCCCCGATGGCCGCACGAGCCCGTCTCCCAGACCACTGGCGACCAACAGGCCAGCCAACGCTGGCTCACGCGAAAAAGCTTCCAGACGCGCGCCATGGGTCTCCAGTTTTTCTGCAGCCCTGGCAACTGATGCAGCCAACTGGCGACTGTCTGCCGGATCTGACGATACCGCCGGCGGATTCGTCCCAGCGTTTTTTCCGGCCAGCAGTGGTCCCTTGGCTGCAGCGCCAGCGGCGGGGCCACCTAAAACCGACGCCGTGACCTCCTCTGGCGTGACGGTCGGCAGCCCGTTCTTGCCCCCAGCGACGGTTGCACGGTGTGCCATCGGCCCGCTGGTCCGGACGTCGGCCAACATTGGCATGGCAACAACGTTGGCAGTGACAATACCAGTGGAGTTAGACACCACTGCCGCGCCTGCTGACGCTCGAACGGCATCGGCCTGACCAGCTAGCGCCAGCAAAGCGGCCAGATCCGGCGCTGGCGGGTTTGCCGGTAGCCTGTGAAAGGGCGCATCTTCTTTAGCGCCATCCTGCGCGGCTGTCGGCTCCGGGTCACTGGTCTTGGAGTCACTCACCGTGGGCATGGTCGCAGTGCCTGCTGACGCTCGAACGGCATCGGCCTGACCAGCTAGGGCCAGCAAAGCGGCCAGATCCAGCGCTGGCGGGTTTGCCGACAACACAGTCAGGGAATCATCTTCTTTAGCGCCAATCCTTAAGGCGTCCTTCGCGGCTGCCGGCTCCGGGTCTGCTACCTCCCCGGCAGAGGCGGCCAGCAGGGCTGAAAAACTGCCTGTGTTGTCAAGCGACGCGCCCTCCTGCGCACCTGTCTTGAGCTTGCCATTCGCGCCAAGCCCGGCAGTGGCCGCTTTGGGCTGGGGACTTGGCGGGGCGGCTAGTTCGATACTCATCGTCGATCCTCTTCTAAAGTCTGATGTGTGGTACGTCGGGTTTGCATCGCGGCAAATTCGTCCATCTCTTTTTGCTCTCGGCGCCCCTGAACCAAGGCTAATTCAGCTTCCTTGTTTTTCAGGACCTGCTTCAAGCTGGTGACTCTGAACTCGGTATCGAGCCTGTGTTTGCGCGCGCGCTCGACCTTGCTGCCCCACTGCCCTATAACCCCCTCCTGCAAGATCACCGCCTGGTGCAGTCGATCCATGAACTGGTAGTGATGCCGCATCATTTCAGTGCTGACGCTGATCTGGGCGGCCTTTGCCCAACGGGCCTCGGTTTCGCTGGCATAGGTTTTAAGCTGGCTCATCTGCTCCTGCGCAAAGGCCTGGGATTGCTGCATTTGCAGCACAATGGCCGCCGCCTGGTCACGCCGAAGGGTGGCCACCTGGATCGCCAACAGGACACTTTTTACGCCGGACATTGCGCCACCACGTCTTTGTCCGGGCTCATGACAGGGCCTCGCTGCTGCCCATGGCAGTCAGCATGTCCTGAGTGCTGTCCCGCAGGCTGGCGGCCTCATACATGTCCTGACGCAGGAAAGCGGCCATACCCTCGTGCAGCCGGATGGCCTCGTCCAGCCCCGGGTCTGTGCCGCTGGCATAGGCGCCGATCTGCACCAGATCGCGTCCTTTTGCATAACGGGAATTGATGGCCCTGAAGCGGCGCGCCATTTCAAAATGTTGCCGTGAGACGACGCTGTGCATCACCCGGGAGGCTGATTGCTCAATGTCGATCGCCGGGTAATGGCCGGCTTCTGCCAGCGACCGCGACAGCACAATATGACCGTCCAGGATGGCCCTGGCGGCATCGGCAATTGGGTCCTGCTGGTCGTCGCCCTCTGAGAGCACGGTGTAAAAAGCCGTGATCGACCCGACGCCGTTAAGACCATTGCCACTGCGCTCCACCAACTGCGGCAACTTGGCAAAGCAGGACGGCGGGTAGCCTTTGGTGGCCGGTGGTTCGCCAATGGCCAGTGCAATCTCACGCTGTGCCATGGCATAGCGGGTGAGCGAGTCCATCAGCAGCAGCACATGGCGGCCCTTGTCCCTAAAATTTTCGGCAATGGCCGTGGCGTAAGCTGCCCCCTGCATGCGCAGCAGCGGTGGCGCGTCGGCAGGGGCAGCCACCACCACCGACCGGGCCCGTCCGTCAGCACCCAGAATATCCTCAATAAACTCTTTCACTTCGCGGCCCCGCTCACCAATCAGGCCCACCACAATCACATCGGCCTCGGTGTAGCGCGCCATCATGCCGAGCAGCACGCTTTTGCCCACCCCAGAACCGGCAAACAAACCGATGCGCTGACCACGGCCTACCGTCAGCAAGGCATTGATGGCGCGCACACCGGTATCGAGCTGTTCGCGCACTGGCGCCCGATCCATTGCGTTTATCGGCTGGCGACTCAAGGCCTGGGCGGCCACATCCAAAATGGGGCCCATCCGGTCCATCGGTCCGCCCTGGGCATCCACCACCCGCCCCAACAGGCCGTCACCCAGGGGCAGCCTCAACATGCCGTAGTCGGCCGATCTATGGTCCGGCCGCAGATCATGTAGCCGAGGCGGCGCCACCTCGGCCGCCAGCGGAGCCACACCGGCACCATTGGACAGGCCATGGACATCGCCGGCTGGCATCAAAAAAGCCCGGTCGTTGGCAAAACCCACCACCTCGGCCAGCACCGGTGGCTGCCCTTTCATTGTCACCAGGCATTGCGAACCCACCGGCACCCGAATGCCGGCCGCCTCCAGCACCAAGCCCGACAGGCGGGTGAGCGTGCCACGCACCTCCAGTGAGGAACCGGACTTAACACGCTCACTGGCATCGGCCACAAAGGCCTGCCAGGGGTTCACGGTGTCAGGCGGGGTCATGAGGCGTATTCCAAGGCATGGTCAGCCCCAGCGTGGCAATGGCACGCAGCCAGCGCTTCTGCACTGTGGCGTCCACCACCGTTCCTGCAGACTCGATCACACAGCCACCCGGGGTGATGGATGGGTCTGCCACCAGGGTCAAGGCAAGACTGGCCAGTTCATTGGGCGCGCCATTGGCCAGGGTCTCGCGGTCCGACGGATTCAGGCGCACCACTGTGGTCTTGCCATCGGCCAGCAATAGTCCCAGCGCTTCGTGCAGCACAGGTTGCAGCGCGATAGGGTCCGTGGCCAGCTCTCGGCGCAGCACTTGCCGCGCCAGTTCACAGGCGATTTCCAGCAGCCCCTGCGCCAGAGTCTGCTCAGCCGCGGACAGTTGCGCCTGCGCCTGCTCGAACAAGCGCGCCATCTGTTGCCCAGCGCTTTGGCCTTGCTGCGCCACAAAATCAGACATTTGCCGCTGCGCCTCGAACGTGGCGTGGGCACGGCCCTGCTCAAAACCCTGGGCAAAGCCCTCCTGCCGCAGCGCCTCGTCTTGCGCCCGCTCCGCGACCGCCTGCTGGACCTTGACCTGGGCGGCCAACAACACGGCGCGGTTGTCCACCGCGCCAAAATCCCATTGCTCAACCGCACCGATTTCTTCGCCGGGAATGAAGCGCGTGTAGTTCCGCGTGCTCAAACCATGGCCTCGTCACCGCCGGCGGCGATGATGATCGAGCCCTCATCGGCGAGGCGACGCACCACTTTGAGCACCTCTTTTTGCTGCGCTTCAACCTCAGACAGACGCATCGGCCCACGTGACTCCAGGTCTTCGCGGAACGACTCTGCGGCGCGGGTTGACATGTTGGCCATGATTTTTTCCTTGAGTTCCGGCGGAGCGCCCTTGAGCGCGACGATGAGCGCGTCGGAGGCCACTTCCTTGAGCACCATCTGAATGGCCTTGTCGTCGAGCTTGATCAAATCGTCAAAGACGAACATCTTGTCCATGATCTTTTGGGCCAGCTCCGGGTCGTGGATGCGGATTGACTCGATCACCGTTCCTTCCAGCGCCGTGCCCAGCTGATTGATCATCTCGGCCGCCGTCTTGACGCCGCCCAACGAGGCCTTGCGCCCACCTTCAGAACCGGCCAGCACCTTGAACAGCACTTCATTGAGGTCTTTCAGGGCGGCAGGCTGAATACCCTCCATGGTGGCAATGCGCAGCATCACTTCATTGCGCTGGCGCTCGGTAAAGAACTTCAAAATGGCGGCGGCTTGGTCAAAGTCAACGTGCACCAGAATCGCCGCCACAATTTGTGGGTGCTCATTGCGCAGCAGCTCCGAGACGGCTGCCGGGTCCATCCACTTCAGGCTTTCGATGCCAGAGATGTCGTTACCGTGCAGTATGCGGTCGATCAGCAGCGCCGCTTTATCGTCGCCCAGGGCCCGCTTGAGCACAGAGCGCACATAGTCACCCGTGTCCGACACCATCAGGCTCTGCGCCTCGGCGATGGCGGTAAAGCGGTCCACCACGTCGTCGACCCGCTCCCGCGTCATGGATTTGGTCTTGGCAATGGCCTCGCCAAGCTTCTGCACCTCTTTGGGCGACAGGTATTTGAAGACCGCTGCGGCCTCTTCCTCGCCGAGCGACATCATCAAAACGGCGGCGTCTTGCAGTCTGTCAAGTGGGTTCATGATTTGGGGCGTCGTTGGTGAGAATCAGACGGCAGCCTCACCATTGATCCAAGTCTTCATGATGTTGGCGACTGCAGCCGGATTATCCAGCGTCAGCTTGCGGGCATTGGTCAGGGCCAACTCGCTGGTGGTGGGCAAAGGCGCCGCCAACTTGGCGATCGGCGCCGCCAGCAGGGGTCGCTCGGGTTCTTCAGACTCCAGTGCGTCGAGCTGAGGTGTCATCATGGTCACGTGGGGCGTAGCCTGGCTCAAGGCCTTGATAGCGGGCCGAATCACCCCCAGCAACACCAGCGCCCCAAACAACAGGGTGCCAACCGGCCAGGCAAAGCTGCGGGCCAGGTCTTGCACCTCAGGCTGCTTCCAGAGCGGCAACTCCACCACCACCTGCTTTTCCTGGGCAAAGGGTGCGTTCATCAGGTTGACTGAGTCGCCCCGGTCCTTGTTAAAGCCAATCGTCTCGCGCACCAAGGCGGTCATTTTTTCAATCTGTTGGTCGGTCAGCGGCGTGGTGATGGTCTTGCCTTTGGCGTCCATGGCACTTTGGTGGTTCAGCACAACGGCTGCGCTGATGCGCTTGACCACGCCCGTGCCGCCCCGCACCACACGAACAGTCTTGTCCACCTCGTAATTGGTGATGGATTCACGCTTGCTGCCGTTGTTCGCCGCTGCGCCGTTGCCGGCCGCCGGCGTCAGGGCTTGTGCTGCACCATTGATGGGCGCACTGCTGGCGGCTGGCGGCTGGTTGGTGGTGGCCCCCGGCACCCCGGCTGGTGTGCTGGTGCTGCCATTGCTGCTCTCAACCACCTGTTGACTGCGGATGACCGAGGCGTCTGGCGTTTGGTTTGGTTTGTGGGACTCCGAGGTGGACTCGGTCTGCGAGAAATCAAGCTCGGCAGTCACTTGCGCCTTGACGTTGTTACGGCCCACCACCGGCTCCAGAATATCCAGAATGCGGCGGCTGTAAAGCTGCTCCAACTGTTGCACCACCTGCAGTTGTTGCGCATCGCCGCCCGTGCCGTTGGCCCCCTCCGGCGGGGTAGACAGCAGCTTGCCGGAATCATCCAGCACACTGACCGCGGCAGGGGTGAGTTCAGGCACGCTAGATGAGACCAGGTGAATGATGCCGGCCAATTGCGAGCGGTCCAACGTGCGGCCGGGGCTCAGACTCAGCAACACAGAGGCTGACGGCTTTTGTTGCTCCCTGAAAAAACCATTCTGGTTGGGCAGCGCGAGGTGCACCCGGGCATTCTGAACCGAGGACAGGGCCTGAATAGAGCGGGTCAACTCTCCCTCCAGGCCGCGTTGAAAGGTGAGCCGCTCCTGGAACTGGGTCATGCCAAAGCGGTTTGACTCCATCACCTCAAAACCAGCCACCGAGCCCTTGGGCAGCCCCAAAGAGGCCAGCCGCAAACGCGTGTCATGCACCTTGTCGGCCGGGACCAAAATAGCGCCGCCGCCTTCAGCATGTTTATAAGGCACGTTCATTTGCGACAGCTGGGCCACGATGGCGCCGCCGTCCTTGTCGGCCAAATTGCTGTACAGCACGCGCCATTCGGCCTGACGTCCCATCATCAAGCCGACGATGCCGATCATCACAAAAACAGCAATACCCAGCCCCAGGCGCATGCGCTGGGCGGGTTCAAGGCCAGCGAGGCGCTGACCCAGGGTGGGGTTGATTGAAATTGCAGGGGCGGTGGCCATGGAATCGTCCGGTTCATCTTGGCGCGGCATCGCACCAACTCTGACCGCGATTATTCTGCCCGGCGCCAAAAACTTGACCCCAAAAAGCCCGGTATTTACCCCTTACTTTTGGATCAAGTTAAGGCAGTGTGCTTGCTAGCATCCATCTCACACCAAGCAAAGAAGCGCCATGGACCTTAGACTCACCCCCAACACCATGCCCACGGGCGTTCGGCCAAGCCTCGCGCCGCGCCTGTCGTCGCCTCAGGTGCAAGGTGCAGCCGAGGGTGACTTCTCAGGCGCACTTAAAAGTGCACTCGGCTCCGTCAGCGCAGCCCAGAACGACTCGGCCCGGCTTCAGCGCGAAGTGCAGTTGGAAAACCCCCAAGTCAGCTTGGAGCAAACCATGGTGGCTATCCAGAAGGCACAAATCGGCTTTCAGGCCACGCTGCATGTCCGCAACCGAATGGTGCAGGCTTACACCGACATCATGAACATGCAGGTTTGATCTAAAGCCTAGTGCATCTGGTTGATCGGGCGCTGGCTGAGCAGTTTGTCCAGCTCACCCACCCAGGGCTCAGTCAGCAGGCGTACCTGCGCATCGTTGCGCAAGATCTGCTGCATGATCCTCAACTTCTCCCGCCGCTCGGCGGCGGTCATGTCTTCGTGTTGGGCGCGTTGACGCAGCTGTTCGATCAGCACCGCGCAGGCGCCTTCGAACCGCATCACCTGGGCCCAGTCCTCCGCCCTTGCCGCTTCCAGCATTTGATGGCTGGCGGCTTCTATGGCGAGGTAGCAGGCAAACAGACTAGCCGTCATGGTCAGTTCCGGCTTGACGTGCCGGCGCTCTTGGGGCTGATCTCTTGCCAGCTCTTTGCCACAGTTTCGATCAGGCCACGGACCTCGATCAGCAAGGCATCGTCGTTGAAAGCGTTGGCCTTGGTCAGCTGGACGATGCAATAGTCGTACAAGGCGGAAAGATTTTCTGCCAACTCGCCGCCACCGCCGATGTTAAGGCTGGCTTTGAGCCCTTCTTCCAAAATGCGCACCGCGCGGCCTATCGAGGCGCCTTTTTCGGCGATTTGCTTGCGCGCCAGCGAGCCGCGCGCATTGCTGATACTTTGCAGCAGCTCTTGAAACAGCAGGTGCACCAGTTGGTGCGGGTCTGCCGCTTGCACGCTGGTGTCGACGCCAACGCGTTTGTAGGCGGAGCTGGCACGGGCATAAGCTGGGGTAAACATTTGAACTTCTCCTTGAACTGTTGGTCTCTATCAAGGTTATCGGCAGTTGCAGTCAGCACTAAAGCTGTTTTTGACGGGGTTTTGTCGGTCATCTCGCCAGTGCCTTGGCGCCACCTGCAAGCGCGCTATACGCTATGCTTTTTATAGCTATAAACCCAATGACTACATGACCTAGAGGCCAATTTGATGCCAAAACCATACGACAGCGTCAGGCCGTGTTTTTATTCCACAGGGTCACCTGCTGGCTGACGTAATTGCCCAAGGCCGTCAGTGCCCCCATCTGGCCATCAAGCGCACTGTAGCGGCGCTTGAGCTGCAGTTCCACCTGAGTTGCGCGATCCGTGACCTTGGTCTGGTCAGCCGCATTTTTGTCCAACAGCGTTTGCAAGGAACTGGTTTTGGCATTGATCGCCCCGCCAGCCGACAAAATGCCCTGCCCTAGGGTTTTGAACTTCAGGGCGAACCCATTGGTCAGCGCATTGCCGTTATCGGCAGTAAACAGCTTCTGCAATGCCGTGCCATTGTTGGCTGCAACCGTGAGCTTGCTGTTGTTGATGGTCAGCGAGCCGTCCACCTGCATCTGCAGGCCCACATCTGACAAATACTGCGTGGTAGCGCCCACGCTGGTAGTGCCCAGCATGCTACGCAACATATTTTGCATCCCCACCACGGACGCATCGCCCTGAAACAGACCCGCCGTCTTGGTCGAAGCCTTGTATTTGGTCAGCTCGGTCAGGGTGCTGTTCAGGTTGTTGTAGGCCGAGACAAACTCCGACACATTGCGCACCGCGGGCGTCACATCTTCACTGATGTTGATGGTTGCCGGCGTCTTGGCCTCGGCCGGCAAACCAAAATTGGTGGTGGTGGTGGCCAACAGGTTGATGGTCACGCCAGGAATGTTGCTGCTGAGGGAGTTGGTTCCCGAGGTCACCGCCAGGCCGTTGATGCGCGCCTGGGCGTCTACCCCGTAGGCCACCGTCTGACTGGCCATCCCCACGCCGGCCTTGTTTTGGGGGTCAAAAACAAAGCTCTGCAGGGCTGCGTCGCTGGACTGCAACCGAAACCCGGCCGCCGTGCCAGTGGTTTTGGCGCGCAGCAGCAGGCGGTCGCTGGTGCCGTCGTTGAACGCTGTGGCCAGCACACCAGCATTGGCCGCATTGATGCTGGCGGCGATGGTGGCTACGGTGTCGCTGGCGCTGACCGTGATGTTGGTGGCCGAGCTCACCGTGCCACTGGCGCCCAAGCCGGTGACGGCCGACGTGGCATCCACCGATGTCGCCAACACAATGTCGCTGCCGTCGGCGGCCGACAGCGCCACAGCACCGGTGACCGTGTCATAGGTGGCAGTCACACCGGTGAGCCCGGTCTGCGCATTGACCGCATCACGCACCTGCAAGCCCCGCGCCGGCGCATTGGCCGCAGCTGAAATGGCGCCAATATCCACCCCGTTGACCGTGATAGCCCCGGCCGACAGGGCCGTGGCGTAGCCGGTGACCGCAGTCCCAGCCAAGGCAGTGGCGGTGCTGGTAAAGCTGCTGCCAGCACCACTCCAGGTGCCCAGGCGCATCGTGAGCGTACCGGCCCCGGGCGCCGATCCCGCAGTGACTGTGGGCGAGGCGACCGACTGTTGTTTGGCCAGCACATCCACATCCAGCGTAAAGGACGTGGCCCCCGCGGTGCTGGTCGCCGTGACGGTGGCTGCACTGGTGTTGGACGAGGTCGCATTGCGCGCAGCCCAGGCTGTGCTGCTGGAGATGCGGGTGGCCACGTCGGTCAAGGCAGCCACCTGGGACTGCACGGTGCCAAAGGCCGAGAGTTTGGTCTGAACCTGCGTGGCTTTTTGTGCCAGCGCGGTCAGGGGCTTTTTTTCAAGCGCCACCAATTGCGACACGATGCTGCCGACATCAAGCCCGCTGCCAACGCCTGCTGAAGAAATGGTCGCCATAGCTGCCTCCCTGTGTTAACCCAGACGATTGTGGTGCAAGGCCAGGGGCTTGAACCCCTGAAAAGCAAGGCAAAAGGCGGCAACCCGCCGAAGCCGGTTGCCGCCTTGACCCCCACCGCGCTTGCGCGCGTTTGCTTACCGCAGCAGGGCCAGCACGCCCTGGGGCAGCTGGTTGGCCTGCGCCACCATGGCGGTGCCGGCCTGCTGCAGGATCTGCGCGCGCGACAGGTTGGCGGTTTCTGAGGCAAAGTCAGCATCCTGCACCCGGCTGCGTGACGCCGTCAAGTTCTCAGCCGTCGTTGCCAAGCTGGCCACCACAGAGGTAAAACGGGCCTGGTAAGCACCCAGCGCCGCGCGGGTACTGTTGATGGTGCTGATGGCTGCATCCACCGTTGCCATCGCGGCCGTTGAGCCGGCGGCGGTTGTCAAATTGAGCGACGACATGCCGGCGCCAGCGGTGGCGGTGGCGGCCGTCGAGGCTTCGGTCAGCCCCCCTTTGGCCAAGGCGCCTGCCACAGTCGCAGACAGCGCAATGCCCGATGAACTGGATGATGACAAGGAGACGCTCGAACGCGTAACAACAGTAACAAGACCACCTGAACCCAAACCAGTGTTAACGGCCAATGAGGTGGCGTTGGTTACGACATCGATGTTGCGTCCATCAGCAGCAGCTAGGGCCACGGCACCGGTCGTTGTGTTGAACGTAGCGGTCACGCCAGTTTGTGCGGTTTTGGCATTGATGGCCGCCGCAACCTGACCCCCACGCCCACCAGCCGTCGTTGCCGCAGCAACAGCGCCAATGTCGACGCCGTTAATCACCACGGCGCCAGCGGTCAGGGCCGTGGCAAATCCAGTGACCGTGGTACCGGCCACTGCAGTCGCCGCCGCTGTCGCGGTGACGTTGGTGTTACCGCTGATGGCATTGATGGCCGCTGCCACCGCAATGCCGCTGGTGGTAGAGGTGTTGTTCGACACACCGTCCGCCGCTGCTGCGCCCACCTGGTAGCCATTGATCTGAATTTCGCCGGCGGACAGACCGATCGTGGTGGTGATCAAGCCACCTGCGACCGTGGTCGAGAAACTAGAGGCAGCCCCAACGCCGAGCGCGTTACCGCGGGCGCTGGCAATCGAGGTCACCGAGATTTGGTCGTTGCTGGTGCCGTTGGCGCCGACCTGAAAAGCCTGGGCGGTGAAGGTGCCATCGAGCAGCTTGATGCCGTTGAAGGCCGAGGTGGAGGCAACCCGGTCGTTTTCAGCAATCAGCGCCGTGGCTTCGTTGTTGAGCGATGCCCGGTCAGACGCGCTGTTGGTGCTGTTGGCTGACTGCACGGCCAGTTCGCGAATACGCTGCAGGTTATTGGAGATCTGGGCCAGATCGCCCTCAGCCGTTTGCGCCAGCGAGATGCCGTCATTGGCGTTGCGGCCGGCCTGGTTCACGCCGCGAATTTGCGAGGTGAAGCGCTCCGAGATGGCCAGGCCAGCGGCGTCGTCTTTGGCGCTGTTGATGCGCAGGCCAGACGACAGCCGGGCCATGGAGGTGGCCAGAGAGTTTTGCGAGACAGAAAGCTGCCGTTGCGCGGTCAGTGAATTGACGTTGGTATTGATGATAGAGGGCATGGAATACTCCTGAAGACTGGACTCAAGGGGCATTGCTACCCCAGTTCAGCCAACCGCTAAGCTGGCTACCTTGACCCGGTTCGGCTTGGGGGCCTACGCTCAGGTGGCGGGACTGTTTCAGTACCCGTTAGGTTTCTTATCGACGCCCTTTGCCGGGAACTTAAGTATTTCTTGAGGTGGCACTCAAAAATTTTCGATAGTTGTACCGCCGGCCCTGCTGCCGGCCCTGCTTGCGACTGCTGCACCCGCCCTGTAAGCTGTTCACAACGCAAAAACGCCTGGGTGTCAAGCCCAGGCGTTTGAAAGGAGTCACTGCGCGGTGGCGATTACTGGCGCAGCAAGGCCATCACGCCCTGGGGGAGCTGGTTGGCCTGCGCCACCATGGCGGTACCGGCCTGCTGCAGGATCTGCGAGCGCGACAAGTTGGCGGTTTCTGCCGCGAAGTCAGCGTCCTGAATGCGACTGCGCGAGGCAGTGAGGTTTTCCGAGGTGGTGGCCAGGCTCGCGACTACCGAGGTAAATCGTGCCTGGTAAGCGCCCAGCGCCGCTCGGGTGCTGTTGATGGTGTTGATAGCTGCGTCTACGGCCGCCAGGGCCGACTGGGCACCGGTGGCCGTGGTCAGGTTGATCGACGACACACCCGCGCCGGCGGTGGCGGTGGCAGCGGTGGCGGCCTCGCTCAAACCCGAGGCCGTCAGGCCGTTGGCCGTCAGGCCGGACACTGCGATACCGCCCTGTGCCGCTGAACTCAGGGACACTTGGGACCGGGTGACCGTAGTAACAGCACCACCTGAACCCATACCAGTGTTAACGGCCAATGAGGTGGCGTTGGTTGCGACATCGATGTTGCGTCCATCAGCAGCAGCTAGGGCCACGGCACCAGTCGTTGTGTTGAACGTAGCGGTCACGCCGGTTTGTGCGGTTTTGGCATTGATGGCCGCCGCAATCTGACCCCCACGCCCACCAGCCGTCGTTGCCGCAGCAACGGCGCCAATGTCGACGCCGTTAATCACCACGGCGCCAGCTGTCAGGGCCGTGGTAAATCCAGTGACCGTGGTACCGGCCA
This sequence comes from Comamonas sp. lk, assembly GCA_945925985.1. Taxonomy (GTDB): domain Bacteria; phylum Pseudomonadota; class Gammaproteobacteria; order Burkholderiales; family Burkholderiaceae_C; genus Rhodoferax. Next base: position 11,231 of record CAMELV010000038.1, on the reverse strand, counting down.
CTGCAGTCGCTGCCACTGTCGCGGTGACGTTGGTGTTACCGCTGATGGCATTGATGGCCGCTGCCACCGCAATGCCGCTGGTGGTGGAGGTGTTGTTCGACACACCGTCCGCCGCAGCTGCGCCGACCGCGTAGCCGTTGATCTGCAATTGGCCTGCTGAGAGGCCGGTTGCGCCGGTGATGACCGCACCGGCCACCGCCGTGCTGTAACTGGAGCTGGCACCTACGCCCAGGGAGTTGGCGCGGGCGCTGGCAATGGAGCTGACCGCCACCACGTCATTGGCGGTGCCGTTGGCGCCGACCTGAAAAGCCTGGGCGGTGAAGGTACCATCGAGCAGCTTGATGCCGTTGAAGGCCGAGGTGCTGGCGAGCCGGTCGTTTTCCAATACCAGGGCAGCGGCCTCGTTGTTCAGGGAGACACGGTCGGAGGTGCTGTTGGTGCCGTTGGCGGCCTGCACCGCCAGTTCACGGATACGCTGCAGGTTGTTGGAAATCTGTGCCAGATCACCCTCTGCCGTCTGCGCCAGCGAGATGCCGTCATTGGCATTACGCGCCGCCTGATTAGCGCCACGGATTTGCGAGGTAAAGCGCTCCGAAATAGCCAGACCAGCGGCGTCGTCTTGCGCACTGTTAATGCGCAGGCCGGACGACAGGCGCGCCATGGAGGTGGCCAGGGAGGCCTGGGAAACACCCAACTGGCGCTGGGCCGTGAGGGAGCTGATGTTGGTATTGATGATGGACGGCATGGATTACTCCTAATTAACCTTTAAAACTGGAACAAAGCGGCACTGCTGCCGCTCACTGCGCCAGCCCAAGGGGTTGGCAGAACTCTTCTCATTTATCGACTAACCAGGGCTCTAGCGTAGCCCTCCAAGGACATTTCAATCGTTTGAATAAAAGGGGTTTTCACGGCCTTATCCCTTCAAGGTGGCGTCTGTGGCCTGCTGGTGACACCAGCGCAGCCAAAGCTGTCGGTACTCGGCTTCGACCGCTGCCACATAGGCGGCGTTGTCACCAATCACTGAGCTGTCAAACCGCTCACGCAAGCTAGCGCGCACCTGGCTGAGTGCCGCCAGATCCCGGGCTTTATCGGCGGCCAGCCTGACGTAAGCCTCGCGGCTGTCGGCGATCCAGTCAGTCAATCCCAGGGTGGTCAGGATGGAAGCTGAGAGACGACCGACCAGCGTGGGCCAGTTCAAGCTCACCACCGGCACGCCCATCTTCAGGCCCTCGAGCGTGGTGACGCCGCCGCCATGGGGAAACGGATCCAGACAAATGTCGATCTGTGAAAAAGTCCCCAAGTGGGTCAGCCAGTCCGAGCCGCCCAGCAATATCAGGCGTTCAGCGTCGATACCGGCTTGACGAAACTTAGCGCGCACGTTGTCGCTGTTGGTGACACTGTCCATCTCAATGGCCTTAACCAGCAACTTGCTGTCAGGCACCGCGTGGAGGATCTCAATCCAGGTGTCCCAAACCCTATCAGTGACTTTGGACAGCCGATTGACCGACCCAAAGGTGATGCCCGTACCGCGCAGCGCCGGTAGCGGGCTCAAAGCCGGAAAGGCCTTTCGGCTGTAATAAGAGACCACGTTGGGCAGGTAACGGATTTCCTCGGTGTACAGCGGCTTTTCTCTAGGTGGCACCATGACAGGGTCGGCAAAAAAGACATCCATGCACTGCAATCCCGTACTGGTGGCGTAGCCCCAGGCGGTCACCTGAATCGGGGCCGGCCGCTGGGCGAACACAGTCAGACGCCCCCCGGCGGTGTAGCCGGACAGGTCTACCAGAATATCAATGCCGTCCTGGCGAATTTTTGCCACCAGCACGTCGTCGGCCAAGGTGGAGATGTCCGACCAGTGGTCCACAGCGGTGGCGAAAGAACGCGACTGGTCGTCCTTGGAGAACACGGGCAGATTCGAATACGCAAACACCTCGAACTGATCACGCTGGTAGCCGGTGAGCATGGCGCCAAACACCTTGGAGGCCGAGTGCTCCCTGAAATCAGCCGACACATAGCCGATGCGCAAGCGGCGCTGGGGGCTGGGCTCGTTCCGGTGAGGCAACTGCTTGGCCGCCAGCGGGGCGCCGTGCACCGCATCCCAGCGTCGGCGCTCGGCCTGCAGGGCCTGGGTGTCGAACTGCGGGTCCATGTCCATCACAAAAATCAGATTGCAATGGGCTGCGATGTGGGCCGGCTTGTGCCGCAGCGCCTGGTTGAAGTTCTTGAGAATTTCAGGGTTGTGGGCGCCGCCCTGCGCCTGCAACGACACACCCACGCCAAAATGGGACTGGGCGTCGGCGGGCTCAATGGTCAGCGCCATGCGAAAGCAGGCCAACGCCTCCTGTTGCCGACCGCGCAAGTTCAGCGCCACGCCCAGGTTGCAATGGGCAGACACCAGTTCAGGCTGCAAGTCACGGGCGCGAACATAGCTTTCAACCGCTGCGTCCTGAAAGCCCAGGTGCTGGAATACCGCGCCAAGGTTGCTCCAGGCCAGGCCGTAGCCCGGATTGAGCTCCAAGGCGATGTTGTAGTGCCTGGCTGCGCTCTCCAGGTCGCCCTGTGCCTGCAGGCCAACACCCAAGTTGTAGTGCATTTCGGCAGTAGGCTGGCGGGCAATCGCGCGGGTAATGAGCTCGATCCCCATAGCGTGGTCGCCTTCCTGCTGGGCCATCACGCCCAACATGTGGGTGGCCTCGGCGTGGTCGGGCTGGGCTTGCAAAATGTGCTGGTAAATCGTGATGGCCTCGGACAATCGACTATGGCGATGCAAGTCCATCGCGGCTTGCATCAACGCATGCGGGTCGGTGGGTATGGCAGGCACAGCGCTTCTGGCGGGCGCTTTGGCCGCACAGCAGTGTTTGAACTTGCGTCGGCTGCCACAAGGGCAAGGGTGGTTGCGACCGGTTTCTGTCTTAATCACGGTAGTTTGGCCTCAAAAAGGCCCGCAGAAATTGTGGTGGGGCGTGTCATGGGCGCCGGTTCGGGCCAGCGCCAGGTGCAGGCGCTCTGCCAAGGCCGGGGCTGGTGTCGGGTCGGCCAGCGTCAGCACGGCCTGCGCCAGCGTCAGTGCGGTGGGGTAATAGCTTTCCGCCAGGAAGGGTGACGACGGCGCCGGATGGTCGGGGCAACTGATGCGCACCGGCGCGGCGCGCAAACAAGCAAAACCACGCTCCACCACCTGGCTGACCAGTTCTGCTCCCACGCCGCCGGTTCGGCCGGCGGTGTCGGCCACCAGCAGGCGCCCGGTCTTTTTGACCGAGGCCAACACGGTGTCGACATCCAGCGGCCGGGCACTGCGCATATCAATCACCTCGACCGAGACGCCCTCAGTCGCCAGCGCGCGGGCCGCCAACAAGGCCTCAAGCGCCATATAAGAGAAGGCAGCCACCGTCACCTGTTGCCCGGGGTGCAGCAGCTTGGCCCGGTCCAGCGCCACTTGGTAAGGCGCTTCGGGCACCGTGTCGGTCACGGCATGAAGCCAACGGTGCTCGATGAACAACACCGGGTTGTCGTCAGCGATGGCGGCCATCAGCATGCCCTTGGCATCATGCGCCGTGGTCGGCATCACCACACGCAGACCCGGAATCTGGGCAAACAGGCCTTGCAGGCTTTGCGAATGCTGGGGCCCCTGGCCCCAACCCCGACCCACGATCACCCTGACCACAAGCGGTACCCGAGCCTGGCCATTGAACATGTAATGCCATTTGGCCGCGTTGTTGACCAACTGATCCATCGCCAGCAATGCAAAATCGATGCGCTGGTGAACCATCACCGGTCGCATGCCACTGAGCGCAGCGCCAATACAGAATCCGGTCGCGCCGTTCTCTGACAGCGGCATGTCAAACACCCGCTCCGGGCCGTAACGCTCCCGCAGGCCGGCTGTGGTGCCAAAGATTGCTTTGGGGTCTGGCACGCCTTCACCGATCACAATGACCTGCGGATCTAGCGTCATCGCCTGGTCCAGGCCTTCACGGATGGCTTGGGCGTAACTGATTTGGCGCTCAGGCATAAACGCCCTCCGCTGCGGTATGCCCATCGGACGTCGCACTGCTGAGCGCGAAGTCGAACGCGGCGTTGATTTCAAGCCGAATCGCGGCCTCTTGCGACCGTGCCAGCGCTGGAAAGGCTGGCGACAGGCGGCCCAGCCGATCGGCGTAGGCCAGCAAGGGGCAAGCGGCCTGGCCTGCTGCCACTTCGGCCGGCGCACGGTAGCCCAGGTCGTCGTCAAAATTAGGGCCGCAGTGCTCGCGCCAACGGTAAGTGTGCAACTCAAGAAACTGAGGGCCGGCGCCCTGACGCGCCTGGGACACGGCGGCCTGAGCGAGTTCAAATACGGCATCGACATCATTACCGTCGCCGGTGGCCGCACTCAGCCCATGGGCTTGCGCAATGCGGTAGATGGGGCGATCCGCTTGCCGCTCACTGAGCCGGGTATAGACCGAAAACTGGTTGTTTTCGCAAATGAACACGATAGGCAGTTGGTGCAGCGCTGCAAAATTGAGTGACTCGTGCATCACCCCTTCTTCAAAGCAGCCGTCCCCGAAAAAAACCACGGTGACCTTGGGTTTGCGTTGCAACTTTGCGGCCCAAGCTGCGCCCACAGCGAGCGGCACCGTCCCACCCACTATGGGCGTGGCGCCCATGAAACCCACCGTAAGATCGATCAAATGCATGGACCCCCCTCGGCCGCCGCAGCAGCCGGTAGCCCGACCATAGAGCTCGGCGACCATGGCCTTCAGGTCCGCCCCTTTGGCCAGGTAGTGACCGTGGGCTCGGTGATTGCTGTAAACCATGTCTGTGGCTTGAAGGGCTGAACAGACACCGACGGCAATGGCTTCCTGGCCAATGCACAGGTGCATCGGGCAGCGCATTTGCTGCTCGGCATAGCGGTCAGCAAGCGCCTGCTCAATCAGCCGGATGCGCAGCATGGCACGGTAGCGCTCGGCCAGGGTTACAGGGATTGGAGCGTTCACGTGCATCTCACTTGAGCAGTGTGGAGACGTACTTGGCCAGCGGAACCGGCCGGATCGACTCACGATTGCCAACCATCTGCACATCCATGGCTGCCGCGACGCTGCCAATAAAGGCCGTCAGCTCCGCATCGATCCCCCGCGCTGCGCAGAGCGCGGCCAGGGACAAAAAGGCGTCTCCGGCACCCACCCGGTCAACCACTTTGGTCGACAGGGCAGGCACCGACAGCGTCGCCTGCGCCTGCAGGTCGTGCAGCATCACGCCTTTTTTGCCACGGGTGACGGCCAGACTCTTGGCGTCCAGACGCTCGCCCACCGCCTGTGCCACCTGCTCGAGGGGGTCATGCCGGTTGTGCGCAGCCATGCGCAGTTCAGGCTCATTGAGCGAGATGAAATCAGCCCTTGGGTAGCGATGAATGACGTGGTAGCCCCGGTTGCCGCTGTTGATCTGGGTGTTGACCGCCAGGAACTTGGACTTGGCTGACAAACGCTCGACCATAGGGCTTGTGATGAAGCCGTTGCCGAAATCAGGGACCACCACCACATCAAACTCTTGCAGATGTGCGTCCAACCAGTCGCAAAGCTGGGACTCGACAGCGCCGCGCACGGCGTTTTCCTTGAAGTAATAGACCTCGAACAGCTTGGTCAGGTCAGCGTCAACAAAGCGGCGCTTAGTGACGGTAGGCGCATCGGGGATGGTGAAAAACTGGGGTTTGACGTTGGGCAACAGCTTCTGGCGGATGAAGGCCTCATGGCTGTCCAAAGCTCCCAGCCCGGTCACCAGAGTCACGTCCCGCGCAAACCCGGCGACGTGGTTAGCGACAGCCAAAGAGCCGCCAGCGAACTGCTCTTCTGATTCGTAACTAACCGCCAGAAAACTGCCTTTGCCAGTTTGGCCAAGCGGCGCGGTGTAGTGGTACTGGTCGATGATCGCGTCGCCCACCACCAACACCTTGAGGTCGGCCAAAGAGGCGATCATGCGGTGCACGTCTTTCTCTTGCCAGCGCTGTTTGAAGCCGTTAAGGAAGGCGCGGGTTTCAGGCGGGAACACGTCAAAGTGCTCATTGAGCAAGTTGCTGGAGCTGAAGGTGAGCTCGTCGGTGAACATCAGGGCGCCGCCATGCGCCTCGACGGCGTCTTGCTCCAGCTGGATGTTGCCGGTGACATCATCGCTGGCCTTGCGGTACTCGCTGCCCTTGCAGTAGACGCTGGGCTGCACCTGGTGCAAAAGCTCTACGGCTGACACCGCAGGGTTGATGGCAACTTGGTCCACGCAAGCCAGGGCAGCCAGGTTTTCAGCGCGCAGCCGTTCACTGAACACCGGCCGGCCGGGGCCCTTGTTGACAAAGTCATCGCCCGTGACGGTCACCACCAACACGTCGCCCTCCTTGCGGGCGCGCTGCAGGTAACGAATGTGACCGGTGTGCATCAAGTCAAAGGTGCCGTGGCACAACACCACACGCCGACCCTCGGCACGCCACTGCCTTGAACGCTGAGCCAGACTCTCGACACTGGTGATTTTTTGGGCACTCATGGGAAGTTCCTTAAGCAGTGGGGGCCAAGCGGTCCGAGAGATGGTGGAGGATGAACTGATGACCGACCTCGACCATGCCGTAGTCGGACGAGTCAACCCACACATTCAAGTCACCCAAGGCGCGCAGCGGATTGTCGGCAGCAAAGCCGCTCAGGGTAATCACCGTACCGCCCTTGCCCCAAAGCTGAGCCGCCGCGTTTCGGATGTTCATTGAACGGCCAGAGCTGCTGATGGCGATCAGCACATCACCAGGCAGCGCCATCTGGGCCAGCGCCTGGGCATAAGCGTTGTCCCAGCCATAGTCATTGGCCAGACAGGTGAGCAGCGACGAGTCGTGCAGGGTGAAAGCGCGAACATGGCCTACCTTGACCAGGTCATTGACCAAATGGCCAGCCACAGCGGCGCTGCCGCCATTGCCGATCACATACACACTGGCGCGGTTGCTGCGGGCGCGTTCCAGCACGCTGAGCATTTGGCTGATGCCGGCTTCAGCTTCCAGCTGCACGCCGTTCATGGGCGTGATCTGGCAATGGGTCACCAATTCGGCCAATTGCCGGCTGCGGGCGGCCAGCGAGAATTCCTTCAGTTCATGCGACATGTGTGCTCTCCTCTTTGAGGTGACGAAACCAGGTGGCGGTGGCCTGGTCAATACTGGCCTGGTCCCAGACCGGGGCTTCACGCCAAGCATCGATGTTGTCTATCAGGGTTTGCACGCCACGCTCCAGCGGCACCTGCGCCTGCCAGCCCAGCAAACGCCGGATCTGGCCGACGTCAGCAAAGGTGCAATCGGGCTCGCCGGGGCGGCGCGGAATGTGCACCACGTCGCCGCCCAGCAGTTCGACCAGGCGGTTCACGCTGTAGTGGTCGCCACTGCCGACGTTGAGGGCCAAGCCCGACAGGCCAGACTCTGCCGCGGCCAAAAAGGCCCGCGCCACATCGGTGACATAAGTAAAGTCTCGGGTCTGCCGGCCATCGCCCACCACGGTAAAGGGCTGGCCGTGCAGTTTTTGCGCCAAAAACACGCCAAACACGGCGCCATAAGCCCCACTGGTGCGGGAGCGGGTGCCGTACACGTTAAAGAGCCGCAGCGACATGGCGGGCAGCTGGTACACGCGCGCCCAGTGCAGCACCAGCTCTTCGCCCATGTGTTTGGTGAGGGCGTAGGGGTAAAGTGGCTTGATGGGGGCGGTTTCGCGTGTGGGATACACCTCGGGCACCCCGTAGCTGGACGAAGACGCCGCATACACCAGGCGCTTGGCACCGCAGTGGCGCGCCGCCTCCAGCACATTGAGGGTGCCGGTGACATTGGTATGAAAGTACTGGCCCGGCTGCTCGATGGAAGGCACGATATCGGCCAGACCGGCCAGGTGAAACACCCAGTCCACACCCTCAAAGTGAGGCGCAATGCCCGCGCTATCGCAAATGTCAGCCTGCACAAAACGCACCCCGGGCTGGCTGGCGATGGTTTTGAGGTTTTGCAGCCGGCCCGACACCAGGCTGTCCAGGGCCAGCACCTCATGGCCTTGGGCCACCAACAGCTCACACAGGTGGGAGCCAATGAAGCCGGCACCGCCGGTCACCAATGTTTTCACGGCTTGGGCCTTAAATGAAGTTTTTGTGGGCGACGCGGTGGTCGGTCAGGTCGCTGAGGTAGCGGTTGACCTCGTCCATGCGGCAGTTTTTCCGGCACTCGCTGATGTCCATCTCGCTCTTGACATAGTGAAAGTTGGCACGCCGCTTCTCGCCCTGCCAAATCTCCTCAAACGTCTGCTCGTTGAGGTTGCCGTAGTCAAAACGCTGATCCAGCAGGTAGGCACTGCAACCGTAGACCGCACCGTTGGCCATCACATAAGCCCAAAAGAACGGTGTCGCGCCGCACTTTTGGTAACGCTGGCCCTCGTCTTCCATGTGCTTTTTCATCGTATTGGCGCGAAAAACCACATTGAAATCTGGTGTGTTGTATTTCTCAAGCGCCTCAGCACGGTCCAAGTACGAGCCGTAATTGAGTTTTTCGTAAAGCCGCGTCTCGCTGAACTTGTGCTGCGAGTAAGGCTTGACCACCAGGTAATCCAGGCCAATCTCGTCCCGGCAGATTTGGGCCAGGGTTTCCATCTCGTTGGCGTTTTCGGGCAGCAACAGGGACTGCACTCCGATGTTGCAGTGCAGGCCCCGCTCGCGCCGCACTTTCACCGCGCGTTTGAGGTTGCTGATCACGCGCTCAAAATCACGCTCCTTGGTCCGGTGGATCTTGGCGTAGCTGGCAGCAGTGCCTGCGTTCAACGACACCTTGATCCAGGAGGTGAGTGGCAGCGACTCGTCAATAAAACGGTCGGTCATGGCCGTGGCGTTGGTGGTGAAGGCCACGTCAATGCCGGCGTCTTTGGTGGCACGCACCATCTCGTTGATGTCTTTGTGCAGCAGCGGTTCACCTTCGCCGGCGTACATCACACTTTTGACGCCCAGGCGCCCCATCTCGGCCAAACGGGCCTTGAGCATACTCAGTTCAAGCCGGTCGCTGTTGTAGCCGATGTAGTCCACCGCACAGAAAGTGCAGCGGTGGTTACAGGCGCCCAGCGGTGAAATTTCGACATAAATCGGGTAAACCGATTGCGCCCGGCCCCAGTCGTCGCCCACGGCGAGGTACTGACTAACCCGCTCAGGGTGGAAAATCAGCTTGTGACTGTCGATGCGAAAGTTGTCGGACATATTGGCCTCAGTCATACAGACACTTAATCAAACAGGGTTTACGAAGTTTTCTTTTATCAAACTCAGTAGGCCCTCCGCATCGAGTGTCAGGGGATCTGCTAAGTCCTAAGCGCCGATAAGCGACCGAAAACCGGACAGCGTTGGATTCAATTTTTATAAAAAAGATAGCAAACTATTCAATAGTGACGGGGGCTAGAGCCCGAAATGTCATGGATTCCCGCTGAAGCCTGCCCTCGACCTGATCGGGGGCGCCCGAGTTCGACAGTTCCCGCCGTCTTTTGACACCTGTTTTCAATGAAATCAACCACTTAGCTGCGGTTTTTTGAATTTTTTGTGGGGGCACGTTTATGTATTTTTATTTATTTTTTCATTTGTATTTTTTTTGATATAGTGGGGGCATGTATGTGAAGGTCACCACCTCCGGCGCCAGGCGATACGTCCAGCTGATCGAGTCCTTCCGTGACGATGAGGGGCGCGTCAAGAAGCGCACCGTGGCAACCCTGGGTCGTGCGGATCAACTCAGCGGCGAGCTGGATTCGGTGATCGCTGGCCTGCTGAAGGTCGCTGGTCGTGAGCCTGTCAGGTCGGCCCCAGCCATCTCGGCTTCATCCCTGACCTTTGAGTCTGCCCGCGCCTTGGGCAACGTGTGGACGTTGACCGAAATCTGGAAGGAGCTGGGTTTCTCTGATTTGCGTCGTGTCTTTCGGCGTACCCGTCACACCACGGACGTGGAGGCACTGACTCGCATCATGGTGCTCAACCGCTTGTGCGATCCGGACCCCAAGCTGGGCGTGCTACGCTGGCTGCAAACGGTGGCCTTGCCCGACGTTGAGGTCAGCGCAGTCAATCATCAGCAGCTGCTGCGCAGCATGGATGCGCTCATGGACCACCAGGAAGCGGTCGATGGCGTGGTGGCCGGTTTGCTGCGCCCTTTGGTGGACCGGGATCTCTCGCTGGCCTTCTACGACATGACCACCATCCGCGCCGAGGGACTCTCTGCCGTGCAAGGTGATGTGCGCAAGTTCGGCATGGCCAAGGAAGGCCTGATTGCCAGGCAGTTCATGCTGGGGGTGGTTCAGACGGCCGAGGGTTTGCCGATTTATCACGAAGTCTTTGATGGGAATACGGCTGAAGCGAAGACCCTGGTGCCCATCCTGAACAAGGTGATGGCGCGCTTCCCCGCGCTGCGCCGCCTGATTGTGGTGGCCGACAGAGGCTTGCTCAGCCTGGACAACCTGGAGGAGTGCGCTAAGCTGACACTGCCCAGCGGGCAGGCGCTGGAGTTCATTCTTGCCGTGCCAGGTCGGCGCTACAGCGAGTTCGCAGAGCTGCTGGAGCCGTTGCAGCAACAGTGCAGACAAGCCAGTTCGGAGATCACCGCCGAGGTGGCCTGGAGCGGGCTGCGCCTGGTGGTGGCCCATGATCCTGCGACGGCACTGGAGCAGCAGCAAAAGCGCCAAACAAAGATGAATGAGCTGCAAGCGCAAGCCAACGCCTGGGTGGGCAAACTCGACGAGCAGGACCTGGGAGCCCGAGGGCGTGGGCGCCGGCTGTCGGACAGTGGCGCCAAGGCGCGTTTCTATCACGAGGTACGCGAGAGTCGTTTGGGCAACATCATCAAGGTGAACCTCAAGGACGAGTTGTTTAGCTACGACGTCGATGACCGGGCGCTGAGGCTGGCGCAAATGATGGACGGCAAACTGCTGGTGGTCACCAACGTGAAAGACCTGGAGACGAAAACCATCATCGAGCGCTACAAATCGCTGGCAGACATTGAGCGCGGTTTTAAAGTCCTTAAGTCCGAGCTGGAAATCGGACCGGTCTATCACCGCCTGCCCGAGCGGATCCGGGCGCATGCATCAATTTGCTTTATGGCGCTGGTGTTGCACCGGGTCATGCGCATGCGTTTGCGTGCCGGGCAAACGGGGCTTACGCCGGAGAGGGCCTTGCAATCCCTCAAGCGCATCCAGCATCACCGGGTGTCCATCAATGGCGCGCAGCCCCTGTCAGGCGTCTCCTCT
>CAMELV010000037.1 GCA_945925985.1 Comamonas sp. lk | reverse complement strand
GTGCGCTGCGGGTGACGCAGCCGCGCGAGCCCTGCGGCAAGTTCAATGCCGCCATGGGCTTTGCCGGCGCGAGCCGTGCCATGGCGCAGGCCGGCTGCTGCGGGTTTTACCTGGCGGTGGATCAACCCGGGCACCTGAGCGCAGGCCAGGGCTTTCAACTGGTACCCGGCCCGCGTCGGCTGGGTATACCGGAGATGTTTCGGGCCAAGCGGGTTAAGCACCTGCGCTGAGCCGTGACCATCCCCGAGGCGCTTGCTACATTAAATATAGCTATAAACCCTTATCCCATAAGGCTTAGAGGCCTATTTCATGCCTTATTCATGCCTAAAAGCGTGGCGATACGGGCGTCCTTGGCCAGCCACAGCTCATGAACCCACTGCTGGTAAGCCTGCCGCGTGGCGGCATCACCGGCGTAGTCGGCACCGAGGAGTTGGCTGGGGATGGGCAGCGGCTGCACTCTGACGATCACCCGTGCCACCCGCCCACTGAGAAACTGCCAGAAGTCGGGGATGCCGTCGGGGTAGACGATGGTCACATCGAGCACCGCGTCAAACTTTTCGCCCATGGCATTCAGTGCCACGGCCATGCCGCCGGTTTTGGGCTTGAGCAGGTGCTGGTAGGGGGGTTGTTGGCGCGCGTGTTTGGCCTTGGTGAAGCGGGTTCCCTCCAGAAAGTTCATCACGCTGGTGGGGATCAGGGCAAATTTCTCGCAGGCCCGGCGGGTGGTTTCCTGGTCGCGGCCACGCATCTCGGGGTGCTTTTGCAGGTAGGCCTCGCTGTGGCGGCGCATAAAGGGAAAATCTAGCGCCCACCACGCCAGGCCCATCACCGGCACCCAGATCAGCTGCTGTTTGAGAAAAAACTTGAGCAGCGGAATGCGCCGGTTCAGCAGGTGCTGCAGCACCAAGATATCAACCCAGGACTGGTGGTTGGCATTGACCAGGTACCAGCTGCGCGGGTTCAGGCCCTCAAGCCCCTGCACATCCCAGTCGGTGTTTTGGGTCAGGCGCATCCAGCGGCTGTTGCCGGCAATCCAGGTCTCGGCGATGCGCAGCAGTACCGGATCGACCCACAGCCGTATGCGCCGTCCCGGCACCAGCAGTTTGAGCAGCGCGAACAGCAACAGAATCGGCACACAGACCAGGGTGTTGAGCGCCAGCAGGGTGGCGGCAGTCAGGCCGCGCAAAGAAGCAGTCAACTTAGGTCGCATGGTAGATCGGCCTTAACCCAGACGGTCGGGCTCAGCGATATTCTGGCCCGGCGGCGCGGGCGGCAGGTGTTTGAGCACGCAGGCCCGCAGGTCGGCAAACTGAACTGGCTTGGACAGAAACCCCTGTGCGCCAGCGCCAAACGCCTGCGCTTGGGACTCGTTCATCACGTCGGCACTGAGCACCACGATCGGTGTATGGCCCTGTTCGCCGGGCAGGCCCCGGATCGCGCGGGTGGCCGACAAGCCGTCCATGACCGGCATGTTGATGTCCATCAGGATCAGGTCAAAGTTGTCGGTCTGGGCCTTGTCGACAGCGAGCAGGCCGTTTTCACAGTCGGTCACGACGCAGCCCATGCGCTGCAGCAGCATCACGGCCACCATGCGGTTGATGGCGTTGTCCTCCACCAGCAGCACCCTGGCGGGCTGGCCAGTGATGTTGAGTAGCAGGGGCGGGGAGGGTGGCTCAACCGGTGCGCTGACATTGGCCAGCCCGATCGGTCTCGTTTCCGGCACCGGCAAGGGGCTGGCCGTCGGGGCAGACTGGGCCAACTGCAAGGCCGGCTCACTGGGCATCAAACGCAAATGCAGGCTGAAGGTGGTGCCCACGCTGAGCGTACTTTTGACCTTGATGCTGCCACCCAGCAGATGCGCCAGCGACTGCGAAATCTCCAGGCCCAGGCCAGCGCCACCAAAATGGCGCACCAGCCCACTCTCCGCCTGTTGAAAACGCTGAAACAGGCGAGGCAGGTCGTGTTCAGCGATCCCGATGCCGGTGTCAGTGACATCAAAATCAAGTTCGATGCCTTTGCCGGAGCGGGCCACTTCGTGCACCGTGAGCTTGACTTGGCCCCGGTCAGTGAACTTGATGGCATTGTTCAGCAGATTGAACAGGATCTGGCGCAAGCGGGTGTCGTCGGTAAGAACCCAGGGCAGCGGCTTGACTGGCAGGGACAGGGAAAAGTCGAGTCCCTTGGCGTTGGCCAAGGGCTGCATCAGGGCGCAAATGTCGCGCAGCAGCCAGGCCAGATTCACAAGCGCTGACTTGACGGTGATCTTGCCAGCCTCCAGGGCGGAGATGTCCAAGATGTCGTTGAGCAGAGTGAGCAGGTGCTGCGCTGAGGTCTGCGCTGTCTGCAGGTAGCCGCGTTGCGTGGCGTCGAGCTGGGTTTCGCCCAGCACGCCAAGCATGCCCATCAAGCCATTGAAAGGGGTTCGCAACTCGTGGCTCATATTGGCCAAAAAGGCGCTTTTCCCGCGGTTGGCCTCGTCAGCGCGCAGGGTGGCCTCACGCAGTTCTGTGCTCAGATTTTCAAGTGCAAGCCGTTCTGCGGTCTGGCGAGCGTGCCAGGAATACAGGCCACCGCCCATGGCCAGAAGCAGCAGCAATTGCAACAGGGTAAGCGCTACGGTCTGATTGCTCAGGCTGAGGGTGTTGGCCGATTGGCGATCTAGTCGACGCGCCAACTCGGAGTCGGCCGCCAGGCTCAGCAATTGAAAGCCTGGCCCGATCTCATAAAAGGCGTCCAGCAGAGCGACCAGGTCAGCCGGGTCACCGGGAATTTTGGCCATGGCTTTTTCGGCTTGTGCCACCAAGACGTCCAGCTTGGGCTTGAGTGCCGTGTACTCGGGTCGCTGTTCCAAAGAGCCAATGGGCCCGCTCTCGCGCAGCAGGTTAATCCGGCTCAGGAAAATATCATGCTGCAATGACAAGGCTTCGTCGTCTGGCGGCCTGCGGCTGTTGACGGCGGCGTCGAGCGTCTGCCGATAGCGCATGAACTCCCGTTCGGCTTGGAACGCGAAAGCGGTGACCGAGTCGGTCTGCAGACTACGGCTCTGAGCTATGAGCTGGCGTTGGTTCAGCAAAAACGTCAGCAAAGCCACTGTGGCCAGGGCCAACAAAGCGGTGCTGATGGCAAGCCAGATCAGGAAGCGTCGATTTTTCCGTCCGGCCGGCATGGTCAATTTACTCTATGCTCAGAGACTTGAGTTGCCATGCGGAGCGTTCGTAGTAAACACTTGACTGCAATGTCTTGCTGGTGTCGTAGGGGTAGACAATGAACAGCGGCCCCTTGGTCTTGACCGGGATGGATTCGCCATTCATCTTGTGGGCCAGCACGACGTCAAATTCCCTCGTGCATGGCCAGGTCAAACTCGGCGGACTTGGCCTTGTTGGCATCACCCAACTTGCCGGTCAGGGGCAGGATGACCTTGCCGGTCGCGGGCTGCAAGGCGTGCGTCACAGGCGCAGCCAACAGGGTCAAGGCGACCAGCGCGGTTGCCAAACCAGGGATCAATTGAATTGCCATCGTGGGATCTTTCAGAAAACTTGAGAGCTTAGGTCAGCGCCCATGCCATATTCTGCCTGATGCCCAGGCCTGTTAGCTTTGGGCAAGGCGCCGCCGCCTTTGCCGCCGAGCCCGAAGGAGCAGGTAGCCGGCGCGCAGCGCCGCACCGCAGAGCCAGATGACCAGGCCGCTGAACAGCACGTCGCTGAGGAAATGACCACCTTGGGCAACGCGCAGGGCGCCAGTGGTCAACCCGCCCGCCAGGCCCCACAGCAGCCAGCGCCGTCGGGTCGCCGGTGCGCCGAGCAGGCCCAGGGCCACAAGCGTAAAACCGGTCGCCGCGTGGCCGCTGACGAACGAGCAGTTGCTGCGGCACTGGTTTGAAGGGTGGAGTGCCGGCGCAAAGGTGCCCGTGCCGCCAAAGGTCTGCACGTCGACCGGTCGGGGGCGTCCCCAGTTCTCTTTGAGGATGGCATTGACCACAACGCCGGTCCCCAGCACCATCAACAGGCTAAGCATCAGGCCGCGGCGCCACCAGCGCAGATTGACCGGGCCCGGGCGCAGCCGCCAAAAAACAGGCAACAGCAGGCCCAGCAGGCTTGCGGTCCGCCCAAACCAGGGCACAGCCTCGTGAATTACCGCAACCGCGGCGAACTGGTCAGCGGCGAAGCCCTGCCAGTCTGGGCTGCCAGTCGGCCTGTAGAACCAGCCGCTGACCGTCAGGTCCAGCGTCGGCCACAGGATGAAGACCAGGCTGAGCACCGCCCAGGCGACCGCCAGAGCGGCCCACTCTCGTTGGCGCCAGCGCCAGGGACGAGCACCGAGTGCCAAGGGGTTTGGGGAGTCAGCGGGAGGGGCTTTTGGCGGCATGCGGGGGCCATTCTATCGAGTGGCCGTACACTCCGGTTTCACCCTGAAATGACCATGAACGCCCCAGTAGACGTCTCTTTTTTCGCGCGCGCCGCCAAACCCCTGTCGAGCTACCGCAAGTACTGGGCCGCGCGCTTCGGTACAGCGCCGTTTCTACCCATGAGCCGGTCCGAGATGGACAAGCTGGGTTGGGACAGTTGCGACATCGTGCTGGTGACTGGCGACGCCTATGTGGACCACCCCAGCTTTGGTATGGCCGTGATCGGGCGCATGCTCGAAGCGCAGGGTTTCCGGGTAGGCATCATCGCCCAGCCCGACTGGCAAAGCGCCGAGCCCTTCAAGGTGCTGGGCAAGCCCAATCTGTTCTGGGGCGTGACGGCGGGCAACATGGACTCCATGATCAACCGCTACACCGCCGACCGCAAGATCCGCAGTGACGACGCGTACACCCCGGGTGACGTGGGTGGCAAGCGGCCCGACCGGGCGGCTATTGTTTACAGCCAGCGTTGCCGCGAGGCTTTCAAAGAGGTGCCGATCGTGCTGGGCGGCATTGAGGGCTCGCTGCGCCGCATTGCGCACTACGACTACTGGTCCGACAAGGTGCGCCGCTCGATTGTGGTGGATGCCAAGTGCGATTTGCTGCTGTACGGCAATGCGGAGCGGGCGATTGTGGAGATTGCGCACCGGCTGGCCGCGCGCGAGCCGGTGGAGACCATCACCGATGTGCGTGGCACCGCCTTCGTGCGTCGGCCAGACGACGAGACCGGGCGCGGCTGGTTCGAGATCGACTCGACCCAGGTGGATGTGCCGGGCCGGGTTGAGGCCCAGGTCAACCCCTACCTCACCACCTCGGAGCAGGCGGCCGAGCAGGGCAGCAGCTGCGCCAAGGACGATGCTACTGAAACAATAGCTGAAACCCCAATAACGACGGGGGCTGAGGGCCGATTTGATGCCCAAGCTCCCGGCCGGCCAACCGTGGCACCGCTGACCTTTTTTGCCAACCCGAACCTGCCCACCACCCAAGGCAAGATCAAGGTGCCGCCGCGTGAGCGCTCGGTAATCCGGTTGCCCAGCTACGAGCAGGTGCGTGCCGACCCGGTGCTGTATGCCCACGCCAACCGGGTGCTGCATCTGGAGACCAACCCCGGCAACGCCCGGGCCCTGGTGCAGGCGCACGGCGAAGGCGTGACGGCGCGGGATGTCTGGATCACGCCGCCGCCGATTCCGCTGACCACCGCCGAGATGGACCTGGTATTTGACCTGCCTTACGCACGTAGCCCTCACCCGGCCTATGCCGACGAAAAGGGCGGCCATGACGGTGTGACCAAGATCCCCGCCTGGGCGATGATCCGCTTCAGCGTGAACATCATGCGTGGCTGCTTTGGTGGCTGCACCTTCTGCTCGATCACCGAGCACGAGGGCCGCATCATCCAGAGCCGCTCTGAAGACTCGGTGATCCGCGAGATCGAGGATATCCGCGACAAGGTGCAGGGTTTTACCGGCACCATCTCCGACCTGGGCGGCCCCACCGCCAATATGTACCGGCTGGGTTGCCGCAGCCCCGAGATCGAGGCGGCCTGCCGCAAACCTAGCTGCGTTTACCCCGGCATCTGCTCCAACCTGGGCACTGACCACGCGCCGCTGATCAAGATGTACCGGCGCGGCCGCGCGCTCAAGGGCATCAAAAAGATTTTGATCGGCTCTGGCCTTCGCTACGACCTGGCCGTGCAAAGCCCAGAGTACATCAAGGAGCTGGTCACGCACCACGTGGGCGGCTACCTGAAGATCGCCCCCGAACACACCCAAGCCGGGCCGCTGTCAAAAATGATGAAGCCGGGCATTGGCAGTTACGACAAGTTCAAGGCCCTGTTTGACAAGTTCAGCCTGGAAGCCGGCAAAAAGCAGTACCTGATTCCCTACTTCATTGCTGCCCACCCGGGCACCAGCGACGAGGACATGATGAACCTGGCGCTGTGGCTCAAAAAGAATGGCTTTCGCGCTGACCAGGTGCAAACTTTTTACCCCAGCCCGATGGCCACCGCCACCGCGATGTACCACAGCAACAAAAACCCCTTGCGCAAGATCGGCCGCGACAGCGAGACGGTGGACATCGTCCGCGGGGAGCGGCGCCGGCGCCTGCACAAGGCGTTTTTGCGCTACCACGACGCCAACAACTGGCCGCTGCTGCGCGAGGCGCTCAAGGCCATGGGCCGGGCCGACCTGATCGGCAACGGCCGCCATCACCTGATTCCCACATTTCAGCCGCTGACCGACGGCGGCTACACCAGCGCGCGGCGCAAGAACTCGACCGCCACGGTGCCCAATTCGCCAGGGGCGTCATCTGCGGGCGGCCCGGTGCCCCCGGTGCGCGGGCGCCTGCTGACCCAGCATACGGGCTTGCCGCCAAGGGCCACTGGGGCTAAGCCTGCTGCCAAACGCGTCACGGGGTGGGGGGGGGCGGGCGGGTCGGGCAAGCCGAAGCGCCAAGGGCCGGTCTAGTCGAACCGGGCTCGCTCGACCTGCTTAAATGTGGTCGATTTGCAGCTTCAAACCGCCGCTTTTGCGCTTGGCCGCGATTGTGCTGCTGCCCTGACGCGCCTGGCTGCCGAACTGCTGGCGCAGCGCTTGCACCACCTCGGCCATCTGGTTGGCATCGTTGATCTTGTCCCGGTAACGTTCCAACACCTGGTGCGCGACCTCGATCAATTTCGAGTTAAGCGTGCTCTGGCCCTCAATGATCAGCTGCCGCACGGCCATGGCCGGGTCGCCCATCAGGCCAAGGGTCACGGCGCTCTGGGCAATTTTTTGGATCTGTTGGCCCGCGTTGCGGATACGGTCGGTAAAGATGGTGTGGCCATTGGCTGCGCCGGCCAGCATTTCCGTCAGGGGCCTGGAGGTGCAAAAGCGCATCGCCATGGTCTCTAGTCGGGCATCCGACTGGTCGATCCGTACGTCGCGCCTGGCCAGTCGTGTCATCAGGCCGATCAAGTTGGAGGCCGCTTCAAAATCAAATTCCGGGGTTTTGGTGGTGCCTTCCAGCTCCCGAACCAGCGCCAGCAAGCCTCCGCGCTCGTTCTTCAGCAGGGCCAGCATGGCGTCGATCATCACCACCCCACGCTGGTGGCGGGCACTATCCGGGTTGCGTTCGAGCAGCCGGGTGAAGTTGTCGCGGCTGCGTTGCAGGCCGCGGTGGTCATTGGCGTCGAGCTGCGTGAAGGCCAGCACCACCAGGGTCTGGCAGTCAAATAGCTTGGAGTCCAGACCGATTCGGGTGACCCGGTCCAACAATTGTGCCGCCTCTTTGGTGTCCCCAGCGTAAAAACTCATCATCGCCAAGCTTTGCAGGCGCGGCACGGAGTCGGGTGTCATGTCGCAGGCCATTTTGTAGGTGGCACGCGCCTGAGCGACGTTGCCCAGTTCAAACTGGGCCCGGGCCATGACGTCGTAGGCGTCGGCAAAGCTGGGGTCTTCCTCCAGCAAGGAACCCAGCGCATTGGCGGCACCCACCGTGTTGCCCGACTCCATCATGGCGCGGGCGACGCCGAGCTTGGCCCAGGGTGCCGTTTTTGCTTCGGCGATGGCTTCGTAGAGTTCCTGTGCCTCCTGGAAGCGGCTGGTGCGCATGAGCAACTCGGCGCCAACGCGTGCTGCGTAAAGCCAGAACAGGCCCCGGTGCTGGTAGCGCTCCAGGCAAAGGTCTGCCGCCACATCAAAGGCTTTTTGCTCCATCGCGTTAAAGACTTCGCGGAATGAATCCTTTCGGTAGCAGGCCAGGCGCAGCCGCTCGTGCAACTGGTTGGCCTTGTGGGGCTTGAGCAGGTAGCCATCCAGCCCGGTTTCAGCCGCCTCAGCCACGCGGGCATACGAGGCCTCGCCGGTTAGCATAAACACCACGGTCGACATGGGCAGCATCTGCTTGCTGCGCAACTCGTCGACCAGATCAAGGCCGGTTGGGGTTTCGTGTCCGAAATTGTGTTCACACAGCACCACGTCAAAGGCGCTTTCATTGAAATGCTCGCGGGCCTCGGACAGGCGTGTGCACTGGGTGACCTTCTCAAAACCGAATTCCCGAAACTGCGACGCCAAAATAGACCGGGTCATCGGACTGCCGTCGATGATCATGGCCCTGGAGTTTGAGAAATCAGTCGTCAGCAAAGTCATGAAACGCCGTGATTCGTGGGTGAAACGTCACCAAGCCCCGGTTTAAACTGACAGACTTGCTATCAATAAGTTAGCAAATCAGTTTACGCCAAGTGCCTCAGCCGCGGCAACAACTTGACCGTGCGGCCCGCCTCACGTCGAATTGAGGTGCGTTTGTTGTTCGAAAGCAACGCTTGGCCCCGTCGGGCCATTTGTCGCCTGCGCGCTGGTTAGCGGCGAGCGCTGGAGCAAGATGCTGGCGCTAAGGCCGCCCCCCTCGGCATTGGCCATCAACAGCGAGCCGCCCATGCGCTGCAGGGTTTTCTCCACGATGGCCAAACCCAGACCAGCACCTTTGGCTTCGGTGCGGGCGGTGTCACCGCGGTAAAAGGGCTGCGTCAGGCGCGCCAATTGTTCGGCTGACACGCCGGGCCCATGGTCGCGCACCTGCAGCAGCACCCACGGCGGGTTGATCCGGGCGCTGATCTCCACCTGGGCAATGCCCGTGCCGATGGAGCGGCCGTAGCGGCGCGCATTCTCCAGCAGGTTGGTGACGACGCGCCCGAGTTCGACCTCGTCAGCCATCACCGCAATTTGGTCCGGCAGCGTCAATTGCACTTGAATGTCATCCTGACTGGCCACGCTGTACAGGCATGACGCCAGAAAGGGGCGCAAAGGCACGGCGACCAAGCTCACCCTGGCTGGACGGGCGTAATCAAGAAACTTGTCGATGATGGCATCGAGCTGAGCGATGTCGGAGGCCATGTGGTCGCGGGCCTCCGGGTCGGCGACGCTGAGCTCGGTCTCCAGGCGCAGTCGAGCCAGGGGCGTACGCAGGTCATGCGAAATGCCGGCGAGCATGATGGCGCGGTCGTGCTCCACCTCGGCCAGCTTGCGCGTCATTCGGTTAAAGCCTGAATTGACTGCCAGAATTTCTGGGGTGGTGACGGACTCGTCCAGCGCGCTGCCTGCGAAATCGCCCTCCCGCACCCGGAATGCCGCCAAAGACAGTTGCTTGAGCGGCCGGTTGATCAGGCGCGCGATCAGGGCCGCCCCGGCCAGCGACAGCAGGGTGACGGTTATCAACCAGATGATCCAGGCGGGGCCGCCGGTGCGGTTGAAACGGGCGCGATCGGTGCGTAGCCAGTAGCGGTCGCCATCGATGGTGAAACCAATCCATAGGCCGTCCAACTGGTTCACCCGGTTGGCCAGCTCGGTGCCCGGACCCAGCAGTGCCACCAGTTCCCGGGTGATGCGCTGGCCCGCGGCGTCAGTGTCAAACGCTTCGACACTGTCGCCGAGCTCGCGTGGGACGATCCGTACCCCCTCTTGTTCGGTCATGGTCTTGATCAGGGACATTCGGTTGATGGCGTCTGAGTGCACCAGAGCTGCGCGGCTCAGATTCACCAAAGACGCGATCTCCTGCGCAGTTTGCAGCGCCCGGGGCTCGGACTCCATGGCACGAATGGTCTGCAGCCAGGCCGCCATGCTGCCCAGGAGCAGCAAACCGAGCAGGAAGAACGTACGCCAGAACAGACTGACGCCGGCGCGCACCGGCAGTGCAAAGTCGCTTGGGGGCGGGGTTAAGGGCATCAGTTTGAACCGTCCGGAACAAACACATAGCCCACGCCCCAAACGGTCTGGATGTAACGGGGCGCGCCGGGGTCGACTTCGAGCAATTTACGCAGCCGCGAGACCTGGACATCCAGGCTGCGGTCGAAGGCTTCAAACTCGCGGCCGCGTGCCAGCTGGGCCAGTTTTTCGCGCGACAGGGGCTGGCGCGGATGGCGTACCAGGGCTTTGAGCATGGCAAATTCGCCTGTCGTGAGAGGGATGTCTTCTTCGGCACGGCGCAAGGCACGGGTGCCCATGTCAAAGGTGAAGGGGCCGAAGCTCACGAGCTGGGCATCGCCCGCCGGCGAGCCGGGTGCTTCCGGCGCAGGGCGGCGACGCAGCACGGCGTGGATCCGGGCCAGCAGTTCGCGTGGGTTGAAGGGTTTGCCCAGATAGTCATCGGCACCGACCTCGAGGCCGACGATGCGGTCGACGTCCTCGCCCTTGGCGGTCAGCATGATGATCGGTGTGCGGTCCTTGGCGGCACGCAGGCGCCGGCAGATCGACAAGCCGTCTTCGCCGGGCATCATGAGGTCGAGCACAATCAAATCGACGGTATCGCGCAGCAGAATGCGGTTCAGGGCCTTGCCGTCTTCAGCCTGCAGCACGTCGAAGCCCTCCTGCGTCAAATAGCGGCGCAGCAGGTCGCGGATGCGGGCATCGTCGTCGACGATCACGATCTTGTCATTTCGGCTGGACGCCTGGCTCATTTGGATAGGACTCCCGGTATAACAAACACGATTTTGCAGCTAGGTCGGTTAGGGCGCCGCCAATTGCCCAAGGGCTCACACATTGTTACAACTCGGGCGTGAACGACGGCCAGTCTGGAGAACAATGTCGATCTTGCGCTAATCCGGTGTTATGGTGGTGTCCATGAGGATCGTTTTGTTGTTTTTTTCGATGCTGCTCTGCACTGGCGTTTCTGCCCAAGGGCCATCAGGCCCAAAGCGTGAGCCGGGTGCGGCCCCTATGGCCGTGGAGCAACGCCGAGCCGAGTTACGCTCGGCACTGACGCCACCGGCAGGCTCCCAAGGCGGGGCGTCAGAGCCCAGGCGTCACCTGTCAGAGGAGGAGAGGGCGGATTTGCGTCGCCAGCTTCGTCAGCAGGCCGCGCCCCCCCTCAAGCCAGACGGCTCCGAAAGCCGTGCGATGTCCTCGTGCAACCGCAGCCTGGCTGACAAGGCCAATAGGAGCCCCCATGAAAATTGCTATTAAATTTATAGCTTACACCTCAATACTGGCGTGGTCTGGGCTCACTTTTTGCCAAAATTTAGCGGCCACAGCGCCGGGCAATGTGGTGCAGCTGTCGGCCAGCGCCGTCGCGGATGTGCAACAGGATGTGTTGTCGATATCCCTCAGCAACACACGCGATGGCAGCGACGCCGCCCTGGTTCAGAGCCAGCTCAAGGTGGCTCTGGACAGTGCCCTGCTTGAGGCACGCAAGGCGGCGCAGCCCGGTCAACTGGAGGTGCGCACTGGCCAGTTCAATCTTTACCCGCGCCAGAACCGTGACGGCAAGCACACCGGCTGGCAGGGGACGGTCGAGTTGGTGCTGGAGGGGCGCGACATTGGCCGGATTGCCGCCACCGCAGGCAAGTTGACGAGCCTGACCGTATCCGGCGTCAATTTTTCCCTGAGCCGTGAGCAGCGCAGCCGGGTAGAAAACGAGGTGCAGGCCCAGGCGATTGAGCGCTTTCGGGCCCGTGCCCTAGAGATTGCCCGCAGCTTCGGCTTTGTCGGTTACACCCTGGGAGAGGTTCAGGTCGGTAACCAAGAGCAGGGCATGCTGCCGCGCGCGCGGCTCATGGCCATGGCGCCCGGCGCGGTCATGGCCGAGGCGCCGGTTCCGGTTGAAGCCGGCAAGACGGCCGTCACGGTGACGGTATCGGGCACCGTGCACCTGAAATAGTCGCCCCGGCCCGGCCTACTGCGCGGCCCACCCGCCGTCCATATTCCAGGCCACGCCGCGCACATTGTTACCGGCACTTGAGCAAAGGAAAACTGCCAGTGCGCCCAACTCCTCAGGCGTTGTGAACTGCACCGACGGCTCTTTCTCACCCAGCAATTGCCGAATCGCCTCGTCGTTGCTCACGCCCTGTGCCGCCGCGCGCGCATCCACCTGCTTTTGCACCAGCGGCGTCAGCACCCAGCCCGGGCAGATGGCATTGCAGGTCACGCCGGTGGTGGCGTTTTCCAGCGCGGTGACCTTGGTCAGCCCGACCAGGCCGTGTTTGGCCGCCACATAGGCTGACTTTTCAGCCGAGGCCACCAGCCCGTGCACTGAGGCCAGGTTGATGATGCGGCCCCAATTGGCCTCACGCATGGCTGGCAGCGCCAGGCGGGTGGCATGGAAGGCGCTGCTCAGGTTGATGGCGATGATGGCATCCCAGCGCTCGGGCGGAAAATTCTCGATGCGGGCCACATGCTGGATACCGGCGTTGTTGACCAGGATGTCGACGCGGCCGAAGGTGCTGGCCGCATAGGCCATCATGGTCTCGATCTCGGCTGGGCGGCTCATGTCGGCGCCGTGGTAACCCACCTGCACGCCCAAGGCGGCAACGGCGGCGCGCGGGCCCTCGACATCGCCAAAACCATTGAGCACGATGTTGGCGCCCTGGCCGGCGAGCGCCCGGGCGATGCCCAGGCCAATCCCGCTGGTGGAGCCTGTGACCAGTGCTGTCTTACCTCTTAGCATGTTGATTCCTTGTGAGTTGGCCTTAGGATAGCCGTTGATCCAACCCCGATTTCACCATGACTGAACCGACCCGCCACTTCATCCATTGTCCCGATGCCGTCAAGGGCCACCGCATGGCCCACTGGACCTGGGGCCACCCCGAGGCCGACCATGTGGTGCTGTGCGTGCATGGTTTGACGCGCCAGGGGCGTGACTTTGATGTGCTGGCCCGTGCACTGTGTGAACGGGCTGAGCGCCTTGGCCAGCGCCTGCGGGTGGTCTGCCCCGATGTGGTGGGCCGAGGCGACAGCGACTGGCTGGCCGACCCCATGGACTACCAGGTGCCGACCTACGCCGCCGATATGCTGACCCTGATCGGCCACCTGCGCGCGACCACTTTGGATTGGGTCGGCACCAGCATGGGCGGCCTGATTGGCATGGCGGTTTGTGCCCATCTGGGGCCAGTTGGTGTGCGCCGACTCGTGCTCAATGATGTTGGCCCCGCGATTGAGTGGCAAGCGCTGCAGCGCATCGGCCAGTACCTGGGCCGTGGCGGTGAATTTGATTCGCTGCAGCAGGCGGCCGATGCGCTGTGGACGATTGCCAGTAGCTTTGGGCCGCACACGCCGGCGCAATGGCTGGCCCTGTCGCGCCCCATGGTGAAGCAGGTGGCTGAGGGGTGCGACCGGTTTCGCCTGCACTACGACCCAGCCCTGGCCCTGCCGTTTAGGCTGGTGACGCCAGAGGCTGCGGCGCAGGGTGAGGCGATGATGTGGCGACTCTACGATCGCCTGGCGCTACCGACCCTGTTGCTGCGCGGCGCCGAATCTGACCTGCTGTCGCCTCTTACGGCCCAGGCGATGACGCAGCGCGGGGCGCGCGCGCGGCTGGTGCAGTTTGCTGGCGTCGGCCATGCCCCGACACTGATCGCTGACGACCAGGTGCAGGTGGTGGCTGATTTTCTTCTGGGATAAGGCTGACCTGAGCCCGGGCCGGCGGTGACAATGAGCCCATGAAAAGCCTGCCGGCCGAACCCTCGGGCTCGGCATCACCTTCGCCCCTGCTCCAAGCCACTGCCCACAGCCTGCCCGAGCAGGACCAGGCGCTGGTGCGCGCGCGCGCCTTTGCCGAGCCGCTGCTGGCCGGTGAAACCCTTGACACTGGCGAGAACACCTTGGCCCATGCCGACGCCGTGGCCGTCATCCTGAGGCTGATCGGTGGCTCCGAAGCCATGCAAGCCGCCAGCTACCTGGTTTACGCCTGCGAGCACTTGAACAAGCCACAGGAGGCGATCGCCAAGGGCTTTGGCGACAACTTTGCCACGCTGGCCATAGAGACCACCCAACTGGTGCGCTTGCAGCGCCAGGCGCGCCAGGTTCAGGCCGCCGGCGCCCGCAGCGCCGCGATCCCGATGGCCCAGACTGCGGCCGCCCAGACCGAGAACGTGCGCAAGATGCTGCTGGCGTTTTCGCGCGACCTTAGGGTGGTGATGCTGCGGCTGGCTTCGCGCCTTCAGACGCTACGCCACTTTGCTCAGACCAAGCTGCCACTGCCGCCCGGACTGGCGGCCGAGTCGCTGCAGGTGTTTGCGCCGCTGGCCAACCGCTTGGGCATCTGGGAGATCAAGTGGGAGATGGAGGACCTGGCCTTCCGTTTTCTGGAGCCCGACACCTACCGCACAGTGGCCGGGCTGCTGGATGAAAAGCGCACCGAGCGCGAAGCCCAGGTGCAGCGCCTGCGCGTCGAGGTGCAGGCCGGTCTTTATGCACAGGGCATTGTGGCCACGGTGCAGGGCCGGCCCAAGCACATCTACAGCATCGTGCGAAAAATGCGTGGCAAGTCGCTCGGTTTTGAGCAGATCCACGATATCCGGGCGCTGCGGGTGGTGGTGGCCAGCATCCCCGACTGCTACGCTGCCTTGAGCTGGGTGCACAGCCGGTTTGTACCGATCACCGAAGAATTTAATGACTACATCGCCCGACCCAAGGTGAATGGCTACCGCTCGCTGCACAGCATCGTGCGCGACGCCAGCGGCCAGCCGATCGAGATCCAGATCCGGACCCAGGCCATGCACGAGCACGCCGAACACGGCGTGGCGGCGCACTGGGCCTACAAGGAGGCCGGTGCCAAGGGCTATGCCGGCGTGTCCGCCAGTGGCGCCTATGACGCCAAAATCGCTGTGCTGCGCCAACTGCTGGCCTGGCAGCGCGAGTTCTCCGGCACGCAGGGCCCGGGTGTGTTTGACGACCGCATTTACGTGCTGACGCCCGATGCCGCCATTGTGGAGTTGCCACAGGGTGCCACGGCGGTCGATTTTGCTTACAGCGTGCACACCAACCTGGGCCACCGCTGCCGCGGCGCGCGGCTTGACGGTGTCATGGTCCCGCTGAACACGCCGCTGAAGAACGGCCAGACGGTGGAAGTGACGGTGGCCAAGGAGGGCGGCCCATCGCGTGACTGGCTCAACGCCGAACTGGGCTACCTGGTCAGTCACCGCGCCCGCGCCAAGGTGCGGGCCTGGCTTAACGCGCTCGCTTTGGACGAGACCGTGGCCAAGGGCCGGGAGGCGGTGGAGAAATTGCTGCAACGCGAGGGCCGCACGGCCCTCAAGCTGGATGACTTGGCGGTGCAACTGGGCTTCAACGCGGCCGACGATCTGTTTGAGGTGGTCGGCAAGGACGAATTTTCCTTGCGCAACATTGAGTTGCTGCTGCGCCCGCCTGAGCCCACCGCTGCGGACGCCGACCTTCCCTTGCTTCGCAAACCGCGCAGCTCAGCGCAGCCTGCCAAGGGTGGTTTGCTGGTGGTGGGTGTGGATTCACTCATGACCCAATTGGCCAAATGCTGCAAGCCGGCCCCGCCCGATGCAATTTGCGGCTTTGTGACGCGGGGCAAGGGCGTCAGCGTGCACCGGGCCGATTGCTCCAACCTGCGCGAAATGGTGGCGCGCAACGGGGAACGTGTCATTGAGGTGGCCTGGGGCCAGCCGGTCGGCAGTCTCAAGGAAGCGGTTTACCCGGTAGACGTGTCGGTAGAGGCCACTGACCGGCAGGGTCTGCTGCGAGACATTTCTGAAGTCTTTGCCAAAGACAAGACCAACGTGATTGCGGTGCAGACCCAAACGGTTAAGGGCACAGCCTGGATGACTTTTACCGTCGAGGTGTCTGATTCTGGCCGGCTGGCCCGGGTGCTGGGCACCGTGGCCGAACTGCCCGGCGTGCGCTCAGCCCGTCGGCGCTGAGTCGCCCATCCTGTCGGCCTTCGGCCTTATTGGGTGCCGAATATCCGGTCGCCAGCGTCGCCCAGACCAGGCAGGATGTAGCCGTGGTCGTTGAGCTCACGGTCGATGGCCGCGGTGAACACCGGCACATCGGAGTGCGCCTGGTGCAGGGCATTGATGCCCTCCGGACAGGTCAGCAGGCACAAAAACTTAATGGATTTGGGATGGCAGGCCTTGAGCCGCGTCACTGCCGCTACCGCCGAGTTGCCGGTGGCCAGCATCGGGTCAACAATCACGATGTCGCGCTCTTCCATGTTCTTTGGCATCTTGAAGTAATACTCCACCGCCTGCAGCGTGGCCGGGTCGCGGTACAGGCCAATGTGGCCCACCCGGGCACCTGGCACCACCGACAACACGCCGTCCAGAATGCCGTTGCCGGCGCGCAAAATGGACACAAACACCAGCTTCTTGCCGTCAATCTGCTTACCGGTCATGACCTCCAGCGGGGTTTCAATCTCCACATCCTGCACCACCATGTCCCGGCAGACCTCGTAGGCCATCAGGCTGGACAGCTCGCCCAGCAGCCGGCGAAAGCTGTTGGTGCTGGCCTCCTTATTGCGCATCAGCGTCAGCTTGTGCTGTACCAGCGGGTGGTCGATCAGGTGGACGTTGGCGCGGGCGGCGGGGTTGATGGGGATCATGGTCGTTATTGTGGATTATGTGAATTGTGCAGGTTGAAACTCTACCGCAAATGCATTGGTGCTCCGCCAGGGGGACGCACCTTGCTGCTGATCCGCCGCGCCGCCGGGGCTGGCTGCCGGGTGCGCGTCCGGGCTGGTCGCCGCAAAGCGCCGACTCCGCTGCGATGCTCGCACAGCGCCCGGGCCGCGCAACTCACTGTGTTCGCGCCGCTCACGCCGTTCGGACAAGCGCGGCCAGCAAGAGGACGAAACGCGCTGAGCGCGTCGGGCGCCGCGCTGCGCTTCTCGCCACCCCGGAATGCGCTCCCGGCAGCCAGCCCCAGCCGCGCGGCTGCGTGACCGCGCTTCTACCCAAAACTCGGAAGTGACAGTATCAGCAACGTCCGAAGCCCTCGCCCCTTGCCCCTTGAGCAAAAGCGTCGGGGACAAATGTCCGCTACCGCCTCGACCCACCAAAAATGCCGCCGAGAACGCCCCGGATGATCTGGCGACCCACTTCCCGCCCGATCGAACTAGCGGCGCTTTTAATCAGTTGCTCGCCGACACTGGCCCGCGTGCGACGGGCGCCACCGCCAAGCAGATCGCCCAGGCCGTCCAGCAGACCGCGTTCGGGTTCGGCGGCGGGGGGCGCATCTCCACCGGCTGCTGGCACCCGACGGCCACTAGGCGCAACCGGCGACTGGGCCGGTGTGGCCGCCATCCGGGCTTGGGCATGGCCCTTGAGGGCTTCAAAGGCCGACTCGCGGTCCACCGCCTTCTCGTAGACGCCGGCCACCAAAGACTCAGCCATCAGTTGCTGTCTCTGCGCCGGTGTGATCGGGCCGATCTGGCTGGCCGGCGGCAGCACGTACACCCGCTCGGTCAGCGTTGGCCGGCCTTTCTCATCAAGCAGGCTCACCAGGGCTTCGCCCACGCCGAGCTCGGTGATGGCCGTGGCTACATCCAGACCGGGGTTGGCTCGCATGGTGTCGGCTGCGGCCTTGACCGCCTTCTGGTCGCGCGGCGTGAAGGCGCGCAGTGCGTGCTGTACGCGGTTGCCCAACTGAGCCAACACCGAGTCGGGGATGTCCAGCGGGTTCTGTGTCACAAAAAACACGCCCACCCCCTTGGAGCGCACCAGCCGCACCACCAGCTCGATGCGCTCGATCAGCGCCTTGGGCGCGTCATTGAACAGCAGGTGCGCCTCGTCAAAAAAGAACACCAGTTTGGGCTGGTCCAGGTCACCCACTTCGGGCAGGGTCTCAAACAACTCGCTCAGCAGCCACAATAAAAAGGTGGCGTACAGGCGGGGTGCGTTCATCAGCTGGTCGGCGGCCAGGATGTTGATCACGCCTCGGCCGCTACCGTCTGTTTGCATGAAGTCGGCAATGTTGAGCATGGGCTCGCCAAAAAAGCGGTCGCCGCCCTGAGACTCGATCTGCATCAGGCCGCGCTGAATAGCGCCTATGCTGGCGGCGCTGATGTTGCCGTACTCAGTGGTGTAGCTGGCGGCGTTGTCGCCCACGTGCTGGCACATGGCGCGCAGGTCCTTCATGTCCAGCAGCAGCAGGCCGTCGTCATCGGCGATGCGGAACACCAGCTGCAGCACGCCGGCTTGGGTTTCGTTCAGGTTGAGCATGCGTGCCAGCAGCAGCGGGCCAAGATCGCTCACTGTGGCGCGAACCGGGTGGCCCTGCTGCCCGAACACATCCCACAGCGTGGTTGGGGATGCTACAAAGTCAGGCGCATCAAACCCACGTTCAGATAGGACTTTGGCCAGTTTTTCTCCTAAACGACCGGGTTGCGACAGGCCCGTGAGGTCGCCCTTGACGTCGGCCATGAACACCGGTACCCCCAGTGCGGAAAAACCCTCGGCCAGGGTTTGCAGGGTGATGGTCTTGCCGGTGCCGGTGGCGCCGGTGATCAGACCGTGCCGGTTGGCCTTGTCCGGACGCAGAACGCTTTGGATGTGGCTTTTGCCCTGGGTGCGCTGGGCAATGAGGATGCCCTGGTCCTGGATCAATGTCATGGAAATCCTGAAAAGTACAATTCAGCGCGTAGCGTAACGAATTTTTTAGAAAGAATCCCGTGGCAGGACACAGCAAATGGGCCAATATCCAGCACCGCAAGGGTCGCCAGGACGAGAAGCGCGGCAAGATCTGGACCCGCATCATCCGAGAGATCACGGTGGCGGCGCGTGCCGGCGGCGGTGACCTCAGTGCCAACCCGCGGCTCCGGCTGGCCGTGGACAAGGCCAAGGCCGCCAACATGCCGGCCGACCGAATCAAATACAACATTGACAAGGCCACGGGCAACCAAGAGGGTGTGAGCTATGAAGAAATCCGCTATGAGGGTTACGGCATTGGCGGCGCCGCCATCATTGTGGACACCATGACCGACAACCGGGTCCGCACAGTGGCCGAGGTGCGCCACGCCTTCAGCAAGCATGGTGGCAATATGGGTACCGAGGGCTCGGTGGCTTTCCAGTTCAAGCACTGCGGCCAACTGATTTTTGCACCGGGTACGCCTGAAGACCGCCTCATGGACATTGCCCTGGAGGCCGGGGCCGACGATGTGCTCACCGACGATGACGGCGCCATCGAGGTGCTGACGGCGCCCGCCGACTTCGAGTCGGTTCGCAATGCGCTGGTGGCGGCTGGCTTCACGCCCGAAGTCGCAGGCGTCACCATGCGGGCAGAGAACATGGTGGAGCTCGGCGGTGATGAGGCGCTGCGAATGCAGAAATTGCTCGACATCATCGAAGACCTTGATGACGTCCAGGACGTTTATCACAATGCACAGTTGGATGGCGTGCCCGAATGAAGGTCCTGGTGATTGGCGGCGGCGGCCGTGAACATGCGCTGGCCTGGAAGCTGGCCCAATCGACGCGGGTGCAAAAGGTCTATGTGGCGCCTGGGAACGGCGGCACGGCGCTCGACCCCGACCTGGAAAACGTGCCGATCACCGATATTCAGGCCTTGCGCGCCTGGGCCATTGACAAAAAAATCGTTTTAACCGTGGTCGGTCCCGAAGGTCCGCTGGCGGCTGGGGTGGTGGATGATTTCCGGGCCCACGGCCTGCGGGTCTTCGGCCCGACCCGGGCGGCCGCGCAATTGGAAAGCTCCAAAGCCTTTTCCAAGGCCTTCATGCAAAGGCACGGCATCCCGACCGCCGCACATGAGACCTTTTCCGACCCAGCGGCGGCCCATGCCTACATCGCACAGCAGGGGGTGCCGATCGTGGTCAAGGCCGATGGTCTGGCCGCCGGCAAGGGCGTGGTGGTGGCTGAAACGCTAGCACAGGCCCACCAGGCGGTTGATGACATGCTGGAAGGCAACCGCCTGGCCGTCACCCATAACACTGGCGGTGCGCGGGTGGTGATTGAAGAATTTCTGCAGGGCGAAGAGGCCAGTTTCATCGCGTTGTGCGACGGCAAAAACGTACTGCCGCTGGCGACCAGCCAAGACCACAAACGGCTGCAGGACGGCGATGTGGGCCCCAACACCGGGGGCATGGGCGCCTATTCGCCGGCGCCGGTGGTCACCCCTGATGTGCATGCGCGCGCCATGCGCGAAATCATCCTGCCGACCATCCGCGGCATGGAAAAAGACGGTATTCCCTACACCGGGTTTTTATATGCCGGATTGATGATTGACGCCACTGGTCAGCCCAAAACATTGGAGTTCAATTGCCGCCTCGGCGACCCAGAGACGCAACCCATTTTGATGCGACTCAAGTCGGACCTGCTGGAGGTGCTGCTGGCGGCGACCGAGCCGGGGCCGCATGGCCGGCTAGACCAGGTCGAGCTTCAGTGGGATCGGCGCACCGCGCTGGGCGTTGTGATTGCGGCGCAGGGCTATCCGATGCAGCCGCGTCAGGGCGACGCCATCGGCGGCCTACCAAAGCCAGCGCCTGAAGCTGTGGTGTTCCACGCCGGCACCGCGCTGCGTGACGGCCAGTTGGTGAGCAGTGGCGGTCGCATCCTGTGCATGACGGCCTTGGCCGACAACTTGCGCCAAGCCCAGCAGCGCGCCTACGAACTTGTTCAGGACTTGCACATCGACGGCATGCAATACCGCACGGACATTGGCCACCGCGCGCTCAAGGCCAGTTCAGCCGCGGCCGGTTGACCCGTGACCTGCTACGAACCGAAAGCATCATGAAATGACCACGCCAAGTTTGGACCAGCCCGATGTCGAGACGGTGCGCGAATTTTTGTTGGGCCTGCAAGCCCGGATCACCGCCGCTGTGACGGCTATCGACGGCGGGGCTTTTGTCGTTGACGCCTGGCAAAAAGCACCTGGCGAGATGCTGCAGGGCAACGGCGTGACCCAGATTCTTGAGGGCGGCCCGGTGTTTGAGCGGGCTGGTTGCGGTTTTTCTCATGTTCGCGGGCCTAGGTTGCCGCCATCGGCCACCCAGCATCGGCCGGAACTGAGCGGCGCACCCTTTGAGGCGATGGGCGTGTCGCTGGTTTTTCATCCGCGTAACCCCTATGTGCCCACAGTGCACATGAATGTGCGCATGCTGGCCGCACAAGGCGCCGACGGCAAGACCGTGTGCTGGTTTGGCGGCGGCATGGACCTGACGCCCTTTTACGGCTTCGACGAAGACGCCCAACACTTTCACGCCACTTGCAAGGCGGCACTGGCGCCTTTCGGGGAAGACAAGTACCCGCGCTTCAAAGACTGGTGCGACACGTATTTTGTGCTCAAGCACCGCGCTGAGCAGCGTGGCGTGGGCGGCGTGTTTTTTGACGATTTTTCCGAGTTGGGCTTTGAGCGCAGTCTGGCGATGATGCAAGCTGTGGGCGATGGCCTGTTACCGGCCTACCTGCCGATCGTGCGGCGGCGCCAGGACACCGCTTATGGTGAGCGCGAGCGGACGTTTCAGCTCTACCGGCGGGGCCGCTACGTGGAGTTCAACCTGGTGTGGGACCGTGGCACGCATTTTGGCTTGCAGTCGGGTGGGCGCACCGAGTCCATCCTGCTGTCAATGCCGCCACTGGCCAGCTGGTCCTACCAGCACGTGCCTGTGCCGGACTCGCCGGAAGCAGCACTCTACAGCCGGTTCTTGGTGCCCCGGGACTGGGCCTGAGGGGCAGGCACGGCCTGACCTGTGACTTGAACAGCCCCTCCCGAATCGGCATCTTTGGCGGCGCGTTTGACCCGCCGCATAACGCTCACCGTGCCTTGGTATTGGCCGCGCTGCAGCATCTGAGCCTGGATCGGCTGCTTGTTATCCCCACAGGCCAGGCCTGGCACAAGGCCCGCCCACTGACGGCTGCCCACCACCGGTTGGCCATGGCTAGCCTGTGCTTCGGCGACCTGCCGCAGGTTCAGGTTGATTCGCTGGAGATCGAGCGCATCGGTCCCAGCTACACCATCGACACCTTGCGCGTCCTGAAGGGCCGGTGGCCTGAGGCTCAGCTGTTTTTGTTGATGGGAGAAGACCAGGCCCGCGCCTTGAACCAGTGGCGCGATGGGCAGCAGATTTCGCAGGTCGCTACAATATGTGTAGCTGAGCGTGAAGATCCGACGCGGTCTGGCGGCCATTTTGAGCCAAACATGCCATTGGATGAGCGCTATCTGCGCCTGCCCGTGGCGCCAATGGCCGTGAGCGCCACAGAGATTCGTGCCCTTGTGGGCACCCAACAAAACGTTGATCCGCTGGTTTATGAACCTGTGGCGCGTTATATTGAACACCATCACCTTTACCAGACCCATTGATGACTACTGCCACACCTGCCAAAAAAGATATTCAGAAACTCCAGCGTGTCATCGTGGACGGCCTTGAGGATGTGAAAGCCCAGGACATCAAGGTGTTTGACACCGAGCACCTTTCGGCCTTGTTTGAGCGGGTGATCGTTGCCTCAGGTACCTCCAACCGGCAGACCAAGGCCTTGGCCGCAAGTGTCTCCGACGCAGTGCGAGAAGCTGGATTTCCCAAGCCAAGGCTCGAGGGTGAGGCCAACGGCGAGTGGATCATTGTTGACTGCGGTCAGGCTGTGGTGCATGTGATGCAGCCCATCATTCGCCAGTATTACAACCTGGAGGAGCTCTGGGGTGAAAAGGCCGTGCGGCTCAAATTTGGTGCGGCCAAGCCACTGGTCAAGGCAGAGTCCACACCGAAAAAGGAGGAGGCAGCTAAGCCACCCGCTAGCCTGAAACGCTCGAATGCCGCCAAAAAAGGCGTGCAAGAAGCCTTCCCGTCCAAAGCTCAGGTCAAGAAGAACCTGGTTGCGGCACAGGGTGTGGCCAAACGCCCGGCCAGCAAGGCCGCCGCCAAACCGCTTGCCAAGGCTGCGGCGCCCAGGCCGGTGGTGGTGAACGAGCCTGCCAAGAATGTGGCCGCGAATAAAGCGCCTGCAAAAAAAGCACCCGTCACAAGAGCACCCACCACAAAAGCACCTGCTCAAAAGGTGGCTGCCAAGAAGGTGCCCGCCAAAAAGGCCCCCGTGCGTCAAACGGCGGCCAAGACCGCCACTAAGCCGGCCGCCAAGAAGACCGCCACGCGCAAAGCGTGACGCTTGACGCGTGCGGCTGCTGATTGTTGCCGTGGGTCTGCGGGTGCCAGACTGGGCGCAGAGCGCTTGGGCTGACTACGCCAAACGCTTCCCGCCAGAGATCAAAATTGAGCTCAAGGCCGTCAAGACCGAGCCGCGCGGCTCACGCAGTCTGGACACGCTACTGGCTGCCGAGCGCAGCCGTATTGAAGCAGCGCTGCCTAAGGGCTGCCGAGTGGTTGCGCTGGACGAGCGGGGCACCGCCATGACCACGGTGGCACTGGCCGACAAGCTGCTTCATTGGCAGCTGGACGCGGACGATGTGGCGCTGGTGATCGGCGGCCCGGATGGACTGGAGCCCGCATTTCGGCAGGCGGCCCACGAGCGTATTCGTCTGTCTGACCTGACGCTGCCCCATGCCTTTGTGCGAGTCTTGCTGATTGAGCAGCTGTACCGCGCTTGGTCGATCAATGCCAACCACCCTTACCACCGTGAATAGTTTCATTTATTTGGCCTCGCAAAGTCCGCGCCGGCGCCAGCTGCTGGAGCAACTGGGCGTGTCCTACCAACTGCTGCTGCCTGAGGATGACGAAGATGCCGAGGCGCTCGAGCAGGTGCTGCCGAACGAGGCGCCAGCGGTCTATGTGCAGCGTGTTACCCAAATCAAGCTTGATGCCGCGCTACAGCGCTTGCACCGGCGTAGCCTGCCGGCTGCACCGGTGCTGTGTTCAGACACCACGGTCGCCCTGGGCCGCGTGATATTGGGCAAGCCGGCGGACCCCGCTGATGCCGCAGTCATGTTGGCCCGGCTGGGCGGTCGTACCCACCGTGTTTTGACCGCGGTGGCGGTGGGAATGGGCTCACAGCGCGCGCAGGTACTGAGCCGGTCACAGGTGCGCTTCGCCCCGCTGGGCACGGACGAGATCGAAGCTTACGTCGGCACCGGTGAGCCAATGGGCAAGGCTGGCGCCTACGGCGTGCAGGGCAGGGCGGCGGCCTTCATCGCGCATATTTCAGGCAGTTACTCTGGCATCATGGGACTGCCCCTTTTCCAGACCGCGCAGCTGTTGCGCAGGTTTCAGGTTCGGGTCTAAGCTTAGGCACCATGCAAGAAGACATACTGATCAATTGGGCACCGCAGGAGACGCGGGTTGCCATAGTGGAAAACGGCGTGCTGCAGGAGCTGCACGTCGAACGTACCCTAGAGCGCGGCCTGGTCAGCAACGTCTACCTGGGCAAGGTAGCGCGGGTGCTGCCAGGCATGCAGTCGGCCTTTATCGACATTGGACTGGAACGCGCGGCCTTTTTACATGTGGCTGACCTCTGGCACCGGCAAGCTGATGGCGAGCCGCCTGGGCTGGTGCGTAACACCTTGCCGCAGCTGCCGATCGAGAAGCAGGTGTTCGAAGGGCAAACCCTGCTGGTACAAGTGATTAAAGACCCTATTGGCAGCAAAGGGGCGCGCCTGTCGACGCAAATCAGCATTGCTGGCCGCCTGCTGGTGTTTTTGCCTCAGGACGACCACGTGGGCGTCTCGCAAAAAATCCCGTCAGCGCAGCGCGATGAGTTGCGCGCAAGGTTGGTGCGCCTGCTAGGCCCAAGCGGTGGCGGCTTCATTCTGCGCACCAATGGCGAAGATGCGAGTGACGCCGAATTGTCAGAAGATATCGCCTACCTGCGCAAATCGTGGGCCCGAATCAAGGAGGCTTCGCTGCGGCTGCCGCCGAGCTCTCTGCTGCACCAGGATTTGAATCTGTTGCAGCGGGTGCTGCGGGACCTGGTCGGTGAGGGCACCCAGACGATTCGCGTTGATTCGCGTGAGCAATTCGACGCATTGCAGGCATTTGGTCTGGAGTTCATGCCGGCGGCAGCGGCCAAATTACAGCACTACCATGGCGAACGTCCCATTTTTGATCTGCATGCGATTGACGAGGAAATTGCCCGGGCGCTCGGGCGACGGGTCGAGTTGAAATCAGGTGGTTATCTGATCGTGGACCAGACCGAGGCCTTGACCACGGTAGATGTGAATACTGGCGGCTTTGTCGGTGCGCGTAATTTTGACGACACTATTTTCAAGACCAACCTAGAGGCGTCCAAGGCGATTGCCCGGCAACTGCGCCTGCGCAACCTGGGTGGCATCATCATCGTGGATTTCATTGACATGGTTCGCGAAGACCATCGTGACGCTGTTCTGGCCGAATTTCGCAAGCAACTTAAGCGCGACCGTGTCAAAACCATGGCAGCCGGCTTTTCGCAGCTGGGCTTGGTGGAGATGACCCGCAAGCGCACGCGCGAGTCGCTGGCTCACATGCTGTGCGAGCCCTGCGCCAGTTGCGGGGGTAAGGGCAGCATCAAGACCGCGCGTAGCGTTGCTTACGATATCCTGCGTGAGATCTTACGTGAAGCCCGGCAGTTCAACCCGCGTGAGTTCCGAGTGGTGGCTTCGCCCAAGGTGATCGAGCTGCTTCTGGACGAGGAAAGCCAGCATCTGGCGGGGCTGAGCGAGTTCATTGGCAAGCCAGTTTCCCTGCAAAGCGAGACCGCCATGGGTCAAGAACAATACGATATCGTGCTGGTTTGAAAGATGCGGCCTTGGTCATGACAGCCCCAATTCCGATTTTGATGTACCACCAGGTGGATGTGCCGCCGCCCAAGGGCACCCCCATGCGTGGGTTGGTGGTGTCGCCCGCCGCATTTGCAAGGCAGATGGCCATGCTGCGCGCCCTGGGCTTTACCGGGTTGTCGATGCAGCATTTGTTGCCTTACCTGACCGGGCAAAAAACCGGCCGTGTCTTTGGCATCACCTTTGACGATGGCTACGAAAACAACCTGCGCTGTGCCTTGCCCGTGCTACAGCGCTTTGGTTTTTCATCCACCTGCTACGTGGTGGCAGACCGGGTGGGCCAGCGCAACGACTGGGACCGAGAGCGTGGCGTGCCGCAAGTGCCTCTCATGACAGCGGCGCAATTGCAGGCCTGGGTCGACGCCGGGCAGGAAATTGGCGCGCACACACGGACGCACCAGGACCTGGCGAAGCTGCAATTGGCTGAACAGCGGCGGGAGATTGTCGGCGCACGTTTGGTGCTGGATGCTCTGGTACGTCAGCCTGGAGGCGTGCGCAATTTCTGCTATCCCTACGGTGGGTTTGACAAGGGCGCCGTCCAGTGCGTGCGCGAGGCCGGTTACGGCACGGCGACCACCACGATTCGCGGCAGGGTGCACAGGCTGAGCGACAGTGACCTGCTGACCCTGCCACGGGTGTTGGTCAGCCGCACCACTTCCTGTGCTCACCTTGCACTGAAGTGCCTGACCCGCTACGAAGATCGACGGGGCGCCAGGGTTTCGGGCACCTAGATTGTTAGGTTCCATTGGATTCTAAAACCCACTTTTCCACTTGATCTGTAAGCCCAAAATGAACATCTTGCTGACAGGCGCCGACGGTAATTTTGGTTCGGAATTTTGCCGGCAGGTCTTGGAAAAAAAAGCCGGCACAGTGGCGGCGGTGGGGCGTGGCGATTGGGGTGACATTGATGAAAAAATGGCAGCCGCAGAGATTGTTGTCCATGCTGCCAGCGACCTTCGCACTTCTGCCAATTCGGAGCCTTACCGCCTGCTTGACTCAAATGTGATGTCAACCGCGATTTTGCTGGAATCTGCGCGCCGGCAACGCATCAAACGTCTCGTTTTCATGAGTAGTTGTGCTGTTTATGGCGAGGATATGCGCACCGGGGAGGACAGCATTTGCTGTCCGATCTCAATCAATGGGATATCCAAGCATTTGAATGAAAAACTTGTCGCTGAATTTTGTGAATCTAATGGCATCGAATACCAGATTTTGAGGGTGTTCAATACGTATGGGGGGAGAGACAGGTTTTCCATTTTCAGCAAACTCAAAAATGCTTTGACAAAGGGATCGGTCTTCACACTCAACAACGAAGGAAGAATGCAGCGGGACTTTATTCATGTAAGAGATGTTGCTGCCATCGTGCTTAACTTATCAACGGTGGGCATCCAATACACACACATGAATATCGGGACTGGCGTTGCCACGAAAATATCGAGACTTGTGGAAATGGTTGCCGGGAAGTTTCCTGGGCTCGTCATTCAACAGGGGCTAACCCAGGAGGCGGAGTATTCTCGTGCTGATACGACCAGGCTTCGTCAATACTGGAGTGGGAATTTTATTCGCGTCGAAGACTACGTCAATGAGAACTTCGCGGACGAGTTGTCATTGCTACTGGAGAATCCCTCGCCCGCTTCAGGTCATCCATTGGTTTGATTCGCCAGTTATTCAGTCCGTCAGTGACTGGAGAAAAAAATCAACCACCCCCTGATTGCATTTTTCTCTTTGGAACGCGTCGGTAAATTTCGTAATATTTGGACTTGGCAACATCCCAGCTGTATTTCTTAGCGAATAAAAATCCGTTCTCAGCCAGTTTGAGACGCAAATCAGTGTTCAGGAAAATAGCGCTCAGAGCAGTCACCAGGCCTTGAATATCGTCAGGCCTCGGCAATAAAATTGCATCACCGTAGTGCACCAACAAGCTGCCCATATTGTTATAGGGTTCGGTGGTGGTGATCACTGGTACGTGCTTGGCCATAGCCTCCAGAATAACCATCGGGAAAACATCCTGGGTTGTCGGGTGAGCCAAACAATCCATGGCCGCATAGGCCGTCGGCATATCGCTCACCACACCCATGAATCGGCATGTTTTACCCGGTCCAAATAAGGCCACAAGATCGGCGTATTGGTCAGCCTGTACCGGTTTTCCGATAACCATGACTTGGATGTCAAAGGGGAGTTGCACCGCGGCCTTGAGCAGGGTACCTAGCCCCTTCTTTTGAAAATCATGACCGACAAACCCGACGGTCATGATGGAAGGATTCAAGCCCAGCGTCTCCCGTGCAGTTCGTTTTTCGATGAGGGTGAACCGGCGCTCAGGAATGTCAACGCCAGGAGGAACCACGCTGCTTGCCGGTAATCTGGGCATAACCTCCCGTGTTTCGTCATGAACAAATTGGGAAACAAAAACGCTTTGGTGACCGGGGCTACACAGCCTTTTCTTTTCTAACCACAGGTAGGCCAGCAACCTGGGACTCAAGGCAATGCGCCATGAACTCATGCCTTTTTGCTTCAGACTGGCGTGAACCGTTTTGACGCTGACCGTCTGTACATCACCATGCGTCACGTTTTCATAGGAGTGGACAACGTCGAACCCCTGCCTGGTGACACGCTTGGTGTACCAGCTAAACCAAAGCTGGTTCAGCCAACGACTGCGCAACGCCAACTTGGGGACCCGACGATGCGTGAACAGGGCCGTCGACTGGTCAAAATCTTGTGAAACGACGGTGATGTTGCATTCCCCAAGCATGGACGTCGCCAGGGAAACAGCCAAACTTTCGGCCCCCCCGCCAATTTTGGAAAAATTGCGGGTCACTATGGCAAGTTTGGTTTTCATGGCCAGTCAAGTTTCAGTGGGCAGAGTTGCGTTGTCATTCGCCGATGGCGAAGGGTCAGGATTCAGCTTGGTCTGCCGACCCGGTTTGTTCGTTGGATCCTGCCCGGAACAGCCGCGCATAGCGCCCATCTCGCTCCAGCAACTCGGTGTGGCTGCCGGTCTCCACAATCTGGCCCGCCTCCATCACCACGATACGGTCGGCGTGTTGCACCGTTGAGAGGCGGTGAGCAATGACCAGCGTTGTTCGGTGCTGCATCAGGCGTTCCAAGGCTTCTTGCACTGCACGCTCGGACTCGGCGTCCAGCGCCGACGTGGCCTCATCAAGAATGAGGATAGGGGCATTCTTGTAAAGTGCACGGGCGATGGCCAGGCGTTGGCGTTGTCCGCCCGACAGCTGCGTGGCGTTATGGCCGACCTCAGTGTCAATGCCCGCTGTGAGGGCGGCTACGAAGCCAGCGAGGTTGGCAGCAGCCAGGCAATCCAGGACACGGGCGCGGTCCATATCTTGCCCCAAGGCGACGTTGGCGGCAATGCTGCCGCTGAGCATGACCACGTGCTGACTGACCAACGCGAACTGACGGCGTAGCGAATCAATCTCCCACGCCCGAACATCTTTGCCGTCGATTTCGACCGCGCCGCTGGTCAATTCGACAAATCGGGGCAGCAGGTTGACCAGGGTGGTCTTGCCGGCGCCAGAGGCGCCCACCAGCGCAACTGTTTCACCCGGCTGTATCGTCAGGTTCAGCCGGTCGAGGGCAGGCAGGCCGTCGTCACTGAACCGGACCAAAACATCGTCAAAGCGGATTTGCCCTTGTGCCCGCGCCTGTGCAAAGCTGCCGCCAGCCTCCACCGGTATGGTCTCTAGCAAATCGAGGCCGCGTTCAATGGCCACCAGTCCGCGCGTGATCGGACTGGCCAGTTCGGACAAATGCTTGAGCGGGGCCACCAGCATCAGCATAGCCGTCACAAAAGCCACAAAGCTGCCCACCGAGGTGGTCTGGTCGGCGCTCTGAAGCAGCGCCACGCTGATGACCGACGACAGCGCCACGGCAGCCAGCATCTGGGTCAGCGGCGTCATGGCCGAACCCGCCGCCGTCGACTTCATCGACAGCCGGCGAAGCCCGTCTGCCAGTAAAAAAAAGCGCTCCGCCTGGGCCTGCTGTGCCCCTTGTACCCGCACATCTCGGTGCGCCAACACATTTTCTTCGACCACATAGGCCAGTTCGTCGGTCGCCGCCTGGCTGCTCTTGGTCAGGCGGTAGAGGCGCTTGGACAGCGTGCGCATCACCATCGCCACAGCGGGAAGCAGGACGGCAACGATCAAAGTCAGCTTCCAATTCAGGATCATCAGGTAAGCCAGCAGCGCCAGCAGGGTGACGCTGTCCCGTGTCAGTGTCATCAGCGCACTGACCAGCAAGGTTGAACCGGTCTGCACCTCGTACACGATGGTGTTGGCCAGTGCGCTGGATGACTGCTGTGAAAAGAGAGTGAGCTGAGCCCGTTGAAGGCGCTCGAACATAGCG
Organism: Comamonas sp. lk; assembly: GCA_945925985.1. Classification (GTDB taxonomy): domain Bacteria; phylum Pseudomonadota; class Gammaproteobacteria; order Burkholderiales; family Burkholderiaceae_C; genus Rhodoferax. The sequence goes on along the minus strand of CAMELV010000037.1, from coordinate 8,038 downwards.
GTTCTGAGCACCAGCAGACCCTGGGTGGTCAGTTTGGCCAGGGCGATTTGCGCAATGAAGCCCGCCAGACCACGAATGCCAAACAACAAAATCAAGGCAACCGGCACCATCCAGACCGCCAGGCTGCGCTGCTGGAACCCCCGGTCAAGCAGGGGCTGTAGCAGGGCCGGAATCAGCGGCTCGGTCATGGACATGGTGATGGTCGCCAGCACAGCAACCACCCATGCGGACCGGGGTCGAGCGAAATGGCGACCCACACGCGCCAGGCGCGACAACAAGGCACTCGTGTTTTCGTCGAGTGCTTGGGTCATAGCATCAAAGTCATCTGAGTCACCGATGAATTATCGGGCCTGAGCGTCAGTCGGCTATGCTTGGAGGAGTTCATTGTTTCAGCCACTTTGCCTGTGTCACTCAGCGTCATCATCATCACCCAGAACGAGGCGGGCAATATTGCCGACTGTCTTGCGGGCGTCTCATTTGCCGATGAAATCGTGGTGTTGGATTCTGGCAGCACCGACCAGACGGTCGAGCTGGCTCGCGCCGCGGGTGCCGTTGTCCACATCAGCCCTGACTGGCCCGGGTTTGGCCCGCAGAAAAATCGGGCCTTGGCGCTGGCTGGGGGCGACTGGGTGCTGTCCCTAGATGCCGATGAGCGGGTTACGCCCGAACTTGCAGCACAAATTCAGCAGGCCATGACCGGTGGGAGTGGGCTGGCTTACAAGCTGCCGCGCTTGACCCAGTTTTGCGGGCGCTGGATTCACCATTGCGGCTGGACACCTGACTATGTGCTGCGGCTCTTCAAGCGAGGTGAGGCCCGGTTCAGTGATGACTTGGTACATGAGCGACTTGTGCAGAGCCAAGGCAAAATCATAGGCTTGCAGGCGCCTCTGCTTCATTTCAGTTACCCGACGCCGGCTCACTATTGGCGAAAACTCGAGCATTACAGCCAAGCTTGGGCACGTCAAAGACATGCCATGGGCCAGACGACTTCCATGAGCCGGGCTGCTTTGGCGGGGGTGGTAACATTCGTTCGTGCTTATCTCTTTCAATTAGGCTTTCTAGACGGCGCCATGGGCTTCGCCGTGTGTACTATGCAGGCGCAAGCTGCTTTCGGGAAATACTTCGCACTCTATTGCTTAAACCAAGACCATGAAGCTCCGACTGATACCTGACTATTACAAAGTGTTACGTCTCGCATTGACCGGTTTGATTCTTGTTGTTGTCGGAGCGGTTCACGCTCAATTCAAGGTTGATGTCGCCGGTGTCGGCATGCGTCAGTTGCCGATCGCCATCGCTCCTTTTCGTGGTGAAGATAGCACTCCCCAACAACTGGGAAGCATTGTTCAAGCTGACCTGGAGCGCAGTGGTCAGTTCGTTGGGCTTCCTGTGGGTGGCGTCGTTCTAGACGAGTTATCTCGCCCTGATTTCACAAGTTGGCGACAAAAAGGCGCAGATTCGTTGCTGACGGGCAGCGTCACCAGGCTGATTGACGGCCGTTTCGATGTGCGATTTCGTTTGTGGGACGCGGTAAGGGGGCAGGATCTGGGCGGCCAAAGTTACGCGGCAACCTTGTCGGACTTGCGCTTGGTGTCGCATCGCATTTCCGACTTCGTGTACGAAAAATTGACCGGCGAAAAAGGTATTTTTTCAACTCGAATTGCCTACGTCACCCGCACTGGTTCGCGTTACCAACTGTGGGTGGCCGACGCCGATGGCGAAAACGCACAATCCGCTTTGAGCAGCGCCGAGCCCATTATTTCGCCTGCCTGGTCGCCGGATGGCACGCAACTGGCCTACGTTTCCTTTGAATCTCGCAAGTCAGTGGTCTATACCCATGAGGTTGGTTCAGGCAAGCGACGACTGCTCGCCAATTTTCGTGGCTCAAACAGCGCACCCGCTTGGTCACCTGATGGTCAGACCCTGGCCATGACACTGAGCCGTGACAATGGTTCGCAGCTGTTTACCCTGAGTGCCGCGGGTGGGGAGCCAAGGCGTCTGGGCCAGTCTGGCAGTATCGACACGGAACCGGCGTATTCGCCTGATGGTAAGGACGTTTACTTTGTCAGTGACCGTGGTGGTGGGCCCCAAATCTACAAAATGGCGGTCACGGGAGGCCCGGCTGACCGAGTAACCTTTACCGGCAACTACAACATTTCGCCGGCACTTAGCCCGGATGGCCGCTCGCTTGCCTACATTGCCCGAACCAACGGCGCTTTCCAAGTGAATCTAATGGATTTGGCCAGTGGCGTCACCACCGTCCTCACAGAAACGACGTCAGATGAAAGCCCAAGCTTTTCGCCCAACGGTCGGCTCATCGTTTATGCAACCCTGCTTGATGGTCGAGAGGCCCTGATGACCACCACGCTGGATGGCAGAAAGAGGGTAAAGCTCAATGGGCAGAGCGGTGACATTCGCGAGCCCCATTGGGGGCCTTTCCAGAAACAACAGTTTTGAAACGGAGTAATTTCATGAAATACGTATTGGTCGCAGGTTTATTGGCGGTTTTCTTAACAGCTTGCAGTTCTGTAAAGCTCGACTCGGCGCCCGTGGAGGATAAGTCTGGAAATCTGGTCGGCAAAGGCGGCGATCCAAGCGGCACAGGGGCTGCGGGCGGTGGTGCCAAGGCTGTGGCTGGCGCTGCTGGGCTGGCTGGGGCGCCTGGTTCGACTGGTTCGACTGGTGGCTCGGCGGGTGGTGTAGGCGGTACGGGCCGTCCAGGTGCTGCGGCGGCTGCAGGCGGTTCTTCGGCTACAGGTGGTTCTACTGCGGCTACAGGTGGTTCTGCTGCGGCTGCGGGTGGTTCTGCGGCTGCGGGTGGTTCTGCGGCTGCAGGTGGTTCTGCTGCGGCTGCGGGTGGTTCTGCGGCTGCAGGTGGTTCTGCGGCTGCGGGTTCTGCGGCTGCGGGTGGTGCGGGTGGTGCGGGTGGTGCGGGTGGTGTTGCGGCAGGTGTAGCGGGCGCCCGTTCGCCTGACCCCGCCGTGACGAGCGCAGTGACTCAGGCTGACACAACTAAAAAGCTTACCGGGCAAGATTTACAGAGCAGTGCAAAAGTAGTCTATTTTGACTACGACAGCAGCGCGATTAAACCTGAATTTCAGGTTGTGGTAGAGACGCATGCGCGTATCTTGCGGGCAGACAAGACGCGTCGTGTTGCTCTAGAAGGTCACACCGATGCACGTGGTGGGCGAGAGTACAACCTGGCACTGGGTCAAAAGCGCGCAGAGGCCGTCCGTGGTGCCATGAGCCTGCTCGGTGTGCCGGACAGCCAGGTGGAGGCGGTCAGCTTCGGGATGGAAAAGCCAGCGGACCAGGGCTCTGACGACGCGTCATTTGCCAAAAACCGTCGCGTTGAGATCAATTACCGTTGACCTTGCGCATCATGCCCTTGCCAACCGTTCTGCCATCGGCTCGTTCGTGTTTCCTCGGCCTCTGCTTGGCGCTGGCCTCAGCTGTGGCCGGCGCAGCAATTTTTGAAGATAACGAGGCACGCAGAGCAATTATTGAATTGCGCCAGCGGGTTGAGGGCCTACGTCTGTCCCTAGAGGCTATGAACCTCAGGATCGAGACCATGCGCCAAGGCGTTGAGTCCCAACAGCAGAAAATGGGGGCGGTGGACCAGGCAATGGGGGCGGTGGACAAGGCGCTCGAGGCTTTACGCATTGGGGCCGAAAGGGATCGCGCAGATGTCAAGCAGGGGGCGGCCCGCGCCGCGGAAGCGGTCACCAAAACCGGGGAGGATGTCGCTATCCTCAAGCGCGGCATGCTTGCGTTGACAACCCAGACCGAGCAACTGCGGTCGGAGGCGGCCCTGACGAAGGGCGTCAATGAGGAAGATGTCGCTATCCTTAAGCGCGGCATGCTTGCGCTAACGACCCAGATTGAGCAACTGCGGTCGGAGGCGGCCCTGACGAAGGGCGTCAATGAGCAACTGCTGCGCGAACTTTCCGAGGGGCAACGTCGGCAGAAGGACATGGCTCAGGACCTTGACAAAAGGTTTCTAGCCATGTCACAAGGGTTTGAAGAGCGCTTGCTTGCGGTCACGAAGGGGCAGGATGAACGGTTGCGCACAACAATGCAGGGACTGGATCAGCGCATGCTCGCTGCGACGAAGGTACAGGATGAAAAGTTGAGTGCCGCGATGGCAGGCAATGATGAAAAGTTGAGTGCCGCGATGGCAGGCAATGATGAAAAATTGAATGTCGCCATGCAACGCAACGATGAAAAATTGCGTGCCGTTATGCAAGGGCAAGATGAAAAATTCCGTGTGACGATGCAAGGGCAAGATGAAAAATTCCGTGCCTTGGTGCAGGGACTGGATGAGCGGCTTCGTACCACGACTCAGGCGCTGGATGAACGACTTCGCACCACGGCTCAGGGACTAGATACACGCCTTAGTGCCACGGCTCAGGGACTAGATGCACGCCTTAGTGCCACGGTTCAGGGACTAGATTCGCGCCTTAGTGCCACGACTCAGGGGCAGGATGAACGCCTGCGAGCCACTTTGCAGGGTATGGATGAGCGGTTTCGAGCGGTCGAACCAGTCAAGGTGAGCCTGGATGGTCGTGAATTCATGGCGGACCAGGCGGAGAAGCGGGATTTTGAAGCTGCGCTGGCCTTGTTTCGTAAAGCCGAATTTGCCAACGCTAAGACGGCATTTTCTGACTTTTTGGGCCGATATACCCGCAGCGGATACGCGCCTTCAGCACTGTTCTGGCTAGGTAATTCGCAGTATGCGACGCGCGACTACACCGGGGCAGTAGTTAATTTTCGGGCGCTCATCGCGACCGCGCCGGACCACCAACGCACGCCAGAGGCAGTTCTGTCCGTTGCCAATTGCCAATTGGAGCTCAAGGATGCCCGTGGCGCCCGCAAAACGCTACAGGATTTGATCAGTGCTTACCCGAAGTCTGAGGCTGCTTCCGCCGCCAGAGAACGTCTGGCGATACTGAAATAGTGCGCATGGATGCCGCCGGTCGGTAACTTATAGCCATGCAACCGTCAGAACTCGCGACTCTCAATTCGCAATTGCAGTGGTTAGCCTTGTGCATCGGCATCGGTTTCGGTGCGATTGCGCAACGCACTCACTTCTGCACTATGGGTGCCGTGAGCGACCTTATCAACATGGGTGACTGGACCCGTATGCGTCAATGGGGCTTAGCTGCTGGCCTGGCCATGGTTGGCTTTGGCGTGTTGGTTTACACCGGCCGCGTCGACCCCGCTCAGGTGCTTTATGTTTCAAACCGCTGGACTTGGTTGTCCGCTCTGGTGGGTGGCAGCCTGTTTGGCCTTGGCATGGTGCTGGCCTCGGGTTGCGGTAGCAAGACGCTGGTTCGCATCGGTGGCGGTAGCCTGAAGTCGCTGGTTGTGCTGATGGTCCTTGGTATCTCGGCTTTCGCGACGCTCAAAGGCGTTACCGCTGTGCTGCGAGTGGCCACGGTGGACCGTGTGGTTCTGGATATCCCGGCTGGCACCAGCCTGGCACCATGGGTTGCTGCAGCCTCGGGCTTGTCACCTGCATTGACAGCGCTGCTGCTGGGCCTTGGCATTGGTGGTAGCCTGATGCTCTGGGCTATGGCCGGCCGCGGCTTCCTCACGCCGGGCAATCTGCTCGCGGGTGTCGGCATCGGTGGACTGGTGGTCGCCATGTGGTGGGTGTCTGGTCATCTTGGCCACCTCTCTGAGCACCCGGAAACTCTGCAAGAGGCCTTTTTAGCAACCAACTCTGGCCGTGTCGAGGCGCTCAGTTTTGTCGCGCCGGTGGCCTACCTGATGGACTGGCTGCTTTTTTTCAGTGATAAAAGTAAGGTGCTGACGATGGGTATCACGTCCACGCTGGGTGTGGTGCTGGGCTCATGGTGCATGGCGTTGGCAACAGGCAACTTCAGATGGGAGGGCTTTGCCAGCACTGAGGACCTTGCCAATCATCTGGTTGGGGCGGCCCTGATGGGTGTGGGCGGTGTGACTGCAATGGGGTGCACGGTCGGGCAGGGGCTGAGCGGACTATCTACACTGAGTTCCAGTAGTCTTCTGGCCATTGTCGGCATCCTGGCTGGCGCGGTGATAGCGCTTCGCTACCAGGTCTGGCGCGTGGATCAACTGGCTTGAGTGAAGACCGCCGCTTTGGCGGGTTGGCCCGCCTGTATGGTCAGGCCGGCGCCGACCGTATTCGTCTGGCACACGTGGCTGTGATCGGCATAGGCGGCGTTGGCTCATGGGCGGCCGAGTCTCTAGCGCGCAGCGGCGTCGGCCAGTTGACGCTCATTGACTTGGACCACGTGAGCGAATCCAATATCAATCGGCAGATTCACGCCATAGACGCCACGATTGGCCAGGCCAAAGTCCTCGCCATGCGAGATCGAATTCACACGTTCAACCCGGACTGCCAAGTTCATGCTGTTGAGGAATTTGTCGAGCCAGACAATTGGCCCAGGCTGTTGCCTACAGGCGTGAACGCCGTCGTCGATGCTTGTGATCAGGTAAGGGCCAAGACTGTCATGGCTGATTGGGCCCTGCGTACCCAATGCATTTTTATCGCAGTGGGTGCAGCTGGCGGCAAGCGGCTGGCTCATCTGGTTGATATAGATGATTTGGCGCAGACCACCCACGACCCCCTGCTGTCGCAGCTGCGTTACAGGCTGAGAAAGCAGCACGGCGCGGCCGGCGTCGGCAAAAAAATGGGGGTTTCCGTGGTGTTTAGCCGCGAGTCCATCGTGCCGCCTGACGCGTCCCGCCCGGCGCAGCAGGACAACAGCCTGAACTGTGATGGCTATGGCTCGGTCGTGAGCGTAACCGCCACCTTTGGCCAATGCGCTGCTGGCTGGGTTCTCGATCAAATATCCCGACGAGACCCCTGATTTGCCGCCTAATTCACCCTATAATTTGGGGCTTCGCGAAGACGTGAAAACGGTGAAGCAAAGACAGTCGGGATGTTAGCTCAGTTGGTAGAGCAGCGGACTTTTAATCCGTTTGTCGTGGGTTCGACCCCCGCACATCCCACCAAATAAGCCTTGCGGCACATAGAAAGCCTGCTATTCAAAAGATAGCAGGCTTTTTTGTTGGATGGTCCGTTGACAGAATATTGCCAGAATTTTTGGCAATGCCCCAAAGTTTGGGGGCATGGTGTTGGTCTGTCAGTGGGGGCTCTTGTGAGCTGCAGGCTTAAGATACTGCTGATTTGACCTAACTTCAAGACGCTTCCCAATCTTGATTTAGAGCTTGACGGCTCGAAATCGATCTTCTTATAAAAAACATCAACAACCACTAAGTAGTCCAAGTAATTGTCCGCACCCCCAGGTGGCCAGCATTAAATTGGCTCCGACACACTTGGCTGACTCACGCGCCTAGAACGACTCGCTCGATTAACCAAAAAGTGCCCACGAGCAATGATAAAACTCCGGCCATGCGCTGCCAGACGGCGTAGCTCTTGCTGGGAAAAAAGCGGCTAAGAGCCTGCACTAGGGCGTACAGAGCAAGGGCGACCACACATTGCCCGGCCTCGATACCCAGGTTAAAACTGACAATGCTCGTCGCCGGGTAGGGGCTTAGGGCAATTAGCTGGCCTGCGCCCTCTATCCGCATGGCAGATGCAAAGCCCAGGCCGTGCACCAGCCCTAGGCAAAACACCAGCAATAGCTCCCACTCAAGTAGCACCTGAATACGCAGAAGGTGTAATGCCGAGACCAGCACAATGGACCCGGCAATGGCCGGCTCCACCAGGGCTGCAGAAACAGTGACCCAACCCATGGAGGCCAAGCCAAAGGTAACGCCGTGCGCCACGGTGAAAGCGCTGAGCAAACCTGCCCAGCGCCGCAGGCTAATACCGCTGGCCAAAAGCGCCACTAAAAAAACCAGATGATCAGCGCCGCCTATGATATGGTCAAAACCTTGGCGTGTTCGCGCCGATTGAATATTGACCCACCCTGCCGATTCAATATTGACCCAGGACGGGTAGTTGCCGTTTGAATCGGCAACTGTGGATAAGTGTACTCAATAGTCCAGTTTTCCTCCTTCCTTGATTCCTGGTTTGGCCTTCTGGCTG
>CAMELV010000036.1 GCA_945925985.1 Comamonas sp. lk | reverse complement strand
CGCCTTGAACGCGGGCGTGTGTGTGCGCCGGGTGCGGCGCGCTGACTTCTTCACCATCAAAAACTCCTGTCTGTTCAGCCGTCCACGGCCAAACTTTATCCCCAGAGTTTCCACTTAAAAAATTGTTCAAATTTGCGCGACCACTTCTGTCCAAAGTGTACGAACAGAAGGTAGCGGCCGGAGACCTGGACGCCATCGTATTCATACAACGGATGTCGCCGGTGGCGTGGCAGCACGTGAACATGTTCGGGTCGTTTGAGTTCAGCAATGAAGCGCCGGACATTGATATGGAAGCGCTGGCCGCCAGGTACGCAGACTCGGTTTTCTGGAACAACGCCACCCAGCCAGGACAGCTCGACCTTTTCGACTGATATCTGTCGGGCCTTCAGAGGGGGAATACGCTCGTTTTACCTTTTCGAGGGGATGGGCGTAATTAGCCGAGTAGGCATGCATAGGCTTCATGCAGGGGGTGAGGTGCTTCTTCAGAATTGGCTCGTAGGGTCATGATATTTCTTTCTGTCGTGAGTCTCGCAGGGGAGCCTCCGGCGGCCTGGCAGGGGCCTATTGAAAAATTCCCAGAACCAAAAACCGCCAAGTTCAATGCTCCGGGAAATTACAGAAAGGATGTTGCACCAACATGGACTCGCTGGCCACTTTATCAGGTGGGCCTACGAGGCAAGGCGCAATGGAAAGAGCTGCTGGGCAGTGGTTCGGGGTGCCAGAACGACATGACGATGGGCGTGGTTCGCCTGAGAAAAGATGAGTCGCTCGAGCCGCACCGCCATTCGCAGCCGGAGACTTATTTCACCCTGTCAGGGCGCGGCACGGTCACCATTGAGGGTGAGGTGCACAGCGTCGAACCCGGCAGAATGCTGTTCATTCCGGGCAATGCCCAGCACCAGATCAACAACGTGAATGACGAGGACCTGACGATTCTTTACGCGTTTGCGATCAGTGACTTCAGCAAGGTTCAGTACCACTTCTGAATTCGCACCACCGAGCCTTTGGACCAGCCCGGATCAATCCGCGCCGACATGGCACTCGCGCCGCAGCAGCGCCAGCGCGTCGGCCAGGGTGTAGTCGTGGTCGCTGGTCAGGGTGTCCAGAGCTTCTTCTAAAAAGTTGGCCCACAGCGCCAGGTAGGCCTGCTGGTGCTGTTGCGGCGCGTGCTCGGCAATGTAGCGGCTGGCAAGTGGCGGCTGCAGGCCGCTCTTGCGGATTTTGCGCAGCAGGGTGGTGGCGCTTTTTTCGGTCAGCACGGTCTTGGGGCTGGCCCCGGCGGCCACACACAAGAACAGCGTCAGCAGCGAGCCGTCGTCTTGGTGGCCGGCGGTGGCCTTGTGCCAGGCGGCCGAGACCGCGCGGTCAAAGTGGTCTACCTCGCTCAGAGCCCCTTCCAGCCAAAAGTAACGGCCCAGAAAGCTAGGCGTCTGGTCAAACAGCTTGCGCGGGCTTAAGGTGGCATCCAGAATTTTAGGCAGATCACCCTGCACCGACTGGCGCAGGCCGGCCACCACCGGCAAAAACTGCGCAGGCAGGTGGGCGGGTAGTGCGATTTCCAGCAACCGAGCCTTGGACGTTCCCTGCGCTTTGCGCAGGGCGGTGATCAGGGCGGCAAAGGCGGGCCAGTCGGGCATCTCGGTGCGCTTGGCGGTGGCCAGCAGCAGCGCGGTGCGGATCACGGCCTCGGCGTCGGTGCCGGCCTCTTCCAGTTCGCCGGCGTCCAGGCCCAGCTCGCCCGCCAGCCAGATGGCAGCATCCAGCGCCAGCACCGCCCGGCTGCGCTGCGCCAGCTCGGTCTGGTAATCGGTCAACGGGCGCAGCGACCATTTGGCCAAGAGCGGAATGTGCTCCTTGCTAAAGCCGCCGCGCTCGTTCATGCCAAAGTGGCTGTTCTGCGGCATGACGATCAGGGCCTTGAGCATCTCCGAGCCTCCCTTGGAGCGCGACAACAGCGAGTGGTCGCGCAGTGCCTCGGCCGCCAGCCGCAGGTCACCGCCACTGCTTTGCTCCAGGTACAGGCTGACCAGATTGACCAGGCGGGCGCGGGCCTGTTCCAGCTCGGGGCGCAAAAACTCGCTGCCAAAGTAGCGCGCAATCTGCACCATGCCCTTGGGCGCCTCGGCGCACAGGGCCTCCAGCCGGGCCGGCGTCAGCAGGCCGTGCTGCACCCCGTGGACCAGCGCCTTCTCGAAGAAGGGCCGCGCATCAAACAGGGAAACGGTGGACATCAGGCGACAGAGGTCGGCTTAGATGGCAGATTCTTCGTCAGACTCGCCCGCGGCCGGCGTGGCATTGCCACGGTCAGTCTCGCTGGTGTCGACCTTGCCATCATCGGCCTCGGCCTCCTCGTCAAAACTCAGGCCGGCGTCAAAGGCGCGGGCCTTGGCACGCAACACCAGCAGCATTTCAATGAACAAGTCCGGGCACTCGTACCGCAGTATCCAGGCCAGCTCCATCCAGTCCTGGTCGGACACCTCATCCTGCTCGACCCGGGGTTTGGCATAGGCAGAGGCCAGCAAGGCGGTTTCGGACATCACCTCACCGTCGTCCTCCACCGTGTCAAACGTACCGCTGCGGGCAAAGGCCTCAATGCGGCTGTGCTTCTCGGCAAAGTAGTCGGCCAGCGCCTCGGCGCCACCGTCGAGATCACCCATGGCATTCATAAAGGCCAGCGGGTCAGCCCCGTCACGGAAGATGATCGAGTTGAGCATGCCACGCAGGTGGCTGTGGGTCAGGTCTTTGTACTGCTTTTCCAACACCACAGCGCGGGCAAACTGCTCAGGTGTGACCAGCAGATTGATGACCGACTCTTTGGAGTTGTCGTACTCTCGGATCACCGCCAAGATGTCTTTGGGCGGCAGCTGCGCCAGCACCACCATCAGGGCCTGGTCGCCCTCGGCATCTGCCAGCGCCACCAGGGCAGACTCGGCGCCCACAATGTCGCCCGAGGCAATCAGGCTTTGGGTCTTGGTGATCAGGGCGAGATGGTTCATGGGTGCTTTCGGTTGGTGTTGGTTGGGGCTTAGTCCTTGCGGTCAAAGCCCTGCTCGGCCAGCCAGTCTTCGCCGGCCTCGTGGCGCCCATTGCCGTCATGGCCGTCATGACCGTCATCGCCGTCACTGTCGGCGTCGCCGTTGTCTGACTGCTCGCGGTCTGTGTCGTCATCCGAATCCTGGTCTTCGCTGTCGGAATCAGACACTGGGGCCTTAGCAGGCTTGCCGTAAAGGTACTCAAGCCCGGCCGCCACGGTCATAAACCAGTCCCCCATGGGTTCTTTCAAGATCTCCAGGCTCAGCGGCCGAGCCCAGGGCTGCAGGGTGACGGCGTCTGCCAGGGTAGCCCAGGCCGGCAGGTCTTCTGACGCCTGCTTGGTCAGTTGCTCCATGCGCTGCGGCTGCTTGAATTGGAAGCCCTGGTGAAACACCACCGCCACCATCTCCGGGCTCAGCTCAATCATCTGGCGTAAAAACCCGAGCTCGCGGCGTTTGTCAGCCAGGCGCTGGCGCAGCACATTGCGGCCCTCGGAGTCTGAGCTCAAATCGTCCAGTTCAGCCTGATAAGCCGAAGCAAGGTTATGAAAAAAAGGCGAGGTGCTCACGGGTCTGTGTCCATTCAAATTAACTTCAAAGGACGGTTTTGAAGTAGTTCTGCCAAATCTCGCTGGCGGTTTGCAGCGGATCGTCCAGCAGGTTGCGGCGGCGGTTGTCGTCGTAGGCTTGGCGCCGGTCGGGGTCTGACAGCACCTCATAGGCCGCCTGCACGGCCCGAAAGCGCGCCGGCGCTTCGGGCGCACTGTTGCGGTCGGGGTGGTGCAGGGCCGCCTGCTGGCGAAAGGCTTTTTTGATGTCGGCCAGCGTCGCGTCGCTGGCCAGCCCCAGCACGGCATAGTAGTCTGTCATGGGAACCAGGCGAACATGAATAAAGCCCGGGGCATATCTCTCAAGTGCATCTAGACAAGTATCGCACCATGGGTTGGCTGTTCCGCTTCAGGCCTTGACGTCCGACCAGTCAGCGCCGGTCAGCCGCTGCAACTGGGCAGGACTCAGGGGGAACACCGAGTAGGGCGTGCCCGCTGCTGCCCAAACCGCAGAGAAGCGCTGCAGCTCTTCATCCAGCAGAACCCGGCAGGGCTGAGCGTGGCCAAAGGGTGCAACACCGCCAATGACGTAGCCGGTTGCAGCCCGGACAAAGTCTGCATCCGCGCGGCCCAGACCTTCGCCCACCAAAGCCGCCACCTTGGCCTCGCTGACCCGGTTGTCGCCGCTGGCCACCACCATCACCGCCAAGCCGCTGGTCTGGCCCCGAAACACGATGGATTTGGCGATCTCGGCCACCGAACAGCCAATGGCAGCAGCCGCCTCGGCACTGGTACGAACCGGCTGCTCGAACTCAACCACGTCGGTCAGGATGTCGGCAAGCCGCAGCAATTGCGCGTTGCGCAGGGCAGTGGGGTGTTGGGCCGACCTCACGACACCAGCGCCACCGCCTGATCCACAAACCGATAGACCTCGCTGGGCGTAACGCCATTCGGACCCTTGTCCTTCTTGTTGCGGAACTGCCCCAGACGCACCACCACCAGCTGCTTGGAGGGCACCACAATCACATACTGGCCCTGGTGCCCCTGCATGAAATAAAACGGGTGCTTGTACTGCCAGTCCATCCAGAGCGAGTGCCCGTAATAAGGTTTCAGGTCAGGCTGGCGCATGCGCTCGACAAAGGCCTTGTCCAACAGCGGCTTGCCCTGCCACTGTCCGTCTTGCAGCAGCAGCTGGCCAAACTTGGCAAAGTCACGGGTTGTAGCGAAGACGCAGCAATAGGTCCGCTCGATGCCACCTTCGCTTCCGGCGCGATCCAGCGTGTAAATGCCTTCACGCGCCATGCCCAGGGGCTGCCACAAGCTGCGGGAAAGGTGCTGGCTGATGGTCAGTCCTTTTTCTTTGGCACCCAACGCACGCTCCAGGTAAACGCCCAGCAACTGGGTAGTGCCGCTGCTGTATTCATAGGCGCTACCCGGCTCGCGTTCGAAGCCCTGACGCAACACCAGCTGGCGCGCGTCTTGGCCAAAGTAGAGGTCGGTGGTGACGTTCAGCGGCAGGTAGTAGTCTTCGGTCCAGTCATGGCCGGCCTTCATGCTGGAGAGCTGGGCCAGAGTAGCTTTGCTGCCACGGGAATCGTTGGCGTATTCGGGGAGCTGCCCGGTGATGGGTGCGTCAAAGTTGGGGATAAAGCCTTCCTGAATGGCCAGCCCAACCTGCATGGTGGTGATGGTCTTGGCGACTGAAAACGAGTTGGTCCGGCTGTTCTGGTCGTAGGGCGCAAAGTACTGCTCGTGCACGATAGCCCCGTTTTGCGCTACCAAAAAGCCGGCCGTGCCATATTGCTTGAGATAAGCCTGCATCGCAGGGTCAAGCGGCCGCTGGTTATAACGTGCATCTTTGGGCCAGTCTTGCGGGGTGCCGGCAGGTATGGCGCGCTGCGCAAAATTGGCGGCGTCATCAATGTGTGCCGTGGTGTGGCCCTGCAGATACGTACCGGCCAGGGCACGCCAAAAATAACCGTGACCGCTAAGCTGAATCGCCAGCGCCGCCAGCAGCAGTGCCAGGCCCAGCCATCGCAAGGTTTTGAAAGTGAGGCGCATGGGTTACCTTTATCGGGGTGCAGATTGCCGCTGCATGGGTGAACACCACGAGCTGTAGCAAGCTTAAAGCATTTTGTGTACTGCCAACTTGCGGAGCCACAGGCAAATCACCTAGGATCCTCACATGCGAACATTCAAGGTCTTTGTGACCCACGATCCAGCCGCCCTGGAAAATTATTACGGTGCAAGGGCCCTTCAGGCGCTGCAAGCGGTTGCGCATGTGCGGGTCAGCCATCACCTCGAGCCATGGACGCCAGAATCTTTGGCAGCGGCGGCAAAGGGTTGCGACATCATCCTGAGTGACCGACGCGCTGAAGGCGGTGCTGAACTGCTTGAGCGACTGCCTGAACTGCTGGCTTTTTGCCGTTGCGCCGTCGACATCCGCAATGTTGATGTTCCAGCTGCGAGCCGCCTCGGCGTGCTGGTGACGCAGGCCAGCGCCGGGTTCATGACCTCAGTGGCCGAATGGACGATTGGCGTGATGATTGACCTCAGCCGCGGTATCAGCGCCGCGGTGACCGATTACCGCCGCGGGATGTTGCCGGTCCCTGTGATGGGCCGCGAGTTACGACATGCGACCCTTGGCATCATTGGCTACGGCCAGATAGGGCGGGCGCTGGCAGACTTGGCGCTTGCCTTTGGCATGCGGGTGGTGGTCAGTGATCCCTTTGTGTACGTTGGCCACGACGCCATCGCCCAAGTGCCGCTGGATGAATTGCTGGGACGCTGCGACTATGTGATCTGCCTGGCCAACGCCACGCCCCAATCCGAGCGGCTCATGGGCGCAGCCGCTTTCGCGGCCATGCAACCATCGGCCTACTTCATCAATCCGTCTCGAGGCAACTTGGTCGACGATGCCGCTCTGCTGCACGCGCTCGACACCGGGCTCATTGCCGGATGTGCACTGGATGTCGGTCGAGACCCCGACCAGATGCCAAGCACAGCGCTGTCACGCCACCCCTGCGTCATCGCAACACCACACATTGGCGGCCTGACACCGCAGGCGATCGAGCACCAGTCCATGGAAACGGTGCAACAGATCACCGACCTGTTGCACGGACGACAGCCGAACGGCGCGGTGAACTGGGCGCAGGCGAGCCGCTTGCAGGCTGCACTGACACAGCCTTGATTGCCGGGTTGACACCACTTTTTGAGAGCGCCATGTCGACACCCAACCTCGGAACCCTACCCACCCACGGTCGATTCGACTATGTCGGTATTGGGCAGCGCCCCGACTACTGCTGGCCCGATGGCGCGCGACTGGCCGTGTACCTGGGCTTCAACGTGGAGCATTTTGCATTTGGCGAAGGCCTCGGGGCGGCCATTGGGCCAGCATCACCGCAGCCTGACGTCCTGAACTACAGTTGGCGTGAGTACGGCAACCGGGTGGGCGCCTGGCGTTGCCTGGAACTGTTTGACCAGCTCGGCCTGCCCACGGGCGCGCTAATTAATACGGCTCTGTACGACCACTGTCCTGAATTGGTGGCCTCGCTGGTGGCGCGTGGCGACGAGCTGATCGGGCATGGCCACAGCAACGCCGAACGCCAGGGCGGTCTGGATGAAGCCGTCGAGCGCGCGCTTCTGGACCACTGCCGCCAACGCATGATGGCAAAGGGCCACCCGGCGCCGCAGGGCTGGCTCTCGCCCTGGATTTCGGAAAGCCTGCTCACGCCAGACCTGCTGGCAGAGACCGGCTACAGCTACACCCTGAACTGGTGCCATGACGACCAACCGGTCGCCATGCGCACGCGTAGCGGACAGCCCCTGTGGGCCATTCCCTACCCGCAGGAGCTGAACGACATCCCCATGATCGTCGCCAGGCAGATGGACGCACGGGATTTCTGCCAAATGATCACCGACAACTTTGACGAAATGCTGCTGCAAGCGCGCCAGCAACCACTCGTGATGGGCATTGCGCTGCACCCTTACCTGATGGGTCAACCCTACCGACTGCGGCATTTGCGACGGGCGCTTGAACACCTGTGCCGCGCGCGCGATCAGGGCGCGGTCTGGTTCACTACGCCCGGTGCCATTTGCCGGCATGTGCAGTCGCTTAGCCGCTAACGGTCTCAGCGCTCAACCGCCCCTGTGATGCGGCAGCACTCCCGTGCAAACTCTCGCGCACGGCCTATTTCGCAGAGAGTGTGATGGGCGTTACACTCTCTGCTGTTAACCGCCCGCGCCAGAGGTTTTATGAAGATCTACGATGCCATTGTTTGGACCGAAAAAGCCATTCTGGTGCTAATCGCCGGTTTCACGGTCTACGCCGTGGGTCTCGAGATGCTAAATATCGTCGTGATGCGCTCGGTCAAGCTGACTGACCTGCTGCTCTTGTTCATCTACGCCGAGGTCTTGGGCATGGTGGCCGGTTTCTACAAGAACCGACGTATTCCCATTACGATTCCTATCTTCATCGCGATCACCGCGCTGTGCCGCTTGATCATCCTCCAGGGCAAAGAAGTCAATGCCATCAACATCATTTATGAAAGCGGTGCCGTACTGTTGCTGGCGATAGCCGCACTGGTCATCCGCTGGAATCTGATCAAATTACAGCGCCCACCGCAGCCGGTTTCAACTGATGATGAAGACCTGTGACCGGTTTACCCCAGAAATTCCCTTTTTTGCCTGAAAGTACCCGCTCATGTCCTCGGTGAAGTCTTGTATTGAAAAAAAGTCCGGTGTTGTTTTTTCGCTGCCGTCAACTGCCCCCGTGCAGCAAGCCTTGGAATTGATGCGCAACAACCGCATCCGTTCGGTGATGGTCATTGATGACGGCGCCCTGGCCGGCATCGTGACGCAGGGCGACTGCGCTATCAAGGTGTTGTTGCCCGGGCTGAGCGCCACGCAAACCCTGGTTTTGGAGATCATGACCCGCTCGCCCCTGACCGTGACCATGAACGAGACGCTGCAGCAATGCATGGCCATCATGACTTCGCGCAATTTCCGCCACCTGCCGGTGCTGGAGAAGGGCAGAGTGGTCGGTATGGTGTCGATTGGTGACATCGTCAAAGATATTATGAGCCTGCAGGGCGACCAGATCACGTTCCTGGAAACCTACATCAAGGGTCACGGCGCTTCCTAAGATGCTCAGGGGATAATGCCGGCCAAATGGCACTTATCACCCTTCTTGACGCCCAGCTGGCTTTCGGGCACGTCGCCCTGCTCGATCACGCTGATTTTTCTCTTGAAACCCAGGAGCGCGTTGGCCTGATTGGCCGCAACGGCGCTGGCAAGTCCTCGCTGCTCAAAATTTTGGCCGGCATGGAAAGACCGGACGACGGCACCGTGCAGGTGCAGGGCAACACCCGAATCGCCTATGTCGCGCAGGAGCCTGTGCTGGATGCCGACGCTACTGTTTTTGTAGCTGTAAGTGCAGGCCTGGCAAGGGTTGTGGCCTTAATTGATGAATATTCGCAGGGCCACGGCGACCTGGACGCGATGCAAAGTGAGATCGAGGCGCTGGACGGCTGGAACTGGGAGCAGCGGGTGAGCGAAACCCTGCACCGGCTGCATCTGGACCCCGAGGCCACCGTGCGTACCCTGTCCGGCGGCACCAAAAAGCGCGTGGCGCTGGCGCAGGCGCTGGTGGCGCAGCCCGACGTGCTGCTGCTGGACGAGCCCACCAACCACCTGGACCTGGACTCGATTGAGTGGCTTGAGGGCCTGTTGGTCGAGTTCAAGGGCAGCATCATCACCATCACCCACGACCGCGCCTTTCTGGACCGGGTGGCCACCCGTATTGTGGAACTGGACCGTGGCCGGCTCTTGTCGTACCCTGGTAATTTTGCGGCCTACTTGACGCAAAAAGAAGAGCAATTGGCGCAAGAAGCGGTTATCAACGCGCGTTTCGACAAGTTGTTGGCGCAAGAGGAAGTGTGGATCCGCAAAGGCGTGGAAGCCCGGCGCACCCGCGCCCAGGGCCGCATCACCCGCCTGGACCGGCTGCGCGCCAGCCGCGAAGCCCGCCGCGAGACTCTGGGCAGCGTCAACATGGACGTGGCCAGCGGCGCCGCCAGCGGCAAACTTGTGGCCGAACTGACCCACATTTCCAAGTCGTTTGGTGAGCGGGTCATCGTGCGCGACTTCAGCGCCACCATCCTCCGCGGCGACAAGGTCGGCCTGCTCGGGCCCAATGGCGCCGGCAAGACCACGCTGCTCAAACTGATTTTGGGCGAACTCGCGCCCGATCCGGCACCCGCCAACGCCCCCGCACCCGAGCCCGGCCACAGCCGCTGGGGCACGGTGCGCCAAGGCGCCAATGTGCAGGTGGCGTACTTTGACCAGATGCGCAATGCGCTTGACCTGGACGCCACACTGGAGGATTTCATCAGCCCAGGCAGCGAATGGATCGAGATCGGCCGTGAGCGCAAACACGTCAAGAGCTATCTGGGCGACTTTTTGTTCTCGCCGGCGCGGGCCAATTCGCCGGTGCGCTCGCTCAGTGGCGGTGAGCGCAACCGCCTGCTGCTGGCCCGCCTGTTCGCCCGGCCAGCCAACGTGCTGGTGCTGGACGAACCCACCAATGACCTGGACATTGACACCCTGGAGTTGCTGGAAGACCTGCTGCAAAGCTACGACGGCACCGTGTTTCTGGTCAGCCATGACCGCACCTTTCTTGACAACGTGGTCACCAGCACCATTGCCTGTGAGGGTGAGGGTCGCTGGCGCGAGTACGAAGGCGGCGTCACCGACTGGCTGACGCAAAGCGCGCGAGCCACTGAGCTGGCTAAAAGCAAGGGTCAAAAAGGCGCCCAGCCCTTTAATTACGGGCGTGATCAGCTATCAAAACAGGAGCGGTCGAGTTCATCAACCCCGCTCAATGCAATACCGGCTGCCCCAGCGCCCAAGGCCCGCAAGCTCAGCTTCAAGGAGCAGCGCGAGCTAGATGGTCTGCCCGATCGGATTGCAGCGCTGGAAACCGAGCAACAAGACATCGCCAAGCTGCTGGCGGACGGCACGCTGTACGCTTCTGACAACGCCCGCGCGCTCGGCCTGGCAGCGCGCAGCGCGCTCATCGACGAAGAACTGCTGGCTGCGCTAGAGCGCTGGGAAACGCTGGGCAGCTCGGCGACCGTCTGATTTCGCAACAAACCCGTGCTTGGCAGTTGCTTGGTGCACATAAATCCGTTTGCCTAGGGGCTGCTCCGGTACCTGAACAAGGTTCCGATGATGGGCCACCGCCGTGCTGGCTCAGCAGAATCTTCTTCACTGCTAGACTGCCCACCCGACCGGAAAGCCAACGGTACGGATATTCGTAAAACATATACAGAGACATTAGCCCCTACTAAGGAGACAAAAACATGCGAACCCATCCCTTGCCTTTGCAATCTACTGTGCCAACTTCACGCCCAACCGTTTCCCTGCTTGCAGGGTGCGCCATAGTGATTGGCGCTGCCCTGTTTGGTGTGACCGGCACAGCTGTACACGCCCAGTCAAAGGACCGGACTGTGTCACAGGCAGATTGGAACAAGATCCTGACAGACGCCAAGAAAGAGGGCCTTGTGGTGGTTTACACCACGACGGCGCCGGCTGTTCATGAGCGCATCAAAGCCGATTTTGAAAAGGCCTACCCGGGCATCAAGATGGACGCCGTGCGTGTTATCGGGAACTTGATCAATACCCGGGTCGAACAGGAGCGTGCGGCGGGCAATATCGAAGGCGATGCAATCATTACCTCGGAACTCGTTTGGTCGGCTGCTGCCGCGAAAAAAGGCTGGCTGCGGGTGCCCGTCGGCCCCAATGCCCAAGCGTGGCCAGAGTCCGGGATGCGGCAAGGCGCGGTGCCACTCATTGGCGTGAATCCATTTGTCATGGTCTACAACACCAATCTCGTCAAAACCCCGCCGACCGGATACCAAGACCTACTCAAACCCGAGTTCAAAGGCAAGATTGGTTCGACTGCGCTGGTCGCCGACCTCACCGTTGGTTGGTATGACTGGATGGAGAAAACGCAAGGCGCAGGCTTTCTGGCCAAGCTCGCGGCGCAGAACATGAAGACCTACCCTGGTGCAGTCGCACCGACGCAAGGGGTGGCCGCTGGCGAACTGGCAATCAACCTGTGGACCGTGTTCTCCGTCACCAATCCGCTGGTGGATGCCGGCGCCCCCATCAAGACAGTGGTTGTGAACCCAAGCTATGGTGCCGCCTATGGGGGTGGCGTTGTCGCGGGCTCCAAACGTCCGAATGCCGCGTTGGTCTTCATGGACTACATGATGTCGGCACGCGGGCAGGGACAGATGGTTGGCAAGGGCGAAATGGCCAGCGCCTTATCCAACGTCCCTGGTTCACTCGACATCAAGGCCGTGACCTTGCATGATGACGAAAAATACACACCCGACGTCGTCAATGCCTTCACGGTCAAGTGGAACGCGCTGTTCGCTCCACGCTAAATGCCACCATGCCGGCTTGCCACGACGCAATCGTGACCGAGGCGGTAGGGCCGTCATTCCCGTAACAACGGGAATCCATAGGGATAGGGGTCACCGATCAGGTCGGGACTGACAGTGAGGCCTTGCCCTGATGGTCGGGCGCGGAGGGGTAGCCGCTTGATTAGCCACAAGAATGAAACCGCTAACAATTTCATATTGCTTCTAATGCGGGCCTCCCTGCCGGACACTGGCTGTCTCAACCACAGCCAGAGGACAGCAAGATGCGCATCGGACTCCCCAAGGAAATCAAGAACCACGAGTACCGCGTCGGCCTGACGCCAGCCAGTGTGCGCGAGCTGTGCGCCCACGGCCACAGTGTTCTGGTGCAAAGCGGCGCTGGCGCTGCCATCGGCCTGAATGATGCGCTGTACCAAAGCGCTGGCGCCACTCTGGCCGCCGACGCGGCCGAGGTATTTGCCTGGGCCGAGATGATCGTCAAGGTCAAGGAGCCGCAGCCGCAGGAATGCGCCATGCTGCGACCGGGCCAAATTCTCTACACCTACCTGCACCTGGCGCCAGACCCGGAACAAACCCAGGCCCTGATCAAATCGGGCGCAGCCTGCATCGCCTACGAGACCATCACAGGCCCCGGCGGCGGCCTGCCGCTGTTGGCGCCCATGAGTGAGGTGGCAGGACGCATGGCGGTGCAAGCCGGCGCTGCCCACCTGGAGAAATCCAAGGGCGGCATGGGTGTGCTGCTGGGTGGCGTGCCGGGGGTGCCGGCCGGCCATGTGGTCATTTTGGGCGCCGGCGTGGTCGGCACCCATGCGCTGCAAATGGCGGTGGGCCTGGGTGCGCGCGTCACGGTGCTGGACAAAAATGTGGACCGCCTGCGTCAGCTCGACCTGGTGTTTGGCAACCGCATCAGCACGGTGTTCTCCAACGCGCAAAGCGTGGAAGACGCGGTGCTGGACGCCGAGCTGGTGATCGGCGGGGTGCTGATCCCCGGCGCAGCAGCGCCCAAACTGGTCACGCGCCAGATGATCGCCCGCATGAAGCCGGGCGCGGTGGTGGTGGACGTGGCCATTGACCAGGGTGGCTGCTTCGAGACCTCACACGCCACCACCCATGCCGACCCCACTTTTGTGGTGAACGGCGTGGTGCACTACTGTGTGGCCAACATGCCCGGCGCCGTGGCCCGCACCTCCACCTTCGCCCTCAACAACGCCACCCTGGCCCATGCCGTGGCGCTGGCGGACAAGGGCTTGCAGCAGGCCATCCGCGACAACCCCCACCTCAAAGCCGGCCTGAACGTGGCGCTGGGCCAGGTCACGCACGAGGCAGTGGCGCAGGCGCTAGGCTATGCCTATGTGCCGGCGGAGCGGGTGCTGGGCTGAGACGCCGCTGCACCCACCGGGCGTCAACACTCAGTGAAAGTGCACCGTCAACACGCTGCGGTCGTCGCTGAACTGTGTGGAAGTGGAGCCCTTGACGCCAGCAAAGGCGCCGCATTTGTGAAAGTCTTCGGCCTCCACCCGAAAAAACTCGGCCTCCCAGTCGCGCACGCTGGTGCCGGCGGGGCAGGACATATAGCCATCGGTGAACAGCTCGATGCTGCGCACCTCGCTTTTGCGGCGTGACAGGCTCAGCACATTCGGGCCATGCGTGTGCGTGCCGTCCAGCACGGCATAGCCCAGCGAATGGTCAGTGCGGTTGCAGTAGCCATACTGCCCGCCGGCAATGCCGGCCAGCAACAGCTGCGGCACCTGCGCGATGGCATCGGGCTGCAGGCGTGGCGCACACGCGGCCTGCGCCTGGGCCAGCAGCTGCGCGACGTCTGGCGCCGACAACAACTGCGGGTCGCAGCCGGCCAAACCCTTAAACACCAGCTGTCGGGTCTGCTGCTCCAGCGCATCCCCTACCCAGCCGCGCGCCTGCAAGTGGCGGAACACCGCAACACGGCCTGTGGTGTAGATCAGGTCAATGTCCTTGTGCATCAGCAGCAGCTCGGTGCCATTGATGCGAATGCCCGAGTCCCCCACGATCAGAAAATGCAAGCAGTCACCTGCATCTTCCACGATGGCCGCCGTGGTGCCGGCCCGCACCGGACCGGCACCCGCTGCGGCCAGGCCATGGGCGATCGACCGGTTCATGGCCAGCATCAGTGCTTGGGCTGGGGCCGGTACGTGGCCGGGCTCGGTCGCATAGCGCCCCATGGCCAAGGCCGCCTGCCGCGCCGCCAGCCGGCCGGGCGATTCGCCCTGCACCATGACGCCCGCGGTATCGGTGGCACCGTCAAACACAGCATAGAGACACTGTGGCAGCACCACCAGGACGTCATCACCCTGCTGCGACAGGTCGCGGTACTTTGAGGCTGAAAACGACTCGATGTTCATGGCGGGCACTCAGACAAACGCCGCCTCTTTTGACTGCGAAAAACGCAGCACCACAAACACGCACAAACCCGAACTGAGCAGCAAGATCGTGGCCAGTGCAGCCGCAATGCCAAACTCGCCGTCGAGCACAGCGCTGTAAATGCGCACTGGCATGGTGGCAGTGCGGGCCGTGTACAGCAACAAGGTGGAGGACAGTTCATTGATGGCGGTGATGAAACTCATCATGGCGCCGGCGATCACGCCCGGAATCATCAGGGGCACTGTCACCCGGGCGAATGCCTTGAGCGGCGATGCGCCGAGGCTGACAGCCGCCTCTTCGATCGACGGCTTGATCTGACGCAGCACCGCGCTGGTGGCACGCACACCGTAGGGCAGACGCCGGATGAACAGCATCAGCACCAGGATGGTGCTGGTGCCCATCAGGTCAAAAATGCCGCTTTTGAAGGTAAGCAGGAAACCAATCGCCATCACCACCCCGGGCACCACATATGGCACCATCAACAGGGCATCGAGCAAACCGGCCAGGGGGCTTTCGCGTCGCACGACGACGTACGACATCAGCCCGCCGACCAGCGTGATGAGCAAGGTGGCCAACAAGGCAAACTTGAAGGTGTTGGCGATCACGTCGGGCACCTCCTGGATGACCCGTGCATAGCTGTTCAGCCCAAACCCGCCAGTGAAAACTGGTCCGCTGGTCTGTAAAAACGAGGTGTACACCACCACGGCCATGGGCAAGGTGGCCAGCGCCACGATGCCGTAGCACAGCACGTGCAGCAGCGCGCCGGACAAACCGCGACAGTGCTTGGGAACGCTCGGGTTGGTGAGCGCCCCGGCAAAACGCCGCTTGCCCATGAGATAACGCTGCAGCAGCACCGCCAGCATGGAGATCACGATCATCAGCATCGAAATGCTGACTGCCAGCGTGGGCGGCCCGCCCATTTCGGAACCGTACTGGTTATAGGCCAGCGTAGACAGGGTCTGGAAATCCCGGCCGATGATGGAGGGCGTGCCGAAGTCGGCAATCGACAACACAAAGCTCAGCAAGGCACCTGTGCTGACCGCCGGAAACACCAGCGGCAACGTGATCTTGAAAAAGCGCTCAATTGCATCGCAGCCGAGGTTCTCTGCGGCCTCTTCATAAGAGCGGTTAATGTTGCGTAGCGCACTCTCCGTCATCAAATAGACGAAGGGGAAGAACTTGAGGCTGAAGACCAGAATGATGCCGTGAACACCATAAATGGTCGGCATGACCATGCCCCAGGCCTTGAACTGCTGGGTCAGCCAGCCATTGTTGCCAGCGATCACGACCCAGGAATAAGCGCCGATGAATGGGGGAGACACCAACGCCAGCACTGCAAAGGTAGCGATGCCACTGCGGCCCGACACCCTATAACGCGCCGTGCAATAGGCCAAGGGCACCCCCAGCAAACAGGCGCCAACCATACCGCCGAGGCCAACCACAACGGTATTTTTGAGCGCCCCCAAGTAGTAGGGATGCGTCAGGATTTTCTGGTAGTTGCCCAGTGTGAACGCTTCGGTCTGGGCATCGACAAAGCCGAGCGTCAAGACCTGTCCGATCGGCCAGACCAGCAGCACGGCCATCAGCACCAGGGCCGCTACCATCACCAACGACCAGGCATCGAGTCTGACGGCGCCGCGCAGATGGGCGCGCCGCGTGCAGACCCGGCGCATCATGACAGACGCGCCCCGGTGTCGCCCTCGGCAAAATACTGAATGTCAGCCACCGCCGCCGACAGCGAAACCCTGTCGCCAGTCTGGATCGCCACCGTGGCATCATCTGCCGCGGTCAGCGCTTCCAGCATGCCGTGCCCGGCTACTTCCAGGAAGAGTTGCAACTCACGCCCAGTGAACATAGCCTGTCGCAGCACGCCTTGCACATGCAGCCCTGGCTGACCCGGGACCCGGTTAACCTGCCATTTCTCGGGCCGCACGGCCGCCATGGCGCCCCGCTGGCCCTGCACTGATGCTGGCAATTCAATAGGCTGCCCGAGCAATAACGCCGGGTGACCGGACTCGGGGCGCAGCGGCAAGAAGTTGTTGCTGCCGACAAAGCCGGCGACAAAACGGTTTGCAGGTTGGCGGTAAATCGCCCAGGGGCTGCCCACCTGCTGCACCACGCCATCGAACATCACGCAGACCTTATCCGAAATGGACAGCGCCTCCTCCTGGTCATGGGTGACATAAATGGTGGTGATGCCCAATTGCTGCTGTAGCCGCCGGATGTCGCGCCGCAAATCGATTCGCAGCTTGGCATCCAGGTTGGACAAGGGCTCGTCCATCAGCAGCACTTTTGGCCGGATCACCAGTGCCCGGGCCAGGCCGACCCGTTGTTGCTGGCCGCCGCTGAGCTGGTGCGGCATACGGTCGGCCAACTCGCCCAGTTGCACCATGTCCAGAATCGCCCGCACCCGAGTCCGGATATCCGGCGTAGCAACTTTTTGCTGCACCAGGCCGAACGCTACGTTGTCAAACACGTTCAGGTGCGGGAATACCGCATAGTCCTGGAACACCATGCCCACCTGGCGTTTGTCGGCACCCAGGTGCCCAATGGATTGCCCTGCCAGCGCAATCTCACCCGCATCCTGCAAATTGAAACCCGCAATGGCACGCAGCAGGGTGGTCTTGCCGCAGCCACTGGGCCCGAGCAGGGTAAAAAATGACCCTGAATCAATGTCGAGGTTGATGCCTTTCAGCGCCGCATGGCTGCCGTAAGACTTTTGGATATTGGTGAGGCGAATCCGGGTCATGCACCGCTTTCAGACTGCCGTCACACGATCACTTCTTGTTGATCACCAAATCGTTCCATTTGGCAATGATGCGGTTACGGTTGGCACCTGCCCAGTCCACGTCGTATTTGACGAGCTTGATCTTGCTCAGCGGGGTGAGAGGATTCTTGGTCACCACGTCAGTGCGGACCGAGCGCCGACCGGCCGCATCTACGATCTCCTGGGCTTCCTTGGACAGCATGAAGTTGATAAAGGCCTTGCCACCTTCCGGGTTGAGCGGCGTAGCCACCAGGGCCATCACATCGGGGCTGGCCGCGGTGCCATCGGCGGGGTAGAGGATATCGACCGGACCGCCCCCAAGCTTGAACTTAAGCAGCGTATCCTCGTTGGACAGGCCCACCGCAGCTTCCCCGTCATTCACAAACTTGGAGACCGCCCCCGAGCTGTTCGACAGCACCATGTTGTCAAGGATCTTGGCGAACAGGTCCCAGCCTTTGTCCTCACCATAAATCTGCAACACCGTGGCCAACTGAATGTAGGATGAGCCTGACTTGTCAACCCGGGCCGCCGAAATCTTGCCCTTGTAAATCGGCTTGGCCAGGTCGGCCCAACTTTGCGGGTACTGAGCAGGCGTCAGTAATTTGGTGTTGACCCCGATCGAGGTCGCCACGGCGGTGAAAGGCACGGCCGCGTCGTTGATCTTGAATGCCTCGGCCATGAATCTGGCGTTATCAGGGGTGTACTTGGTGAAGAGATTGGCGTTGGCCTCGATCACATCGGTGGAGACGCTGAACAGTACATCGGCCGTTTGGCGGCCTTTTTCGGCTTTCAAACGGTTGAGCAAGTCACCCGAGCCACCCTTGATCAGCTCCACCTTTACATTGGCGCTTTTCTCAAAGGCAGGAATCACCCGGTCAACCAGATCCTGGGGCGCAGCCGTGTAAATCGTGACCTTGTTTTGGGCCAGCGCCGGGGCAGCCAAGAACACACTCAGGGCCAGACCGGCCAAAATTTCATGGGTCGTTTTCATCGCATCACTCCTGAAGGTTAAGACAGGCAGCCGGCTACTGTGCGACCGGGACCGGGCTGCGCCAATATTTCCAATAGTACCAAGCAAAAATGACTCTTTTACTGCTGCTGGTCAGGCCCATAACCTTGCCGGATAAACGCCGGCCAGCACCAGCTGCCGAATAGCGTCCACACACAGCGCCTTGTCTTGCGGATAGGTGACGCCAAACCAGCGCCCATCGGTCTCCAGGACCCGGCAGTCCGCCGCCTGCGCATGGATCACAGCTGATCCACTAAGCTGGGGATGTAGCATTCGGCCGTGGAACTGACACTGCCGTCAGCCAGAAAGCGTGCAAATCCCGCCGACAGTTGCGACAGGTCGCGGTATTTGGGTGTTGTGCGGGATTCAATTTTCAATCAGCACATTTTGAGGTCTGCCAAGGTAATCATCAGCAGATTAGGGTCCAAAGGGGATGGCTCAAAGCCCATGTGTTCGTAAAAGACCCTGGCATCATCGGACAAGGCTTGCACCGTCATACCTCGAATCCCGATCACGTCGGCAGCCTGGAGGATGCGCAGCGCGGCATCGCGCACCAACGATCGGCCCAAACCCTGCCCATGGAGACTGCTGTCAACACCCAGTCGGCCTAGAACCACAACTGGAATAGGGTCAGGCATATTGCGGCGCAAGCGGCCAGTGGCTTCGTTGCACGTGACGGCGCCAGAAGCGATCGCGTAATAGGCTAAGACCCGATCGCCTTGACATGCCACGTAGGTTCGTGAGGCCCCCTGAATTTGATTTTTGAGCGCTCGCCGCTTGAGCCATGCGTCCAGACTTGCCACGCCGCAAGAAAATTGCTCAGTCTGGTGCTGTGCGTGAAGCAGAACTGGCGCAAGCAACGCCATTGATCAACGCTCCCATGGGGCTGGGGTTTGCATCGTTTTGCGCAGCCGCTCGTTAGGTTTTGGCGGCATGTCAAGCCTCGCCAAGAACTCCGAGTAGGCCTCAGGGCTTACCGAAATGATGACCTGGTCTAGCAATGCATCTTCTGCAGCCAGCCGAGCCGCTTCCAAAATGAAATCCGTGCGGTTCTTGCCGCGCGTCTTGGCTGCGCGATCAATCAGGTTGCGCTCTTCGGGCTTGATGCGGATGTTGAGGGTTTCGCGTTTAACTTCGATTGTGGCGGACATGGAATTTTCCCCCTGGCAAAACGTCATAGTAGCACGATGTAATGACAATGTCATTTGCCATCGCATCATCTTCGCAGCATCGCTTGGTTATGTCCCCGCTTTCACTGGCGCCGGGGTTGGCGGGCAGCTACTGGCTCTCGTAAGGCGAACACAGGTCGCGGTACTTGGGTGTGGTGCAGGATTCGATTTGCATGGTGGCGGCTCAACCCATGGCGAAGGCAGTCAGTTCAAGTGCTCAGGCTGCTCCAAGTCAGGAGCCCCCACAAAATCACATAAAGGCTGCATCCAGCGGCCAGTGCCTGTGTTGAGTAGGCGCCCAAGAATCGTTCAGCGAAGATGCCCCAAAGCGGGATAAGTTGCTGGGCATGTACGCCCAGGAAATGGGAGGGACGGATGTCCTTGTAAAGATGCCAGCCGACAAGCGGCAGCCCTGATCCTGCCGGCGGCTGGTTTCCGCCCAGCAGGAAGCCGCTGACTGTGGAAAGCAAGAAGGTGAGCGGTGAGCCAGTGATGACGCCCCATGCTGTCACGGACAGTGGGCTGGTGCCCCGTGCTTTCCAGATTTCCCAAGCCAACCAGCCTTGTGATGCGGTGAGCCCTACCGCCACTATGCCCATGAGGCCAAACATGAAAGCGTGCCAAGGATCGCTGGTGTTGTAGTGGGATGCAGCCACTTGGGACGCCTGGTAGGTGATGTACGCCACCTCGAAAAATGACGTGACCACCAGCAAGATGCAGATGCCCCTGTAAGCCTGCCCATGCGTGAGTGGCGCATTGACCAATTCGGTCACCCACACGGTGGTCCATGCGAACAAGGCCGTGGCGGCCATGAACTTCATGGGTTTGACCCAAATACCCACCTCGCGCAAGGCGCGCACATCGCTCAAGGAGAAGAGGTAGGTGAGCCCGCAAGCCAGCCACATCAATGCGCCGTAGACCATCAAAAACCTGGAGGCTGATGACAACGCAGTGACATCAAACGGTATCCACGAGGACGGGTGGCCAAAGCGACTTGATGGCATAGGTAACTTTATGTGCTGGCAAGGAATAGAACTGCCGGTTTGGTAGCAGATAGATTGTCCGCCTTCTTTTGTTTGGATTGCGATGGATATGGCGGTGCGAAAGGCACGGCCAGAACCGGCTTTACAGCCATACCGCGTTTTCCGGCAGCACCCGATTGAGACCGGTCGTGGTACTTCGGTGTGTTGCCGGCTTCGATTTTCATGGTGAGGGGCCGTAGACAAGGGCTATGGCAAACCGCCGAAGTTAGCCTGGCGTTCCTTTTGGTTGTGTGCGGTTGGAGTATTTAAATCCGATTTGCAGATGACAGAGGTTTGGTTCGTACTTCGGGGTTGGGGCCCGGCGTTAGTGTGCGGATGGGCCTCATACGTGCCAAGCCAGATTGTGTGGGTTGACTCTGGATGCAGGATTCCCTTGTTAATTAACCCTGCGAGTAAGCCAACTCGCGTGTGACCTTCGACAAGGTAATTGTCCGAAGAAGACACGATGACGTTGCTGCGCAAAAATATGGGTGGAACAAGCCAAGTTCCAAATTCCTTCCAATGAGTCTGAACAGCCTTTCTGTCATCTATGCATCGCCAACCGTGAGCTTGAAATCCGTCAGGACGCTGACTGACGATATCAAACCACTCTCTGAACCCAGGGGAGACGGTAGCTTTGGTGATCGCGCCGGCAGTTACCACGGTTCGGTGCCAGGCCACTGCTTTCAGGTTAACTTGACTGTATTGAGATTGAAATTCGCCCTTACGCCCGTGGTCCGAGAGAAATTGCTTCGCGACTTCGCGTGGTGTCCGTGGCAGACGATCGAGGATGGAGTCGATATCGATGATGTCTGTTTTTTGATCGTAGGGCAGTTGGAGTAGAGCAGCAAAATTCATAAAGCCAAACGCTAAAGCCAAGCAGTGGACTGCGGATGGCGCGACCGGTAGAGAAGCATGATTCCCATGCACCACATTAATCGCGTAACCCACCTGTATGATCGAGTTGAAAAAATATTAAGATACTGGAAAAAATATTTTCATCTTCTTTTATGGCTTCATCTTCATCATTTATGCCGAACCCTTATTGGACATCGAAACTTGCTGGAAAATTAGCTTGTCATTTGAAAATATATGATTGAAGCAACGAATCATATTCATTATTGAAATCGCCGTACCCCAAATTGAAATAGCTATTGCTCTTGAGTTTCATGGTTATTTTATCGCTATTTGCGACAAAAGAGCTAATTTGAGAAACACCAACACTCCGAATAAGTTTCGCAACTTTTTTGTCTGCTTTTTTCTTTGTGAATTCACTTTTCCAAGTGCCCTCCAGTGCATACACATTAATCGAGCTAAATTCTTTATCAAGACTTTCATTGAATTCGATCATATATTCTTCACAATTTTCGTTTATGCAGTATAAAACATCATTTAGAATTTGAATATTTTGATTATTTTTATAGTCAAATATATCGATGGCGATATGAATGTCTCTTTTTTTCAAATTTTTAATGATATTAGAAACGAAATAATCAACTACCGCCTGAGGGGCATTCCCGATTCCCAACGGAAGTGTAAGAAGTCGCCATTCCTCAATCGACGGCTGAATGTTATCTTTATAATATTTTTTTGTTAAATAAAAGGTGTTTTTCGTTGTGTCGCCAGCAACCACGAAGAGAGTTTTCTCACTATTCCATATATAGTACATTTCATTGCATGGAGCAATCGATACTTTAGTATATTTCATATGGATTACATAATAAATAAATGAAGGGGAGAGCAATTAGATTTTATTTTTTGCAGTGCGGAAAATTCTCCTGCACTGCGGCAACACTCGTATGTTGATTAATTTTAAATATTCGTAAATCCAAATATTTTGACCTGCTGCTGACAGCTTGCTCAACGAAACATCACCGCCTGCAAAAAATGACTCGTCGTATCGACGCCCAAGGGCGGGTCCTACCTAAAAAGCCGTCGTAGGCCACTTTATAGCGAAAATCCAATGGATCCGACTATTTGTTTTCGATTATCAAATACCGGGGCTCCTTGCATGAGCTGCCATGCATCGACGCGCACTGAGGCTTCGCACTCATCACTTCTGCTAGCGACCGAGAGCACACGGCGTCGTGAACGGCTCGTTTAAAGTGGCTGTGCTAAGGAGGACCCCACTTGGGACCAGAAAATGCAGGCGGGCACCGGCATCTTCCACGATGGCCGCCGTGGTGGCGGTATTTGATCGGGTGCGGTTGCTTAGCGCACCCCAGCCCGTTTCGGTAGCACGGTCAAACACCGCCTACAGGCACAGCGGCAGTACCACCAGGATGTCATCAGCCGGCTCCTACACGCCCCTGTATTTGGGTGTTGCGCACTCCAACGTTCGGCGATATAACGCACCCATCAGTTAACGGACTCAAATGACACTCCTCTATCTTCTCCTCGGTGGCCTTGCTATTTGGATTGCGTACAAAGTTCTCGCGAAACCTCGCCCAGTCCAGCCAAGCTCGCAGCCAGAGCGGTACGAGATACCGATCAAGATCACGGTGAGCTATGACGAAGGTACGCCTGGGCGCCAACCAACCGAAAGCATTAACAAAGATGAATGGGAAGGCAGCTTCTGGGAAGTTGCGCATCCTTTGCCAGCGAAGGCCAAGCTAAGACTCAAGTACTCTGATGGGGCCGGTCGCAAGACCGAGCGTACGGTCGATGTACGCCAGTTTGGCGCGATAGGTCCGAACACATTGCTCATCGGGCACTGCAGCATGCGAAATGCAACGCGAACCTTTCGTAGCGATCGCATCGAGTCCTGCATTGATGAAGAGACGGGTGAAGTCATCAGCGACGTCAGCACCCACCTTCAGGCCAAATACGACCAGTCACCTGATCGCACAAAGGATCTGCTTCTAGAGGGCGAGTACGACACACTAAGAGTGCTGCTTTATGTCGGTAAGGCGGATGGCCAACTTCGTGCTGCAGAAAAGGCAGTCATCCTGGAAACCTGCGTAGCTATCACAAACGATTCTCGTCTCACAGGCAGCGCCATCGACGATCTGTTCGCAACCATGGATGTACCGACACTGCAGGCCTTCAAACTCGCCGTTGGTCGCCTTGCCAAGCGCGACCAAGCGGCACAAACAGTGGTCATGGCGGCCGCCGAAAGGATGGTCGCAACACAAAAGACAGTCCATCAAGCAGAACAAGAGGCGCTGGACTACATGAAGAAGCGGTTTACCACCGGCACGAATTTGAGCTAACCCCTCAGGCGGAGCGCCAACGGCGACCCACACCAGCGCTTTGTAGCTTCCCCCAGTTCCCACCCCCAGCTCGAAATTGGCCTTTCCCTCTACCGACCCGCAAAAATCAACCCCGCCGCCCTCCACGCCAACATCACCGTCGGCGCCTGAGTGTTGGCCGAGGTGACGTTGGGAAACACCGACGCATCGACCACCCGCAGGCCCTGCACCCCATGCACCCGCAGGCTGGCATCGACCACGCCGCCCTGGCCCTCGGGCGCCATGCGGCAGCTGCCGCAGGGGTGGTAGACGGTGCCGCTGCGGGCGCGAAAGTCGGCCAGCAGTGCGTCGTCCGTCAACGCGGCCGGGTCTACCGCTGGTGGGCCCAGGGTCAGGCCGCGCAGGGCTGGGGTTTGCTGCAGGCGGCCGATCAGGCGGGCGCCGGCCAGCACGCCGGCCACATCGGCTGCGGTGCCCAGGTAATTGGGCTGGATGCGCGGTGGCTGCGTAGGGTCTGGCGAGGCGATGTCGATGCGGCCGGTGCTGGTGGGGCGGCAGGGGTTAAAGCCCAGAATAAAGCCTGGCCAGGGGTCCGGTTTGAGCAACGGCCGCCGGCCCACGTAGTCGGTGGAATAACTCAAGGGGCTGAAGTACAGCTGGGTGTCGGGCCGCTCCAGGCCCGGGCCAGAGCGCACCAGCCCGCCCATCTGGTTGACGCTCAGGCTCAAGGGGCCGGCGCGCTGCAGCACAAAGCGCAGCCCTGCCGCCAGCCGGCCGCGCCAGCTGCCCAGCGTGCCGTTCAGGGTGGGCTCGGTGGCGCGGTACAGGTAGTTGATGCCCAGGTGGTCTTGCAGGCCGCCACCCACCGCCGTGTTGTGCTGCAGCACCGCCAGCCCCAGGCCCTACAGCAGCGGCCCCGGCCCGATGCCAGACAACTGCAACAGCTGCGGCGAATTCACCGCGCCACCGGCCAGCAGCACCTCGGCCATGGCCGTGGCACGGCGCAGCTGGCCCTGCTGCAGGTAGGCCACGCCCACGGCGCGCCGGCCTTCAAACAGGATGCGCTGGGCCAGTGCCCCGGTGCGCAGCGTCAGGTTGGGGCGGCCCAGCGCCGGGCGCAAAAAGGCATCGGCCGCCGAGCAGCGCAGGCCGCGCCGGGTGGTGATGGCGTAGGCGCCCACGCCCTCGGGCTGCGGGCCGTTGAAGTCTGCAGTGGCCGGCAGCCCAAGCTGGTGCGCCGCCGCCAAAAAATGGCGCTTGACCGGGTGGTACTCGGGCTCGCGCTCCGACACCCACAGCGGGCCGTCGCCCTGCACCGTGCCGTCGGCGCCAACGCGCCGCTCCAGCTGTTGGTACGCCGGCGCCACATCGGCCCAGCCCCAGCCTGGGTTGCCAGCGGCGCACCAGTCGTCAAAGTCACCCGGCAAGCCCCGGCAATAGACCATGGCGTTGATGGCGCTGGAGCCGCCCAGTACCTTGCCGCGCGGCCAGTAGCTGCGCCGGCCGCCCAGGCCGGCGTCGGGCTCGGTGTTGTACTTCCAGTTCACCGACTCGTCGTAAAAGGTTTTGCCGTAACCGATGGGGGTGCGGATCCAAAAGCGGCGGTCCGAGCCACCGGCCTCCAGCAGCAGCACGCGCTTTTTACCGTCTGCGCTGAGCCGGTCGGCCAGCACGCAGCCGGCGGTGCCGGCGCCGATGACGATGTAGTCAAAGCTGTCCATCAGCACCCCAGGCCAGGTGCGCTGGTCACAGGTAACGCACGCCCTGGCGCGCCAGCTCGGCCTGCAACTGGGGCATGGCCACCCGGTCCACATCGCAACCGGCCTTGATAGACAGCGCAGCCGCAATGCCGGCGCCCTGGCCAGCCACGGCGCAGCAGGCCATGTTGCGCGTGGCAGCGTGCGAGACGCGGTCGCCGCCAATGGCGCGGCCACACACCAGCAGGTGCTTGACGCCCTTGGGCAGCATGGCGCGGTAGGGCACGTGCATGTAGCGGCCGGTGGTGGGCAAAATCAAGATGCCATAGCCGTCAATGAACTCGGGGTAAATGCCCACCGAGTCGTCAAAGCGCGCCTGGTGCCGCACGTCCTGCTCGGTCATGTTGTACACCGCATCTATCTTGCGCGTGTCGCGGATGCCGATGGTCATGCCAAAGTTGCGCAGCCGCACACCGGTGCAGCCCGGCGTGTAGCGGCGCAGCGCCTCAATGGCCAGCATGGCCTGCTGGCGCCCTTCAATCTCAAAGTGGGTCAGGCTGTCGGGGTTGGTGCCGTCGCAGCCGGCCAGGTGCACCAGGTTCATGTAGGTCAGCTCGCCGGTGTCGTGCACCGCGCCCCAGGTGCCGGCAATGGTGTTCAGGTGCGGCGGGATCACGCCGTCGCGGATGGCTTGGGCAAAGGGCTTGGCCAGAAAGGGTGAGAACATGGTGTCTTCCTTGCCCGAGGTCTCGATCTCCCACTCGCCCGTGGCCCAGTCGCGGTAGGTTTGCGGGTCAGCCCGCACCCCGGCCATGAAGGCCTGCTTGTCCACCCCGGCCAGGTGGAACATCACCGATGCCGCCTGCATGTGCTCCACAGGCGTTTTGACGGTGGGCGCACCGGCGCGGTGGGCAATGTCGGCGTCGCCCGTGGCGTCAATCACGCGCTCGGCAAAAATGGCCTCGCGCCCGGCTTTGGATTCAACGATGATGCCGGCGATGGTGTCGCCATCCATGATGGGGGCTACAAACAGCCGGTGCAACATAGGGTGGATGCCGGCCTCTTGCACCAGCCGGTCGGCCACCAGCTTGAAGCCCTCTGAATCAATCTCATACGACAGCGACTGGCTCTCGGGCACCGCAGCCCCCATGGCCTTGGCACGCTCCTCAAACTCGCGGCCGATGCCATTGGCCTCCACCGTCTGCTCGTGCCGGTACCAGGCAAAGCCCTCCACCCCCACCACCGTCAGGTTGCCGCCAAAGCAGCCAAAGCGCTCCACCAGCGTCACCGGCGCCCCGGTGCGCGCAGCCGCCAGCGCCGCCGCCAGCCCGCCGGGGCCAGAGCCCACCACCAGCACGCCGGTGCGGTGCACCACATCGATCTCGCGGGCGGGTTCCAGAAATTTGTTGGCTTGCTTCGTCATTGTTTTTGCTCGTTTAAAGGCGGCCTACGGTCATAGTTGCTAATGACGGCGCCTGGCTTGGTTTATGGCTGGGGCTCACGCCGGAGCCGACATCCTTTCAATACGTGGCCGCTTGACCTTCCCTGCCTGGTACAGGTCGTACTGGAGCTGCATGCCAGCCCACAATTCAGCGCTGGTGCCGAAAGCTGCGGCTAAGCGGTAGGCCGTGTCAGCGGAGATGCCGGATGCACCGGTCACGATACGGTTAAGCGTCACACGATTGACGCCCAGGCTGACGGCAGCAGCCGTGACGGTCGTTTCACCTAAATATTCCCGTAGAACTTCGCCGGGATGTGGCGGGTTGTGCATTCGAGTCATTTCAAATCCTCAGTGGTAATCCAGGTAGTCAACCAACACGGCATCCGTACCTTCAAAAGTAAAAACTATTCGCCAGTTACCGTTGACCGTGACCGCCCAATGGCCCTTTAAACCACCTTTGAGCGGGTGCCGACTCTACACGATGCAAGGGATTACCACCGACCTGAGCTGTGTGCAAAACAGACGTGACGCATTGAAGCTGTTACACCAGTTCGCCCCCCTTGCGAGCCACTCGGTCCGGTGTAAGCTAAATTCATGGGGTCCACACCAAACCGACCCACACTTGCCAATTTTTCAGCGAGCCAGCATCATGCCCCAAGTCACCCCCAGCGCCACTGTCATGCCCTGCCACGCCGGCCAGCGCGTGCTGATCACCGCCGCGGCCAGCGGCATTGGCCTGGTGACCGCGCAGGCCTTTGCAGCTGCCGGTGCCCGCGTGTACATCTGCGACATTGATGCTGCCGCGCTGGCCACTACCTTGGCGCAGCAGCCACAGCTGGCCGGGCAAGTGTGCGATGTGGCCGACGAGGCGCAGGTGGCGGCGCTGTTCCAGGCCGCGCTGAATCACCTGGGCGGGCTGGACATTCTGGTCAACAACGCTGGCGTGGCTGGCCCCACCGCGCTGCTGGAGGACATGCAGTTTGCTGACTGGCAGCGCTGCCTGGCGGTGAATCTGGACAGCTGCTTTTTGTGCGCCCGGGCGGCCGCGCCCATCCTGCGCCGGCAGGGCAGCGGCTCCATCGTCAACATGTCGTCCACCGGCGGGCAATACGGCTTTGCCCGGCGGGCGCCCTATGCAGCGGCCAAGTGGGCCATCCGCGGCCTGACGCGCACGCTGGCGCAAGAGCTGGGCCCAGACCATGTGCGGGTGAACTGCATCTGCCCGGGCTCGGTCAGCGGCGAGCGCATTGACCGCGTGATTACCGCCGAGGCGGCCAAGACCGGCCAGAGCGAGGCCGCAGTGCGTGAGGGGCTGACCGCCATCTCGTCGCTGCGCACGCTGATCTCGCCAGAGGACATTGCCAACACCATTTTGTTTTTGACCTCGGCCGCCGGGGCGCGGATATCGGGTCAGGACATCACGGTGGATGGCCACACCGAGACCCTGTAGCGCGGCCACCAGCGTTCCGGTGACGCCCTAGGCCAGGGCGACCTGCACATTAAGCCCAGGGGCGTTGAAGAGTTCGAGCACGCTGGGCGCTCGCACCGCATAATCAGGCCCATTTTGACAAGCTTGGAGCTCATTGATGCGTTGCCCCTCATTCATCCACTGGCTGGCAAGCGCCGCCGCCTCGGCCTGCCTCATGATGCCGGCTCAGGCCCAAGTGGCCGCAGGTCTGCCCCTGTGGGAGCTGGGCGCCGTGGGCGTGGGGGTGTCTCAGCCCGCTTACCCCGGCGCGGCAGAGCGAACCCAGCAGGCGCTGGCGCTGCCTTACTTGGTCTACCGCGGAGAGTTCTTACGGGTGGACCGGGGCAGTGCAGGTATCCGGGCCATGAAGACGCCCGCCTTTGAGGTGGACATTGGTTTTTCAGGCTCACTGGGCTCCAAGGCCAATGACACCGAGGTGCGCCGTGGCATGGCAGACCTGGGTACCCTGGTCGAATTCGGGCCGCGCCTGAAGTGGAACCTCACCCCCGATGCAGGTCCGAGTCGCTGGCAGGCTGAGCTGCCTTTGCGTGGCGCGGTTGACCTCAGCAACAACCTGGCCCAGCGGGGCTTTACCCTCGAGCCAGAAATTAGCTTTTCACACCGCGAACCCCAGGGCTGGTCTTACAGCACCAGCATCAGTGCATTGTTTGGGGATCAACGCCTGGCAGACACCTTTTACGGGGTCAGTGCCAGCGAGGCCACGGCCAGCCGGCCCGCTTATGCCGCGCAGGGTGGGCTGATTGCCTGGCGCTTATCGGGCACGGTGTCACGCCGTCTTGGGCCAGATGTGCGGCTGATTGCCTTCGGCCGCGCCGACAGCCTGGCCGGGGCCGCCAACCTAAGCAGCCCATTGGTTCAACGCAACAGCGGCGTGAGTGTGGGCTTGGTACTGGCCTACACCTGGAAACAGTCCGAGAGCCGGGCCGCCGACTAAGCACTCGCCAAGAGCAGCGGGGGATGGTCCCGCTAACGGCACGTGATCAACCCAACGCTTCCCCTGCTGTATTCGTTCAGGCGTTGCCCCTACGCGATCCGGGCGCGGGTGGCGCTGCACTACGCCAGCGTGGCAGTGACGCAGCGGGAGGTGGCCTTGCGCGACAAGCCGACAGACCTGCTGGCCATTTCACCTGCCGCTACCGTGCCCGTGCTGCAATTGCCAGACGGTCAGGTTCTGCTGCACAGCCTTGACATCATGCTTTGGGCTCTGGCCCAACATGACCCGGACGACTGGCTGGGCCGGCATGACCGTCAGTGCGAGCTGTGGGTGCAGCGCAATGACGACGACTTCAAGCCCCTGTTAGACCGCTATAAGTACGCACAACGCCACCCCATGCTGTCGCAGGAGGCACACCGGGCCCAAGCGGTGGCCGCCTTGATTGAGCCTGTGGAGCAGACGCTGAGCCACCAGCCATGGCTGGCTGGTTCACGCCCGGGGCTGGCCGACGCGGCGCTGCTGCCCTTTGTACGGCAATTTGCCCTGGTGCAGCCCGAGTGGTTTCAAGCTGAGCCTATGCCAGCCTTGCAGCGTTGGTTGCAGACCCAGCTCAGCAGCCCGACGTTTGTGGCGGTGATGGCCAAGCCTGCGCCGGCTGCATCAACCCCGGCCTGATGCCTCAGGCACCCGCGGCAATCTGGCGCAATGCCTGCTCAAACACAGCCACCGGCTGGCCGCCCGAGATCAGATGCTGCCGGTTGATGATGATGGCGGGCACCGACCGAATGCCAGCCCGGGAAAACATTTGTTCGCGCTCGCGCACCTCGTCGGCATATTCATCGCCGGCCAGCACGGCCTGGGCGCGGCGCGCATCCAGCCCCACCCCAGCCGCCGCTGAGACCAGCACGACATGCGCCTCCGGGCTCTGGCCGTCGGTGAAATAAGCTTGCATCAAGGCTTTTTTCAACGCCAGCTGCTGACCGGGTTCGCCTTCGATGTCGGCCCAATGCAGCAGCCGGTGCGCATCAAAGGTGTTGTAAATACGGTCACGCCCCTGCTGGCGAAAGGTAAAGCCCACCTCGGCGCCGCGCTGGCGAATGGTGTCCCGAATCGCCGTCTGCTGCTCCCCTGTTGAGCCATATTTTTGCGTGAGGTGCTCGGTAATGTCCTGGCCGCCGGCCGGCATGTCCGGGTTCAGCTCAAAGGGCTGCACGTGCAACTCGGCGCTGAGCTCAGGGCTCAGGCGGTCCAAGGCCTGCTCAAGCGCGCTCAAACCAATGGCGCACCAGGGGCAGGAGATGTCAGACACAAAGTCGATGGTCAGATGGGCAGACATGGCAGGCACGGTGAAAGTGGGCAAGGTCAGCACGGTAGCACAAGCGGTTTGAGCCCGGCAGTAGCGCCGGCGACTGCTGTACAGGTCAAACTCCGGTAGATTCAGGGCATGTATTTGCCAGATGCCAGCCTCAAGGCTCGCGAACCCAACTTTTCCAAGGCCGACTTCCGGGCAGCACTGGGCATGTTTGCCACCGGCGTCACCATTGTCACGGCGCGCAGCAGCACGGGTGAACTGGTGGGCCTCACTGCCAACTCGTTTAACTCGGTATCAATGGCGCCGCCACTGGTGCTGTGGAGCTTGGCGCGGTCGGCCACATCATTGCATGCCTTCAGCACCGGCTCGCATTACGCCATCAATATCCTGGGTGCCGACCAACAGGCCTTGGCCCTGCGTTTTGCCAGCCGCGACGCCGACCGGTTTGCTGGTGTGGACTTTGTTGACGGCGTGGCCGGCGCGCCGCTGCTGGCCGGCGCGGCGGCCACTTTTGAGTGCTTTAACCGCAGCCGCTATGAAGAGGGTGACCACGTGATCTTTGTGGGCGAGGTCGAGCGCTGCACCCAGCGCGCGGGCACCTCGCCGCTGCTGTTTCATGGCGGCAAGTTCTACACCGAACACCCGCTCTAACCAGCCACTTTCGCACTCACCGCTCCAAAGCCGCCCCCCGCCAGGGCTTGGCCACAAAGCGGAAGACCTGCGGGTCGCGGGCATCCACCGTGCCCTGCACCCAGCCAAAAAACGGCCAGCCAAAGGTCTCGACCCGGGTGAAGTTGCTTAAGCGCTCACCGCTGGCCGGGTCCATCAAAGGCTGGTCGATCTGCTGGCGGTGGGTGTCGCCGTGCACCAGCACCACCGGTTTGGCAAACAGCCGGGTTTCTTGACGCAACTGGGCCAAAAACGCGTCATAACCTGGCTGGGGCCGGCCAGCGCGGGCCGCCTCGAAGCCCGGGTTGGCCTGGATCACGATCAGCACGCCCGCCAGACGCTTGTCCCGCGCGTGGGCAAAGGCCTGGGCGAGCCAGACCTGGTTGGCCGCGCTGCGCGCTACAAACTCGGGCACCGGGCCGGTCTGTCCGGGCACGCCATAAAAATTGTTGTCGCTGCCGGGCAGGTTGAGGGTCACGAAGAGCGCGCCACCGACCTCCCAGCGGACGTTCTC
The DNA here is from genome assembly GCA_945925985.1 of Comamonas sp. lk. Classification (GTDB taxonomy): domain Bacteria; phylum Pseudomonadota; class Gammaproteobacteria; order Burkholderiales; family Burkholderiaceae_C; genus Rhodoferax. The sequence continues at coordinate 10,410 of CAMELV010000036.1, read as the reverse complement.
GCGGTAGCGCCCAAACGCTGGATCGGCGCTTTGGCGCAGCAATGGCAAAGGCTTTTGGCCCAGCGAGTACTCACCAACAAAAAACAACTCGCGCAAACGGTCAAGCCGTTCCAGCGGGTCATAGGCGCCATTGCTGCGGCGGTGGCAATCGGTCCAGTCGTTGTCGCCGGGCGCGTACACCAGCGGCGCGCGGGAGGCCTGGAACAAGGCCAGCCTATCCTGGTACAGAGCGTCACTGCAAGCGTCTCCTCCGCTCTTGAAGTCACCCGTGTGCACCACAAAGACCGAATCTGCAGCGGCCATGTCGGCCATCAGCCCCGGCAATTGCGCGCGCTCCCAGGCGCTGTAGGGCGTATCGCCGAACAGGCCAAAAGGCAGGGGCTGCGCCGTAGCCAGGCGGCAGCACAGCGCCAGCATCAGGGACGGCCATAGCAGCGCGCTCGCTCGGGGCCACGGGGCTCTGAAGAGACGGTGCGAGGGCTTATGCTTGTTCGACATGGTTTTGAGGGTACTCCGTCTACCCTACACTTTAGCGGCTGAGAAACTCAACTTAAGGGGCGAACATGGCAGCAGGCTGGATGTCGGTACTGAAAATGGTGCCCTGGAGCGACGTGCTCAGCAACGCGCCCAAGGTGGCTGATGGCGCCAAGAAGTTGTGGAGCACGGTGGCCAAAAAGGCCGGCGTGGTCGGAGAGTCGGCGCCTGAAGAACCAACGGCTGAGCCGCAAGATTTACCTGCTGCAGAGCTCCTGGCGCTGCTGCAGGGGCAGCTTGCCCGCCAAGAGGCCGGCCTCGCGGACCTGCGCCAGCAATTGCTCAGCTCCACGGCACTGGTCCAGACCCTGGCCGAGCAAAACGCCCAGCTGGTGCAGCGGGTGGAGGCCAACCGGGTACGGGTGCGCTGGCTAACCCTGGCCGTGCTTATGCTCGGGATGGGCCTGGCTGCGGTGTGGGCGCTGGGGCGCTGATACGCACTGACACGACTGGCTGCTGACACAGCTGCATTTACTGCCATAATTGTTTCTAGTTGCACTGCAAGTGCAATCCGCTAGGGGTGCCGTGTCCGGTCTTGTGCCGGGCCCAGCTGAGAAAGTCCCTTTGAACCTGATTGAGGTAATCCTCGCGCAGGGAAGCCGGCTCAAGACCGCTGTGGCGACTACCGCCACCGCTTAGCGCCTCGGGCCATGCCGAACTGCCATTTTTGCTGGAAACACGCAATGGCACACCATGACAATTTTTCCGCCCTGACCCCGGTCAGCCCCGACGCACGGGTGTTTGACGCCAGTGCCCACCGCTCACTGTGGTTCAGCCTCGGCGTTGGCCTGCTGGTGATGCAGGTAGGTGCCTACCTGGTCCCCGCAGTGGGGACGCAAGACGCCCTGCTGGCCATTGTGCTCGGCTCTATTTTGGGAGCGGGCTTGCTGGCCTGGGCGGCCAAGCTGGGCTGCGACAGTGGCCTGTCCAGCGCCGGGCTGATGCACCGGGTTTTTGGCAGCGCCTTTGCCCGTCTTCCGGTGCTGCTCAACATCATCCAACTGCTGGGCTGGACCACTTTTGAGCTGGTGATCATGCGCGAGGGCACCCAGGCCATCGTCGCCCAAGCATTGGGCTGGCCGCCCAGCCAGGCTGGCCTGGTTTGGGCCACGCTGCTGTGGGGCGGCGTGCTGACGCTACTGATGATGGGCTCCATGCTGACCCTGGTGCGCAAATTTGTCCGCCGTTTTGGCCTGCCACTGGTGGTGCTGTCGCTGATGTGGCTCACCTGGCAGTTCGGCAGCCTGGCCATCGACAAAGGCTTTGGCGCCTTCTGGCAGCGCCCGGGTAATGGCGGCATGGGTTTTTGGGCCGCTATTGATTTGGTGATCGCCATGCCCGTGTCCTGGCTGCCGCTGGTGGCCGACTACGCCCGCCACGGCATCAATGGCCGCAGCACGCTGCGCGGTACCTGGCTGGGTTATGCCTTGGCCAACACCTGGTGCTACGCGCTGGGGGTGCTGGTGGTCAGCGTCTCGGCGCCGGATGCGAGTTTGGTGACTGCACTGCTGGTGGCACAGGGTGGCCTGCTGGCGCTGGGCCTGATCTTGCTGGACGAGCTGGACAACGCCTACGGCGACGTGTATTCGGCAGCGGTCTCTGGCAACAGCTTGCTGTCGCGCGTCTCCGTGCGGGCCTGGGGCCTGACCATTGCACTGGTCTGCACCGGCCTGGCGCTGGTGCTGCCCATGCATGAGCTGGAGCCGTTTTTGCTCAAGCTCAGCTCAATCTTCGTGCCCCTTTACGGCGTGATCCTGGGCCGCTTGGCGCTGGGTGGGCTGGCTAGACCGGCCAGCGAACGGCGGGTGGATTGGGCAGCAGCGGCCATCTGGGTGCTGGGCGTGGCCCTGTTTCAGGCACTGAACGCCTGGGCGCCGCAATGGGGTGCCAGCCTGCCGGTCCTGGCCGTCACCTTTGCACTCGCCCGGCTTACCCAGGCCAAGGCATGATCACAGCGGCAACCTATGCGCCGCCAGCGGCGCATGGCCATGGTTGAGCGGCCCATGCCCCTGGCCCGTCTGAACAGCAGCGCCCTCGGAAATAGCGGCGCGGATGAAGTGACGCGCCGCCTGCACCGCGTCAACCAGCCCCAGCCCCAGCGCCAGGTGAGCGGCGATGGCCGACGACAGGGTGCAACCGGTGCCGTGCACATTGCGGCTGGGGATGCGGGTGCTGGTCAGGCGCAACATGGGCTGGCCCGGCTGCAACAGCACATCCACCAGCGCATCCCCCGGCAAATGGCCGCCCTTGAGCAACACCGCCTGTGCGCCCATGGCCAGCAAGGCCTCAGTGGCGGCGTCCAGTCCCTCGGCATCGGCAATGGGCTGCTGCAACAACAGGGCCGCCTCGTCCAGGTTGGGGGTGATCAGGGCGGCACGGGGAAACAGCTCGCGGACCAGCACCTGCACCGTGTCGCTGGCGATCAAACGGTCGCCGCTGGTGGCCACCATCACCGGGTCGAGCACCACATTTTTGAGCTGGTAATGGTCAATCGCCCAGGCCACCACGTCGACGATCTCCGGGGCATGCAGCATGCCGATCTTGACCGCGTCGACGCCAATATCGTCAATCACCGACTGCAGTTGCGCCTTCAAAAAGGCGGCCGGCACCGGGTGAATGCCCTGCACGCCCACCGTGTTTTGCGCTGTCAGCGCGGTGATGGCGGTCATGCCATAGCAGCCCAATGCGGCGAAGGTTTTGAGGTCCGCCTGAATGCCGGCGCCACCGCCGCTGTCAGAGCCGGCAATGCTCAGGACGCGGGCATAGCGGGTGGCCGGCGTGGTTCGGCGGGTGTGGCTGGTCTGGCTGGTGTCAGTGATCTCATTCATGGCCAAGATTATGCGCAGGCGCTGGGCTGCTGGGCTGCTGGGGCGGGGATAAACCCGCAGAGGGGTTTGCCATGCACGCGGTGATTCTGGGCGCCGGCTTGATGGGCCGCCTGCTGGCGCATGCGCTGGCACAGCAAGGGCACCGGGTTGAGGTGCACGAGGCTCGGGGGCCAGACGCCACGGGTTCCGCCGCCCGGGTGGCCGCCGCCATGCTGGCACCGCTGGCCGAGTCGGCCATCACCGAATTACCGGTGGTGCGCATGGGCCAGTATGGTCTGGGCCGCTGGCCCGAGCTTCTGGCCACGTTGGCGCAACCGGTGTTTTTTCAGCAGAACGGCACGCTGGTGGTCTGGCACCGCCAAGACGCGGCCGAAGCCCGACGCTTGGGCCAGCAGCTGCAACAGAACCAGCAGCAGTTGCCCACGCTGGCAGCGCCGCTACCCCTGGACGCCGCTGGCATGGGTGCGCAAGAGGCCGGTCTGGCGGGCCGGTTCAGCCAGGGCCTGCTCTTGCCCGGCGAAGGCCAGCTCGACAACCGCCAACTCTTGCAGGCCCTGCTCGACAGTCTTCAGGCCCAGGGCGTGGCGCTGCACTGGCACAGCCACCGCACGCCGGCTGATTTTGAGCCCGGGCGGGCGGGCCAGCCCGACTGGCTGATCGACTGCCGTGGCTTGGGCGCGCGGCCGCAATGGGCCGGCTTGCGTGGGGTGCGGGGCGAAGTGCTGCGCTTGCACGCGCCGGATGTGACATTGACCCGACCGGTCCGGCTCGTCCACCCCCGCTACCCGATCTACATTGCGCCCAAGCCAGACCATGTGTTTGTGGTGGGCGCCACCGAGATCGAGACCGATGACCTGTCGCCAGCCAGCGTGCGCTCTACCCTGGAGTTGCTGAGTGCGGCCTACTCCGTGCATCCGGGCTTTGGTGAGGCGCGGCTGCTGGAAGTGGGCGTCCAGGCCCGCCCGACTCTGCCCGATAACCTGCCAGCCCTGCGCCAGCTGGGGCCGAGGACGTTGCAGGTCAACGGCCTGTACCGCCATGGTTTCTTGATCGCCCCGGCCCTGCTGGACGCCACACTGGCGCTGCTGCACGGCGAGCCTGCGCAACTGGCCCAGGGCTGGGGCCTTCCCATCCACACCGATTGATCCGCATGACCCCCTTGAACCTGCTCATCAACCAAAAGCCCTACCAGCTACCGGCCGGGGCCACCCTGGCCGACGCCGTGGCGGTGGCAGGGGTGCGAGCGCCGTTTGCTGCAGCCGTTAACCTGCAGTTTGTGCCCCGCCACCACTATGCGCAGCACCTGCTGCACGAGCAGGACCGGATTGAACTGATTTCACCTTTGACTGGAGGCTGAGCCCATGACCCCCGACAACGACGACCTAGTGCTTTATGGCGAGCGCTTCGCCAGCCGGCTGCTGCTGGGCACCTCGCGCTACCCCTCGCCCAAGGTCATGGCCGACGCCGTGGCCGGCGCCCGCCCCGCCATGGTCACCGCCTCGCTGCGCCGGCAGACGGCCCAGGGCCAGGCGTCGCAAGATTTCTGGCAGCTGCTCAAGGCCATGGCCGTGCCGGTACTGCCCAACACCGCCGGTTGCCACAGCATCCAGGAAGCTGTGACCACCGCCGAGATGGCGCGTGAGGTGTTTGAGACCGACTGGATCAAGCTCGAGCTGATCGGCGACGACTACACGCTGCAGCCCGACACGCTCAACCTGCCCACGGCAGCCAGTCTGCTGATCCAGTCCGGCTTCAAGGTGCTGCCCTATTGCACCGACGATTTGGTGCTGTGCCAGAAACTGGTTGATGTGGGCTGCCAGGCCGTGATGCCCTGGGCCGCGCCAATCGGCACCGGCCGGGGCCCCATCAACCCCTATGCCCTGCGCAGCTTGCGCGACCGGCTGCAGGTGCCGCTGATCGTGGACGCGGGTCTGGGCCTGCCCTCACATGCCTGCCAGGTGCTGGAGTGGGGCTACGATGCGGTGCTGCTCAACACCGCCGTGGCGCTGGCGCAGGACCCGGTGGCCATGGCGCTGGCCTTTGCCCAGGCCGTGAGCGCCGGCCGCCTGGCCTGGCGCGCCGGCGCCATGCAGGCACAAGAATCAGCCCAGGCCAGCACACCAGTGCTGGGTACCCCTTTTTGGCACCAGACATGATGATGACCCCCAACCACCTCCCCGACGCAGCGGCCACTCTGGCCATCGACATCGCTCAGCAGCACGCCACCCTGCAGCTGGGTGAACCCGCAGCCTGGACCAGCACGGTGCTGCCGGCAGACGCTGCGCTGGATGCACACACCCAGGCGGTCTTGAGCGCCTGCCGGCGCCTGGGCTTTGTCGAGCACGATGCCCAGACGGTGGCGCAGGCCTGGGCCGCGCAAAGCCGCAGACTGGGCCGGATGCACCCGGCCGCCTGGCCCGCCGAGCCAGCCGATTTCGGCCTGGCGCCGTTCCCACGCGCCCAGTGCTTTCCGCCCTGCCCGCAGCGCCTGGGCCTGTATGCGGTCCTGCCCGACGCCCAGTGGGTCGCGCGCATGGCCCGGGCCGGTGTGCCCACGCTGCAGCTGCGCTTCAAGTCAGCTGACCCGGCGGCGATCAAACGCGAAGTGGCGGCGGCGGTGCAGGCCGTGCGCGGCACGCAGGCGCTGCTGTTCATCAATGACCACTGGCAAATTGCCGCCGACTGTGGCGCCTACGGGGCTCACCTGGGGCAAGAAGACCTGGACGCATCCAGCTTGAGCGACATTCAGGCCACTGGCCTTCGCTTGGGCCTGAGCACCCATGGCTATGCGGAAATGCTGCGCGCCGAGGCGGCCAGCCCCAGTTACATCGCCATGGGCGCGGTTTATGCCACCACCCTCAAGCGCATGGCCACCGCACCCCAAGGGCCAGGCCGGCTGGCGGCCTACGCACGGCTGCTTCGCGACTACCCGCTGGTGGCCATTGGCGGCATCGACGCGAGCCGACTGCCCGAGGTGCTGGGCAGTGGCGTGGGCTCAGTGGCGGTGGTGCGGGCCATCACTGGGGCCGCCAACCCGGAGGAGGCTGCAAGCGCCCTCAAACTCGCCGTGAAACAATGGCGGCTACCCAACCCCTAGTCAGGCCGTATGAGACCCTCTTTATTCTTGCGCCCCATGTTGCGGGCGGCGGCGGGCCTGGCCATGGTAGCGCTGTCTTTCTCTGCCGCCGCGCAACAGGCACCCTACACGGTGGCGGTGGTGCCGCAGTTTCGGGCCGAGGAGATTCACCGCGTCTGGGCGCCCTTGCTGGAGCGGCTGGGCAAGGAAACCGGCCTGTCTTTTGTCTTGAGCGTGTCGCCCAGCATCCCCGCCTTTGAGGAGGGCATGCTCGCAGGGCGGCCTGATTTCGCCTACATGAACCCGTACCACCAGGTGATGGGCATGCGCGCCCAGGCCTATGTGCCGATGTTGCGCGACAGCAAGCAGCTGAGCGGTATCCTGGTGGTGCGCAAGGACGACCCGATCAAATCGGTGAAAGAGCTCGACGGCCGGCAAATCGCCTTTCCGGCGCCCAACGCGTTTGGTGCCTCGCTTTGGATACGCGCCCTGCTGGAAAAGCGTGAAGGGATCAAGATCAAACCGGTTTACGTGAAGACCCATTCCAATGCCTACAGGCATGCCGCAGCCGGCCTATCCGCCGCGGCGGGGGGCATCGAGAGTACGCTGGGCGAGGAGCCTGCCGAGATGCAATCGGCCCTGCGCGTGTTGCTTGAGACGCCTGGCGTGCCACCCCACCCCCTGAGTGCTCACCCCCGCGTGCCACCCGCCACACAGCGCGCCGTAACTGATGCCCTGCTGCGCATGGCAGCAGACCCATCTCTGAAGGCCTTGTTCGGCGATATCCCCTGGAGCAGCGTCGTTCGGGCAGACTACGCGCGCGACTACAAACCGCTTGAGAGGTTTGGCCTAGATGACTACGTGGTGCGAGCTCCGCCGTGATGAGGCGCATTGGTCCTCAGCGGATGCTCCCGCAGCTGATGCTGATCACGGCCTTCGCGCTGCTGTTGGCTATCGTTGCGCACGCGACCTTTGTACTGCAAGAGCAGACGGCCGTTGCCAGAGCCAGCGTGGAGCGTCAGGCTGCGGCGCTGGCGCGTAACCTGGCCATTGGCAGTGCCGGGCCACTGGTGCTGGGCAGCCTTGACGCGATTGATGACCTGCTGGTGCGTTCGGCCGATTTTCCTGATGTACGGCAACTGCGCATCTGCAACCCGCAAGGGCTGGTGGTGGCCCATGTGGTCCACGACCCGGCGCAGCCACCCCGGCGGGTCTTCGCGGCGAACCAGCCACGCCTGACACCACCAGCGCAGATCAGCGCGTCGCTGACGCCGTCTGGCGCCGGCCAAGACGCCAGGTTGGTCGCCTGGCACCCGATTGAAGCCGGCGCCCTGTTGGGGTGGGTGCGGGTGGACTACGCCACCGATGCCATCGACGAGCTCCGCCGCCGCATCTGGACCACCACCGCGATCGCCGTGGTGCTGGCGGTGGGCGGCACCGGGCTGCTTCTGTACATGTTTTTGCTGCGCACCATGCGCGCGCTGAACCACGCGCGTCGTTTTGCCATGGCGCTCGACAGCTCAGAAGGTCGGACGCTGCCCCTGGAGGCTGCACCGCTGGAGATCCAAGACCTGCAACGCGCCCTGAGCGCAGCCTCACTCAGGCTGCACAGCCAGCGTGAGCAACTGGCCATAACCATTGGCAACGAACTGCGGCTGGAACAGGAAAAGAGCGTGGCCGAGCAGGCGACCCGGGCCAAGTCTGACTTTCTGGCCCACATGAGCCACGAGATCCGCACCCCGATGAACGCCATCATCGGCATGTCGCAACTGGCGCTACAAACCAACCTGGATGCACGGCAGCGCAACTACGTGGAGAAGGCCCACCGATCGGCGCACGGGCTGCTGGGCTTGATCAACGACATTCTGGATTTCTCCAAAATCGAGGCGGGCAAGCTCGACCTCGAGCAGACTGATTTTCAGCTTGAGGACGTGCTGGAGGCGGTAGTCAATATTCTGTCCGTCAAGGTCGAGGACCAAGGCCTGGAGCTGCTGATTGACATGGCGCCCGACGTGCCCACCGCGCTGATGGGGGACCCGCTGCGGCTGCAGCAGGTGCTTCTGAACCTTGGCAGCAACGCTTGCAAGTTCACCGACGCCGGCGAGGTGGTGATCCGCGTGCGCTGCGTGGCCAGGGACGACGCGGGTGTCGAGCTGCATGTGCAAGTGCGGGACACCGGCATCGGCCTGAGCCCGGTCCAGCAGGAGCGACTGTTTCAAAGCTTTAGCCAGGTCGACAGCTCGACCACGCGCCGCTATGGCGGGACCGGCCTGGGCCTTGCCATTTGTAAGAACCTGGTGACGATGATGGGTGGCCGGATCTGGGTGGACTCAGGCCCGGGTGTCGGATCGACCTTCCAGTTCACGGTCCGGCTGGGCGTACAAGCTGAACCGATGGACCGGCGCCTGGTTGTGGCCGACGAACTGGCCGGCCTGCGCGTGCTGGTGATAGACGACAGCGCCAACGCGCGCGACATCATTGGCGCCATGGCAACGGGCTTTGGCATGAGCCTGGAACTGGCCAACAACGGCGCTGCGGGTCTGCAGGCAGCCAAGGCTGCCAACCTGCTCGGACGCCCCTTTGATGTGGTGCTGACCGACTGGAAAATGCCGGGGATGGACGGCATTGAAACCAGCCGGCGACTGCTAGATCTCTCACCCAGGCCTCCCGCCATCATCATGGTCACGGCCTATGGCCGCGACAACGTGCTGGCGTCAGCGCGAGAGCTTGGCGTTCGGCTGCCCACGGTGTTGAGCAAGCCGGTGACGGCCGATGGCCTGTTGGCCGCCATCGGCCAGGCGCTGGGGCACATCCCGCGGGTCGAGCCAGCACAGGACCGGCGAAAGAACCAGTCGGCAGAGGCCCGCAGCAAGCTTGCAGGCGCACGCTTGCTGCTGGTCGAGGACAACGCTGTCAACCGGGAGCTCGCCCAGGAAATTCTGGCGCAGGCCGGCATCGAGGTGGTGCTGGCGGCCGACGGTCAGCAAGCCCTTGACCAGCTGGCCAACGGGGGGCCGTTTGATGGCGTGCTGATGGACTGCGAGATGCCGGTGATGGATGGTTATGAGGCCACCGCCCGCATTCGCGCCAACCCGGACTGGGCCAAGCTGCCGGTGCTGGCCATGACGGCGAACGCCATGGTGGGTGACCGCGAGCGCGTGATTGCGGTTGGCATGAACGACCACATCGTCAAGCCCTTGGACATCGACGACATGTTCAAAGTGATCGGCCGATGGGTATCGCCGGCCGCGGGCCGGCGCCCCATGGCTGCTCCCCCCTCACCCCCCGAAGCACCGGCTGAACTCTTTAGCCCAGAACAATGGCCCGAGTTGTCCGAACTGCCGGGGATCGACACAACCGCCGGGCGGGCCCGCGCACTCGGTCGGCCAGAGCTCTACGTTCGGCTGTTGCGCCTGTTTCTCCAGAACGGGCAGCAGTTTGAGGCGCAGTTTAGGGGCGCCTTGGCTGCGGGCTACACCAACACGTCGCAGCGGCTGGCCCACACGCTCAAAGGTGCTGCGGCCAACATCGAGGCGCCCGCCATTCAGCATGCCGCCGGCCTGCTGGAGCAGGCTTGTCAAACCGACCCATTGGCGATTGATTCACTGCTGAAAGCCACCGTCCAGGCTTTGGAGCCGGTCCTGGCAGGTTTGGTCGCCGCACTGGCGGCGGTTGACGCACGCTCGCACGGGACTTTGGTCGCGAGTGAAGGCACTATGGCCCCGGGTTCGACAGCCGATTCACGCGTCCCGCGCTTACTGCGCAAACTTCAGGTTGAGCTGGAGGCGGGCGAGGGCGAGGCCCAGCAAACGCTGGCGCAGATCCTTCCGCTTTTCGCCGGGTCTCCCCACGCACTGCGGCTGGAGCCCATTACGGCTGCCATCAGCAACTTTGACTTTGAACAGGCTGGGCAGCTGGTGGGCGCCCTATTTAAAGAACTCACCAGCCAGTCTTAAGCGCCCCAGCCCCCCC
>CAMELV010000035.1 GCA_945925985.1 Comamonas sp. lk | reverse complement strand
CCACAGCTGCCATGGACCACCTAAAAAAGAACCAAAAAAGCTACTCGTCTTTCACAGAAAGACTGGCTACTCGAAATTACCCGTCTCTTGTCGATAGTTTAATGATTTACAGATGAAATGCAAGTACATTTATCGCGCCAGCACTTCATGGTTTCCCCTTTTTCAGGCGTACGACAAACCGGGCAGCCAGGTTGCAATGCCGGGCAGCCAGGTCAACAGCAGCACGCCCAGCAACAGCAGCAGCCAGAAAGGCAGGGCGCCATGGGCCGCATCGCCCAGGCTGACTTTGCCTTTGCTGATGCCCACCAGTACAAACAGGTTCATACCCACCGGTGGTGTCAGCATGCCGATCTCGATCATCATGGTCACCACCACCCCGAGCCAGACGGCGTCAAAGCCCAAACCGGTCAGCAGCGGAAACACCACTGGCAAGGTCATCACCATCATCGACAGGCCGTCAAACACCATCCCCAGCAGCAGGTAGATCACCATCACCAGAGCCAGCATCAACAGGGGCGAGAGACCCACCGAGGCAATGCTGGCCAGCAATTTTTGCGGTATCTGCAACACGCTGATGGACTGCGCCAAAATCACCGCCCCCATGAAGACCAACGCGATAACGGCAAAGGTGCGGGCCGAGTTCATGAAGGTCTTGAGGAAGCGGCCCCAGGTGAGGTCGCCCATGGTGAAACCCAGTAGCGTGGCGGCCGCCACACCCACCGCAGCCGATTCGGTCGGGGTCGCGATACCCGCAAACAGGCTGCCCAGCACCGCCAATATCAGCACCGCAATGGGCCACAGCGCCAGGGTCGCGCGCAGGGTCGGCCCCCAGGGCTGCGGCTGCTCCTGCGGCACCTCGTTCGGGTGGCGCCGGGCCGACCACTCAACGTAACACATGAAGATCAGCGCCATCAGCAGACCAGGCAGCACGCCGGCCAGAAACAGTTTGCCGATCGAGGTGTCGGTCAGGGCGCCGTAAATCAGCAGCGACAGGCTGGGCGGTATCAGCAGGCCGAGCGTGCCGCCAGCAGCCAGAGTGCCCACCACCAGCCGCGGCGCATAGCCGCGCCGGGACAACTCGGGGTAAGCCACCGCACCAACCGCCGCCGACACCGACATAGACGACCCGCTGACGGCACCAAAAACGGTGCAGACTGCAATGTTGGTGTGCAACAGGCCGCCACGGGCCCGGGCAAACAGCGGCGACAGGGCCTGGTACACGCCGCCCGCCAGGCCGCTGGCCACCAGCACGTCGCCCAGCAGAATGAACAAGGGAATAGCGGTCAGGGTGAACTCGCCAAAGACGTTGAAAACGGCCTGCACCCCCAGCTGTGTTGCACCGCCTCCCATGAAGTGCAAAATGGCAAAACCGGTCAGGCCCAAGGCGCCGCCCAGCACCGCACCCGATAGGATGCTGGCCGAGAAAAACAGCCCCATCAAGCTCCAGCTCATACCATGACCTCCGTTGTGGCATCACCTGAATAGGGTTGCCAGGCACGCCACAAGGCGATGACGCCGGTCAGCGCCATGGACGCCGTTGCCAGCCACAGGAAAGGCGCCAGCGGCAGGCGCGATTGCTCGGACATTAGCTTGAGTTGCGCCGTGAAGGCGCTGATGGCCCAAGCCTGCTGGACAAAGACTACCGCAAAGGCCACCAGCACGAACTGCCCCAGCATAAACAGCAGGCGCTTGGAGCGCGGCGGCAAGCGTTCGCTGGCCAGGCTGACGCGGATGTTGAGCTCGTTAAGTACGGTGATCGGCAGCAAGGCAAAAACGGCCACGGTCATGAGCAGGCCAGACAATTCCTCGGTCAGGGCCAATGGGCGACCCCAGCCGTAGCGCATCACCACGGCCCCCAGCACCAGCACAAAGATGCCAGCCAAGGCACCAGCCCCGACCACGGCCAGCATCAGCGCCAGGCCGCGCCAGAGCCGCTCCAAAGCGGCGACCCAGGGCGCCGGGCTCAGCGGTGGCTGCACCATCATTTCGGCAAGGCGTCCAGTACCTTCTGGCGGTAGGCAATGGCGTCGGCGCCGGTTTCCTTGGCCAGCACGTCCCAGGTCTCGAGGGCAGACCGGCGGATCGCCGCCTTGTCGGCCGCAGGCAGGGCCGGGTGGTAGGTCACACCCTGGCTCTGCAGTTTGTCACGCGAGGCGGCCTCGGTCGCCGTGTCGGTATCGAAATTGAAACTGACACGTTCAAGTTCTGTCACCGCGTCGAGAAAGCCCTTCTTCAGGTCTGCCGGCAAGGCGGCCCATTTGGCTTTGTGGGCCAACAGGGCGTAGGGGGCCGGCGGGAACGGGAAGCCCGTGGGCGTGACGTGCTTGGCCACCTCCTGCAAGGAGATGGAGTTGGCGAACCGTGGCGCGTACAGGGCACAGTCCACGACGCCGGTTTGCAGCGCCGCATACAGCTCGTTTTGCGGCACGATCTGGGCGGCAACACCCAGCCGTTTGAAGGTTTCCACCTGCTCACGGCTGCCGACCCGCAGCTTTTTCTTCTTGAGCTCTTCCAGCGTCTTGACAGGCTCACGGCAAAACAGCGCAGCGTCCACGATCGAGAAGCCGAGGAAGCCCGGGACTTCCACGTTCCATTTGGCGATCCCTTCCTTGAGCACCGACTTCAGGGCCGGCAGGGCTTTGAGGTGCTCATCGGCATTCGCCACCAGGCCATAAACATAAATATTGGCCAGGGCGGGCGCGTCACGGCCCAGAAACGGGGGCCAGATGTAGCCCAGCTCGGGTGTGCCGGTCTGCATGAAGCGCATGGCATCGGCATCCTTAAGGCCAAGGGCACCCCCCTCGGAGACCGATATCTTGAGCTTGCCGCCAGTGCGTTTTTCTACATCGGCCGCAAAGGTGCGGATTTGCGCCGACTCCGGGCGCGAGGCCGGGTAGCTGTTGTTGAACCGCCACTCAGTCTGGGCCTGGGCCGGGACCTGCAGCAACAAGGCCACGCCCACCGCACGGGCAGCATATGTCAAGACATTCAGGGTTTTCATGGATTCTCCAAAGACAAGTTGAAAGAGTCGTCGAGACACCATTCTAGGGACAGCCACCGGCGGTGAAGGACGAGACAGGGATTTCATCGCCGTGGCGATCCGAATTCATGGATCCCCGGTCGAAGCCGGGGATGACGATTTCCAGCCGTCATACCCGTGGCAAAGGGGCTCCATGGCGACCTGGTCAGGCCACCACCCGCCTCGCCACAAAATCGGCCACCTGAGCCTCGTTGTAGCCCAGCTCGGCCAGCAGCGCCAGAGTGTGCTGGCCCCGGGTTGGCGGCTGTAGCCGCACGCCCAGGCGTTGCCCGCCCATGGTGAAGGGAAACAGCGCCGTGCCCACCTGCTGGCCAGCCCGCTCGCCGTCGGGCAGGGTGATGTCGGCCAGGCCGCCGGTGGCCAGCAGGTGCTCGTCCTCGTACAACTCTTCGGGCTTGCGGATCGGCGCAAAAGGCAGGCCTACGCGCTCAAACAGGGCGGCCAGATCGGCGGCGCGCCAGGCGATCAGTCGTTCACGCAATACCGGCATCAAGGTGCCACGCCCCTGCACCCGCAGGTTGTTGCTGGCGTAGTGCGGCAGATCGCGCAGGTCGGCCAGGCCCAGCGCATCGCAAAAGGTCAGCCATTGGGCGTCGCTGACCGCCGCCAGGAAGATCTGCTCACCGTCCTTGACGGTGAAGATGTCGTAAATGCCCCAGGCCGAAATGCGGTCAGGCATGGGCGCGGCGGCGCGGCCGGTGATGGCGTACTGAAGCATGTGCTGGCCCACCAGAAACACATTGTTTTCATAAAGCGCGGTCTGCACCTCTTGGCCGCGCCCGGTGATGCCGCGCTGGATCAGGGCCCCCATGGCCCCGATGGCACCAAACATGCCGCCCATGATGTCGTTCACACTGCTGCCGGCGCGCAGCGGGTCACCCGGGCGGCCGGTCATGTAGGCCAGCCCACCCATCATCTGCACCACCTCGTCGAGTGCGGTGCGGTGGTCGTAGGGCCCGGGCAGAAAACCTTTGTGGCTGACGTAGATCAGGCGTGGGTCGGCCTGGCTGAGAGAGGTGTAATCCAAACCGTACTTGGCCATGGTGCCGGGCTTGAAGTTTTCAGCCACCACATCGGCGCTGGCCGCCAGGCGCCGTGCTGCCGCCGCGCCTTCAGGCCGGTGCAGGTCAATGGCGATGCTCTTCTTATTGCGGTTGAACATCGGGAAGAAACCGGCACCGGCGCCCAGCAAATGCCGGGTCCGATCGCCCTCGATCGGCTCGACCTTGATCACTTCGGCCCCCAGGTCGGCCAGTACCATGCCGCAGGTCGGGCCCATCACCATGTGGGTGAATTCAACCACCCGTAAACCGGTGAGGGGAAGGGCGGGATCAGCGCTCAGTTGTGTCGTCATGCAGCGATTGTGCAACGGCTCAGACATGGCGTTATCACGGGATTACCTACTTATATGTCATGGATTATTGAATTAATAAGGAGTTAATGGCTTCCTTGGTATGCAATACAGTCTTAGGCATGAAGAACCAATCTACGGCACCCGACAAACGCGAAACCTTGGCCGTGCCACAGGCGGTGTTGTTTGACGCTTATGGCACGCTGTTCGACGTCTACAGCGTGGCGCTGGCAGCCGAGCAGCTGTTCCCTGGCCATGGCCAGGCGCTGAGCCTGCTGTGGCGCGACAAACAAATTGAGTACACCCGGTTGGTGACCACCAGCAACCACGGCGCGCACTACCGCCCGTTTTGGGAGCTGACCCGGGCCGCCCTGATTTTTGCTATTAAAAAAATAGCTACAACCCCAATATTGACGGGGCCTGAGGGCAGTTTTGATCAAAATTTAGGTGCTGCGGTCGAGCGCCTGATGAACCAGTACCGCAGCCTGAGCGCCTTCCCGGAAAACCGCGAGGTGCTGACCGAGCTGCAACGGCGCGGCATTCCAACCGGTATCCTGAGCAACGGCGACCCGGCCATGCTGCAGCTGGCGGTCAAGTCGGCCGGGCTGGACGGGCTGCTGACCCACCTCATCAGCGTCGACCCAATTCGCAAATACAAGACCCATCCGGACGCCTACGCGCTGGGCGAACAAGCCACCGGCCTGCCGGCCGGGCGCATCGCCTTTGTCAGCTGCAACGCCTGGGACGCGCTGGCCGCCACTTGGTACGGCTACCAGACGCTGTGGGTCAACCGCTATCAACAGCCATTTGAAGAGCTCGGCACCCAGCCCACCCGCACCGGCAACAGCCTGCGCGCCGTGCTTGAATTTTTCCCATCCGTCTCTTTGAATGAGGTTTGACACCATGACCGACCGCACCCCCGCCCACCGCCTGCAGGTGGCGACCGAACTGCACCGCTTCATCGAAGACCGGGTACTGCCCGGCACCGGCATCCGCCCGGCCAAGTTTTGGAAGGGCTTTGACGCCATCGTGGCGGATCTGGCGCCGAAAAACCTGGCCCTGCTGGCCGAACGCGATCGACTGCAAACCGAGCTGGACACCTGGCACAGCGCCCACCCCGGCCCCATACAGGACATGCCGGCCTACCGCGCCTTTCTAGCGCGCATCGGCTACCTGGTGCCTGAGCCGGGCAAGGTCAAGATCAGCACCACCCAGGTGGACGCCGAGCTGGCCAAGCAGGCCGGGCCGCAGCTGGTGGTGCCGGTGCTCAACGCCCGCTACGCCCTCAACGCCGCCAACGCGCGCTGGGGCAGCCTGTATGACGCGCTCTATGGCACCGACGTGATCAGCGAAGCCAGTGGCTGCGACAAGGTCGGCAAAGGCGGTGGCTACAACCCGAAACGCGGCGCCAAAGTGATCGAGTACGCCCGCCATGTGCTGGACCGCACCGCACCGCTGCGCCGGGGCTCGCACCTGGACTCGGTCGGCTACCGCATGAAGGACGGCAAGCTTGCTGTGAAACTGAGCGACGGCAGCAACACCAGCCTGGCCGATGCCGCGCAGCTGGTCGGCTACCAGGGCGAGGCCAAGCGCCCCTCGGCGGTGCTGCTGGTGCACCACGGCCTGCACCTGGACATCCGCATTGACCGCGCCACCGCGATTGGCGCCACCGACCCGGCTGGCGTCTGCGACCTGGTGATCGAGTCCGCCCTGTCCACCATCCTCGACCTGGAAGACTCGGTGGCAGTGGTGGACGCGCAGGACAAGGTGCTGGCCTACAGCAACTGGCTCGGCATT
Organism: Comamonas sp. lk; assembly: GCA_945925985.1. Taxonomy (GTDB): domain Bacteria; phylum Pseudomonadota; class Gammaproteobacteria; order Burkholderiales; family Burkholderiaceae_C; genus Rhodoferax. The sequence goes on along the minus strand of CAMELV010000035.1, from coordinate 37,496 downwards.
TTGCAGGGCACGCTGACCGAGTCGTTTCAGAAAGGCGGCCAGACGCTGACGCGGGGCCTGAACCCGGACCGTCTGTACACCCCGCCCGCAGGTAAGGGCCGAATGGTTCGGCTGCACGGCCGCTCGCTGATGTTTGTGCGCAATGTCGGTCACCTGATGACCAACCCGGCCATCTTGTACACAGCCAAAGACGGCCAGGTGCGCGAGATCCCCGAGGGCATTCTGGACGCGGTGGTCACCACCACCATCGCCCTGCACGACCTCAAGCGCACGGCCAAAGACGCCATCCGCAACTCGCGCCAGGGTTCGGTCTACATCGTCAAGCCCAAGATGCACGGCCCGGCCGAGGTGGCGTTTGCCGCCGAGCTGTTCTCGCGAGTGGAAAAGCTGCTGGGCCTGCCTGAGAGCACGGTCAAGCTCGGCATCATGGATGAAGAGCGCCGCACCAGCGTCAACCTGCAGGCCTGCATTGCCGCCGCCGCCAGCCGCGTGGCCTTCATCAACACCGGCTTCCTGGACCGCACCGGCGACGAGATGCACAGCGCCATGCAGGCCGGCCCCATGATCCGCAAGGGCGACATGAAGACCAGCGCCTGGATTACCGCCTACGAGCGCAACAACGTGCTGGTCGGCCTGGCCTGCGGTCTACGCGGGCGCGCTCAGATCGGCAAGGGCATGTGGGCCATGCCCGACCTGATGAAGGCCATGCTGGAACAAAAAATCGGCCACCCCAAAGCCGGCGCCAACACCGCCTGGGTGCCCAGCCCCACCGGCGCCACGCTGCACGCGCTGCACTACCACCAGGTGCTGGTGTCAGACGTGCAAAAGGGCCTGGAAAAAATCAAGGCCAATAAAGAGCGCGAGGCACTGCTGACCGGCCTGCTGACCATCCCGGTCACGGCCACACCCAATTGGAGCGCGGCCGAGAAACAGCAGGAGCTGGACAACAACGCCCAGGGCATCCTGGGCTACGTGGTGCGCTGGGTCGACCAGGGCGTGGGCTGCTCCAAGGTGCCCGACATCCACAACATCGGCCTGATGGAAGACCGGGCCACCCTGCGCATCAGCAGCCAGCACATCGCCAACTGGCTGCACCACGGCGTGGTGAGCGAAGCCCAGGTGCGCGAAACCTTTGAGCGCATGGCCGCGGTGGTCGACGGCCAGAACGCCGGCGACCCGCTGTACCAACCCATGGCCGGCCACTTTGACAGCTCAAAAGCCTACCAGGCCGCTACCGACCTGGTGTTCAAGGGCCTGGCCCAGCCCAGCGGCTACACCGAGCCGCTGCTGCACGCCTGGCGTCTGAAGGTGAAGGCGGGCTGAAGCGTTTCGCCAGCGTGCAGTTGCTGCTGTCTTGGCAGCTGACTGCGCCAAGTTGGCGTGGGCTGGAACACACTGCTGCCGCTGGCCTGCGTGGTCGCCTCTGTCGCCTACCAGCGGGCGCCGGCCACCGAGGAGGTGCCGTACCTGTACTCGCAAGTTGGCTTCGCGGTGCTATTTGGCTGGATCGTGTTCGGCGAGTTGCCGGGACTGGGGAACGCCTGGCAGCTGCGGCTGCGCGAGCGGGCAATTCCAGGCGAGATACCCCAACGTCAAGTCGTCGGCAAGTCGGGCTCCGGCGCCCTAAGTCGCTTTGGGTCTTGGCATGGCATACCTCCACGGCGAGTTTTGCCAGAAATCACACTCATCAAACCGTATTGAGGCTAGCATCGCTTGAGCGATGATCCTCGTTCGTATTGACCGGAGCGTGCCATGACCCACTTTCTTCCGCCCGACTCTCCCGCAAGCCAGGGCATGTGCCCGCAGCGCCTGGCACGTGCTTCTGCCCTGCTCGCCGCCGAGGTGGCTGAGCGCCGTGTGGCCGCCGCCTCGATGCTCGTGGCCCGCAATGGTCGCGTGGTGCTGCACGCGGGCCATGGTACCGCGCCCGATGCGGTGTACCTGCTGGCCTCGATCACCAAGCCGGTGAATGCCGTGGCGGTGCTGTTGCTGGTCGAGCGTGGCATGGTGTCGCTGGACGACCCGGTGGCACGGTATCTGCCGGAGTTTGCGGGGCCCGATCGGGCGGCCGTGCGGATCCGCGACTTGCTGAGCCACACCTCAGGCCTGCCCGACATGCTCCCAGAGAACCTGGCACTGCGACGCGCACACGCCCCGCTGAGCGCCTTCGTGCAGGGCGTCTGCACCACGCCGCTGCTGTATCCGCCGGGAACCGGTTTCGATTACCAGAGCATGGGCACGCTGCTGGCCGGTGAGATCGTGCAACGGGTTTCCGGGCGGTCCCTGCGCTCGTTCTACCAGCAGGAAATCTTCGAAGTGCTGGGCATGCACCAATCCTCGCTGGGACTGGGCGGACGCCCGATTGCCAACACGGTCTGGTGCCAGTACGAGAGCAGCCCGGATGTGGCACTTTTCGGCGCCAACACGCCTTATTGGCGCGACATGGGCCACCCCTGGGGCGGCATGCACGCCACCGTGAGCGACCTTGCGCTGTTACTGCAAGCCTTCCTGAATGGTGGGGCGCTCGGGGGGCGCACGCTGCTGGGCCGCGCCACGGTCCAGCGCATGGTCAGCGACCAGAATACCGCCATCGGCAAACCCTGGGGCTTGGGCTGGGGTCTAGCGACCAGCCCGGTGTGGGTCTACTGCGGCGAACTGGTGTCGCCGCGCACCTTCGGCCATTCGGGCGCGACCGGCACGGTGGCCTGGGCTGACCCGGACACGCAGGTGCAGTGTGTGATCCTGACCTCCCGACCCACTGCGCATGACGATGGCCGCCTGCTGCGGGTGGTCTCCAATGCCGTGGCGGCGTCGGTGGTGGGCTGATGGCGCACCGCGCCACGCTGCTGCACGCCTGGCGGCTGAAGGTGAAGGGGGGTCTTTCTGATCTACTGCATTTGTCGTAACATACAAACATAGACAATTACAGGAGGTCAATATGTCAGTCCATACTTTTTCAAGCCGGGACTTCACGCGCGACGTGTCAGCCGCCAAACGGGCAGCTGTCGATGGGCCGGTGTTCATCACGGATCGTGGGCGGCCTGCATTTGCACTGCTCAATATTGACGATTACTACCGCATGGTGGGCCAGAGCGAACCGACTCTCTTGGCGTTGATGGATGGCATTGCGTGCGTCGCAGACATTGAGTTCGATCCGCCGCGTTTGAATTTCCAAAGCCAGGCTGTCAAGTTGGATTAGGGCTTGGCCATGTTTGTCCTCGACACCCATGTCGTCTCGGAGTTGCGCCATGGCAAGCCCAAGCAATCGCCTGCGGTGCGAGCCTGGGCCGCTGCGCAACCCGCCAACACGCTTTACCTGTCCGCCATCACCATCCTTGAGCTAGAAATGGGCATCCAGGCTCTGGAACACCGCACGCCACCCCAAGGCAGTGCATTGCGCCTCTGGTTAGCCGGTGTGCGTGCCGCGTTCGCCAGTCGTATCTTGCCGTTTACCGACAACACGGCACCTGTGTGCGCGTCTCTGCCCATCCCCGACCCACGGTCGGTGCGTGACGCCATGATCGCCGCTACCGCGATGGAGCACCGCTTTTGCGTTGTCACCCGCAACACGGCTGACTTTGCCGGTACCGGTGTGGCGCTTGTCAATCCTTGGGGCGTCTGACACCGGTTTTTTTCATTTTGCGCTGTGTTTAGTTTTTGCGTTGTGTTTAGGCCGGAGCCCTAAATCAGCCCCACCACCAACAGCAGCGCCTTGTCCACCACACGCATCCGGTCGTCCTCCAGCCGTCCGAACGGCTCACTGACCTTGATGCGCGGCACAGTGGACAGTTTGTCCACCATCACCTGCGACAACACGCGCAGCCCATTGGCGGTGGTGGTCTCCACCGTCACACGAAAAGCCGCCGTATGCAGGTCACTGGTCACGGGGCATAACACAAAGCTACTCAAGTCGGCCAGCAAATCGGTCTGAACAATCAGCGCCGAGCGGGATTTGCCATAGTCACCTTGAAGCGATACCGCGACCAGATCCCCGCGCTGCATCACATCCAACCCTCGACCTGGCCGGCGGCCTCTTCCGTAAACCCAAGGACTCCGGCCTCGCTGGCTGCGCCATTGAGCTCCAGGCATTGCCGGCGCAAATCGGCGGCGAAGCTGGCCAGCCGCGTATCAGGAACCCAAAATTGAACCGGGCGGAGGCCCGCAGCCCGCATCCGCTCGCGCGAGCGGGTCACCTTGCTGGATGGCTCGTTTGCTGTGGTCATCAGGCGCCCCCTGAAAAGCATGCGGAGTAACATGAAACTCAGCATGCGCAGTCGACACGATTCACTCACTCAGCGTGCGCTATCGCTCACCATTCGATATTGCTATCAATTAAATAGCTGTTCCGCCATATTCCACGGGGCCTAGAGGCCAATTTGACATCAAAATTCAGGCCTCTACCCGGATCACGCCCTGAGCGGCCAAGGCCGCAATATCCTCATCACTGACCTGCAGAGACTGAAGAATTGCCCGGGTATGCTGCCCCAGGCGCGGGGCCGCAACCAGCGGCTGGCCTGGATCGCCGTCCGCTTGATAGCCGCCGCCAAAATCACGCATCACGCCGCCGGGGTACTCGGTGCGCCGCACTGGCAGTGTCATGCGCCCACCGCCCATCAAATCGGGCAAGACCTGGCTCAAGGGGCGCAGCAAAGCGCAGGGCACCGCCAGATTCGCCAGGGCGGCCTCCAGCGGCGCGGCCTCGCGCTGCCCGATGGCAGCAGTCAATTGGGCGTGAATACGCTCGGGCGCCAAGCCCACGACAAAGCCGCCACTTTTCAGGGCGCCCTGGTCAATCAGAGTGGCGTCCTGCGTCAGGTCTGGCAGGCCGAGCACCGCACACAGGGACTGAAATTGCTGCGCCGTGTTGGCCGCGATCGATATCCAGCCGTCAGCGCAGGCAAAGGTGGCCGCACCTGGGCTGCCCGAGAACCCCCGATTGCCCACCCGCGGCGCGTCGTGACCGCTCAGCGCTACCCTGGACACCTCGGGCCACATCAGTTGCAAGGCGGCCTGCGCCATCGAAATATCGAGCCGGGCACCCACGCCTCGTCGCTCGCGCCGCAGCAGCGCCGCGAGGATGGCCTGGGCGGCCACCATGCCGGTGGCGCTGTCAATGACCGGGAACCCGACCTTCACCGGGTCCTGCCCCGCTTCACCTTGCATCCAGCCCATGCCCATGGCGGACTGCACCACGTGGTCATAGGCCGGCCGCGGGGCCCACTCGCCCTCTTGGCCAAAACCTGAGATGCTGGCGTACACGATGTCGGGCTTGATAGCCCGCACCCGTTCGTAATCAAACCCCAGGCGTGCCACCGCACCGGGGCGGTAGTTCTCAATGAACACATCGCTCTGGCGAATCAGCTCAGTCAGCCACTGCCGGGCGGTGGGGTGCTTGAGGTCCATGGCCAGCGACTGCTTGCCGCCATTGATCGCAGCAAAGCCCACGCTCACGCCCTGGTCGAGCCGATCCCGAGCCCAACGCAGGATATCGCCCTTACCAGGCGGCTCGACCTTGATCACATCGGCCCCTTCAAGCGCCAGGTAATGGGATGCCGTGGGGCCGGCAATGACATGCGACAGGTCCAGGACCCGAATGCCCTGCAGGGCTTGCATGCTCATGAATCAGTCCGCCTTGACACCGGCCATCTGGATCAGTCGTGCCCACTTCTGGGATTCCGCCACCATGAACCGGGTAAATGCCTCGGGAGACTCCGATAACTCAGGCTCGGTACCGGCTGCCAGGTAATGGGCCCGCAGTTCAGGATCAGTCAAGGCCTTGCGCGTGGCAATGAAGATCTGCTGGATCACCGGGCCCGGCGTATTGGCCGGCGCCCACAGGCCGCCCCACGACTCCTGCACAAACAGGTCATCGCCATACAGCTCCTTGAGTGTGGGCACATCGGGCAGCGAGCTCATGCGCTTGGCACCCGTCACCGCCAGGGCGCGCACCTTGCCGGCCTTGACAAAGGGCACCGAAGTCCCGGCGATCGGGAAAGCGTACTGGATCTGGTTGGACAACAGGGCTGGCACCAGTTCCACCGAACCGCGGTACGGCACGTGCACCGCGTTAAGCTTCAAGACGCCCACGAAGGTGGCACCGGCAATGTGGGCCGAAGTACCGATCCCGCCGGAGCCATAGTTGAGCTCACCCGGCTTGCTGCGAATCAGCGCCTCCAATTCCTTGGCCGATTTGATCGGCGAGTCGGCAGGCACGATCAACACGGTGGACGTGGTGCTGGTCTTGGTGATCGGCACAAAGGTCACCACTGGATCAAACTTGGCCTCTGGCCTGAGGACCTTCTGCACCACTTGCGAGATGGAGCCTGCCAGCAGGGTGTAACCGTCGGCGGGCGCCTGTGTCACCAACTCGGCGGCCAGAATGCCAGCCGCGCCCACCCGGTTCTCGACCACCACCGCACCGCCCAGCGCCTCGGCCAGCTTGGGGCCCAGGCGCCGCGTCTCGATGTCCGGGCCACCGCCAGCAGCAAAGGGAACGATGATCTTGACCGGCCGGTTGGGATAGGACTGCGCCAGGGCCTGAAGCGCCAACAGACCGCCCAGGGCGCCCAGGGCGCCCAGCGTGACGCGGCGAAGCATTGAAATGGCTTGCATGGTGTGTCTCCTCGTTTTTGAAAAAATTCCAATCCGGCCCCAATGTAAACTGCGTTGGCATACCGGTCAATTCCCAAGATGAGTCGCAGCCCTGGCGCAACTTGCCGCGCCCGATGTACCCGATTGACGACACCACCAACTGGAGCCCCTGACCCATGGACCTTTCCCGCTTTCCCCGCCGCCGCTACACCATTGGCGCCACGCCGCTGGAGTTCTTACCCAATTTCACCCGGGCCCTGAGCCCGGACGGCCAGGGCCCCAACATCTGGATCAAGCGTGACGACATGCTGGGCCTGTTTCCAGGAGGCAACAAGACCCGCAAGCTGGAGTTTCTGGTGGCCGATGCGCTGGCCCAGGGCGCTGACACCCTGATCACCTGCGGCGCACCACAGTCAAACCACTGCCGTATCACGCTGGCAGCCGCGGTCAAAGAGGGGCTGAAATGCCGCTTTGTCATCGAGGAGCGGGTGCCCGGCAGCTTCAGTGAGGAGGCCAGTGGCAACCACTTCCTGTTCCGCCTGATGGGCGTGGAGGCGCTCACGGTGGTGCCGGCCGGCAGCAACATGGCAGGTGCCATGCAGCAGGTGGCCGACGAGTTGGTGGCACTGGGCCGCAAGGGCTACATCATTGCCGGCGGCGGCTCCAACGCACTGGGCGGCCTGGGCTATGTGGCCTGCGCGCAGGAGTTGCAACAGCAGTTTTACGAGCAAGACGTGCGCATTGACCAGGTGGTGGTCGGCTCGGGCAGCTCGGGCACCCACGGCGGCCTGGTGGCCGGCTTTATCGGCAACCACATCAACATCCCGATTGTCGGTATTGGCGTCAGCCGTGACCCGGCCGACCAGGAGCCGCTGGTCTACAAGGAAGCGCAGGCCGTGGCCGATTTGCTGGGGCTGGGCCTGACCATCCCGCGCGAGGCGGTGGTCAGCGTGGGCGGCTTCTGGCAGCCCAAGTACTCGATCCCGAACGAAAAAATGGTGGAGGCCGTGCAGCTGCTGGCGCGCACCGAAGCTATTCTGCTCGACCCGGTCTACACCGGCAAGATCATGGCCGGCCTGATCGGGCTGGTGCGACAAGGCTTCTTCAAGCCTGGCGAAAACATACTGTTCCTGCACACCGGCGGATTGCCCTCGCTGCACGCCTATGAAGCCGTGGTGTTGGGTAAGACGCCAGTGGCAGCCTGAGCCTGATGCATGTTTTTTCTCAGGGGCGGTTAAACTTAGTGCTACGTCTCTGAATGGCATTTGACATTAACAGCACACACCATGCAAACCTCCACACTACGCGCCGCAGGTGGCTCGATCGCCGTCACTATTCCGCAGTCGCTGGCCAAGTCCATTGGTATGCAAGCTGGCGACAAGGTCAGCTTTGAATTTGAAGCCGGGCGTTTGATCATTTCGCCGATCAGCCGTCGCAAGTACAGCCTGCAAGAGCTGCTGGCCATGCAGGGAGACGAGCCGCTGGTCATCGACAAGGCTTGGGACAGCATGCCCGCTGTCGGCCAGGAGGTTCCTGTTTGAGCCGCCGGGTTTGGCAGCGCGGCGACATCGTGGTCGCCAGTTTCGACCCGACGCTGGGCCAGGAACAGCAAGGGCGCAGGCCCGGCATGGTGGTCACCCACGCCGATTTGAACCGGCTTGGCATGATCGGCCTGTGCCCCATCACGCAGGGCGGCATAGGCGCACGTCATGCGGGTTTGTCGGTCAGTTTGATGGGCAGCGGCACGCAGACGCAGGGCGTCGTGCTGGTGCACCAGTTCAGGATGATTGACCCATCACAGCGCGAATTGAGCCTAATTGAGCAAGCGCCGGACGATTTGGTGGAGGAAGTGCGGGCGCGGGTGGCCGCAATGCTCGATTAACCGCCAAAAAAGCCACTGACAGCCGAGGCTGGCAGTGGCTGGCAGGGACCACACGAACTTGAGGCGTTTGGCCAACCTGCAGGACCTTATTTGAGCCCGGCCTTCTTCACATAAGCATCGGTCACAAAGGCGGCGTAGTCAGGCTTGACCTCCTGGATACGCCCCTGCTCTTTCAGGAAGGCAGCTGTGCTGGTCATGGCCTTGGCAGCGCCACCACCAAGCCAGGCTGCACTGAGCTGCTGCGAGGCTGTCGGGAACTTGTACAAGCTCATGGCGGCCGGCACGTCTTTGGCGTCGGCCTTGGTCATCTTGGCGATGGCCTTGACCTGCGCGGTATCCGCCGTCCACTTCTTGCCGTCCTTGCGGTACTCTTCGTCGGCCTTGGCCAGCGCCTTCACCAGTGCCACCATGAAGGCTTCGTTCTCGGACGCCCACTTGGCGTTGACAGCAAACCCGTCAAACGTGGGGAAGCCCTTGGCACCAATACTGCCCGAGCTGGCAATCGCCTTGCCCTTGCCCTTGATCTTGGAGAGCACCGGGTCCCAGATGAAGGCGGCGTCAATGTCGCCGCGCTCCCATGCTGCCGCAATTTCGGGCGGACGCATGTTCATGACGTTGACCGAGTTGGCGTCCAGCCCTTCCATTTTCATGATCGCCATCAACTGGTAATGGGCGGTCGAGACAAAGGGCGTGGCGACTTTCTTGCCTTTGAGGTCCTTCACGCTGTTGACGCCCGAGCCGCTGCGGGCAATCAGGGCTTCGGCATCGGCAATGTCGTCCAGGATCCAGAACAGCTTGATGTCCTGGCCCTGGCTGGCAGCCGCAGTCAAGGGGCTTGAGCCGACCTGGCCCAGCTGCACATCGCCTGAGGCCATGGCCTTGATCACGTCACCGCCGCCACCGAAGAGCCGGTAGTTGATCTTGTAGCCGGTGGCCTTTTCCAACTCGCCCGAATCCATCAGCGCCTGAAAGGGCACCAGCATGTCTTGGTGCGCAATCGTGACTTCTTTTTTGGCCTGAGCCAACACGCTGCCGCTGGCCACCAGGGCCGCCAGGGCCACACCCACCCACTGTCGTTTGTTCATCTTCATTGGTTTCTCCTGTATAAATTTAAAAATAACACCCTGAAAAATAGCGTCACGCCCGCTGAGTAGCGCCCTGACCCGGTAGCAACCCGTACGGTCGATTCATCATAGAGCCAGCCCAGTCCGCCAGCGCCTCGTAAAAACCCTTGCGTGGCGACCATGGGGCTCAAGCGGCGGCCTGATGCACTTGCGCCAGGCTGTCTCGCACCACCGCTGCAATCGCCTGGCAATCTGGCTCACTTAAGGTCAGCGGCAGGCGCATGTCACACAGGCCGGCCATGACCCGCTCGGCGTTGGGCAGCACCTGCGGTTCGCCAAAAAAACGCCAGTGCTGCCAGACACTGGTAAAGCCCTTGGGCTCGTCGGCACCAAACCACTTGATGTGCAGACCACGCGCTGCACACAGGGCCAGAAAGTGCTGTATGGCCTCTCGCCCCAGACCGGGCAAGGAAAACTGGATCGAGCTGGCCACAAACTGCTCTTTGGCCGGTCGCTCAGGCAGTTGCAAACCCGGCGTACCAAGCAGCGCCTGGCTGAGCCAGTGGTAGCGCTGGTTCCAGCGCCGGCCCCGGTCGGCCAGCAGTGGGCCGAGTTGCGGCAGCGCCAGCGCGGCGGGCAGATTGCCCATACGCAGGCTGAAATTGGGCGTGCTGTACTTCCAGCGTTCAAACACTGCCTCGTCGGGCCGGGCACCGTGCGCGGCGTAAAACATGTAACTGCCAGAGTACAGGATGGCCCGTGCGGCCAGGTCAGGGTCGCGCGTGACCAGCAGGCCGCCTTCGCCGCTGTTGGCGTGCTTGTAGCTTTGCAGGCTAAAGCAAGCCGCCAAGCCCCAGGTGCCGGTGGCCCGACCATCCCAGCCTGCGCCCATGGTGTGGGCACAGTCCTCGATCAGCGCAAGACCCTGCTCGGTGCAGAGCGCACTGAGCCGTGCCATGTCACAGATGTGGCCGCGCATGTGCGACAGCAGCAGGGTTTTGGCGCCGCTGCTGCGCGCCTTGCGCGCCAGGTCGTCCAGGTCAATGGTGTAGTCGTCGCACACGTCCACCAGCACCGGGCGAGCCCCGGCATGGGCCAGCGCGCCCGGCACCGGCGCCAGGGTAAAGCAGTTGGACAACACGGCGTCACCCGGCATCACGCCGGCACTTTTGAGCGCCACAAACATGCTGGAGCCACAGGAGTTGAGCGCCACGCAATAGGGCAAGCCCAGCTCGGCCGCAAAGGCGGCTTCCAGCGCCGCCACCGGGCTGAGCTTGCCGTCGGTCTCGCCGTAACGGTGCAGCTTGCCGCTCTGCATCAGGGCCAGGGCAGCAGCAACACCATCGGGTGGGATCGGCTCCTGCTGGCTCAGGTCGATGTGAAGCTTGGGTATTGGCGCTGCCATAGTGTCAGTCCCCATGCCGTCCGAGTGCACCCAGATCAAAGGTCTGCTCAGGAAAGTATTTGGCCAGCCGCACGTCGCCGGTTCGGGCATGGCCCTCCATGCCCTCAAGCCGCGAGATGCGCGCTGCCACCTGGCCCACGGTGCGCGAGGCCTCGCGGTTCAGGCGCTGCCAGGTCACGGTCTTGATGAACTTGCCCACCGACAGCCCGCCCGAGTAACGCGCCGCACCCCGGGTCGGCAAGATGTGGTTGGGCCCGCTGCATTTGTCGCCATAAGCCACCGTGGTTTCTTCGCCCAAGAACAACGAGCCGTAGTTGCTGAGGTTGGCCAGCCACCAGTCGAGGTCCCGCGCCATCACCTGCACGTGTTCACAGGCGTACTTGTCGCTGACCTGCACCGCCTCCTCGCGGCTGTCCACCAGCACCACCTCGGCGTGGTCACGCCAGGCCGCCTCGGCCGCCTGGCGAGCCACCTCAGGCAGCGCCGCAATGAACGAAGGTGCCAGGGCCAGCACCTGCTCGCCAAGGGCACGCGAGCTGGTGATCAGCCAGACCGGTGAGTCCGGGCCGTGCTCGGCCTGGCCCACGAGGTCAGCGGTCACGATGGCCGGGTCGGCGCTGTCGTCGGCAATCACCGCCGACTCGGTGGGGCCGGCGATCACGTCGATGCCAACGCGGCCAAACAGCAGGCGCTTGGCCTCCGCCACAAACCGGTTGCCCGGGCCGACGATGATGTCCGCCGGTAGGCCCGTGAACAGGCCATGGGCCAGCGCCGCCACGCCCTGCACCCCACCCAGCGCCAACACCGTGCTGACACCGCACAGTTGCATGGCGTACAGGATGGCGGGGTGGATGCCATCCTGTGCATGTGCGGGTGTGGCGGCCACGATGTGCCGCACCCCGGCCACAGAGGCCGTGCCCACACTCATGATGGCGCTGGCAGCATGGGCGTAGCGGCCACCCGGCACGTAACAGCCCGCCGTCTGACAAGGGATCAGCCGCTGGCCGACCGTCAGGCCCGGTATCAGTTCGGCCGAAAACTCCTGCATCGAATCGCGCTGGCGCCGGGCAAAGTCCTGCACCCGGTCGCGCGCAAAGCGAATGTCCTGCTTGACGCCCTCGCTCAGCGCGGCCTCGGCCCGGGCAAAGGCCTCTGGGGCCACGACCACCGGCCCGTGCCAGCCATCGAGCTCGGCGGCATAGGCCTGTGCCACCGGTTCGCCACCGGCGGCGATGGCGTCCAGCATGGTGCGTACCGTTTCAGTGGTGGCAGTGTCATGGGTGGCTACGGCAGGCTGGGCCCGTTTGAGGTAGGTGATCGGCATGGCAACCATGGTAAACAAAGGACCTACCTGCGCGTCATACCAGTTGTCATGAATTGATAGTGCCAGAGCAGTACCACGCACTGCCCCCCCATGAGGCCTACCCGCGTCAACCGATAACTGGCCGCCGGACCGAGCTGACCGGTCTCCGGCCCGCCGACCTAGGACGAGGCCGGGGGAGGCTGCTTGCCTTGACTCGGGTCAAAGTCAATCAGGTTGTCGAGGTTCAGCGACGGCTCGGCGGCGGCTGGTGCAGGCGCGGCCAAGGGGGCAGGATGGTGCTGCATCGGCTCGGTCCCGTGCCGAACCGGCTCGGGCTGAACGTCGACAGACTGAACCGAGACAGATGCCGACGCAGGCGCCGGTGCCGGCGATGGCTGGCTTGCCGCCGCATCTGTCGCAGCCGTCGCGACCGCCATGGTTGGGGTCATCGTTGGGGTCATGGACCGATCTAGCTTGGCAGCCGGCTCGGCCTGGTTCATGACCGAAAAGCGCCAACCGTCGTCACGTTCAGTCTGCAAGCGCCGCAAGCGGCTCCATAGCCAGCCAACAGCGAGCAAACAGCTCAGCACCAACACCACCAGGGCATACAACAGCGCTGACGGCCAGCGGTCAGACTCGGCTTGCTGCAGTCGCGACTTCATGTCAGACAGGCTTGCCTCTAGACGTACCGAGCGGGCCAGCGCCGCTTTCATGTCGCGCTCCAGTGCCTGGATTTTTTGCGCTGCCGGGGCTTCTGCGTCTGCTGCAACCGGTGTGTCAACACGCTCCGCACGCGGAACAGCGGGGCTCAAAGTCAGCCGAGAGCCGGCCGGTGGCGCAGCGCGTACAGGCACACCGGCGACCGGCACATTAACTTTCGGAGTAACCGGCGGATTAACTGGTGCGGCGACAGGTATTGGCGGAATAGGAACACTGACTGATTTGGCCACGGGCACCGGCGGCAGGGCGGCCGGTGCGGCTGGGATGGTGGGTGCCAGCGGCTGGCCATTCAAGGCAGCCGCTGGCGAGTTGGACACCGGGGTCGCCGTGGCCGACGTCGTTGCCGTGACGACAGAGGGTGCGGCGGAGGAGGCAGGCGCCACAGGCTCTGACAGGGTCAACGGCGGCAACAACGCGACCACGGGGACCGGCAAGGCAGCAGGTGGGTTGGCCAGCAGCTCGTAGCGGCGCGTGCTTTTCTGGGCGCAGCCGGCGCGTAGCAAAACGGACACCATGGGCTCATCGACGGGTGCTGAGGAGACGATGCGGGCGTTGGCGATCTGACCGGCCGGTACCGCCTCCAGCGTCACCCGAACCAGGCGCTGGTCCTGGCGGGCATCGGCGTGAAAGACCTCGACATCCAGGCACAAAGCGGCGCTGTCTTCACCCAGGTCGGTCTGGATTTGTACCGAGACGTCGAGCGGCCTGCCAATCAATGCTGTGCCCTGCAAACGACCCAATACCAAGGCCTGCGCGTCGAACACGCCCGCGCACAGCAGCAGCCAAAATAATGTGGCTTTGCCGTCGAAGGTAACCTTCTGTGTCATTTAACATCCAAGTGTTAGCACGCTTTTCATCAACCCTGTCCTGTAAACCATTATGCCAACCTACCACATTGAAATGATTGAAGGCCGCACCATCGAGCAAAAACGCCGACTGGTGCAGGAGATCACCCGCATCACGGTAGAGGTTCTGGGTGGATCGCCCGACTCGGTGGATATCTTGATCACTGACGTGAAGCGGGAAAACTGGGCGACTGGCGGCCAGCTCTGGACCCAACCCCGAAGTTGAGACCCAGCCGCGAATAGCCTACGGACCAGCACGACACCAGCGCCTTAAACTCCAGCCATGTGTCAACTGCTTGGGATGAACAGTCGACTGCCCGCCAGCCTGACCCTGAGCTTCACCGGTTTCTCGCAGCGCGGCGGCTGCACAGACCACCATGCCGATGGCTGGGGGATCGCGTTCTTTGAGAGCGATGGCAGCAACCCGGGCCGGGGTGTACGCTACTTTGTCGACAAGGAGGGAGCGGCCACCTCGCCGATTGCGCACATGCTGCGCAGCTACCCGATCAAAAGCCACAACGTGGTGGCCCATGTGCGCAAGGCCACGGTGGGTGCCGTCAATCTGGAAAACTGCCACCCCTTTGTGCGCGAGCTGTGGGGCCGCTACTGGGTATTTGCTCACAACGGTGACCTCAAAGACTATGCGCCGGCACTGCACGGCAATTTCCACCCGGTGGGCAGCACCGACAGCGAGTTGGCGTTCTGCTGGCTCTTGCAAGAGTTGGCCAAGTCCCACGCCGGCGTACCCAGTGTTAATGAGCTGACCTTGACGCTGTCTGAGCTGGTGCCGCAGATCTCGCGGCACGGCAGCTTCAATTTTTTGCTCAGCAACGGCCAGGCGCTGTGGGCCCATGCCAGCACCAAGCTCCACTATGTGCTGCGCCAGCATCCTTTCACCGAGGTGCACCTGAAGGACGACGACGTCAGCGTCGACCTGTCCGAACTTAATGGACCCCAGGACCGATTGGCTATTGTGGTGACCGAGCCGCTGACCACCAATGAAGACTGGGTGGCGATGGCGCCGGGAGAACTGCAAGTATTTGTTGAGGGCAGCAACGCGCTGGCCTGATGCCTCAGCGGGCCAGGGCCGCTGTCAGTGCCTGAATGAACAGGGCGGCGACATCACAGCCGGTCTGGTCAAAGATCTCCTGAAAGCAGGTCGGGCTGGTGACGTTGATCTCGGTCAGGCTGTCCCCAATGATATCCAGGCCCACCAGCAGCAGACCGCGCCCGTACAGCACCGGGCCGAGCGACTCGGCAATGAAACGGTCGCGCGCGCTCAGGGCTTGCGCTACCCCCTTACCACCCACCGCCAGATTGCCACGCACCTCGCTGCCCTGCGGTATGCGCGCCAGGCAAAACGGCACCGCCAGACCGCCGATCACCAGCACCCGCTTGTCACCTAGGGCGATGTCAGGCAGGAATTTTTGCACCATCACCGTCTGTTGGCCATCGCGGTTCAGGGTTTCGGTGATGCTGCCCAGGTTCAGGCCATCGTCTTTGACGCGAAAAATGCCAGCACCGCCCATGCCGTCAAGCGGCTTGAGGATGATGTCACGGTGCTCGGCATGAAAGCGGCGAATATCAGCGGGGTCACGCGTCACCAGGGTGGGTCCAATGAACTGCGGAAACTCCAGGATCGACAGTTTCTCGGGGTGGTCGCGCAGGGCCCGCGGTTTGTTGAAGACCCGTGCGCCCTCGCGCTCTGCCTGCTCCAGCAGGTGGGTGGCATAGAAGTACTCGCTGTCAAACGGCGGGTCCTTGCGCATGACCACGGCATCAAACGCCTTGAGCGCCTGCGGTCGCTCGTCGGGGGCCTGCTGCGCGGCGCGGTACCAATGCACTGGGTCACCGGTGAGGGTGATGTCGCGCACATAGGCCGTAACCGGGCCGCCACGTTGCCACATCAGGTCACGCACCTCGCACACGCTGACGGCATGGCCACAACGCTGGGCCTCGCGCATCATGGCAAAAGTGGTGTCCTTGTAGATCGCGAATGAATCCAGAGGGTCAGCAACAAAAAGGAGTTTCATTGAGGTTCAGGGGCGGTTGCGCCCGTACTGTTGCACAAAAAGCGTGAGCACGCCGGCCAGCACACCCCAAAAGGCAGCGCCAACGCCGGCAATCACGACCCCGCTAAGGGTGACCAAAAAGGTGACCAACGCGGCCTCGCGGTGCGCTTCCTCGCGAAGCGCCACATGCAGTGCACTGCCAATCGTACCCAGGAGCGCCAGCCCGGCAATAGCCGCAATCAGTTCTTTGGGGAAGGCAGTGAGTACAGCGACGACCGTGGCACCAAATAACCCAATCAACACGTAAATAGCGCCACAGACCACGGCGGCGGTGTAGCGCCGTTGCGGGTCGGGGTGGGCCTCCCGGCCCATGCAAATGGCAGCGGTAATGGCACTGAGATTCAAGGCAAACCCCCCAAACGGCGCCAGCAACAAGGTGGCCAAGCCGGTTAGGGTGAGGACTTTGGAGATCGGAATACCACTGCCCGGTGCCGCGCCCGGTCCCTGGCCATAGCCGGCCGCTTGTATGGCCGCCACACCGGGCAGGTTTTGCGAGGCCATGGTCACCAGAAACAAGGGCAGGGCCAGGCTAACGGCCGCCCCGAGCGTAAACACGGGCGCCACGAACACCGGCACTGTCAAGGAAAAATCGACCACAGCCCCCGTGAAACCTTGGGTTTTAGCTACGAATACTATAGCAACAAGCAAGGTCAGGGGCACCGCGTAGCGTGGTAGCACCCGTTTGCCGATCACATAAGAGCCCAGCATCACCAGCACCAGCGGCAGGGCTGTTTGCGCCGCCAAAAAGCCCTGCAGGCCAAACCGGGTCAGCACACCAGCGAGCAGGCCCGAAGCAATCGCCAGCGGCAGGTGGTTCAAGATGCGCTCAAACCAACCGGTCACCCCAAACAGGGTGATGAGCGCGGCGCAAACCATGAAGGCGCCCACCGCATCCGCCATGGAATAGCCGCCCGACAGACCGGCAGTGGCGAGCACGGCGGCGCCCGGCGTGCTCCAGGCCACCATCACCGGCTTGCGCAGCCACAGCGAGGGGACCAGACTGCACAAACCCATGCCCAGGCCCAGTGCCCACATCCAGGAGCTGATCTGCGCCGGCGTGGCATCAAACGCCTGTGCCGCCTGAAACACGATCGCCACCGAACTGGTAAACCCCACTAACACCGCGACAAAACCAGCACTGGCAGTGGACAGACTCAGGTCCCGGAAAAACCGCATCAGGCGCGCCTAGATTTCAATCTTGGAGCCGAGCTCTACCACCGAGTTGTTCGGCAGCTTCAGGAAGTCCGCGGCGCCGCTGGCGTTACGGTGCATCTGGGCAAACAGCTTTTCGCGCCACTGCGCCATACCGCCCCCAATGGTGGGGATCACGGTGTCGCGCGAGAGGAAATAGCTGGTGGTCATATCGTCGAGCTCGCAGCCCCGGCCCTTAAGCTGCTGCAGCGCCTTGGGCAGGTCGGGATCGTTCTTGAAGCCATAGTGCACCACCACCCGCCAGCAATCGTGGCCCAGCGGCTCGATTTCGATCCGCTTGTCCATGCCAATCCACGGCACCTCATGGTTGCGCACTGTCACAAACAAGTTGTTCTGGTGCAGCACCTTGTTGTGCTTGAGGTTGTGCAGCATGGCATTGGGCACCGTGCCCGGCTCGGCCGTCAGGAACACGGCGGTTCCTTCTACGCGCACCGGCGGGCTGACAAACACGGCCTCGAGAAAACTGGGCAGGTCGATCGCATCGCTGCGCAGGCTGGCATTGAGCAGGCGTCTGCCGTCGTGCCAGGTCATCATCAGGATGAAGATAGCGCCGCCGAGCAGCAGCGGGAACCAGCCGCCATCGAGCAACTTGAACATGTTGGAAGCCCAAAAGGCGAAGTCGACCACAAAGAAGAAGCCGGTCGCGGCAATGCACAGGGCCAGCGGGTAGTTCCAGCGGTAGCGAATCACGTAGAAAGTCAGAATCGTGGTGATCAGCATGTCGGTGCAGACCGCAATCCCATAGGCCGCCGCCAAGTTGCTGGACGACTTGAACAGCACCACCGCCAGCACAATGGCCACGAACAGGCCCCAGTTGACGAAAGGCAGGTAAATCTGGCCGGTCTCTTTGACGCTGGTGTGCTGCACTTGAAGACGCGGCAGGTAGCCCAGCTGGATCACCTGCTTGGTGACCGAAAACGCACCAGAGATGAGGGCCTGCGAGGCAATCACCGTGGCCATGGTGGCCAGCACCACCAGCGGCACCAGGGCCCAGTCAGGCGCCATCAGGAAAAACGGGTTCTTGACCGCCGCCGGGTCCTTGAGCAGCAGCGCGCCCTGGCCAAAGTAGTTCAGCGTCAGCGCCGGCATGACCACCGCAAACCAGGCGACCCGGATCGGCTTTTTGCCAAAATGACCCATGTCGGCATACAGCGCCTCGCCGCCCGTCACACAAAGCACCACCGCGCCCAGGATGATGAAGGTAATGCCCGGGTTTTGCCACATGAACCCCAGCGCGTAATGCGGGCTGATGGCCCACAAAATGGCCGGATTGGACTGGATATGGACCAGGCCCAGCAGGGCGATGCAGGCAAACCAGACCAAGGTGATCGGGCCAAAAAACTTCCCAATGCCTGCAGTGCCGCGTTTCTGCACCGCGAAAAGGCCAAACAGGATGATCAGGGTCAGGGGAATCACGTAGCGCTTGAAGGCTGGTGACACCACCTCCAGACCTTCCACCGCCGACAGCACCGAGATGGCGGGGGTAATAACACCATCACCATAAAACAGGCAGGTGCCAAAGATGCCAACCACAAGCAACACCCGTCGCAACTGGGGTTTGTCTTTGACCGACTGTGAGGCCAGCGCCAGCATGGCGACCAAGCCGCCCTCGCCATTGTTGTCGGCACGCAGCACCAGCACAACGTACTTGAGCGACACGATGACGGTCAGCGTCCAGAAGAAAATCGACAGGATGCCGTAGACGTTGTCAGGGGTGAAGGGCACGTGTCCGGAGCCGAACACTTCTTTAACTGCGTACAGCACACTGGTGCCGATGTCGCCGTAAACCACGCCGATAGCGCCCAGCGTGAGCGCGGTGAGAGACGATTTGGATGCTGACACACATTGACCCCGGCTCACTAATTAACCGGGGATCCATTCCATGGGGGACCGCCATTGTGCGCCCCTTGCCTGGAAGTGCAAGCACCTCAGGCGACTGACCACGGGTTCAGCGGGGTGTTTGTTGCAATGCAGCAACTGATCGACCCCTTTGACGGGAATAGCAACCTCAGGCGTAGGTTTCGGCCTCCGGGTCAGTGGCTTCGAGCTCATAGCTCGCGGCCAGCATCGCCGCCCGCGCCACCACACCGTACATGTAGAACCGGTTGGGCGCGCTGGCGCCGGGTTTAACGCCGGGTTGCGGCAAATGGGTACTTTGCTCAAAGGCCAGCGGCACAAAGCTGGCGCCCGGTGCGCACAGGTCTTCGTCTTCGCCCCGGTCGGCATGGATCCGGTAAAACCCGCCCACCACATAGCGGTCCACCATGTACACCACGGGTTCCGCCACCGCATCATTGATGCGCTCGCGGGTCAGCACCCCCTCTTGCACCAGCATGTCCTTCGGACCGGCGCCGGGCGCAGCGTGCGCCAGCGTCTGCGCCAGCTCGGCTACGCTGCGTGCATCGCGCACCGTCACGATGCCCATGCCGCGGCTGCCGTCGTCGGCTTTGACCACCACAAACGGCTTTTCCTTGATGCCGTACTCTTTGTACTTGCGCCTGACCTTCGTCAACAGCGCATCGACCTGGCCCGCCAGACTGTCACGCCCGGCCGGCGTGCCCAAATCCACAGCGCCACCCCGCTCAAACAGCGGGTTGATCAGCCAAGGGTCTGCACCGAGCAGTTTGCCGAGCCGCTTGGCGACTTCTTCATAGCTCTTGAAATGGGTGCTTTTGCGCCGCGTCGCCCAAGCCGCGTGCAGGGGCGGCAGCAGGTACTGCTCGTGAATCTCCTCCAGAATACCCGGCACGCCGGCGCTCAGGTCGGTGTTGAGAAGGATGGTGCAGGGGTCAAAGTCCTTGACTCCCAGCCGCCGTTTGCCGCGAATCACCGGCTCGAGCGTGACCGTGTCGCCATTGGGCAGCTCAATCGTGGTGGTTTTGGTGATGGTCGGGTCAATGGAGCCGATGCGCACATTGAGCCCAGCCATATGAAAAATCTGCCTTAAGCGCGCCACATTGGCCAAGTAGAAAGTACTTTGCAACTGGTTGTCCGGGATGACCAGCAGGTTACGCGCTTCCGGACATATCTTTTCAATGGCCGCCATGGCCGCCTGCACCGCCAGCGGCAGCATCTCAGGCGTCAGGTTGTTCCAGCCGCCCGGAAACAGGTTGGTGTCGACCGGCGCCAGCTTGAAACCAGCGTTGCGCAAGTCAACCGCGCTGTAAAAAGGCGGCGTGTGCTCCATCCACTCCAGCCGGAACCAGCGCTCTAAGGCTGGCATCGAATCCAGCACGCGTTGCTCAAGCTCATTGATGGGGCCGGTCAGGGCCGTAACCAGGTGCGGAACCATGGTGGTCTTTCTCGAGGGGTTGACTTGGCCAGTATGGACCAAGACTAGCTGGGGCCGGGTTGAGTGTAATCAAGCCTTGGCGTGCGCCCGTTAGGCCCCAATGGACCCGTCTGGCACCAAGACGCAGGCACTGATCAACCAGCGGGCATCGGCTTGACGCTGCAGTGTGTACATCGCCAACCAAGATTTACCGCTGCTGTCGCGCAGCTGCACCGGCTGCATAACTGCCGCGTCTAGCGCCTTGGCCTTCAGAAACAGCAAAGCGGCAGGCCGGTACACCACTGGATAGCCCTGCCGAACCATGGCCATGAAGCGCTCCGGTGTCTGGAACAAGCTTCGGATATTGGGTGCTGCGTAGGAAAATGCCAGATCCGCATCCTCCGCCACAAAAGCCGCCAGCTGGGCGCGCACCGTGGCCTGCACCGCCTCGGCGTCCTCAACGCTGACCGCTGCCCGTGCAGCAGACCCCAGCAAAGCAGCCGAAGCCAAAATCACCAGCAAGAAGAACCGTAATGACAAGGACAAGTGGCGCATGGGGTGCAGCAGGGGAATGGCGAAGACGCCATCATGCCGCATCGGCGTCATCATGGCGCGCCCGGTCGGCCACTGGCCCAATGGCCCATGCCAATGAGCCCGGCGTCAGCGCCTAGGCAGGCTGGCGAGACCGCGACGCGACAACGCGCCGGCAAGGCTTGTTGGGCCTGTTTGATCGCATCGATCATGCCAGGCGCCAAGCCAACGCTGCCCCCCAGCCTTACCTCGTCAAGATCGAGCAGGACGTGCGCATCGCCCAGCGCTTGTGCCACCGCTTGGGCGGCCCTTTCCAGCAGCCGACTGCACACCGCCTCGCCCGCGTGCCAGCCGGCAAATACCGATTCCGCGTCAAGCGGCCTACCGAGCAGATGAGTGGCCTGCCGGGCCAGCGCAGTACCCGATGCCAAGGCCTCCAGGCAATTGAGCCGCCCACAACCACAACGGGTATCGCCGTCCAACGGTGCCAGACCGCTGCCCACGTGGCCAATATGACCCGCCAGACCGCGACTGCCGCTGCGTAACTGGCCGTCCAGAACCAAGCCACCGCCCACCCCCGTAGACAGGGTGATGAACAGCAGGTTGGCGGGCTGCCGTTCGCCGGCCACAAACTCACCCCAGGCCGCAGCCTGGGCGTCATTCAGCAGAACCGACGGGCATCGCCAGGCCTGCGTCAGGGCATCGGCCAGTGCGTAGCCGTCCCAAAATGAAATCAGCTGCTGGTTGACGGCCGACCAGACCCGTCCATCGGTCAGGCCGGTGACGGCCGCTGCCACCCAGCTCACGCCAGGGTAGGTGGTGGCCATCAAAGCCAGGGTCTGGCGCCAAGCCTCTGGGGTGATCGGCATCGGCCATTGACGCCGGTCTTGCAAGCGCCCATCCACCCAGCGGGCGGCGGCAACCTTGGTGCCGCCAATGTCAAGCACCAGCATCGGGCACCGGAGGGCTGAGCGCTTGGACAAACCAGCTGGTGATGTGCTCAACGCGGGTGATGGCCGAACCAACCGTCACCGCCCTAGCCCCCTCACGCAGCGCCTGTGCGGCGTGGGCTGGCGTACGCAGCCGCCCCTCAGCCACCACCCAGCAGCCCTGCTGGCTGAGCTGGCGGATCAGGACCCAGTCTGGCGGGCTGTTGTCTGCGCACAATGTGTCTGCGGTGTAGCCTGACAAGGTGCTGCCCACCCAATCAAAGCCCAAGTCCCGGGCAAGCAATCCATCGGCAAGGCATGAGCAATCGGCCATGGCCAGGCAATGGCCTTGGTGGATCTGTTTTAACAAGGCAGCGGCTGACACGGGGCGCAGGCGCTGCGTTGCGTCCACCGCCACCACCGCGGCCCCGGCGGCACATAGGGCGTCCACATCGTCCAGCAGGGGGGTGATCCGAACCGGGCTGTCGGCAAGGTCACGCTTGACAATACCAACCACCGGAATGCTGACCTGAGCCACCACCTGCCGCACCCGAGCCGCGCCCTCGATGCGCAGCGCACTGGCCCCCCCAGCCTGGGCCGCCAGCGCCATGGCGACCACAATGTCATCGCTGTCCATGGCGCTGCCGGCCAGTGGCTGACAAGAAACGATCAAACCGCCTGCCCAGCGCTGAACCCACCCGGCATCGGCCATGGCTTGCTTTCAGCCGCCCAGCAGATTCAGCTCGATCAGGTGCTGGCGCACCCGCTCCACAGCTGCGGGTGGCAGCGGACGGTTGGGCTTGCCCATGTGATGGCTCTGGATCAGGCCCATGAGCTTGAGCGAGGTCTTGAAGCTGCCCACACCCGAAGCCCCGGCACTGAGCTCGTTGGCGGCGAAGAACACCATCTGGAACAGGCGGATCAAGCGGTCCTGCTCGGCCCGGGCCTCTTGCCAGCGGCCGGCACGGGCGTGGTCGTACAGGCGGACATAGCCGTGGGGATCAACATTGGCCAGGCCGGGCACGATGCCGTGGGCGCCACCCAGCAAAGCCGCATCGGCCACCACCTCAGAGCCAGTGAACAAGGCGAAGTCGGGCCTGTCATGCAGGTCACGCAGCAGCATTCGAAAGCCGCCCTCGTCACCGCTGCTGTCTTTCAGCGCTACGACCACCTGCTCGCGGGCCAGCGTGTTCACCGTGTCGCGCGCGAGCTTGATGTTCACGCAGACCGGAATGTCGTAAGCCACTACCGGTAGATCAACCGCATCGCGCACATAGCGGAAGTGGTCCAGAGTCTCGGCCTGGTTGGTTCGCGTGTAATAGGGCGCAGTCAGGACCAGCGCCTGGGCCCCCAGGGCCTGAGCCTGGCGGCCGTGGGCGATGCAGTGGTCGGTGGTGGCATCCATGACCCCCACCAGCACTGGCACGCGCCCGGCCGCCTCCTGCACGGCGGTCTCGATCACCAGCCCGCGTTGGGCCGGATTGAGGAACACGCATTCGCTGGTGGAACCCAGCACGAAGAGGCCGTGCACACCGCCGTCGATGAGGTGGCGCAACACCGCACGCAGACCCTGGGGGTCAATCTGGCCGTCGTGGTCGTAGGGCGTGGCAACGGGGGGAACAATGCCGTGGAGATTGAGCGTTGAGGTCATGGGTAAAACAATCGGTCAGGACATGAACAGCCTGGGCAGGGCCAGGATAAAGGGTGGGTACATGATCATCAGGATCTGCACGATGATCAAGGGAATGAGCCAGGGCATGGTTGCTCGAATGAGCCGGTGCATCTCCACGCCATGGCTCTTGGACACCACGAACAGTATCATGCCCATGGGCGGCGTCAGCGTGCCGATCATCAGCGTGAAGATGATGTTGACGCCCAGGTAGACCGGGTCGATGCCCAACGACACCGCCAACGGTATGAACGAGGGCACCAGTACCAGCAGCAGTGCCAATACCTCGATGAAACAGCCCAGGATCAGCAAGAGCAGGGTCACGGCGAACATGAACTCGGTGGGCGTGCTGGCCACCGACATCAGCAACGAGGCAATCTGCTCAGGTGCCTTTTCCCGCGCCATCACCACCCCCATCATGGACACGCCGCCAATGATGAGTGCGATGGTGGAGGACATCACGGCTGTCTCATAAATCGCATCCCACAGCTTGCGCCAGGTCAGCTCACGGTAGACCAGCAGGTCGATGGCAATCGCATACAACACCGTGACCGCCGCGGCCTCGGTGGGCGAGAACACACCGCTGAAAATGCCACCGATGATGACCACCGGTGTGAGTAGCGCCGGAAAAGAAACGATGAAGGAACTGCGAATTTGCCGCCAGGTGGAACGCGGGTGCACCGGTAGACTGATGCGTCCGGCCACGATATACAGCATGATCATCATGGCCAGCGTGCACAGCAAGCCCGGCACGATACCGCCCAGGAACAGGCCGCCGATCGACGCGCCGGACACCACGCCGTACACCACCATCGGGATGCTCGGGGGCACCAGTGGGCCCAGGATGGACGATACGGCCGTGAGTGCAGCGGCGAGGTCATGGGGGTAGCCTGCCTTCTGCATGGCCTCGGCTTCGATCTTGCCCAAGCCTCCGGCATCGGCCACCGCCGAGCCCGACATGCCCGAGAAAAACAGGCTAGCCAGAATGTTCACATGCCCCAGCCCGCCGCGCACGTGCCCGACCAGATGCGTGGCAAAACCAAACAGGTTGCGGGTGATGCTGGAGGAGTTGAAGATGCTGGCCGCCAGGATGAACAGCGGCACCGCGATGATGGGAAAGCTGTTGAGACCATCCACGATGCGCTGCACCGCAAAGTTGATGCCGATACCGGTGTACAAAAAGTAGCCGACCGACACCACGATCATCGAGACGGCGATCGGGATACCGACAAAAATCAACACCATCCAGGTGACGATGAAAATCAGGAAGGTCATGAGGAACTCCAGGGCTGTGGCTGGCGCTTGCCCGCCAGCCGCAGGAACAGCCGCATCGCCCACAGCAAGGCGCCTACCGGCAGCGCCGCGTACAGCACCGCGTCGGAGACCATCAGGGTCACCGATTCATCATTCCAAGTGCGCAGCACCCCCTTGAAACCCAGCCACGCCATGTAGAGGGCCAGTACACCTGTCATGGCGTCGATCATGCGGTAGACAAGGCGGCGAAACGCCGCGCTCCAGAGCGACGGCACCATGTCCATGCGCAGGTGCTGCTGGTACCGCTCAGCCTCGCTCAAGCCCAGGCAGGCCATCCAGACCCAGAGCCAGCGAATCAGCTCCTCAGTCCACACCTGCCCCGGGAACAGGCCCATACGACCGGCGATCTGCAATAAGATGACCAGGCTCAGGGCGATTAGCAGCAGGGTGCTGAGCACCCCCTCAGGCGAGTAGCGCTTGGACGTCATCGCGGCAGTGGATTTAGTTGGTGGCCATGATGCGGCTGATTTCGCCCTTGCCGAACTCAGTCTCAAGCGTGTCGTAATACGGCTTCATGGCGGCACGAAAGGGCGCCGTGTCGACCGTGGTCACGCCCAGGCCCTTGGACTTGAAGAATGCAACCAGGTCAGCCTCGCTCTTCATCACGCCGGCCGTGGCCACCTTGCCGCCCGCCATGATGGCCTCCTCCAGCCACTGCTTTTGGCTAGGGTTGAGCTTCTTCAAGGCTTTGTCACCCACCAAAATGGCCGAACTGGCGATGAAGTGGCCGGTCAGGGCGATGTGCTTCTGCACCTCGTAAACCTTGGTGGCCTCAATGGTAGGCAGCGGGTTCTCCTGGGCATCGACCTGCTTGGTCTGCAAGGCCATGTAGAGCTCGGCAAAGGCCACTGGCGCTGGCGTGGCGCCGACCGCCTGGGCGTAGGCGATCAGGAAGGGCACATTGGGCGTGCGCATCTTCAGCCCCTTGAGATCGGCCATGGAGTTGATCGGTTTGTTGGCGGTGGTATGGCGGGTGCCCTCGTACCAGACGTCCATCATGTGCACGCCTTTTTCGCGGAACTTGGTGTCCATGCGCTGGCCATACGGGCCCTTGACGACCTTCTGCAGGTGCTCGTAGCTGGAGACCACATAGGGGGCACCGATCAGCTTGAGTTCGGGAATGATGTAGCTCATATCGGGGTAGCCCGTCATGGTGATGTCCAGGTCACCGGCCTGGGTCTGCCCGACCATGGCCTTGAAGTCACCCAGCTGCGCCCCGGGAAAGATCTTGAGCGTCATGGCGCCCTTAGACGATTCCTCAAGCTTGCGTTTGACCTCCAGAATACCCTTGTAGACCACGTGGGTCTCGGGCAGTTGGGTGCCAAAGCTCAGGGTCAGGTTTTGCGCCATGGCGGCGGCCGAGACACACATTGACAACAGGGCAGCGAGTGGTTTCCAGATTTTCATCATCAGTCTCCTTACGGTATGGTTATAGAACAGTGGGCAAAAACTTATCAGTGCGGAAGCGTCGTCGGCGCGTACATCGCGTCGAGACGGCGGGAAATTTCTTGGAAATGGTGCCGATGTGCGCGCTCCAGTGCCTGCACATCGCCAGCCTGCAACATCACGGCGACTGCCAGGTGGTCATGGGCTGTGGCGCGTTGCGCCTGCGCATCCGGCGCAGGCAGCCGGTCAGCCAGTCGGTTAACGACCTGCCAAAACAGATCGACCAGGCTCAGCAGGAAGGTATTGCCAAGGCAGCGGAACAGCGTGGCGTGAAAGGCGCGGTCAAGCTCGGCAAAACTCTCACCCAGCGCGCTGCGCTGCAGCATCTGCTGGGCCAGACCCTGCAATTCATCGATGTCCGCAGGGCTGATGCAGGCCACCACTTGGGCAATCATGCCGACCTCCAGCGCGCAACGCACCTCCAGCAACTCGCGCAAACTCGAGCCCTGCGCAGCAATCGAGTACGGCAGGTTGTGCAGGATCGGATCAAACGAGAAGTGCGCGACGAACACGCCCTCGCCATGCCGGGTGCGGATGATGCCCAGGGACTCCAGCGCCTTCAAGCCTTCACGCAGCGATGTCCTTGACATGCCGAGTTCCTGACACAGCTCCGCCTCGGACGGCAGCGGATCACCCCCCTTGAGCTCATGCTCCTCAATATAGCGCTTGACCTCGGTCGTGGCCAATTGGTACGCGGGCAATCGGGTGAAGGTTTTCACGATGAGGCCAAAGGCAAAGGGGTTTGTCGGAGTTCAGATGTCAGACATGTTGCATGTATTATTCGCAGGCACCCCCGTCCTGCACAGGGTGTTTACCCTAGTGCAGTTCTCTAACGGCGACCCACCAGTCTGGAGTCCGGATTCATGACCCTGTCCTCACACCCACAGCCACAGGGCATCTGGGGCACCATTCTTTTGCCCATCACCGAGCACGACCAGATTGACTGGGGTGCACTGGCTGAAGAGCTCGATGTGCTCACAAACAGTGGTCTGGCTGGCATCTACGCCAACGGCACGGCGGGCGAGTTTCACAACCAGACCGAGGCCGAGTACGAGCAACTGGTCAGCCTGGTGGCGCAAAAAGCCCGGGCCGCCGGCATGCCCTTCCAAATCGGGGTCTCCAACACCAACCCACGCGTCGCCCTTGAGCGTCTAAGGCGCCTGCAAGACGTCCGTCCCAGCGCCGCTCAGTTCACGCTGCCCGATTGGTGGGCACCGTCTGCGCCCGAGCTTGACAACTTCGTTGTCGGTCTCCAAGCAGCAGCGGGTGACATCCCACTGATCCTCTACAACCCACCACAAGCCAAATTACGACTGAGCCTGGCGCAAATCGCCCAACTCAGGTTGCTGGCACCCAATTTGATAGGGACCAAACTGCCGGGCGGCGATGCCGCCTGGTACGCCGAGCGCCGCCGCTTGCTGCCTGATTTTTCGGTGTTTGTGCCCGGTCATACCGTCGCATTCGGACGCCCTCTCGGCGCCGATGGTGCTTATTCGAATGTGGCCTGCCTCGGGCCTCGCGGTGCGCTGCACCACTGGCAACTCAGTGCCACGGCGCCCGAGTCTGCGGCCGAACTGGAGCGCCGCATCCAACAATTCATGGCGCAGCATGTGTTGCCTCTGGTTGGCAGCCACGGGCTGTCACACCCGGCGCTGGACAAAATGATGGCCGAAGTCGGCGCCTGGGGCCCGGTGCGGGCGCGCATGTTGTGGCCCTATGCCTCAGCCCCGCAAGCCGCCATTGAGCGCGCCCGTGCTGCACTGCGCGACCTGTTGCCAGAGTTCCTCTGACCAGCCCGCCAGTCAGCGCCGCACGTACCCGATCCAACATGGCGTGTCATCAAGCCCGCTCCAGGTAGCCGATCATCGTGTCCACCCCCGCTTTGATCTGTCCGTCCTCGCCTGACACAGCCAGTTGCGGGTTGTCTGGCACCTCGTACGGGCTGCTCACGCCGGTGAAGTTCGGGATCAAGCCCTTGCGCGCTTTCTTGTACAGGCCCTTGACGTCGCGCTGCTCGCACACAGCCAATGGCGTATCGACAAATACCTCGACAAAATGATCCTCACCAATCAGCTCGCGCGCCATTTCACGCTCGCGGCGAAATGGCGATATGAAGGCCGTCAACACCACCATACCGGCATCCAGCATCAGCTTGGCCACTTCGGCAATGCGCCGGATGTTCTCCACCCGATCCGCTTCGGTAAAACCCAGGTCCTTGTTCAGCCCCTGGCGAATGTTGTCGCCGTCAAGCAAGAAAGTGCGCTGACCGCGCGCCTGCAGCGCCACCTCCAGGGCATTGGCCAGTGTGGACTTGCCCGACCCTGACAAGCCCGTCAACCACACAACCCGCCCCTTGTGACCGTTCAATTTTTCCCGGTCCTGGCGGGTAATGGTCAAGGCCTGGCGATGAATGTTTTGCGCCCGATGCAAACTGTGGCGAATCATGCCAGCAGCCACAGTGGCATGGCTAAACCGGTCCACCAGAATGAAGCTACCCAGGTCAGTCGCTTTTTCGTAACTGTCAAACACCAGCGGCTTGCTGGTCGACAAAGTGCACACGCTGATGTCATTCAGGCCCAGTTGGCGGCTGGCCTCATGCGCCAGCGTATTCACGTTGATCCGGTGCCTGATATTGGTCACCGCAGCCGAAGCCCACTGTGTGGCCAGCTTGATGTCGTAATTGCGGCCAATCAGGCCTTCCTCGGCCTGCATCCAGACCACGGTCGCCTCGAACTGATCGGTCATTTCCAAGGGGCTGTCACTCAACGACAACACATCGCCGCGCGACGCATCGATCTCGCGGTCCAGCCGCAGGGTCACGGCGCTCCCTGCTTCGGCTACCGGCAAGGCACCGTCCATGGTCACGATCTCGGCCACTTTGGCCACCTGCCCACTGGCCGTTACCCGAATTTCATCGCCCAGCTGCACCTGGCCGCTCACCACGGTACCGCTGAAGCCCCGGAACGACGCATCCGGCCGGTTCACCCACTGAATCGGAAACACCATTCTTTGGGTTTGGGTCGAGCGTGGCGGCACCGTCTCCAGATAGCCCATCAAGGTGGGGCCGCCATACCAGGGTGTGCGACCAGAGCGTTCGGTGATGTTGTCGCCCTTCAGGGCCGATAGCGGGATCGCCGTCACACCCACGAACCCAAGCGTTTGCGCAAACCGCCTGAAGTCTGCATCGATGCGGTTGAATATGGCCACGTCAAAACCCACCAGGTCCATCTTGTTGATGGCCAACACCACCTGGCGTATGCCCATCAAGGACACCAAAAACGCATGCCGGCGCGTTTGGGTCGACAGCCCCAGGCGCGCATCCACCAGCAAAACCGCCACATCAGCCGTGGACGCGCCAGTGACCATGTTGCGGGTGTATTGCTCATGGCCAGGCGTATCCGCCACGATGAACTTGCGCTGCTGGGTCGCAAAAAAGCGGTACGCCACATCTATCGTGATGCCCTGCTCGCGCTCGGCCGCCAGCCCATCGACGAGTAGGGCAAAGTCAATGTCCTCGCCCTGTGTGCCAAACCGTTTGGAGTCGCTGGTCAGGGCAGCCAATTGATCGTCAAACAGCTGCATCGCCTCCCAGAGAAGGCGGCCGATCAGGGTGCTCTTGCCATCATCCACGCTGCCGCAGGTGATAAAACGCAATAAGTCTTGCGCCTGCTGTTGTGCCAGAAATGCCTCGATCGATGCCGGCGGAAGTGGCGATGGCCGGCGGGAGACCGGATGTTTATTGGACTGTTTCCTAGATTGGGGCGCCATCAGAAATAGCCCTCCTGTTTTTTCTTTTCCATGCTCGACGAGGCGTCGGCGTCAATCGCACGACCCTGCCGCTCGGAGCTGCGGGCATTCACCAGCTCCATAATGATTTCAGGCAACGATTTGGCTGTGGACTCCACCGCACCCGTGAGCGGGTAGCAGCCCAGGGTGCGAAAGCGTACCTCACGGACCTGAATCTCTTCCCCCGGCAACATCCGAAAACGCGCGTCGTCCACCATCAAAATCATGCCGTCCCGCACCACCACCGGCCGAGGCTTGGCAAAGTACAGCGGCACCACCGGTATGTTTTCCTGGTGGATGTACTGCCAGATATCCTGCTCGGTCCAATTGGACAGCGGGAACACCCGGATGCTCTCCCCCCGTGACTTGCGCGTGTTAAACAGGTTCCATAACTCCGGGCGCTGGTTTTTGGGGTCCCAGCGGTGCGTCTGCGTCCGAAATGAAAATATCCGCTCCTTGGCCCGCGACTTCTCCTCATCGCGCCGAGCGCCGCCAAACACCACATCAAAACGGTACTTGTCCAGCGCCTGCTTCAGGCCCTCGGTCTTGGTCACGTCGGTGTGCAGGGCTGAGCCGTGGTCAAACGGGTTGATGTTCCTGGCAATCGCCTCGGGGTTGATGTGCACCAGCAAATCCATGCCACTCTCACGGGCCATCTGGTCACGGAACAGGTACATTTCCTGAAATTTCCAGCGCGTGTCCACGTGCAGCAACGGAAACGGCGGCGGTGCCGGAAAAAACGCTTTGCGCGCCAGATGGAGCATCACCGCACTGTCTTTACCCACCGAATACAGCATGGCCGGGTTCTGCGCCTCAGCCACCGCCTCGCGCAAGATATGAATGCTTTCTGCCTCCAGCCGCTGCAGGTGTGGCGTTCTGGCCTTAACGGCGGCGCCACCCTGCTGCCGCAGCGCTGCCAGATTTAAAACAGGCGCATAAGCCAACAAGCTCACACCTGGCAAAGTCGGCGTGTCGCGACACTGGGCCACCAAGCCGCCGTGTGCAAAAACCGCAACGTCCTTGCCCACGTGCGTCTGCAAAGCCTGCAAACCCGCTGCCAGCTGCGCCAGCCCCGGGTCGCCGGCCCCCAGCGGGAGCCAGTAGCGCGCGCCCCGGGCATCGTTGGCATGCAGGCAGGCCTGCCCGCCGGGCCACGGGTGCAACTGCGCAAACAAGACCAGCCGGCGCTGCTTGCGCGCCTGTTCCAGCTCCCAGCTCAGCACGGCCGGTGTGGGTGGGCGCCCCAGCTCATCCCGCAATGCCGAAGCCGTCAATTCCTCGGGCAACAAGCCCAGCTTATGCAGCCGACGCTCGGCCGTGCGCTGGGTATCGCACTCGCCCAAAGCCTGAAGATGTTGGAATGCCAGCTCAAAATCCCACACCTTGGCCTGGCTCAAGCCCAGGAGATCGTGCGCAGGCACAGCGGAATTAATTGACTCAATTTGCATATATTTAAAAAAATTATGTTTAAATCTAAAAAATGTTTTTATTTCAAGTAATTATAGGGATTTGAATTTAATGAGTCAATCGTACTTACTCCCAGCTTTGGTCAACCCGGTACTGGCCATCGCCCAACGCGCGGGCGATGCCATCCTGGGTGTCTATGGGCAAATGCTGGCGGCGCCAGACGGGCATAGCGCGGCGGGGATTACCCTCAAGGACGACGGCAGCCCGCTCACCCAAGCCGACTTGCTGGCGCACCAACTGATTGCGCGTGAGTTGGCAGTGCTGACACCCGGCATCCCCGTGGTCTCTGAGGAAGACGAAGCCTCGCAGCGCCACCGCTTGGCCACCGGTCAATTCTGGCTGGTTGACCCGCTGGACGGCACCCGCGAGTTCATGGCGCGCAACGGCGAGTTCACGGTCAACATTGCACTCATCCGAGACGGCCGCCCCGTGCTGGGCGTGGTGCATGCCCCCGCTTTGGCCCAGACCTACTGGGGCAGCCAGGGCGCCGGCGCCTGGCGCTGCGCAGCGGCCGGCACGCCAGAGTCCATCCGGGTGCTCCCTCCCCATCACCCGCTGCGCGTGGTGGCCAGCAAAAGCCATTTGAACCAAGAAACCCAGGCCTTCATCGCCGCCTTGGGCCCGCAGCTGCTGGTTCAGGCCGGCAGCTCACTCAAGTTCTGCCGTGTCGCCGAAGGGCTGGCCGACGTCTACCCCCGCCTCGGCCCCACTTGCGAGTGGGACACCGCTGCAGCACAGGCCGTCTTGGAGGCGGCTGGCGGCCACGTGCTGGGGCCAGGCGGCACGCCCCTGCACTACGGCAAACCCGACAAACTCAACCCTTACTTTGTTGCGGCATCGTCAGCGCAGTTTCAACTTGCACCAAATTAATTGGAATCTGACCCCGATTGTTCCGATTGTTGGAAGATGGCTTCGAGGCGGGTGCGCATGCGTTGGCCGATGTGGCGGGGGGAGAACATGGCTTGGGCGCTGGCCTTGAGGCGGGGGGCAAAGCTTGTATCGCGGGGGGCCAGGTGGGCGGCGCGCATTTGGCGGGCGGCGTCGGCCACCAGGGGCTCGGCCCACCAGGCGGCGTCGGCCGGGCTGACAAAGGGGTATTCGCCCGGCTGCACGTCTTGCCGCTTCCAGCGCACCGGAAATCCGGTCTCGGGCGTCAAAAAGTCGGTGTTGCCAGAAAAATCCGTGCCCACCACCGGCTTGCCAAACAGCATCGCCTCCGCCAAGGTGCGGCCAAAACCCTCTGAGCGGTGCAGTGACACATAGGCATCGCAGGCCTTGATCAGTCCCAGCACGGCCCCGCGGTCCAGCGTGCGGTCAATCAGCACAATGCGTGCGTCGGCCGCGCAGGCCCGCACAAAGCGCTGCCACGCCGGGTTGTCGGGGTTGCTGTTCATGGTCTTGAGCACCAGGCCCACCGACTGGTCATCGGCCGCAAAGGCCTTGCGAAACGCCTGCAGCGCAGCAAACGGGTTTTTACGGGCCAGGTAAGAATTGAAGTCAAACACGTACAAAAACAAAAAGCGCCCGGCTGGCAAGCCCAGTGCGCGGCGCGTCATCGGTGTCACCCGGTCCACGCTGGCTGGCAGCGGCATGGCCAGCACCGGCACCGGCTGTGGTGCCTGCACCTGGGCACTAGCATACATGGCCTGCGTGAAACGGCTGGCCGCCCACACCTCGTTCACCACGCCAAAGGCCGGCTGCCAGTCGGCCGGCCACACCGGCAGCTCCCACGGCCACCAACCAATGTTGTAGCGCCCGTCAAACAGCGGTCCACCGCGCTCCAAAAATACCCGCACCGTGTCAAAACCGGTCAGGCAAAACAGGTTGATGGCATATGGCGCCTCTTCTTCGCCGGCTGCGGTGTCGGCCACCTGTCCCTCCAGCGCCCGGTCGGCCTGGCGCGGCCGGCCGCCCGGGTGAATGTTCACCACCTTGTACGGCACACCCGCCTGCTCACAGGCCGCTGCGGCCATGCGCACATCTTCGCCGATGCCCAGTTCGCCAAACGCAAAGCCAATCAGGTTCAGTCCGAACGGGCGCGCACCCGCGCCGGCCGCGTTGCCGGTCGGTGCCGCTGGTGCCGGCAGCGCGGCCACGCCGCCAGCGACGCTCCCGCCTGGCTGCAACCAGCGCAGCGCAGGCTCTGTGCGCCAGGCGGTGGCGGCCCAATACGCCAGCGCAGCCATGCCGGCCGGCTCGCGCAGGTCAAAGTCCAGTTGCAGGTCTTTGCGCCGCTGCCACAACAGCAGCGCCGCCCTGGGCGCCAAACGGCCGGGCTGGCCCCGCAGCGCCAGCCCTTGGCCCAGCCAGTCGCGCCAGCGCTGCGCCATCAGCGGCGCCAAGCCCAAAGCAGGCACGCCCTCCAGCAAAAACCAGGGCAGGTAGCTCTCTCGTCCCCTTGGGGTGCGCAGGTCAAACGCCTCTTGCAGGTGGCTGTCGCTGCGCCACACCAAAAACATCAGCCAGGTCAGCTGCGGCGCCTGCGTAGCGGCGGCATCGGCGGCCGGCAGCGCCCAAAGCGGCGGGGTGTCGTCCAGCGCCGCCAAAGTGGGCGCATCCACCACGTCCAGCAGACCATGCTCGCGCAGGCCGTGGGTATAAAACCAGGCCAGAGCCGCCCACAAGCCCTGCGGCGTGCTGGTGTCAAACACCTGGGGCAGGTCTTCGCGCTGCTCAAACAGGTGGTGCAGCACCGGCGTCATACCAAACTGCCCCAAGCGCGGCCAGCCCGGCAGCGGGCTGAACAAATCCAGCTCCTGCGGCTGGGCGCGGTCGGCCCAGGCCGGGTACTCACGTCGGCCGTTGATCACCCACCACCACCTGAAACGGCGGCTCTGAGCGCTGGCCACGGCTGCGCCCTGGCGCAAATCGGCCCGCAACAGCCAGCTCAGGGCCAGCGGGTCCGGCGCCGGCCGGGCAGTCACCTCGCTCACGGCGCCACCTTTTGCACCAACAGCGTGTTGGACACCGCAATCACCGACAAGCCAATGGCATCGTCCTCGCGCAGCTCCAGCACCCGGCAGCCCTGCTCGGCCAACAGGTCCAACAGGGCCGCTTGCGGCAAGTAATGCATCTCCATCTCGGTGGTGTTTTGCTGGCGCAGGTACTCGGCGAGCGCGAACCGGTAGCCCGCCCGGTAGGTGGGCAGCTGCAAAAACGCCACACCGCCCGGCCGCAGCCCTGCCAGCAAATCGCGCAGCAGGCGGGCTGCCACCGGCGGCGGGTTGTGCTGTAACACCATGCGCGAATACAGCACGTCGTAAGGCGCCAGCGTGGCCACGTCGCCAATGGCCTGCAAATGGCTCAGCCTCAGGTTGGTCAGCCCCAGGCCCTGCACATGCGCCTGCGCCACCTCCAAGTGAGCGGCTGACACATCCATGCCCAACACCTGCTCAAAGCGCGCTGCCAGGCCAATGGTCACCCGCCCCACCCCGCAGCCCAGCTCCACACAGCGCTGCAAGCCACTGCGGTTTACACCGGCCCGGGCCAGCGTGGCGTCAAACATCTGCAGTTCAGACTCACCGCTGGCATAAAAAGCCTCGCGGTTCATCTGAAAGTTTTGCTGGAAATAGCTCTCGTTGGTCAGCACAGACCAATGCGGCTCGGTCTGGCCCAGGTGCTCCCACTGCGCGCCTATCTTGGCAAACAGCGCGGTCAGCTGCTCGGGCGTGGCGCCCATCTCCACCTGCATCGGCGGGCCGTTGAACGGCACCCGGGGTGGGCGCGGCGGCATGGCCGCCTCGTAATTTTGGCGAAACTCTGAAGAGTTGAGGAACAGCTCGCTCAGCGCCCTCAGGGTGCTGACTTCGGCCGCATAGTGCGCCACCACGGCCTCGGATTCGGGTTCACGGTCAAAAAACAGGCGGTAAGCGCACACCACATCGTCGCGGCTGATCATGTGGACAGGGCTCTCTGGTCAGGGGCGGGGTGGCAGGGGGCAAGGGTCATGGGTGGCTTCGGGTCGAAAATAAGGTAGTTTGCATTATCTATGGACAAGCCAGGCATTCCCACGCCCCCTACCCTCGCCCCACAGCAAAGTACTCCAGCCCGGCAGCCCTGACCCGCGCGGGCTCGTACAGGTTGCGACCGTCTATCACCACGGGCTGGCGCAGCAATGCTTTCATCAGGGCGAAGTCGGGGCTTTTGAAAGGCTTCCATTCGGTCACGATCAACAGCGCATCGGCGCCCCGCAGGGCCTCCATCGGGCTGCTGGCCAGCTGCAGGTCAGGCCGCTCACCGTAAATGCGGCGCGCCTCGGGCATGGCGGCTGGGCGCGTCGCGCATGTCATCGGTCTGCGGCTTGAAGGCCAGGCCCCACAGGGCAAAGCGCATGCCGCGCAGGCTCGGACCAAAGCGGCTCGTCAACTTGTCCACCAGCACCAGCTTTTGCGCGCTGTTCACCGCCTGCACCGCCCGCAACACCGGCAGCGCCACGCCGGCCTGCTGCGCCGTGTGCTGCAACGCCAGCAGGTCTTTGGGCAGGCAGCTGCCGCCGTAGCCGGTGCCCGCATACAAAAAATAGCGCCCGATTCGGCTGTCAGCGCCAATGGCGCGGCGCACCTGCTCGATGTCGGCCCCCACTTTTTCTGCCAGCCCGGCCAGCTCATTCATCACGCTGATGCGTGTGGCCAGCATGGCATTGGCCGCGTACTTGCTCAGCTCTGCGCTGGCAATGTCCAGCAGCACCAGCCGCTCGTGGTTGCGCTGGAACGGGGCGTACAGCTCCTGCAGCATCTCGGCAGCGGCCGGGCAGTCGGTGCCCACCACAATGCGGTCAGGTCGCATGAAGTCGGCCACGGCTGCGCCCTCTTTCAAAAACCAGGGGTTGCTGGCCACCTGGCAGTCCAGTGACAGGCCGCGCCAGTGTCGTCGGGCGGCGTGGCCACGGCGATCATCTGAATGCGACCAAAGGCCACCGCCGCCTCCACACTGGTGGTGAACTGCAGCCGCCCGGCGTCCACGTTGCCCTGCACCAGCGCCTGCAGGCCAGGCTCAAAAATAGGCATACCGCCGGCTTGCAGCAGGGCAATCTTGCCCGCATCCAGATCCAGGCACATCACATCGTTGCCCACCTCTGCCAGGCAAGCGCCAGTCACCAGCCCCACATAGCCGGCACCAATGATGGTGACTTTCATTCAGGGGCCAGGCCTTGCTTCCGTCACAACCGCTTGAAGTTGCTGGTCCAGCGTAAGCAACCTTAATTGATGATGAATGACCGTTGCCGCAATGATCGCGTCCGGTAGCTTTATCCGCCTTGTGCGCCGCAAGCCGATCACCCGATCTTCAATTTCCGGGCTGATGCCCAAGTGTCGAAAATTTGCCAGCTTTTGACTGATCAGGCTCTCCTCGTCAGAGTCGATGCCAGGATAACCTAACAGCTCCATGCGGGTGATCGCGCTGTACGCACATTCAGCGGCCAAAATCACGTGTTGGTTGGCAATCGTCACTACCTCAGGCGCAGCCTTCAACAGCCCGATAACGAAGTTGGTGTCCAGCAAATACTTAATGCCACTCATCGCGCAGAGCCTTCTGGATGTTTAAAGGGCTTCCCTGAAAAGCTCCAAAATCATCTAATCCGCCGCATAAATCGGTCAGTGCAAGAGCTGGCTTTGCATGGTCAGGAGCGACACGCCTTGCCTGCAAAAACTCCGCAAAGTCCAAGACCTCGGCTATCAAGGGCTCGGGCAAGTTTTGCACGGCGTGGAGCAGCCTCTCCGCATTGGTTCGCATGCTAAAGATCCTTCAAAAATTTGATTTTGTCATACCGCCAGTCACCAGCCCCACATAGCCGGCACCAATGATGGTCACTTTCATTCAGGGGCCCTTCCTTGACGAAACTTTAGCCAACTGCTGCCCGTCACCGCCCGTAGACATCCTCAAACCGCACGATGTCGTCTTCACCCAGGTAAGTGCCGGACTGCACCTCGATCATCTCCAGCGGCACGCGGCCCGGGTTTTCCAGGCGGTGGGTGGTGCCCAGCGGGATGAA
>CAMELV010000034.1 GCA_945925985.1 Comamonas sp. lk | reverse complement strand
GCCCCCACTATATCAAAAAAAATACAAATGAAAAAATAAATAAAAATACATAAACGTGCCCCCACAAAAAATTCAAAAAACCGCAGCTAAGTGGTTGATTTCATTGAAAACAGGTGTCAAAAGACGGCGGGAACTGTCGAACTCGGGTGGCCCGGCGGGCCACCAGCACCAGCGCCACGATCGACAGCACATAAGGCAGCATCAGGTACATCTGGTAGGGCAGCACGGCGTCGCCGGCCTGTTGCAGGCGCAGTTGCAGCGCGTCAAAAAAAGCAAACAGCAGTGCGCCCAAGAGCGCCTTGCCCGGACGCCACGACGCAAACACCACCAGCGCCACGCAGATCCAGCCACGCTGATCTGCGGCAGTCTCTGAGTTAATGGCAACTCCAGAAGTCCCAAGTTTACAAAACTAGCTGTTTTCCGCATTAAGCTAATGACTCTTTCTGGTCACCTCAACATCTCTGTTACGCAATATAATATTGCCTGCGACAATTCGATCAATAGGAACCCTATGGTACTGACTCGCAGCACTGGGTAGTCAAATTTAAAATAATCTTAGTAAAAAGCCAGTTACATATAGGCAAGTTTCTTTTTTGATCAATTCAAAAAACTCATTACGATTTTTTACGCCTGACTTCTTGTCGTTAGTAAACAGACCACCTGCTAACATTGAAACTTTTGATCGCGCAGTCCATATTTCACTAATAGGAGATATCTCTCTAATCCCCAACATAAATGCAAAATTAGCTGTATGTCCAAAATCTTGTCTTGGTACAAGACCCTTTCCTTTAACGATATTTAAAACTGCGCTCTAGGTCGATTCAGATACTTGCGCACTCATCCATTTATGTCTACTTAACACAAAAGGATCCTGTCGTAGATAGGAAACCGTCGCTCCACATGCGGCTACGGAGACTGTTCATAACCCCCCGTCTTTTTTTAAGAGCGTCTAGTGTGCCAAGAGACAGATCTGGGGGTGTTGCAGCGCTTCCATAAACATCTGCAACCTATAAACTACGGTTGGCAGACGTTACATCGAATGCTTAAAGTAGATTTAAAAACTTGGCTATATTTAAAATGTTTTACGCGATTCAAATACCCCAAGCATGGGCTTCTAGCTTGGTTGCAATTCCAATTTTCTCCAAATCTACCGCCGTCACATAAGTCATTGATTTACAACTTGTAGATTTCATTAATTTAATAAAAGCGTCAGCAATATCTGCTTTTAGCACGCGCCTAGAATATTTTTCTATGGCCATGTACTCAGGCGCAGAAGGCTCAATACATACTTTATCTTTAGATATTTGATGAAATCCAATGCGACTATTTGTCATGGTTTTGGAGGTTAATGCAACTCGCCCCTTGCCTGCTATGAATATAATACCGCATGCAGATGAGCAACCCTGCCCAAGTTGCAAGGTAGTATCATATCCCTTTTGGTTAATTAAAAGCCCAATCTTGATTGCTGCATTGACACTACCGCCACTGGAAGAAAACATAACCGACTTTTTATCGCAATTGCGATTGTCAACATCCGCGACGACTTTCAAAAAAGATTGATAAGTAGAGTCATCAATAACGGCATAACCACCAATACTTGAGTCTGTAGTGAAAGAGATTACACAATTGCCCTTCCATTCGGAAACTTGAAAATCCCCTTTGTTTGCGCCATAGTATTTAATGTTTGTATAACAACCGGTAGCCATTGCGCATATTAATAAAATTATTATGCTTTTCAATTTATTTTTCATAAATTTCACACTTTAAAAAAATTATTTTAGTTTACCTTGTTTCGTTCGCGGCTACGATATGGGGACACAAACATTGATTAATATAAAGCCTTTGTATAAATTACCAACCCGTAGGGTGTATGAGTTAATTAAAGAATCATCCGTTCCGTTAAGAAGTTGAGAGTTAAAAAGCGGCCTTCTAGTTTTCATGTATTAGAATATTTTTAATCTGCTTAATATTGGCAACCTATAACTTCGGCTCTGACTGCGTTCGGCTTGATGCACAATCTATAATAATAATTACAATAAACACAGAAATTAAATGATTCGTATAGCGGATGACGTTAATATTTTTTCAAGATATTATTTCCCTGTCCTTCTGCGTTGACGATGATCAAACTAAAATTAAATCAGTTATAGAAGCAGATGGACCGTCTTCAAACCGCAAGTCTTTATCCACAAACTCTCAAATTTGGACTGCTTCTTCCGTCATGTGTTATGTTTGCTGTACTTGCAGATTCAGCTCCAACCTAACAGCTTACCAACCCCTCAATCGTTGTTAAATCAGAATATAGCGAATTGCCACTGCCTCTGCTGGATCCGACAGCGGTGACTGCCTCGGTATAAAGTGAAAGTCGAGCACGGTTCGCGAAGAAAACTGCGGCTCTCCGATCTTCTATATGAGTAATTCGTCGCTAGCAGATCAGCTGGGTGCGCCGGCTTTCGATCCAAAATCATTGATAGAGCGCCTGCAATTGGGGCTCGATGGCTCGTCGCCGGTAGGGGTTGTCCAGCACCGATGGAAATGCCAGGTCAATCTTGCGGCCGCCAAAGGTGTCGGACAACTCTTCTTGCATATCCACCAGTCCGAATCCTCCCGGGGCTTGGCCAGGGATAAATTCCACCAGCAAATCAACATCGCTGTCAGGTCGCTCCGCGCCCATAGCAGCTGATCCGAACAACTGCAAACGGCGCACATGAAAGCGCAGGCAGATGTCTGCGATGCGCGAAAGTTGAGCGGGTGCGACTTGCATGCTGATGATTATCTCTTGCAGGCCGCCGTTCAGGTCCCCGCCCGCTCCAGCATCGCATGCAGCAGCACGTTGCAGCCTGCGGTGATGTGCTCGGCCTTGGCGTCCTCGATCTCATTGTGGCTGATGCCGTTCTTGCAGGGGATGAAGATCATGCCGCTGGGCGCGAGCTTGGCCATGTAGACCGCGTCGTGCCCGGCGCCAGACACCACTGGCATGTTGGAGTAGCCCAGCTGTTGGGCGGCACGCGCCACGGCGTCGATGCAGTTGCTGTGAAAGCCCTGCGCCGGGTAGCTGGACACCAACTCGATCTTCACGTCCAGCCCGCTTTGCTGGCTGAGCCGGGCGGCAAAGGCCTTGACCTCGTCGGCCATCTGGTCCACCACGGCGTCGGTGCTGTTGCGCAGATCGATCGAGAATTTGACCCGGCCGGGAATCACATTACGGCTGTTGGGATGCACCTGCACCATGCCGACGGTGCCTCGCCCGTGCGGCGCGTGGCGCAGGGCGGCGGCAACCACCTCCAGCATGATGGGGGCCGCCACCTGCATCGCGTCCTTGCGCAGCGCCATCGGTGTCGGGCCGGCGTGGGCTTCCATGCCGGTCACGGTGCAGTCAAACCAGCGGATGCCGAGCACGCCCTGCACCACGCCGATGGTGACGTCGTTGTCTTCCAGCACCGGGCCCTGTTCGATGTGGGTCTCGAAATAGGCGCCGATCGGGTGCTGGCCGGGCTCCTCGCTGCCAATATAGCCAATGCGGTCCAGCTCGTCGCGCACGCTCTTGCCCTCGGTGTCGCGGGCGGCGTAGGCATGCTCCAGGGTGAAGGCCTTGGCGAACACGCCCGAGCCCATCATCACCGGCACAAAGCGCGAGCCCTCTTCATTGGTCCAGAACGCCACCTCGATCGGCGCCTCGGTCTCGATGCCCAGGTCGTTCAGTGTGCGCACCACCTCAATGCCAGCCAGAACGCCATAGTTGCCGTCAAACTTGCCGCCGGTGGGCTGGGTGTCGATGTGGCTGCCGGTCATGATGGGCGGCAGACTGTTGTTGCGCCCGGGCCGGCGCATGAAACCGTTGCCGATTTTATCGATGGTGACGCTCATGCCGGCCTCGCGCGCCCAGCGGGTCACCAGATCACGGCCCTGTTTATCCAGGTCGGTCAGGGTCAGGCGGCAGACGCCGCCCTTAGGTGTGGCGCCGATTTGGGCCAGCTCCATCAGCGAGGCCCAGAGGCGCTCGCCGTTGATGCGCAGGCTGCTGATGTCAACTGTGGTGGCTGTGGTCATGGGTTTTCTCCAAAAAGAGGGTTGCGCGCCTACCGCGTCACGGCTGTTGGCTTTTGAGTCTGTGCCCGTTGCTGCGCCGCGCCAAAGTCCGGACCAAAGGCCGGACGCTTGATGTAGCGGCCCTTGCCCTGCACGGCACGCAGGTCGCCTTGTACATAGACCAGTTCACCCTGGCTCAGGGTATGGCTGGGGATGCCCTTGACCGTTCGGCCCTCAAAGATGTTGAAGTCGCCTTTGCTGTGCTGGGTCTTGACCGACAGCGTTTTGGTGCCTGCGGGATCCCAGACCACCAGGTCGGCATCGGCGCCTACGCTCACACTGCCTTTTTGCGGGTAGATGTTGAACAGCTTGGCCGTGTTGGCAGAGGTCACCGCGACAAACTCACTTGGCGTGAGACGGCCGGTGTTCACACCTTCGTCCCAGATGACGGCCAGGCGCTCTTCCACGCCGCCGCAGCCGTTGGGGATCTTGCTGAAGTCGTCCTTGCCAGCTGCCTTTTGCGCGGCGCAAAAGGTGCAGTGGTCGGTTGCGGTGGTGTGCAGGTTGCCGCTTTGCAGGCCGCGCCACAGGAACTCGCTATTGCCTTTGGGGCGAAAGGGCGGGCTCATGACATGGGCGGCAGCGGTGGCAAAGTCGGGGTGGCGGTAGACGCTGTCATCCAGCACCAGGTGCCCGGCCAGCACCTCGCCATAGACCCGCTGGCCCCGCGCCCGGGCGCGGGCAATGGCCTCAGCCGACTCGACGCAGGACACATGTACCACATAGATCGGCACGCCCAGCACATCGGCAATGGCGATGGCTCGGTTGGCGGCTTCGGCCTCCACCATAGGCGGGCGCGACAAGGGGTGGCCCTCAGGGCCTTTGATACCCATCTCGGAAACGGTTTTCTGCAGCAAATACACCAGTTCGCCGTTCTCTGCGTGCACGGTGGGCATGGCACCAAGCTCCAGTGCGCGCTTGAAACTGTTCACCAGCGTTTCGTCGTCGCACATGATGGCATTTTTGTAGGCCATGAAGTGCTTGAAGCTGTTGATGCCTTCGTCGTTCACCAGGGTGCCCATGTCTTTGCGCACTTGCTCGCTCCACCAGGTGATGGCGACGTGGAAGGAGTAATCCGACGCTGACTTCTCGGCCCAGCCACGCCACTTTTTGTAGGCGTCCAGAATGTTTTCTTGCGGGTCGGGGATAACGAAGTCGATGATGGCCGTGGTGCCGCCCGCCAGACCGGCTGCTGTGCCGGTGAAAAAGTCGTCCATGGTGACCGTGCCCATGAAGGGCAGCTGCATGTGGGTGTGTGGGTCAATGCCGCCCGGCATCACATACTGGCCGCCCGCGTCCACCACCGTGGCGCCTGCCGGCGCGCTCAAGCCCTCTGCCACGGCCACGATGCGGCCGTCCTGGCACAGCACATCGGCACGAAAGGCACGGTCGGCATTGACCACGGTGCCACCACGAATCAAAACTGCGCTCATGACGAGATCTCCTGAATGGGATAAAACTGCTAAATATGTTACGCCGAATGCTCAGGCCGCCACCCGGCCCGGGTTGTTCGGGTGAGCGGTCCAGTCGCCATGGTTGGCGCTGACCGTGCGGCCGGTGCGCTGGTCGACCTCGCCCGGGCGCAGGTCGCGTAGCGTGATGCATTCGGGTACCGGGCAGACGACGACGCACAGGTTGCAGCCCACGCACTCGTCCTCTTTCACCTCAAAGTAGCGCTGGCCGTCTTTCAGGGCGGTGATGGCCTGGTGCGAGGTGTCTTCGCAGGCAATGTGGCAACGCCCGCACTGGATGCAGCTGTCCTGGTTGATCACGGCCTTGGTGATGTGGTTCAGGTTCAAGTGGCGCCACTCGG
Organism: Comamonas sp. lk; assembly: GCA_945925985.1. Taxonomy (GTDB): domain Bacteria; phylum Pseudomonadota; class Gammaproteobacteria; order Burkholderiales; family Burkholderiaceae_C; genus Rhodoferax. Next base: position 38,402 of record CAMELV010000034.1, on the reverse strand, counting down.
TCACGGTGGGCAGGGCCCGACCGCGGAAGTCGTCGATGGACGCAAAACCCATCTCATCCATGTAATTGGACAGGCCGTCGCTCATTTCCTGCACGATCTTGAAGCCATACACCATGGCCGCCGTGCACACCTGCACCGTGCCGGCGCCGAGGGCGATGTAATCCAGTGCATCGCGCCAGTTGCCCACGCCACCGATGCCTGAGATGGGCAGCCCGGCGGTGAGCGGGTCCTGGCCGATCTGGGCCACCATGTTCAGCGCGATCGGTTTCACCGCCGGGCCGCAGTAGCCGCCGTGCGAGCCGTGGCCGCCGGTGGACGGGCTCATGGTCAGGGTTTTGGGGTCCACGCCCATGATGGAGCTGATGGTGTTGATCAGCGACACCGCATCGGCACCACCTTTTTTGGCCGCGCGCGCCGGTTGCCGGATGTCGGTGATGTTGGGCGTGAGCTTGACGATCACCGGCAGCTTGGAGTACTGCTTGCACCAGGCGGTGACCATCTCGATGTATTCCGGCACCTGGCCCACGGCTGCACCCATGCCTCGCTCGCTCATGCCGTGCGGGCAGCCAAAATTGAGCTCAATGCCGTCGGCGCCGGTGTCGGCCACGCGCGGCAGAATCGCTTTCCAGGACTGCTCCTCACACGGCACCATCAGCGACACCACCATGGCGCGGTCCGGCCAATCGCGTTTGACCTGGGCGATCTCGTCCAGGTTCAGTTGCAGGTCGCGGTCGGTGATCAGCTCGATGTTGTTGAAGCCCAGCATGCGTCGGTCGGGCGTGAGCAGCGCGCCATAACGCGGCCCGCTCACGTTGACGATGGGCGGACCGGCTTCGCCCAGGGTTTTCCAGACCACGCCGCCCCAGCCGGCTTCAAAAGCACGGTTGACGTTATAGGCCTTGTCGGTGGGCGGCGCCGAGGCCAGCCAAAAAGGGTTGGGGCTGGTGATGCCGGCAAAGGTGGTGTGCAAGTTGGCCATGCGGGACTCCGAATCGTGAAAAGGGTGCTGGCCTCAAGCCGACAGGTGCTGGTGAATGGCGCGTGCCGATTGCTTGCCGTGCTCCACCGCTTCGACCGTCAGGTCCAGCCCGCCGGCACGGCAGTCGCCACCGGCCCAGACGCCGTGCAGGTTGGTCTGGCCGGCAGTGTCGGTGGCAATGCGCCCGTCTTGCAGCAGCAGGCCAGACTGCGCCAGCAACGGATTGCCCATCCACTGGCCGATGGCCTTGAGCACGGTGTCGGCCTGCAGGGTGTGGGTCTCGCCGGTGGCCTGCAGCTTGCCGTCCACCAGGGCTTGCCGGGCAAAGCGCACGGCACTGGCCTGGCCGTCAGCGCCCACAATTTCCTCTGGCGCCAGCCAGTGGTGGAGGGTGACGCCATGGGTTTGTGCCCATTCCTGTTCAGCGCCCGAGGCGGACATGCCCTCCGGGCCGCGCCGGTACACGATGTGCACCTCTTGCGCGCCCAGCAGTTTGCTCTGCACTGCGGCGTCCACCGCCGTCATGCCACCGCCTATGACCACCACCCGGCGACCGACCGGCAGGGTGTCGACCTTGGGCGTCTGACGCAGGGTGGCGATGAAGTCGACCGCGTCTTGCACGCCCTCCAGGTGTTCGCCGGGCACCCCAAGCCGGTGCGTCTGTTGCAGGCCCATGCCCAGAAATAGCGCATCGTGGTCCTGGCGCAGGGCGTCCAGCTGGGCCGCTGTCTCCAGTTTCCAGCCCTGGCGCAGAGTAATGCCGCCAATGTCGAGTAGCCAGGCGATCTCTTTTTGGGCAAAGTCATCCGGGGTTTTGTAGCTGGCCAGCCCATACTCGTTCAGGCCGCCGGCCTTGGGTTGTGCGTCGTACACCACCACCGCGTGGCCGAGTCGTGCCAGGGTGTGGGCGCAGGCTAGCCCCGCCGGGCCGGCGCCCACCACGGCCACGGTCTTGCCGGTGGATTCAGCGCGGCTGAACAACTGGGGCCGAGAGCTTTCCATCAGCGCATCCACCGCATGGCGCTGCAGCCGGCCGATCTGCACCGGCTTGCCCTCTTGGGTGTTGCGCACGCAGACGGCTTCACACAGGTTTTCAGTGGGGCAGACCCGGGCGCACATGCCGCCGAGCGGGTTAGCCTCCAAAATGGTGCGGGCCGAGCCGCGCAGGTTGCCGTCGGAAATGCGTTTAATGAACGACGGCACATCGATGCTGGTGGGGCAGGCGATGGCGCAGGGCGCGTCATAGCAGTACAGGCAGCGCTCGGCCTCTAGCAGCGCCTGAGCCTGCGTCAATCGCGGGCTGGCGTCTGCAAAGTTGCGGGCGTAGTCGGCTGCGTTCAAGCGGCCGGCGCGAATGTCGGGGGCGTATGGGAGGGTCACCGGAACAGCTCCTGTTGAAAAATCTGACCGTTTAGTCAAGTAATTGACGAGATACTAGCAATCCTCGTACCACCGTGTCATCAGGGTTTATCCCGGGTCGTGCCAATGTCATGGCTTTGACACGAGCCCGGCGTAAGGTCCAATTCTTTCAATTTCTCGGGATTCGACGATGTTGTTCAAAAGCTTGGTCTCTGGTGTTGTGATCTCTAGCCTGATCGGCTGTGCCGTGACGGGCCCTGGCCCCTCAGCCCCTGGGGCGGCTACCTTCAGCTTCGGCCTCTGGGGCGACATGCCGTACAAAAAAGCGGGCGACGACAGCAAATTGCCGGCGGTGCTGCAAAGCATCAACCAGTCGGACATCGCGTTCTCAATCTACGATGGTGACATCAAGGACGGTAGCTCCAAATGCACCGACGATGTCTACACGGGCGCATTGGCGATGTTCGGCAAGATGGTCAAACCGGTGGTTTACGTGCCCGGTGACAACGAATGGACCGATTGCCACCGCGTGAACAATGGTGGCTACGACACGCTGGAGCGTTTGGCCCACTTGCGCAAGGTGATGTTCCCGAACAACGACAGCCTGGGCCAGACCCGCCTGCCGTTGCAGCGCCAGGGCAAACCCGGCGAAAAATATGCTGAAAACACGCGTTTTCAGCACGGTGGCGTGGTGTTTGTCGGCATCAACATGCCCGGCAGCAACAACAATTTGGTCCTTAGCGCCAAAGACTGTACGGCCAATAGCGCCCGTAAAGCGCACCAGTGCGATGCCGCCAATGCCGAGTACCTGGAGCGGGACGCAGCCAACGTCGAGTGGATGAAGGCCGCCTTTGAGCAAGCTGCCAAAGACAAGGCACGGGGCCTCGTGGTGGTTGTGCAGGGTGACCCGGGCTTTGATTTGCCTGAGACCGGAGACGCCGACGAGAGCACTTTGCCCGAGTCTCTGGGCTACCGTAACTTTATGACGGCGCTGACAGCCCAGACCGAAAAATTCGCTGGACAGGTGCTGTTTGTGCACGGCGACACGCATTATTTCAAGGTCGACAAGCCGCTCTACAGCCCGAACAAGCTGCTGCCCAACTTCACCCGCCTGCAAACCTTCGGCAGCCCGTCGCTGCACTGGGCGCGCGTGACCGTGGATGTCAACTCGGCCAACGTGTTCCAGATTCAGCCGGTGATCGTGCGCCAACCCTGAGGCCGTCGGCCGACGCTCTGGTCTCGTTATCGGGGCTCAGGGTGCAATTCTGTAGTTTGTGCCATGCCCTGCAGCCTTAATCGGTGTCAACCCGCCGAGTGGCAGGGCGTCCAGGCGCCGCCCGCGTGGCTCGAAGCCAGCGTGGCTTCGACAAATTCCTGGCCCCAAAGGCCGTCGCGCACCCCGGGTGACCCACCGTGCAGCGGGTCGGCGGTCTGCCCGGTGATGCGGGACGCAATGGCCTCGGCAAAGTCGGCGTAGAGGTTGGCAAAGGATTCGCGGAAACCTTCTGGGTGACCGCGTGCAATCCGGGTGGCACGTTGCGCTGCCGGGTGCAGCTGGGCGTCGCCACGACCCAGAATCCGCACCGAGTCGCCCAGCGGCGCATGGTGCAGGTAGTTCGGGTTGAGGTGCTCCCACGCCAGCATGCCTTTGGCGCCGTGAATGCGAATGCGCACATTGTTTTCGGCGCCAGCGGCCGCCTGGCTGACCAGGCAGGTCCCGCGCGCGCCATTCTCGAAGCGCCACAGAATAGCGGCGTAGTCGTCAAACACCCGATCCGGCACCACGGCCCCCACGTCAGCCGAGACCCGGGCCACGCGGCTGCCACTCACGTAGCTGGCCAGATGGTGGGCATGGGTGCCAATATCGCCCAATACCAGCGACGGCCCGCTGCGCTCGGGGTTTAACTTCCAACGCAGCTTGTCAGTCAGCAGGCCAGTCTCCACCGGCAGCGCCATGCCACCCTGCAAATACTCGGCCTGCACGATGCGGATGTCGCCCAGGACGCCGGCTTCAACCATCGCCCGAGCTTGCCGAACCATGGGGTAGCCGCTGTAATTGTGGGTCAGACAAAACGCCAGCTGGGTCTGTTCCACCAGTTCGACCAGGTGCCTGGCCTGGCTCAGCGTGTTGACCATCGGTTTGTCGCAGATGACGTGCAGCCCGGCTTTCAGCGCCAGCACGCAGTCGGTGTAGTGGCGGTCATTGGGTGTCATGACCGCCACGGCCTCGATGCGGTCCTCAGCGGCCCGGGTTGATTCGGCTGCAAGCATCTGCTCGACCGACACGTAGGCGCGCGCAGGGTCCAGGCCCAAAGCGGCGCCATGGCTAACGGCGCGCAGCGGGTCTGACGACAGCACCCCGGCCACAATCACAAAGCGCCGGTCCAGCACCGCCGCGCTCATGTGGATGGGCCCGATGAACGAGCCCGGCCCGCCGCCGATCACGCCCAGCCGCAAGGGCCGCCCAAGGGTGGCCCAGGCTGTGGGGCTGTCCATCGTTGTCATGGGATAACGTTTAGTGTTGCTAATTGGCGGCGGCAGGGCTGAGGGCGGCGGTTTTGAGGGTGGTTCATCCGCCAAGCAGATCGTCTGGAATCTTAACCCGCGTCAACGCTTCCCGTGCGCCAAATGGCTGGTAACTCGACCCGATCGTTAGATCGGCTTAGTGCTGCGCACGGCCGCGAAGCGTGACCGATGGGGAGCACCCAAAATGCTGTTTGTAGTAGGCCGCGAACCGACCCATATGGATAAAACCATGGCGCAGTGCAACATCCGACAGCAGAGTCGGGTGCCCATCGCGAGCCGCCATTTGCAAGACCTGGTGAACCGCCTCGAGTCGTATAGCTCGGGCGTAGGCAAGCGGTGACAGATCGAAGCGACGGTGGAAGGCCGCCTCCAGGGCGCGGGGGCTCATGCAGGCCGCCGCCGCGATAGTTGTCAGGCTGAGGGCTTGGTGCACATGGGCGTGAATATGGTCTACCGCGCGCTGCAGACGGTTGGTATCTCCCTGGCTGCTTAGCTTGCTGGGGGCGTGTGGTGCCAGGCCGGACGGGCGCAGCAGGTCTAGCCCGCTCAGCAAAAAAGCTTCCATGGCGCCGAAGGCGGCAGGATGGCGCAGCCACTGCGCGCCATGACTGTGCAGATTTCGCGTCATGTCGGTCACGGCTTGCCACCAGGCTGCCACTGCTGGGTCGTGGCGTGACCGGGTCAGCCTCAAGGCCGGCAGCGAGCCATCGGCATCGCCGTCAGTACGCAGCATCTGGCTAGGAACCTGTAACATGATCATGGCGCAGTCACCACTCCAAATCATTCGGGTTTGGGCGCGCGGTTGCAGCACACTCATCGTGTCTGGGCCGACCCAGGCCTCCTGCCCATTGCAGCGCACGCGCGCTCGGCCTTGCAGTGGCAACTGCAACAGGTAGTAGTCGCCGCGCTCCCCAGGGTCAATCTCGACCTCTGCGCCATAGCTGAGCACATTCAGAGCCACCTGGCCAAGGTGAATTTGGTTGTGCCGCGCTTCAAAATGATCCGCCCCGTTACGCACGTGCAGTTGGTGTGGTGACAGGGCTCTCCCGATGAGTTGGCTGGCTTCGCAGGCCGAGCGAGATCTGCTCAGCGGGTAGTCGTCCAGTAGCTGACAGGGCTTTGACAGATCGGCAGCGGGGCGCATGCGTGATTTCTCATCCAGTCCATTTTGACGATGCAAAACCCGCGCGTTTGCGCAGCGGTTATCGGATAGGCATTGACGCAAACCGGATAGCCGCGAGCGCGCGGTCAGAGATAGACTATAAACGTGCAGTGATTTCCTCCACCCCAATTTCCTCCAGGAGTACCCCATGAGCAACACTCTCGCCTCGTTCGCCGCTGAACTAGCTGCTGGCACCATCCGCGTGGTAGATCTCACCCAGACACTGTCGGAAGACTTTCCGCCCCTAGTGCTCCCGCCCCAGTTCGGTCAGGTGGCTGCTTTCAAAATGGAGCGGATCTCTAAATATGACGAAGCCGGCCCGGGTTGGTACTGGAACAACTTTTCTTGCGGTGAGCACACTGGCACGCACTTTGACGCGCCTGCGCACTGGATCTCGGGCAGGGACCACGCTGACAACACGGTCGACACCATCGACAGCCGCAACTTCATTGCGCCGGTTGTGGTTGTAGACGGCAGCGCCGAGGTCGCTAAAAACCCGGATTGGCTGTTGACTGTCGAACACCTCGAGGCCTGGGAGGCCAAACACGGGCGCATACCTGCCGGCGCCTGGGTGGCTTTTCGCACCGACTGGTCCAAACGCATCTCAGACCCTGCGGCCTATGTCAACATGAAGGAAGACGGCGCTCACACACCGGGCCCGACGCAGGCTGCGGTCGAATTTCTGGTGGGCCGCCAAGTCCACGGCTTTGCCGTCGAGACCATCAACACCGACGCCGGCCAGTCTTACGCCTGGCCCGTGGCTTACCCATGCCATACGCTGATGCACGGCGCTAACCGGTTTGGCTTGCAGTGCTTGAAGAACCTCGACCAATTGCCTGCGACGGGCGCAATGATCGTCTCAGCGCCACTCAAAATCAAGGGCGGCTCCGGCAGCCCATTGCGTGTACTCGCATTGATTCCAGCTTAAGCCACGCCACCGGCCATGGCAGAACGCTCTTTCGCGGCAGAAGTTGAGCAGTTGCGGGCTGCGCCTGGCTCGGTGTTTCACGGCGAGGGCATTCTTGCTGTGACCAAGGCCCTGCTTGAATGTGGGGTTGGGTATGTGGCGGGTTACCAAGGCTCACCCATTTCTCACCTGATGGATGTGCTGGCCGATGCCCAGCCTATTCTGCAGGAACTGGGGGTCCATTTTGAGGCCAGCGCGAGCGAAGCCACGGCGGCGGCGACTCTATCGGCCTCGGTGATGTACCCGATCCGTGGCGCGGTCACCTGGAAATCGACGGTTGGCACCAATGTGGCCTCTGATGCATTGGCCAACCTGGCCTCGGGTGGCGTCACAGGCGGGGCCTTGATCATCATCGGTGAGGACTACGGCGAGGGCTCCTCCATCATGCAGGAGCGCAGCCATGCGTTTGCCATGAAGTCGCAGGTCTGGCTGCTTGACCCACGGCCCAACCTGCCCAGCATTGTCCAGGCGGTGCATGACGGATTTGCCTTGTCAGAAGCCAGCCGCACGCCCGTGATGCTGGAGCTGCGTGTGCGTTCTTGCCACCTGCACGGCAGCTTTGTCACGCGGCCCAACCTGCCGCCGCCGTACTGCTTGCGCGAAGCGCTGGAGTCGCCGGTGCGTGACACCAGTCGCATCGTGTTGCCACCCGCGAGTTACTTGCACGAGCACGAAAAGATCATCGACCGCTGGCCGGCCGCAGTGCGCTTTATTGAGGAGCGTGGCCTCAACGAGTTCTTCAGTGGCGACATTGAGGAGCTGGGCATCATCATGCTCGGCGGCCTCTACAACAACGTGCAGCGTGCGCTCATGAGCCACGACATGGCCGATTTGTTTGGCCAGTCGCGCATTCCCTTGTACGTGATGAACGTCGCCTACCCGCTCATCGATTCTGAACTGCTGCGGTTTTGCAATGGCAAGAAGGCTGTGTTGGTGGTGGAGGAGGGCCAGCCCGATTACCACGAGCAGGCAATCCATGCGGTGCTGGGCCGTGCCGGCGTACGCACCACCATCCATGGCAAAGACATGTTGGCGCGGGCCGGCGAGTACACGGTGGTCGAGCTCAAGCGTGGGCTGGCAGCCTTCCTGGCGCGTTACCGGCCGGCGGCCCTGGCCAAACCGGTGTCGCTGGGGATGCCAGTGCGCAGCGCCGACGCGACAGCGGCCGCAACCTCACTGCAACCCGTGGCCCAGCCGGCGCGGCTACCGGTGACCTCCATGGCGGCTGCTGCGGCTGCCAGCGCTCCAATGCGATTGGGTGCGCCGGAGCTGGCGACGGTCGTCCCGGCTCGCCCACCCGGGTTTTGTGTCGGCTGCCCTGAACGCCCGATCTTCTCGGCCATGACCCTGGTGCAAGAGGAGCTGGGCATGCACCACATCTCTGCCGACATCGGCTGCCATCTGTTTGCCGCCATGCCGCCGTTCCACCTGGGTGCGACCACTATGGGCTACGGCCTAGGTGCATCCAGCGCCGCCGCGCTCAACGTGGCAGCGGGCAAGCGCTCTATCGCCATGATGGGCGACGGCGGTTTCTGGCACAACGGCCTGGCCAGTGGCATCGGCAACGCGGTGTTCAACAAAGCCGACGGCGTGATCGTGATCGTGGACAACAACTACTCTGCCGCTACGGGTGGCCAGGATCTGTTGTCGTCCCGCGCCGACAACCAGAACCGGAGCACGCAGCACCCTATCGAGAGTGCGGTGCGTGGCGTGGGCGTGCAGTGGGTGCGCACGGTTGACAACACCTACGATGTCAACGCCATGCAGTCCGCGCTAAAAGAAGCCTTGAGCACCGACTTCAAAGGCCCCAAGGTGGTGATTGCGCAAAGCGAATGCATGCTTAACAAGCAGCGCCGCGTCAAGCCGCAGGTGGCGGCTGCGGTGCAGCGCGGCGAACGGGTGGTTAAGGAAAAGTTTGGCGTGGACGCGGCCGTTTGCAGCGGCGACCACGCCTGCATGCGCATCTCGGGTTGCCCCTCGCTGACGCTCAAGAACAGTGGTGACCCGCTTAAGCCCGACCCGGTGGCCCATGTGGATGAGGGCTGCGTGGCCTGTGGCCATTGTGGCGAGGTGGCTGACGCCGCCGTGCTGTGCCCCTCGTTTTACCGGGTGGATTGGGTGCGCAACCCCGGCCGTTGGGAGCAGCGCCTGGATGGCTGGCGTCGCAAGGTGGTGGGCTGGTTGCAGGCGCGCCAAGATCGCAGCCTGCGCGCCCGAGCGCTTTATGCGGAGGTCGAATGACGGCTCAGGGGCCTGCCCCACGGGTGTTGGGCGCTGACCCGAAGCGCCCCATCACCATTGCCATCCTGGCGCTGGGTGGCCAGGGCGGTGGGGTGCTTGTGGACTGGATCGTTGACCTGGCCCAGAGCAACGGCTACCTAGCGCAGGCCACGTCGGTGGCCGGTGTCGCACAGCGTACAGGCGCCACCATTTATTACATTGAATTGTTGGCGCAGCGCCATGTACCGGCCCAGGGCGGCTTGCCTGTGCTGGCCCAGATGGCGGTGCCGGGCGAGGTGGACATCGTCATCGCCTCTGAACTGATGGAGGCTGGCCGTGCCATGCAGCGTGGCCTGGTCACTCCGGAGCGAACCACGCTGATCGCCTCTTCCCACCGGGATTACGCCACGCTGGAAAAGGTGGCGCCGGGCAATGGCTTGGCCGATGCCGCGGCCGTGCTGGAGGCAGGCTACAAGCATGCGCAGCGGTTTCTGCACGACGACCTGCAGGCCTTGGCCCGCCAGCACGGCAGCGCCTTGTCGGCGACGCTGTTCGGCGCCTTAGCCGGTAGCGGTGAACTGCCTTTTGACGAGGCTGCCTTTGAGGCTACGGTGGTGCGTGGCGGCGTTGGCGTAGCTGCCAGCCTGCGCGCCTGGCGTGCCGGCCTGGAGGCGGTGCGCCGCCCGGTGCTGCGCGAGGCACCGGCCGACCCAATGGCCACGGCGCCTCGCCCTCTGCCGGCCAAAGCGGCAGCTCCCGAGGTGGAGCCGCTGCGCGCGCGGATAGAGCGCGAGTTCGCACCTGAGGCCCAAGCCATGCTGGGCGCGGGATTGCAACGCGTACTGGAGTACCAAGACCTTGCCTACGGCGCTGAATATCTGGACCGCCTGGCCGACCTGCACACCCATGCGCTGCGTTGGGGTGGCGCTGCCCACGGCCACGCCGCCACGGTTGAGGCGGCGCGCTGGGTGGCCGTGGCCATGGCCTACGATGATGTGATCCGCGTGGCAGAACTCAAGACCCGCACCGAACGTGCCCGACGCGTGCGTGACGAGGTGGGCGCTGGCGCTGACGACGTGGTGGGTACGGTAGAGTTCTTTCATCCGCGTATCGAAGAAGTTTACGGTCTGATGCCCAAACGCCTGGCGGATTGGATCGACGCTAAGCCGCTGCTGCGGGCCTTTCTGGTCAAGCGCATCGGCAATGGCCAGCGCCTGCGGCCCCATACGGTGCGCGACCAACTGATGCTGCAGGGGCTGGCGGCGCTGCGCCGCTGGCGCCGCCGCAGCCAGCGCCATGGCGTGGAGATGGCCCACATCGCAGAGTGGCTGAACACGGTCAAGGACCTGATGGTCAACGATTACGCCCTAGCGCTGGAGCTGGTTCGCTGCCGACGCCTGGTCAAAGGCTATAGCGACACCCACGCCCGCGGCCAGTCCAAGTTCGACAAATTGCTGCGCGCGGCGGAGCTGCTCAAGGGGCGGCCGGCTGCTGCCGCAGATCTGGCGGCCCTGCGGACGGCTGCGCTGGCCGATCCGCAGGGCACGCAGCTTAGCCAGCGTTGGGTCTTGTTGGGCCTAGCGGCGCTTTAGTCAAAAATTTGTACGACAAGAAGACACACCGATGAATCGACAACAACTGCTTGACAGTGCCGCCACTTGGTTCGACCAGGGCGGGCTGTTGGGCGCCATGCGCCACCGCGTGGCCTGTCCTACAGCCAGCGACACGCGCCCACCGCCAGAGGCGCTGGAGGCCTATCTCACTCAGCAGATGATGCCTTTGCTGCAGCCCATGGGCTTTGAATGCACCGTGGTGGCCAACCCCGTGCCAGGCAGTGGCCCTATGCTGATTGCCCGGCGTATTGAGGACCCGACGATGCCCACCGTGCTCAGCTACGGTCATGGCGACACGGTCAGTGGTCAGGACGCGTCGTGGCGGCAGGGCCTGTCACCGTGGACGCTGACTGTCGAAGGTGACCGCTGGTACGGTCGCGGGACGGCGGACAACAAGGGACAGCACAGCATCAACTTGGCCGCGTTGGGCCAGGTGCTCCAAGCGCGTCAGGGCCGTTTGGGCTACAACGTCACGCTGCTGTTGGAGATGGGTGAGGAAACCGGTAGCCCTGGCCTGCGCGAGGTGTGTCTGCAACAGAGCGACTTGCTGCGCGCTGACGTGTTTATCGCCTCCGACGGTCCGCGCGTGCACGCCGCTAAGCCCACGGTCTTTCTTGGCTCACGCGGCATCATCAATTTTGCGCTGCGGCTGAGAAGCCGTGAACGGGCTTACCACTCGGGGAATTGGGGCGGCGTGCTGACTAACCCCGGTATCGTGATGGCGCATGCGGTGGCCTCGCTCACCGACGCGCAAGGGCGCATTCTGGTCGCAGGCCTGCGACCAGAACCTCCGAGTGCAGAGGTCCGAGCTGCCCTGCGCGGGGTGGCGATCGGTGGCGACGTTGATGACCCGGCTGTGAATGACGCGTGGGGTGAACCAGGGCTATCGGCAGCCGAGCGACTGATGGCTTGGAACACCCTGGAGGTGCTGGCCCTGGGGTGTGGCGCACCCGAACGCCCGATCAATGCGATTCCGTCCGCTGCTGTGGCGCATTGCCAATTGCGTTTCGTGCCAGGCACGCCCTGGCAAGACCTGCAGCTCATCGTGCAGGCGCACTTGAATGACCACGGCTTTTCCGACATTGTGGTGGAGGTGATCGCCGCTACCCCAGCGACGCGGCTGGGTATGGACAGTCCCTGGATCGATTGGCTTTGCCAATCCATCGAGCGCAGTGTGAACAAGCCCGTCACACTGCTGCCCAACCTGGCGGGCTCTCTGCCTAACGATGCTTTCGCCGACATCCTGGGCCTGCCAACCCTTTGGGTGCCGCATTCTTATCCGGCTTGTGCGCAGCACGCGCCCAACGAGCATATGCTGGCCAGCGTGGCGCGCGAAGGTCTGCTGCTGATGAGTGGATTGTTCTGGGACCTGGGCGAGGCGGATTCAGCACCCTGGCGGGCCTGATGAATGGTGCTTAGGCCATGCCATCTGCGCTCAGGTGCAGCACAGCCGGCAGGGTCACCTCAAGCAGGGTCAAGTCAAGACTTGGCTCGCTCAGGGTGTAGGGCAAGCCATCGGGCAGGGTGATGCTGTCGTCGCTTACCAGCCGGTAAGTCTGGCCTTCTGCGCTCAGGCTGACGGTGCCCGACAGAACGAAGTAAAAACAGAACTCGCTGGCATGGGCTTGGTGGGCGGGGGCCCCTTCAGTCACAGGTCGCACCACCCTCACACCGGCCAGTCCAGCGGTGGCCCTGCCGATGCCGGTATCTTGCACCTCATAGCCCGGCACACGCCAGGGTTTCCAGGCGCCATTGGCGGCCACATGAAACACGAACTGCTGGCCGTCGAAATCGCGCCCCGGCTGCAGGTCGCCATTGGGCAAGGGCATGGCCCGGTCGGCGATCGTGATGTGTTGTGCCGGTGCGCAGATCTCCACAACCTCAGCACCCGCCGAGCTTTCCATGACGCGGTGGCGGATCAAGGGGGGTTGCAACAGGCAGTCGCCAGCCTGCATCAGCAGCGGTTCGCCCTGCCCCTCGTAGGCCACACGCACCCAGCCTTTGCGGCAAAAAATGGTCTGAAAACGGATCTTGTGGAAATGCACATAGTCAGCGACCGGCCCGCCTTCCATGATGCGAATGTGCGAGGCAATGAAGGCGCCGCCCAGGCGGTCCGGCACCAGGTCGCGGTAATGCATGCCGGCACGGCCGACGCCCCAGGCATCCGCACCCGTGCCCCGGCTGAGCACCAGACGCTGGGCCGTCAGCGGCACCCGCATCGGTGGATCGGCCGCCACAAAATGCACCCGCAAACCATCGGGCGAGGTCAGCAGCGCTACACCCGTCGCTGCAGGCGTCTCACAAAGCAGGTAGATGTCGGTCGCGCCGCCGGTGGCGCCCTGCACCAGTCGCAGGCTCTGGCCATGCGCGCTCACCATGGCGGTGGTCGGGCTGTCGGCTGGAAAGATCGCATCTAAATCAAAGCCAAGCTGTTGCTGAAAGAAATGCAGGGTGAGCGTCAGGTCGCGACAAGCCACCAGGACCTGTGTTGCGCGGATACCAGCATGGGCCAAATGGGCTGGATTAAAAGGTGGTTGAGTCATGGGACGAGTCTGAGAAAAAAGTAAGTCGCCAGCTTAGCCGGGGGCCGCCGATAGGGATTGTCAATTCCTTTACAACTTAGGCCAAGCAAAGCAAAAAAAGCATTCAGGTGCGCGATAGCAAGGTCAGCCGAGCGACGTCGACCACTACCACCAGACGTCCCGAACGGGTGATGACCCTTTCGTGCGCGAGCCAGGTAAAGATGTGTGACACACTGACCCGCGACAGGCCGCAGATGCTCCCCATCTCTTGCTGCGTGAAGGCGATGGAGATCGCCGTTCCCGACTCGTGAGCGACACCGTAACTGTTGACCAGGTCCAACAGATGCAGACAAACCCGTCGCCGGCTGGTGTTGGAGCCTTGCGCTGCCACATGCCTGAGCATGACGCGAAAGCGCATGCTCGAAAGCGCCTGGTGTTGCGCGGCCAGCTGGGGGTCGCGTGACAGCGCGGCCTGCAGTACGGCTATGGGAACCATACAGGCCACGGTATCCGTCGCGGCCACCGCAGATACGACGTAAGCCTGGGCCGAGTGCAGCGCACAATCCCCAACCAGCCCGTTGGCGCCGAGGATCATTAAGTGGCGTTCCTTGCCATCAACGCCAAAGGAGGTCAGCCGCACGCGACCCTCCTGGATCAGGTAGACCGTGTCGGCGACCTGCCCCTCCAGGAACAGGGTTTCATTCTTGGCATAGGCGCGTGTTCGGGTGCCGCGGGGCATATCGCCCCAGTCAAAAGGCAGGTCGGTGAGCCACGCAGAGACCAGCTGCCCCGGGCCGCCGTAAAAGCGGGGGATGCTGGCCGATGGGTCTTGGTGCGTGGTCGAGAGGGCTCGCATGGTTTGCAGAGTTTAGCGGCCGCGCCCAGGGGCTGAGGCAGTGTTGTAAAGCAGCTTACATACAGCCTGAAACTTTGCCCGTACGATGCGTCAGTTTCCCATCACCGCAAGGGCCCCTATGGATCGGATTGCAGCGTATTTTTCGGACAGCTATAGCCAGGCACGTGCCAAATTCTTGGTTGCCGTCCAAGCCGGCGGTGGTCGATTGTTGTCCAGCCACACCAACCCCGAAAAGGGGCCCGAGGGTGAGGACTGCATTGCCGATGTGGCTTGGCTCGGGCCAGAGGATGCCAGCAAACTGCTGATTCTGGTGTCTGGTACCCATGGGGCCGAGGGCTATGCGGGTTCTGGCTGCCAGGTCGCCTGGCTGCAGGAGCGTTGGTTCCAGCGCTTGGCCCCGAAGGACACCGCGATCCTCTTCATTCATGCCATCAACCCCCATGGGTTTGCTTGGGGACGGAGGGTCAACGAAGACAACGTTGACCTCAATCGAAATTTTGTGGACCATAGTCAACCGCGACTCGAGAACGCCGACTACGTTGCCATCGCAGAGCACATAGACCCTATCGATTGGGCTGAGCCAGGCTTGTCTGCCCACAACCAGGCCATTGCCAAGTTTTTGGGACGCGAGCGTCATGACGTGATGTGCAAGGCGATGCATGGGGGCCAGTATGTCAATCCCCGCGGAATCTTCTACGGCGGCGATAAACCGACCTGGTCGAATCAACTGTTTCGCCAGATCGTGGCCGATCACGCGGCCCGCGCGAACCATGTCGCCATCATTGACTACCACACCGGCGGCGGGGTGTGGGGCTACTGTGATTTATTCATCGACGACGACCATGCGGGCAGCCAGACTCGCCATTGGTTCTCACAGGTCAGCGTGATTTCGGAGGACAAGGCCGCCAACGGCAAAAATGCGCAGTCGGAGACGCCAGGCAATCTGTTTTATTCGCTGCCGGACATTTTGCCGGGCAAGGCTCTGACCCTGTGCCTGGTGGAGCTTCGCACTGGTGAAGCCTGCGGCCACGACATTGTGCGGGCGGAAAACTGGCTGTATCAGCATGGCGACAGGACGTCGCCCTATGGGCAGCAATTGTGTGCCCAAATGCTGGAGCGGTTCTACCCTGCCCGACGCGAGTGGCGCGTGATGGCGGCGTACCAGTCCAATGCGATGCTGGCAGAAGCCGTATGCGGCCTGTCGGCACTGTAGTGCCCGACATCGGTATCAGGTGGGTCTAGGGTTTTCACCAACGAGGCCTGTGCTGCAATGTAAAGTGAATTACACGCAGGGCCTGCGCTGACAGCTAATATTCGTGCCATTGGTTCAACAAGAAGGAGATTGAAATGTCCAAAGCAATTGGTGTTTTTCGTCGTTTGGGGCTCGCAGCTCTGGTGGCGGGTGGACTCGCCGCACCGGCATGGTCCCAGGATTTCAAGGTGGCCATGAGCAGTCCGCCGACATCGATGGACCCGCACTTCCAGAACATAACCACTAACGCCAATGTGATCGAACACATGTTTGAGCCCTTGGTCATGCGTTCGCCAGATGGCAAGTTGGCACCGGGCCTGGCCGAGTCTTGGTCGCTCATCAACAACCTGACGTGGGAGTTCAAGATACGTCGAGGCGCCAAATTCAGTGATGGCAGCCTGGTCACTGCCGACGACGTGATTTACTCCCTCGACCGGCCCACCACGATCAAGAACAGCCCGGCCAGTTTCACACAATACACCAAGTCCATTGTCGGCAAAAAAGTCATTGACGCCAATACCGTACGCCTGACCACCGGCGCCGAGACACCGCTGCTTCCAGATGACCTGGTCAGTGTCATCATTGTGAGTAAGAAGGCCACGGAAGGACTTGCCAGCGATGACTTCGCCAACGGCAAGGGCATGGTCGGCTCAGGCCCGTACAAATTTGTACGCTTTTTGCGCGATGACCGTGTTGAGTTGGCGCGAAGCGAACATTACAACGGCCCTAACAAAACCCCCTGGGCCACCACCACCATCCGCTTTATCGCCAACCCATCGACCCGCCTTGCGGCCCTGCTGGCCGGTGATGTGCAAGCGATTGAAAACGTGCCCACCCCTGATCTCGGGCGCGTCCGGAATGACGCCAACCTGAGCCTCATCACGGCGACCTCTCAGCGCATGGTGTTCATGTTTGCCGACTGGCGGGACAAGTCCCCTTTTGTTACCGACAAAAATGGCGCTGTGTTGGCGACCAGTCCGCTGAAAGACGTCCGGGTGCGCCGTGCCTTGTCGATGGCGATCAACCGCGACGCGATTCGTGACCGCGTCATGGAAGGCTTGGCCGAAACAACCGAAAACTTGATCGTGCCTGGCTCGCCCGGTTATGTGCCTTCTATGGTGCCACCCAAGTATGACCCTGACGCCGCCAAGAAACTTTTGGCTGAGGCCGGTTTCCCCAACGGGTTCGGTCTGACGGTTCATGGCCCGAATAACCGCCTCGTCAATGACGAAAAGATTGCCCAGACGGTAGCGCAGATGTTTACGCGTATTGGCGTAGACACCAAAGTCGAAACCATGCCCATGGCTGTTTACGCACCGCGTGGGGCCAAGTACGAGTTCTCGGTGGCCTTGATTGCCTGGGGTGGCAGCGTTGACCTGACCTCGCCGATGCGTGCCTTGCTGGCTTGCGAAAATCCAGCCAAGGGCATGGGCGTCGTCAACTGGGCCAAATACTGCAACCCGAAGGTTGATGAACTCCTCATGAAGGCCGACAGCATGGACCCGCTGGTTCGCAGCCGTATTCTGCGGGAAGCCGCTGGCATCATCAGCAAAGATGTCGCCCTGATCCCGCTGCACTTCCAGGTGTCTGCCTGGGCGGTCAAGAAAGGCTTGACCTACAAAGGGCGTGGCGACGAACGGACCTATGCCTTCGACTTCAAGCCGATGTAATTGCCTGATGAGGGTTAAGGCAGGGGCGGGCTGGTACGGCAGGGGCCGGCCGGCGCCCGGTTGCATGCACCGCGGTGGCCAACCATGATTGCTTTCATCGTGCGGCGCGTGTTGCAGAGTGTGTTCGTTTTGCTGATCATGTCGCTGCTGGTGTTTGTTGGCATCTACGCTATTGGCAACCCGGTCGACATCCTGATCAACCCCGAGGCCACCCAGGCTGAGCGGGCCGCCACGATCGTGGCCTTTGGACTCGACAAGCCCATGTGGGTCCAATACGGCCTGTTTTTGCAAAGCGCAGTGGCAGGTGACCTGGGCCGCTCGTTTGCCTACTCGACCCCGGCATTGACCCTGATTGCGCAGCGCCTGCCAGCCACTCTGGAACTCGCTGTGGTCGCTATGCTGGTCTCTATCTTGTTGGGTGTGCCGCTGGGCCTGTGGGCGGGCTTGCGTCGTGACGGCTTTGTCGGGCGCACGATCATGAGCCTGTCGATCCTGGGCTTCTCTTTGCCCACGTTCTGGGTCGGTTTGATGCTGATCATGTTGTTTTCTGTTAACCTGGGCTGGCTGCCTTCTAGTGGTCGGGGGCAGACAGTGGAGTGGATGGGCATTCCGCTGAGCTTTCTGACCCTCGACGGGCTTAAGCACCTGGTGCTGCCAGCGCTAAACCTATCGTTGTTCAATATTGCACTGGTGATCCGGCTGACCCACTCCGGCACCCAGGAGGCGATGTTGCAGGACTACGTTAAATTTGCCCGTGCAAAAGGCCTCGCCAGCCGACGCATCATTGGGGTCCATGTGCTCAAGAATATTCTGATCCCCATCGTCACGGTAATCGCCTTGCAGTTTGGCGCGCTGATCGCCTTTGCCATCGTCACGGAATCCATTTTTGCCTGGCCAGGCATTGGCAAACTGATCATAGACTCCATCCGGGTGTTGGATCGGCCGGTGGTGGTGGCCTATTTGCTGCTAACAGTCACACTGTTCATTGTGATCAACCTGGTTGTTGACGTGTTGTATTCTGTGCTGGACCCACGGGTCAGGCTGTCAGACGCACGAGGCTGATGGCCATGACAGAAGCCCCGGCGGTGACGCCAACCGAGATTGAAACGCCGTTCCGGCGCTTCCTGCGATCCTACCTGGCGAGCAAGGTGGCCGTATTTGGCTTGGTGTTGCTGGCCCTGGTGTTGTTTGCAGCCATCGCCGGGCCCTTTCTGGCCCCGCAAAACCCGTATGACCTCAAGGTGCTGGACGTGATGGACTCCCGCCTGGCACCAGGCGGTGTGTCTGGTGATGGCAAGATGACCTTCCTGCTCGGCTCGGACGAGCAGGGGCGCGACATGGTGTCCGCTATCCTGTACGGCATCCGGACCTCGGTGCTGGTGGGGGTGGTCAGTACGGCCATCGCGCTGGTCATTGGTTTGTCGTTAGGCCTGTGGGCGGCCTACCTGGGTGGGCGTTTCGACGGTTTCGTGATGCGCCTGGTGGACATCCAGCTTTCTTTCCCGCCGATATTGATCGCGCTGATCTTGCTCGCGCTCACCGGCCCCGGGCTGGGCAAGATCATCGTGGCGCTGGTGGCCGTCAAATGGGCCTATTACGCCCGCTCTGCGCGGTCTATCGCCCTGGTGGAGCGGCGCAAGGAATACATCGAAGCCGCGACTTGCCTGGGCCTCTCCACCAATCGAATTATTTTCAAGCACCTGCTGCCTAACTGCCTGACGCCGCTGCTGGCGGTGACGGCCTTACAAGTAGCCTCGGCCATTACGCTGGAGGCCACACTGTCTTTCCTGGGGCTGGGCTTGCCGCCCACCGAGCCTTCGCTGGGCTTGCTGATCTCCAACGGATCGCAGTACCTGATGTCCGGCAAGTATTGGATCAGTGTGTTTCCGGGCGTGGCGCTGCTGGTCGTTGTGGTGGCCATTAACCTTGTGGCGGATCAGTTGCGCGATGTCCTGAACCCACGGCTACAAACCCAATAAGCGTCGAATGGCTGCCACCGCCTCCGTCCAACCCACGCTGGTCATTGAAGGCCTCACCACGCGCTTTAGCACGCGTGGCGGCACCGTCATACCGGTTGACGGCGTGTCACTGTCCATCCAACCCGGGCAAATCCTGGGGCTTGTGGGCGAATCCGGCTCGGGCAAATCGCTCACCGGCTATTCCATCATGGGTCTGATCGATGCGCCCGGGCGCATCGAGTCGGGCAGCATTCGACTCAACGGGCGCGAGCTGTTTGGCTTGCCGGCGGACGACATGCGCAAGATCCGCGGCAACCGGATAGCGATGATCTTTCAGGACCCTATGATGACGCTTAACCCTGTGCTGCGCATCGACACCCAGATGATGGAGGCCGTGCTGGCGCACCAAAAAGTGAGCCGAGATGCGGCGCGTGCCATGTGTCGGGATGCGCTGGAGCGGGTTGGCATCGCCTCGCCTGACGAGCGGCTGTTGTCTTACCCGCATCAATTCTCCGGCGGTATGCGCCAGCGCGTGGCGATTGCGATTGCGCTGCTCAACAAGCCGGATCTCATCATCTGCGATGAGCCGACCACCTCGCTGGATGTGACCATTCAGGGGCAAATACTCTATGAAATGCAGAAGCTGTGCGCAGAAACCGGTGCCGCCCTGATCTGGATCACGCACGATCTGTCGGTGATTGCCGGGCTGGCTGATACCGTGAGCGTGATGTATGCCGGCAAGATCGTCGAAAGCGGTACGGCCAAGCAGGTGCTGGAGCAGCCGCGTCACCCTTACTCTCATGCGCTCATCGCCTCAGCACCTTCGCGCAACCCGCGCGGGCAGCCGCTGCGCCAAATCCCGGGCATGACACCGTCCCTGATTCGCCTGCCCAGTGGCTGCGCTTTTCGTGAGCGATGCGACCGAGTGAGCGACGTCTGTCGGCAGGCGCCTCCCGTGCAGACCGGTGACGGTCGCACGCTGCGCTGCTTTCATCCCGTTGGCGCTGAACACGCTGAGGTGCTCCCGTGACGCAGCGCCCCGCGCCCATCCTAGAGCTGCAAGGCGTCAGCAAGCGTTTTGTCAAGCCACTTGACGCGGTGGATCGGATCAGTAACGCGCTTGGCGCCGGCCTGCGTGAAGAGGTCGTTTACGCGGTCGATGATGTCAGTTTGGCGATACAGCCCGGCGAGGTGCTCGGCCTGGTGGGCGAGTCGGGTTGCGGCAAGTCTACCCTGGGGCGGATGGCGGTTGGATTGCACAGCCTGAGCGCTGGACGCCGCCTGTGGAAGGGTGTGGACATTGCGCCGGGTGCCAACCAGCGGACGCAGCGCGATCTGCTGGCCATTCAAATGATTTTCCAGGACCCCTATGCGTCGATCAACCCGCGCATGCGGGTGCGTGACATCGTGGGCGAGGCGCCGGTGGCCCACGGCTTGGTCGCCGCACGTGAACACGATGACTATGTGGAACAGCTGCTGAGCCAGGTTGGCCTGGACGCATCGGCGATGCGGCGCTTTCCGCACCAGTTTTCGGGTGGACAGCGCGCCCGGATCGGTATTGCACGGGCCCTGGCGGTGAAGCCCGAGTTTCTGGTTTGCGATGAAGCCGTTGCTGCGCTGGATGTGTCGATCCAGGCGCAAGTGCTCAACCTGTTCATTGAACTGCGCAATGCCTTGAATCTCACCTACCTGTTCATCAGCCACGACCTTGGCGTGGTGCGTCACCTGTCGGACAGGGTGGTGATCATGTACCTTGGGCGGGTGGTGGAGTGCGCCCCGGCCGACACGGTCTTTTCCCGGCCCAACCACCCCTACACCCAGGCCCTTCTGCAGTCCGAGCCCAAGCTTGAAGTGTCCAAGCGCGTTTTTGTGCCGGTGAAGGGCGAGATACCTTCGCCGCTCCAGCCGCCAGGCGGGTGCCATTTCCACCCACGTTGCCCCAAGGCTATGGCGCATTGCGCCACCCGGCGGCCAGCTTTGCGCGAACTCGCACCTGGCCATCTGGCAGCCTGCCACCTCAATGACACCTGAACGACCACAGCTGATTGCAGCGTGAACCCTTGACCAAAGCCACCACCATGACCAACTTTCCCTTTGAAGCGCAACGCGCTCTCTTTCCTATTCTGCAAAAAAAGGCGCAGCTCTCGAGTTGCTCGCAAAGCGCCTTGTCAACACCCGTGACGGAGGCACTCGCTCGTTACATGACCTCGTGGAGTGAGCAGGGCATGGACTGGGGCGGTTGGGGCGTTGTGCTGGATCAAGCGAAAGCCGAGTTCGCACGCCTGATCCATGCCGATGCCGCTGACATTGCTGTGATGTCCTGCGTGTCAGATTTTGCGTCGTCCATCGGCAACTGCCTGAGCTTCGATGCACAGCGGGACGGCATTGTTCTGGGTGAGATTGACTTTCCTTCGGTGGGCCATGTCTGGTTGGCGCAACAGGCGCGCGGCGCGGTGGTTCAGTTTGCGCAACCCGATGCCGGCGGCGAGATCGCGCTGGAGGGCTATGCCCGCCTGATCAATGACCGTACGCGACTGGTTTCGGTCTCGCAGGTTTCGTATTCCAACGGTTTCAAGCAAGACATCGGCGCCATTGTCAAGCTGGCCCGTGCCCAGGGCGCGCTGTTGTTCGTCGACGCCTACCAGTCGGCCGGCGTGATGCAGATCGACGTCCAGCGTGACGACATTGACATGCTGGTCTGCGGTGCCCAAAAATACCTGCTTGGGTGTCCGGGTATTGCCTTCATGTACGTTCGTCCGTCGGTCGCCGAGCAACTCAAGCCGAGCAATACCGGCTGGTTTGGCCGGATCAACCCATTCGCTTTTGACATCCGGACGCTGGACTATGCCCAGGGGGCACGTCGCTTTGACACCGGCACACCGCCCTATATCAACGGAGCGGCCGCATGTGCTGGCATGGCCCTGCTCAACACGCTGGACATGGCGCAAGTGGAGGCTTACATCGAGCAACTGTCGGCGGTGGCTCTGCGCGAGGCCAAGCGACACAACCTACCCATTGCCAGTCCGCTTGACCCAAGCCGCAAAGGGTCCAACACGGCCATCCGTGTCAAGGACTCGGCCGCCATAGAGCGGCACATGGCGAGCGCCGGTTTCATCGTCTCAGCGCGCGGCCCCTTGATCCGCGTTGCGCCCCATTTCTACAACACTGAGCAGGATGTTGCCGGAGCCATGGCGGCGCTGGCGCGTCTGGTCTGACCTATGCCTATGACCATCAACCCAGCGGACGCGTTTTCACAAAGCTACGCAGAAGCACGCGCCAAGTTTCGCGCGACCGCCCAGGCAGCAGGGGCTGACTTGACCGCATTGAAGCACCCCATGCTGGGGCCAAACGGCGAAGAGCTGGCCTGCGATGTGGCGCGATTTGGCGCGACTGACGCGCCAGCGGTGTTGTGGATCAACTCGGCCACCCATGGCGTGGAGGGCTATTGCGGCTCGGGTGTGCAGATTGGCTTGATGGCACTGGGTTGGCACCGGCAATTGCCGGCAGGCGTGGCGCTGTTGCTGACGCACGCCATCAACCCCCATGGCTTCGCCTGGACCCGACGCGTCAACGAGGACAACGTGGACCTCAACCGTAACTTTGGTCCCCAAGGTGTTGCCTTACCAGTGAACCCTGGCTATGCCGACATTCACCAATGGGTGATCCCAGAGGCGTTTGAAGGTGCCCAGCGAGATGCCGCCGATGGGGCGCTTGAACACTATCGCGCTCAGCACGGCGACCGCGCGTTTAGCCAGGCCATTTCCGGCGGGCAGTTTGCCTACCCGAAGGGCCTCTTCTACGGTGGCCTCACACCCACCTGGTCCAACCGGACATTGCGCGCGTTGATCGATCGTCAATTGGCCCAGGCCAAGCGTTTTTGCTTCATCGACATTCACACCGGCCTTGGCCCCCTGGGCTATGGCGAGCCCAGCTATGTGGGCGACCCGACCGAGGCAGCTTTTGCAGAATGCCGTCGCTGGCTGGGGGATGATGTCAGCTGGCTTGAACGGGGCACAGGCCAGTCCACGCCACTGCACGGGCATATCGGTTTGCCGTTCAGGCCGCTTTACGCGCAAGCCAAAACCGGGCCAGTGCTTGGCCTGGAGTTCGGTACGCTGCCGTCTAGCGAGGTACGCGCTGCGCTGCGCGCTGACCATTGGCTGCACACTTACGGTAGCCTTGACTCAGACCAGGGGCGCGCCATCAAACGGCGTATTCGCGATGTGTTCTACGTTGACACCGACGACTGGAAACACCAGGTGATGGTGCGTACGGATGAGCTGGTCGGCAAGGCACTGAAGGGGTTAGCGGGCTAACCGGCTCAGAAGCCGTCGTCCCCTAGCCACCGCCCAGATTCCGGACACACGCTGGCTGGCGCGCCGTTAAGCCAGACCTGTGCCGGATCCCGTTGCAGCGCGCGCGTGTTGGCAAAATTGACAACGCGAGGGCATGTTGTCAAAATTGCCAACGTGCCCGCCCAACTTATTACCCGCTTCAAAGACGTTACGCCCGTCGGCGCAATACTTGAAGTTGTGATTTGGAAGGTGCCCAAACCCGTACCGCCCACGGATCACGGCTACAAGTACAGCGCCGTGTATGTGGTGGACGGCGTGCGCGTGGTCGGTTTTGACAACGAGCGCTGCAAGGGTGATCACTGTCACCTGGATGGCGTCGAGGTTCCCTACGCCTTCACCGGCGTGGACCAACTGATTGAAGACTTTATTGCAGCCGTTGCTGCCAGGAGAACACCATGACTGAGCGCTATCTGACCATCACCCTGCAGCCCAACTGGAAAGGCGCTTTGCGCGCCATGGCCAAAACCGCCCAGGCTGACAAATACCAAGGCGAAGTACTCAACTTTGAGAGCCCTGGGCATTTCTTTGGCCAGCTTTCTAAAAAGCGTTGGGAAATTGTTCGCGCGACCCAGGGCAAAGGCGAGCTCTCTGTTCGTGAACTCGCCCGCGCTGTTAAACGCGATGTCAAACGCGTGCACGAAGACGTGGTGATCCTGGCCGAGCTTGGCTTACTGGAGCGTACGGCCAGCGGCGGCGTGCTTTGCCCCTACTCATCGATGCACATTGACATGCACTTGAAGGCGGCTTGATTGCCCCTACCCGCCGCCTGAGCCTAGCCACCGCCCAGATTCCGGACACACGCTGGCTGGTGCGCCGTTAAGCCAGACCTGCGCCTGATCCAGTCGCGATGCGGTCCAGGGATCGACATCGAATGCCAGCTGCAGCGCACGCCGGACTTCAGCATGCTCGATCGGCAGCTCCCAGCTCAGGAACAGCTGGGTTTGGGCTGGGGCCGGGTGACCATCGGCGCGGTAAAGCTGGCCACTGCTACGGTCGACCAAAGCGTGCGCCTGCCCGGTATCGAAGATCACCACGGTACCGCGGCTCAGCGGCACCCGACACTCGGCGCCCGGGAAATGCAGGTCCAGCCCGCAGCCCTCACTGAGAAACAGGTTGCAAAAAGCCGCACCGCCATAGTGGGTGCCGTCATGGTGGTACCGCACGCTGCGGCAGGCCATCAGGGCGGGGTCACTGGCGGCCAGCACAGTGGGCAGGCTGCGCGTGTGCAGCCAGTCAGACAGCATCTGCAGGCACTGCCGGTAAGCTGGCCAGCGCGACCGTGCCCGCGCCAAGGCCAAGGCCTCTACCTCACCGGGCGCCAGGTCCAACTGCCCGTCGATCTCGCGCTCGCAATCGGCGACCAGTCTGGCCGGGAGCGCCGGCACCGCCACCCTGCCCGACAGCACCACCGCGCTGACATCGCGGCTGCGCAGGGCCTGACCGCTCCAGAAAAAGGATCGCAGCGTTGAAGGCGTCCCGATAGATTTCAATTTGCTATTGATTTAGTAGCTATACCGTCAATAAAGACGTGGCCTGCAGCCTATTTGAGCATTAATGTGGCAAGCGCTTCGGCGTCGACCACCTGCACGCCTTCGGCTTTGGCAAAGCCCTGTGCGGTGTCGGAGAGTTGGCCCAGCGTGAGGCAGGCGCACAGCGAGGCGTCTTGGCGCTGCCGGGATGCCACCAGTTCGCGCAGGGGCTCGACGCCCAGCTTGGCGGCTTTCCAGCGCTTGCAGCTGACCAGCGTGGTGCGGCCAGCCTTGACCAACTGCAGGTCCGCGCCCACGCCCTCAAAGGCGGTCACCACAAAGCCTTGCCGGGTGTAGGCCTCGGTCACGGCCTTGGCAAAGTCGCGCCAGGCCATGGCACTGAGCCGCTCCAGCTGCTGCGCCAGCTGCGCGGGCTTTGGCGCCAGCCACTGCCGCCGCGCCGCAATCACCCCAATCACCAGAAACGGCAAGCCGCCAAATAACCCCGCCCACACATAGGCGGGTGGCAGCAGCGCGCGCGCCAGCAGGGCAAAGCCTGCAAACACGGCAATGCTGATCCACCAGGGTGAGCGCAGCAGCAGCGCAAACAGCGACTTGTCGGACATCTTCCATTTCATGGCGGGGGCTCCAGCGTGTGGCCGGCATTGTCACCCAGGGCGTCGCAGAGCAGCCAGCGGCGAGCCCTTACTCCAAGCCCTTGAGCCACTCAACCACGGCGGCAGCGGCCACCTCGGGCGTGTTGCCGTGGCCGGCCTCCACCACCAGGTAGCGGCTCTTGGCATGCACCGACAGCTTGGCGTAGGCATAGGCCTCGCCGGCCGGGTACAGCGGGTCTTGGGTGCCAATCACCCACAGCACAGGCACGGCTTTTTTGAAGCTGGCGCTGGTCTTGGGCATGTGGCCCAGGCCGTCCGGGTCAAAGTAGCTGAGCAGGGTCTCGGCGCTCATGGTCATGTTGCGGCGGCGGCCCTGGTTCATGTCGTTGATCGTCAGCGTTTGTGCGCCCTGGCCGGCGGTCACCAGGGTGCGGGCCTGGTCCACCTCGGCCCGGCCCATGCCCTGCTGGTACATCACGCGTGGCGAGTGGCCGGGCGCCAGTGCCAGCACGCCATCGGCGTCGCCCACTTCGGCCATGTAGGCCAGGGCGGCATTGGTGCCAAAGCTTTGCCCGCCCACCAGCACTTGCCTGTAGCCTTTGCCGCGCAGCGTCTGCACCTGGGCGCTGATCTCCTTGAGTGCTACCGTATAGGGTTGGTCGTAGGCGCGCCGGCCGGACCAAGGCATCTCCAGCAGCACCACCTGGCACACGTTATCCAGTTTGCGCGCAAACAGTGCCAGACCCTGCGGCCCGCCCCATTTGCCGTGCATCAGCACCAGGGCACAGGAAGGCGTGATGGCGGTTTGCAGCCAGGCACTGGTGGGCCAGGTCAGCACCAGGGCTAAGGTCAGCCAGCGGGCCAGTTGGGCCAGGTTCAAGGTCGGACGGTGCAGCACGCGTGCGGGAACAGCAGAGGGCATGGTGGGTTCACTATGGGGTGTTTAGCTAAGCGCCGGCAGCACCTCGCCGCGCGCCGAGCCAAAGCCGATGCGCACCGCGCCAGGCCGCTCACACCAGGCGCTCAGGGCAATGGCGTCGCCGTCTTGCAAAAAGGCACGGTGCTCGCCGTTGCTCAGGGCTACCGGGCGCTGGCCGGCCTGGCTCAGCTCGATCAGGGCACCGGCCTCGGCCGGGGTCGGGCCTGACACGGTGCCGGTGCCGAGCAGGTCACCAGGGCGCAGGTTGCAGCCGCCCAGGGTGTGATGCGCCAGCAGCTGAGCGATGCACCAGTGCTGGTGCCGGAAGTTGGTGCGGCTCAGGGTCTCGCCGTCCTGGCCGGCCTGGCGCATGGCGGCGGTTTGCAGCGTGACGCTCAGTTCGATGTCAAGGCCACCGGCCCGGCGCAGCGCCGGGCTGTCCAGGTAAGGCAGCGGCGGCGGGAACTCCGGCGCTCGCTCAAACGGCAGCCGGAACGGCGCCAGAGCCGCCAGCGTCACCACCCAGGGTGACAGGGTGGTGGCAAAGTTTTTGCCCTGAAACGGCCCCAGCGGCGCCATCTCCCAGAACTGGATGTCACGGGCTGACCAGTCGTTGAGCAGGCCCAGGCCAAAGATGTGCGACTCGGCCTCGGCCACCGGCACCGCCGTGCCTTGGGCGTTGCCCTGGCCGACATAGACCGCCAGCTCCAGCTCATAGTCCAGCCGCTGGCTGGTGCCCACCACCGGGCTGGCCGCCCCAGGCGCCATCACCTGGCCGACTGGGCGGCGCACCTGTTGGTTCACGCCCAGACTGGAGGCGCGACCGTGGTAGGCCACCGGCATCCAGAAAAAGTTGGGCGGCACCAGGCCGCCGTTGCCGATGGCCTGGCCCACATTGCGAGCGTGGTGCAGCGAGGTGTAAAAGTCGGTGTATTCGCCCACCCGCACCGCAGTCTGGTGCTCCAGGTCATCCAGCGGTGTCAGGCAGGCCTGCACCTCGCGCTGCAAGGCCGGCGTGGCGTCGGCGCGCAGCAGCCGGAACAGGGCCAGCCGCAGGGCCTGCCAGGCATCGGGGCCCAGCGCCATCAGGGCGTTCAAACTGTCTGCCTCTGCCGCTCGGGCGGCCTGCTGGGCCAGGTCGCTGTCCAGGCCGGAGCCCAGAGTGGCCCAGACCGGCCTGTGGCTTAAAGCGCCCAGGTTAAGCGCGCTGTCGCCAATGGCCACGCCGACCCAAAACGGCCCGGCACTGCCCTTGCGGCGGCAGGCGCCATAGGGCAGGTTTTGCAGCGGAAAATCGCCGCCCTGATTGGCACTGGCCAGCCAGGCACGGGCCGAGGGCGCGTGGGTTTCGTCCAGCATGGCGCCCACCCCTAGGAACGGTCTGAGGCCATCAGGGCATCGTCAAAAATGGCCACGGCCCGGGTCCAGCCGGCCGAGGCGCCGCGGATCTTGTGCGGAAAGCAGCTGATGTAGAAGCCGCTGGGCGGCAGCACCTCTAGGTTGTGCAGCTTCTCCAGGTGGCAGTAGCCAATGTCGCGGCCGGCCTTGTGGCCTTCCCAGATCAGGCCAGCGTCGCCACTTTCGCCGTATTTTTTGGCGGTGTGCACAAAGGGTGCGTCCCAGCTCCAGGCGTCGGTGCCGGTCAGGCGCACACCGCGTTCCAGCAGGTACATGGTGGCCTCATAGCCCATGCCGCAGCCGCTGGCCACATAGTCGCTGGCACCATAGCGCGAGCCGGCCCGGGTGTTAATCACCACAATCTCCAGCGGGCTAAGGGTGTGGCCGATGCGCGCAAGTTCTTGTTCCACATCCGCCGCAGTGACCACGTAGCCATCGGCCAGGTGCCGAAAATCCAGCTTGACGCCGGGTTGAAAGCACCACTCCAGCGGCACCTCATGGATGGCGATGGCCGGCTTCTTGTCGCCCAGCGCCTTGTCCATGGTGGAGTGAAAGTGGTAGGGCGCGTCCAGGTGGGTGCCGTTGTGGGTGGACAGCTGCACCATCTCCACCGCCCAGCCCTCGCCGTCAGGCAGGTCCTGCTTTTGCAAGCCGGGGAAAAACGGCTCGATCTGCGCAAAGGTGTTCTCGTGGTTGAAGTACTGGATCTTGGGCGCAAAGGCTGGCGGGTCACTCAACACATCGTTTTCCAGAAAGATGGAGAGGTCTACAAAGCGACGGGGCATGGAAAGACTCCTGGAGTTGGGTTGTTGGTTCGGGCGTGGGTCGGATTGTCTTGGTTTGGTGCTGTCGTGGAATTACCTGAACGCAGGCGCAAATTCAGCGATGTCATGGGCTTGAAGGCCGACCTCCGGTGTCATGGCCACTTCTTTCCAGTGTTTCACTGCCGCAAGCACCTCGGCCAGAATGGCTTGGGCCTGAACAGGTGACAGCTCAAAGCGGAAGGCCTGTCCCAGCAGTTGTGCCACCGAAGTGATCGGCCCCGTGTCCTCGCTCAGCCAGGTTTTGGATTCCGGATCTTTATCCGGAAAGGGGTTCAGATCAAAAGCTGGCGATAGCCGCCATTGCTGGTTCCCGACGTACAAAAACCCGATGTTCTGCAGGTGATCATCCACATTGGTGATGAGGTGGTTGAACACGAGCCGTCGCCACAGCTGTCGGGCGTCGCTGACAAAGTCTTCGCACCAGGATCGCATCACGTCGATGATCTCGGTGTACGAGTGCTCGTCGTCGCGGTTGGCTTGCAATACGGTTGCGCCCGACATAAACGGGACGCGACTTTGCTCAGGTGTCCGGTCAAAGCGCCGAATGAGGGCAACCGGCTGGTCCTGCGCCATCACGATGCGCGCTTCGGCGCTGTCAACACCAGCCAGTCGGGCCAGGCGCAGCGCCAGCACCTCGCCCCGCGTGACGGCGCGTTGGTCACCCACACTGGGGAACTTGCCTAAAGAAAGTGCGCCATGGGTATCGAGAATGGTGCACTTGGGGCGCATGCCACCCAGCGATGTGCCTTTGCCTTGCAGGTACGCCAGGTCCTCGGCCGTCTCTTGGCTGAGTTCTACCGCGCGTGATGCGCGCATGATGGTTTCAAGCTCCAAAAATGCGGGTGTCGCGCGCGCGCCCTCAGCCACACGGCGAAGGTATTGCCCGGTGTCATCGCGTAAGCGAAGGGCGCCCACCCGGCTAAAGTCGTCCACCGCCATCAGGTAATCAAGCTCGGTCAGTGGCCCGAGGGCGGCATCTTTGGCGCGGGCCTTGGCATGTGCCCGTGCGATGACGCGCCGACCCCAAGCGTCTGGTTCAGTGTCGGCCAGCGCCAAAAAAAAACGGCTGTCATTTTTCGTTGGTGGCTTGCGCAGCTGATAGCCAGTTCGGCGGCTCAGGTCGGGCGAGACATCAAAGTATTGGGTGCTTGTCAGCCAGGCTTCGTTGTACGCAAATTGAGAAAACTCCCGCTGACCGTCTTTGACAAAGATGAGGCGCCCCAAGGGCTTTTCTGCCTTGCCAAGAAAGACCTCCAAAGGGGTTCGCTGGGGGGTTGATTTGAAGACGGGCTTGTTGGCCATCAGAATGCCCCCGATTCCGGTGTCTTGCGCGGTTTGCGAACCCGCTGCGGCAGTTGCTCGTCCATCAACGTCAAACCAATGGTGTCCTGTGGGGTCTCCAGCAATTGGTCGAGTTTGTCGAGCTCACCAAAGACCTGCAGCGCTCTTGCGACATGGACCAACGCGGTCCCCGGGAAGCCCGCTTCCATGCGCCGTACGGTGTTGGCGGATGCTCCTATGCGTTCGGCCAGGTCCTGCTGCGTCAGGCGCCGGCGCCGGCGCGCCATCGAAACGGCCTGGCCAAGGCGGTTCAGGCTGCGCGAAACAGGCAGTGGCGGCGGGGTGAGGACCTTCATTAAAACGCATTTTAAGGCTGTTTAACTGGTTTTTGACAGCATAAATGAGCGCTAAAACGACCCATGACAATCTTCGACAGCAAGCCAGTCGAGTTCCGTGTGGACGGTGGCCAGGGCCCGCAGCCGTGGAATCAGCCCGCACTTGGCGAGGGAACCCTACTCCAGCCGCATGCCCGAGGCTTTGATTACTGCCTCCCAGCGCGCATGGTCGGCGGTGACCATGGCCGCAAACCTCTCGCGAGGCATGGCGCCGGGGTCTAGCGCCAAGTCGCTGAGCCTTGATGCCATGTCTGGCTGCTTGAGCGCCTTGATGATCTCTGCGGTGAGTTTGCTAACCACATCGGGCGGCGTTTTTGCGGTGACGAAAACGCCGACCCAGCTGAAGGCCTCGAACCCCGGGAAGCCTTGTTCGGTGAAGGTGGGGATGTCCGGTGTCCAGACCGAGCGAATTGGCGCTGAGACTGCCAGTGCACGCACCTTGCCGCTTGGGATATGTGCTTTCAATGTGGCGTAGTCAACAAACGTTGCCGATACTTCACCGCTGAGCAATGCTTGCACCACCGGGCCGGCGCCCTTGTAGGGCACATGCACCATGTCCAGACTGGCTACCTCGTTGAGCTTATAGCCGTACAAGCTGCCGATGGAGCCGTTGCCGACAGACGCATAGCTGTGGGTCTTGGGCTGCGCCTTGACCTGTGCCACGAACTCGGTCATGGTCTTGGCCGAGGTTTTGGTCGTATTGACGGCCAGCCACAGAGGCGATGAAAAAATGTCGGTGATGGGGATGAAGTCACGCAGGGGGTTGAATGGCACCGCCGCATACAGAGCAGACACCTGTACCAAGAGCTGGTTGATGACCAGCAGCGTGTAACCGTCCGGGGCTGCCTTGGCGACCAGATCGGCGCCGACTATGCCGCTGGCACCGGGCTTGTTCTCAATAATGACCGGCTGCTTCATGGCATCTGCCAGCTTGATGGCCAGCATGCGGGAGATCAGGTCGCTCGGCCCGCCGGGGCCGAATGGGACGATCAGTTTGATGGTTTTGCTCGGGTAGTCCTGTGCCAGCGCAAACCCACTCGGCAAAGTGGCGCCGCTCAGGGCTAACAGGCCTTGCGCGATGGCCGTTCTGCGCGTAGTCAATGTCATGTTTCTGGCTCCTGGGATGGTTTATTCGCGGACAAGAACTCAATCAAGCGTGACGCCGGCTTTTTTGATCAAGCGGGTCCAACGGTCGTGATCACCCACCACCTGGGTGGCAAACTGGGCCTGTGGTGTGCCGCCGATCTCGAAGCCCATGTCTTTGAATTTGGCGATCACGTCGGGCTGTTGCAGCACCTTGCCAATTTCTGTTTCCAGTCGCTGAACGATGTCGGGTGGCGTCTTGCTAGGCAGGAACATGGCCCCCCAGCCGTAGGACTCGAACCCGGGGTAGCCGAGCTCAGACAGCGTGGGGACATCTGGCGTCAACGCCGACCGCTTGGTGCCGGTAGATGCCAGAAGGCGGACCTTGCCATTGGCAACATAAGGCTTAAGGCTGACGAGGTCGAGCATGACCGCCGAGATCTCCCCGCTCACCAGAGCCAGCACGGCCGGCGCCCCACCTTTGTAGGGCACATGGATCATATTCAGGGCGGCGGCTTCATTCAGGTTGTTGGCATACAAATGATGCGAGGAACCGGGACCGATCGAGCCATAGCTATCGTCCCGGGTTTTAGCTTTTGTAAGTTCCGAGAACTCTTTGAGGGACTTGGCCTGGACCCGAGCGGTGCTGACAGCAAACCACAATGGCGTGCGGATGATGTCGGTTAACGGGGTGAAGTCCTTCAAGGGGTCATATGGCAGCTTGTTGTACAAGCCCGCCGCTTGTACCAACAAAGGACCATTGAACAAGATGGTGTAACCATCAGGTGCTGCCTTGGCCACATAGTCCGTGGCGATGATGCCGCTGGCGCCGACCTTGTTCTCCACGACGATCTGCCAGTTCAGCAGTTCCTCAAGTTTTTTGGCGACCGTGCGGGTGATGTAGTCGTTGCCGCCGCCGGCACTGGTGGGCACGATCATGCGGATCGGCTTACTCGGGTAGGCTTGAGCGAACGCCGAGCCACTGGCTAGGGCGGCACAGGCTGCAAAGCACAGAGGGACAAGCAGGGTTTTTCGTCTGGTTATGGTCATGCTAGTTAATCCTGAAACTTACTGAAAAATATGGCAAGGGTGATGCGCCACGCCATGCCCCCAAGCGACTTATTGTGGTCATTAGAATCTGATAGGCGTGGCGATTCAAACCAAATTTGAGCTTTTTCCCAATGGATAAGAAAAATGGGCCTATTAGCGGCGTCCAAAGTGCCGGCAAGGTGCTCAAACTATTGAAGATCGTTGGTGCTCGGCATCCGCATGGGGTGCGGCTTAAGGAAGTCATCGCCGAAAGCGGGCAGGACCGATCGACCGCGCACCGCCTGTTGGCCTGCCTGGTCGAAGAAGGTTTTGTGGAACGTTCGTCGCTTGGCAAGCTGTACCGCCTCGATATGGAGGCCATGCAGCTGGGCCTGGGCGCGGATGGGCTTGCCCCCATGGTTGAGCGGTTCCGGCCGGTGATGAAACGCCTCGCGCGCAGTACGGGTGACACCGTTTTTCTGGTCGTGCGCAACGGTGACCATGCCCTTTGCCTGCACCGAGAGGAAGGGTCTTTCCCCATCAAAGCCTTTGTGGTTGAGCCAGGCACAAGGCGCCTGCTTGGATTCAGCTCTGTCGGGGTGGCGTTCTTGGCCAGCTTGCCTGATGCGCAGACAGCAAGCAACTACGGTCGGCATGTCGTTGAGTACGCAGCACTAGGGCTGCACCTGACACGCCTAGCGCAGATGGTGAAGGCGGCACGTGCCTGCGGTTTTGCCGAGACGCAGGATTTCCGTACCCATGAAACCAGTGGTGTCGGTTGTGCATTCCGCCTTTCGAGCAACAGCAGCGTCGGCATCAGTATTGCCGCCATCAACTCGCGGATGCCAGCACAACGGCGGATGGAATTAGGTGCCGAACTGATGCGAGAAGTGCAACCATTGGCGTGGCGGGAGTGAAATATTCCCATATGTTGAGAATCGGCTAAGAAATCATTTGCAATCGTTTGTCCACTACCTATGATCCAACTCTGAACGTAACTGGCGGTCTGCCCACAACTCCCCCATGACCATTGAATTGACCGACGAACAGAAGATTGCCACATTCCGGGCTATGGAAGACGCTTGGCAGGCCAAGCAATGGCGCCGCTGCGCCGACATGATGGCCCCTGATGGCGTGCTGCAATCGATGATGTTGGAGCCGGTAGTCGGGCGCGAGGTGTTCTTTGAGCGGATGGTCAGTTTGGAAAAGCCGAACAAGCAGGTTCGGATGCACATTCACCGTATCGGCGTGATCAATGGCGCCGTGTTTGCAGAACGCACGGATGAAATCATTGTTGACGGTGTCAGTCGTACGCTACCGGTGGTCGGCATCATGGAGTTCAATGGCGCTTTCATTTCGCTCTGGCGTGAGTACTACGACCGTCAGCAGCTATTGCGCGCCCGTGGCGAAAAAGTAGACTGAGTCGCAGACCCAGCATGGCTACTGCTCCCGCCAAGCCGACCAACGCGTCGCTCAAGAAAATAATCAGCTTCTACTGCCGCTTTACCCCCAGCTACAGCGCGATCGGCTTCCATGCGCGCAGACTATTCTGGCAGCGCATCAAGGGAGATTTCAAAGGGCAAACTTGGCTCGTGACTGGGGGCTCTGAAGGTATTGGCGGGTCGACCGCTCGCTCAGCAATAGCTGGCGGCGCAACCGTGATCTCGGTGGCGCGCGACGGCGGCAAACTCAAGGCCTTTGCGGCGTCGGTGCAGGGGCCGGGCAAGCTGCTCATGGAAGTGGCAGACCTGTCATTGCAACGCGACATCTGGGCCTTGCTGGATCGACTGGAAGCCGGTGGCACGCGGCTTGATGTGCTGATTAACAACGTGGGCATCCAGAAGCGCGACCAGATCATGACTGCAGAGGGCTTGGAGACGTCGTTTGCCACCAATATTCTGGGGCACTATTTGTTGACACGTGAGCTGCTTGCGCGAAACCTATTGACCGACAAGGCCATGGTGATCGAGGTGTCTTCTGGCGGCATGTACAACCACGCCATGGTGGTGAAAGACCTGAACATCACGGGCCCAGGTTACCTGGGGGTGCGTGCTTATGGTTTGTCCAAGCGTGCACAGGTCATGCTAACCAGCTGTTGGAGCCAGAAATACGCCGGAACTGGCAAGTCTTTCTACACCATGCACCCGGGCTGGGTCGATACAGCCGCCGTCGGGCGCTCCATGCCACGTTTTCGCGCCACCCTGAAGTCGGTGCTACGCCAGCACTACCAAGGGGCCGACACCATCGTGTGGCTGGCCGACGCGCGGCCGCTGCAGCAGGTGGTGGGGTCAATTTGGTTCGATCGAAAAGAGCGCCCGGCGCACATCTACGCCCATACGCCAAAGTCAACGGCCACTGGGGCTGACCTGCTGGCAACCCTAGAAAGCTACGTCTTGCCCCGGGTTGCGCTAGCCTGAAGCAACCAAGCCTTGAACCCGCTCAGCGCCGGTCGCTCCTCCGATCGCTCCGGTTGCACCAAGTAATAGGCCCGGTCGCCCGGCAGCACCTGGTCGCAGGCCACCACCAGTTCGCCGCGGGCCAGTTCGGGCTCAACCAGCAGGCGCGGCACCAGCGCCAGGCCCAGGCCTTGGGCGGCGGCGGCGGCGGTCATGGAAAACAACTCGTAGCGTGGGCCACTCAGGGCCATGGGGGCCGCCACGCCGGCGGCGTCAAACCACTGGCGCCAGGCCGTGGGGCGGGTGCTTTGCTGGAGCAGCGGCAGCCCGGCAAGTGCCTGGGGGGCGAGTGGCGCGGTTTGCCCCAGGCTGGCGGTCAATGCTGGGCTACACACCGGCACCATGTCTTCGGTCAGCAGGCGTGTTGCCCGGGTACCAGCCCAGTTGGCCACCTGCTCGGCGGTGCCGGCGTACAGCGCGGCGTCAAAGGGCGTGTCGGCAAACAAAAAGGGCCGGGTGCGGGTTTCGATGTGAACGGTGAGCTCGGGGTGCACGGCGGCCAGGGCCGGCAACCGGGGGATCAGCCAGCGCGTGGCAAAGGTTGGTACGGCGGCCAGCTGCAGGCTGCCGCTGCGGCCTTGGCCGGCCATCACCTCCAGCGTGTCCTGTTCCAGCCCCTGGAGCCTGCCCGCCACCTGCAGCGCGTACTCGGCGCCGCGCTCGGTCAGGGCCACGCCGTGGCGGGTGCGCTGGAACAGCGCCACACCGACAAAGGCCTCCAGTGCGCCGATCTGACGCGACACCGCCCCCTGTGTCAGCGCCAGCTCTTGCGCGGCGCGGGTGTAGCTCTGGTGCCGGGCGGCGGCATCAAAACAGGCCAGGGCCTGCAGGCTGGGGATTTTGCGGCGCATGGCGGGGGCAGCTCAAGCTGCGGCGTACTCCCGCAGCTGCTCAAGGGTCACGACTTCCAGCGCCTTGGCATGGGTACTCGCCAGCACCACCTCGGGCGCCAGCCCGGCAGAAAAAGCTTCTTTCCAGCGTAGCGCACACAGGCACCAGCGGTCGCCGTGTTTGAGGCCGGCAAAGCGGTACTCGGGGCGCGGCGTGGACAGGTCGTTGCCGCGCAGCTTGGAGAACTGCAAAAACTCGTCGGTGACCAGGGCGCAAACCACATGGGTGCCGTGGTCTTCCTGGTCGGTGTTGCAGCAGCCGTCGCGGTAAAAGCCGGTCAGCGGGTCAAAAGAGCAGGGCACCAGCGCGGTGCCCAGGACGTTCAGGGCTTGTTGGGTCATGGTGATGGGTGGTCGTTCGTCGGGTCAAGGGGCGGGCAGCTCCACCATGATCTCGTTGCGCCGCCACATCGGCAGCGTCCAGGGCGGGTCATAGCGGGAGAGCTGTGGCGCGCCGATGGGGCTCAGGTTTTTGGCCTTGACCCAGGCCAGCAGTTCGGCCGTGCGCTGCTGAATCCGCGACTCGGTGTTGAACCCGGAGTAACCCAACACCGCAAAGTGTTTGGCCGGCACTTCCCGCACCGTGACGGCGGTGTTTTTGGGTTTGGGCAGCGTGGCCAGGGTGTAGGCGCTGGGCATCACAAAGTGCACGCGCCAGCGGTTGCCGGCCATCGGGCTGGCGGCCAGGTCCGCCGGGGCGATGGTCACCGGGGCGGTCATGGCAATTTTTTGCGAAGGCGCTTCTGGCACCACCGTGACCGGTGCGGTCATGGCAATCTTGGCTGAGCCGCCCGCGTCACCAGGCGCCTGGTTGTTGCCAAAAATGAAGTCGGCGATCAGCCGAAATCCCCGGGTAGACGCCTCGTCCATGTCGCCCTCCACCACGGTTTCAGCGATCAGAAACGGCGCGTACTGGCGCAGCTCGACCTCGCCCTCTTTGGACAGCACGGTGAACTTGGGTTCTTCAATGGCCATGGCGTTCAGTCCGGTTAACAGCAGGGCTGCGCACAGCAGTCGGCGTAGGGTTTGGGTCATAAGGTGCTTATCTCACATAACATTAAAACAGATTGCACGGTGATTTGCTCCTAATTTTATAGCTACTTAGCCAATCAATACGTAACTTCAAGGCAGTTTTGGCTTAGGGTTTAGCCGATCCGCTGTGGTGCTTGTGAGTACTGGCAAGTGAATATAAATCATATCTGGATGCCAATAACTCGTTTGCCCGGCGGGCCAAACCTCCACTACCATGTGGTTCTGCCTTTTGGGCACCGTCCACCCCCGTTGCATTATCTGGAGAATCGTATGGCCCACGCTGCTTTCAACTGGCAAGACCCTTTTCTGCTCGAGAGCCAGCTCAGCGACGAAGAGCGCATGCTGCGCGATGCCGCCGCCGCTTACTGCCAAGACAAGCTGCTGCCGCGCGTGACCGAGGCCTTTCGCGCAGAAAAGACCGACGTGACCATCTTTCGCGAGATGGGTGAGCTTGGCCTGCTTGGCCCCACCATCCCCGAGGCCTATGGCGGCCCCGGCCTGAACTACGTGGCCTACGGCCTGATTGCCCGTGAGGTGGAGCGGGTTGATTCCGGCTACCGCTCCATGATGAGCGTGCAGAGTTCGCTGGTCATGTTGCCCATTTTTGAGTTTGGTACCGAAGGGCAGCGCCAGAAATTCCTGCCCAAGCTGGCCACCGGCGAGTGGATCGGCTGCTTCGGCCTGACCGAGCCAGACCACGGCTCTGACCCCAACTCCATGGCCACCCGCGCCCACAAGGTGCCCGGCGGCTACAAGCTGTCGGGCAGCAAGATGTGGATCTCCAACAGCCCGATTGCTGATGTGTTTGTGGTCTGGGCCAAAGAGGTGTCTGAGGGCGGCCAGGTCGGTCCGATCCGCGGCTTTGTTTTGGAAAAAGGCATGGCCGGCCTGTCAGCCCCGGCCATCCACGGCAAGGTAGGCCTGCGCGCCAGCATCACCGGCGAGATCGTGATGGAGGGCGTGTTCTGCCCCGAAGACAACGCATTCCCCGAGGTGCAGGGCCTCAAGGGCCCGTTCACCTGCCTCAATTCAGCGCGCTACGGCATCGCCTGGGGCGCGCTTGGCGCGGCTGAAGACTGCTGGCTGCGTTCGCGTCAGTACACGCTGGACCGCAAGCAGTTCGGCCGGCCCCTGGCCGCCAACCAGCTGATCCAGAAAAAACTGGCCGACATGCAAACCGAGATCGCGCTGGGCCTGCAGGGCTGCCTGCGCCTGGGCCGCATGAAGGACGAGGGCACAGCCGCGGTAGAGATCACCTCCATCCTCAAGCGCAACAGCTGCGGCAAGGCCCTGGACATTGCCCGGATGGCGCGCGACATGATGGGTGGCAACGGCATTTCTGACTCCTACGGCGTGGCGCGCCACCTGGTGAACCTGGAGGTGGTCAACACCTACGAGGGCACGCACGACATCCACGCGCTGATATTGGGCCGGGCGCAGACGGGGATTGCGGCGTTTGCCAACTGACGTTTTGTTTGTTTTCGGTTGTTTTTTGCCGGTATCTGGGTGGGTGGCGCTGCGGGGTGTGGTGGGTCCGCCTCATACTGCCAAACGCGCAGAAATCGGCGGG
>CAMELV010000033.1 GCA_945925985.1 Comamonas sp. lk | reverse complement strand
CCATCAACTTTAGTCGCTTTTAGCACCACTTCAGCGCCAATTTCCGCACCTCGCAGGGCAGCAGCCGTATCGGTCGTAAAAAACGGATTGCCTGTGCCTGCCGCAAAAATTACCACCTTGCCCTCCTCAAGGTACTGAAGCGCCTTGGGTCTTACGTAGGGCTCGACCACCTGTTCAATAGCGATAGCGGACATGACCCGAGCAGTCAAACCAGCTTTGTTCATCGTGTCCCCCAGGGCCAGGGCGTTCATGACCGTCGCCAACATCCCCATATAGTCAGCAGTTGCTCGGTCCATCCCTACTGATCCGCCCGCCACGCCGCGGAAGATATTGCCGCCGCCAATAACCACCGCAACCTCGACCCCAAGACGCGTGACTTCAGCAATTTCATCGACCATCCGGACGATGGTGTCACGGTTGATGCCAAATTGGTCATCGCCCATCAAGGCCTCGCCCGAAAGCTTCAGCAAAATCCGCTTATGCGCTGGTTTGGCAGTTGTCATGTCAGTCTCATGGTGAAGTTGCTACGAGGCCCAGTCTCGCCAATGCCCAGACCAGCTAATGTGAAACTGGGCATCGGGAACCACCGGGACAATCAGGCAGACTGTTTGGCGGCAGCCACTTGAGCCGCTACTTCTGCGGCAAAGTCATCTACCTTTTTCTCAATGCCCTCACCGACCACATACAAAGTGAACGCCTTGACGGTGGTGCCTGTGGCTTTCAGCATTTGCTCAACCGTCTGCTTGTCATTCTTGACAAAAGGCTGGTTAAACAGTGACACCTCTTTCAGGTATTTCTGTACACCGCCCTCAATACGCTTGGCAACTATCTCAGCTGACTGAACTGGCTTGCCGGCTTCGGTAGCTATGGCGGCATCTTCAGCGGCTTTGGCCGCTGCTACCGAGCGCTCGCGTGCCACCAAGTCAGCCGGAACATCTTGACTAGACAAAGCCACTGGCTTCATCGCAGCCACATGCATCGCCACGTCTTTGGCAGCCGCGTCGTTGCCTTCGAATTCAACCACCACACCGATACGAGTGCCGTGCAAGTAAGCAGCCAATTGGCTGCCTGACGCGAAGCGCTTGAAACGCCGAAAACTCATATTTTCGCCAATCTTACCTATCAAGCCCTTGCGGACGTCCTCCAGAGTCGGACCAAACCCATCTTGAGCGTAAGCCAGAAGGCTCAGCTCAGCAACGTCAGCCGGTTCGTGTTTAGCAACCATTGCAGCAGCGGCATTAGCCAATGCCAGGAAACTGTCGTTTTTGGTGACGAAATCAGTCTCACAATTCACTTCCAGCAAGGCTCCGATACCGTGTTCCATGCTGCATACAACAACTCCCTCGGCGGTAATCCGCCCTGCCGCCTTTCCCGCCTTGCTTCCCAACTTGACGCGCAGCAACTCTTCGGCCTTGGCCATGTCACCTTCGGCCTCGGTCAGGGCGCGTTTGCACTCCATCATTGGCGCGTCTGTCTTGCCGCGCAGTTCAGCAACCATACTTGCAGTAATTGCAGCCATTTTTCTCTCCATCATCAATTGGGGTAATAAAAAAATCAAAAAAAAGGGGCCATGAAGCCCCCTCGAAGCGGGGTCGCAACGGGCTCAGGCAGAGGCCTCATTCACTTCGACAAACTCATCCGCGCTCTCGGCCACAACAGCCTTGACGAGGTCATCCACAACATTGGAACGACCATCAATAATGGCGTCCGCAATGCCACGAGCATACAAAGTAACAGCCTTAGATGAGTCATCGTTGCCCGGGATCACGTAATCAATTCCCTCTGGCGAGTGGTTGGAATCCACCACTGCTATCAGGGGGATGCCCAGTTTTTTGGCCTCTGCAATGGCGATTTTGTGATAACCGACATCAATGACAAATATCGCATCGGGCAAAACAGCCATATCTTGGATACCACCAATGTCCTTCTCCAGTTTGTCCAGTTCCCGGGCAAACATCAGCTGCTCTTTTTTGCTCATGCTGTCCAACCCAGCTTCTTGATGGACTTTCATGTCCTTAAGCCGCTTGATCGATGTCTTGACGGTCTTGAAGTTCGTCAGCATACCGCCGAGCCAACGCTGGTCCACGAAAGGCACGCCAGCACGTTGCGCTTCAATGGCGACTGTCTCGCGCGCCTGCCGCTTTGTGCCGACCATCAACACCGTACCGCGTTTGGCAGAAATTTGACGCACAAATTTTGCTGCCTCTTGAAACATAGGCAAAGATTTTTCAAGATTAATGATGTGGATTTTGTTGCGATGCCCAAAGATAAACGGTGCCATTTTGGGGTTCCAGAAGCGAGTCTGGTGCCCAAAGTGGACGCCGGCTTCGAGCATTTCGCGCATAGTGACTGACATATATAGCTCCAAAGGTTCGGTCTAAAATCCAGCTTGTCATTCCGTAGCCAAGATCGACATTGCCGTCAACCGCAGTCACGAAACACCTTGTGTAAACTGGTTTGCATATTTGTGAGCCAAAAAACAGACTGCTATTGACTCAGCCATCACAGTATACCAGCCGAATAACTAGCCCAAACGCCAACTGGCCTTGGGTAGACCCTTGGATCGATGGCGCCCTCTCTAGACAATTCATGGTGCGATCGCTTCTGGCAGCTCAGCACAAATTTAACGACAGGCGACCAACACTCCTATGAAGCGCATTGACAAAATCCACGCCTTTTCGCTTCATGACGTCACAGCTACGCGGCAGTTGGAGAGGTCAGCGGTCACTGCCCAGCCGGAGGATCAACTGTTGCGACAGGCCGGAATGGCGGTCGCCAAATTAGCCATTGCCATCGCCCCCCATGCCTCAAAGATTTGGATCGCATGCGGGTCTGGCAACAATGGCAGCGATGGACTCGAGGCTGCAAGACTGCTCCTAATGTGGGGCAAAACTGTAATCATCACCACGTTCGAGCGCGACCTTG
Organism: Comamonas sp. lk; assembly: GCA_945925985.1. Taxonomy (GTDB): domain Bacteria; phylum Pseudomonadota; class Gammaproteobacteria; order Burkholderiales; family Burkholderiaceae_C; genus Rhodoferax. The sequence continues at coordinate 42,351 of CAMELV010000033.1, read as the reverse complement.
AGACCAACTGCGACAGGCGCGCAAGGGATGCAGGGGTCGTCTGGGCGCAGAATCCGCCTGTGAACCACGACCTGTGCATCGACGCCATGCTAGGTATCGGCCAAGACAGTCGGCCGCTTTCGGGACGGTTGGCTGCCTGGGCATACGTCATGAACACCGGGATGGCCCCAGTCTTGGCGATTGACAATCCCACCGGGCTAAATCCGGACACAGGCCACCTACCTGGTATCGGCGTGGTGGCCGACCACACGCTTTGCTTGTTGACGCTAAAACCGGGCTTGTTCACAGGCCGCGGACGCGACCTTTCCGGCCAGGTTTGGCTTGAGTCGCTCGGCATCCATCCCACGGGCGGGGCTGACCGGCCTGGACTGACGCAAACGGCCATACTGACCGGTCGGCCCGAGCTAATGATGAGACTGCATGCCACACACAAAGGAAGTTACGGCGATGTCGGCATCATAGGTGGCGCTGCGGGCATGACTGGTGCGGCGTTTCTGGCTGGGTCGGCAGCCCTTCAGGCGGGCGCCGGACGGGTGTTTGTGGGTCTACTCGATAGCGCCAATCTGACGCTTGACGTATCTCAGCCTGAATTGATGCTCAGGCCGCCCGACACGATGGAATACATTGAAACCACAATGGTTTTCGGCTGCGGAGGCGGAACCTTGATCGCCACTTGGCTCCCGAAGTTGCTGGCGTCCAGCCGCCGGCTGGTTATCGATGCCGACGCCATAAACGCCCTGGCGCAAGATCAAGCGTGCCGAATCGCAGTGCGGCTACGCCTCGGCCGCGGCCAGTTTACCGTGTTGACGCCCCACCCACTTGAAGCGGCGCGATTTCTCGACACCAGCGTCACCCAAGTGCAATCCGACAGGCTGGCCGCAGCCAGGGCGATCAGCGACGCATGCCAATGCACCGTCGTATTGAAGGGGTCCGGCACTGTCATTGCAACGCCGTTAAAACGCACTCAGATTAACCCTACCGGCAACGCGCGCCTTGCTTCGGCGGGCACGGGAGACGTTCTGTCCGGCATGATTGGTGCGGGCTTGGCGGCTGGATTAGGCGCTCATGACGCGGCCAGCCGAGCGGTATATAAGCACGGCCAAGTGGCCGACGACTGGTCGTTGCAATCATCCCTGACCGCTGGATCCCTCAGCAGGTCTTATCTGATCTGATCCCAGATTCAACGCTTCGCTTTGCGGCTGCTTTTGGGACTCGCAGCGCTCTTGCTAGGTTTCGTAGCACCTTCCCTTAACTTTGCGCCGCGCGGCAATGGTTCGGCGATCCGACCGCCACGGCGCTTGGTCGGTATGTCTACTTTCGAGTCATCTGAGGCGCCCAACAAAGCCCCATCGCGAAAGCCAGACTTATCCTTCCCGGATTTCGCGTCGAAGCCATCACCTTCGTGAACCAGCCGGAAATCAATTCGACGTCCGTCAAGATCCACCCGACTAACCTGCACGCGAACCCTTGACCCAATGGCATAGCGCATACCGGTTCGCTCACCTCGGAGCTCCTGACGCGCCTCATCAAAACGATAGTACTCGCCACCGAGTTCCGTGATGTGAACCAAGCCTTCCACATACATGGCATCCAGCGTTACGAAAATACCAAAACTGGTCACAGCGCTGACGACCCCACCATACTCTTCCCCCAAGTGTTCGCGCATGAACTTGCACTTAAGCCATGCTTCCACGTCTCGGCTCGCCTCATCAGCGCGCCGTTCATTGGCACTGCAATGCATCCCAGCGGCCTGCCAAGCCTGATTTTCAGGACTGATTTTTTTTGGTTTATGGCCCGGATCAGCGGCTCTCAGCGCCATACTTTTCTCCAACCGCCTTGCTAACTTGGCTTGGGCTTCGCCCGGTAATGGCAACATGGGCAGCTGATACCTGCTCTTAGCCAGAATCGCCTTGATAACGCGATGCACCAGCAAGTCAGGGTAGCGTCGAATCGGGCTGGTGAAATGGCTGTAAGCATCAAATGCCAGCCCAAAATGGCCACTGTTGATGGGGGTGTAGATGGCTTGCTGCATGGACCGCAACAGCATGGAGTGAATTTGCTGGGAATCCGGGCGGTCTTTGGTCGCTGCGGCAATCGCCTGGAACTCACCGGGTGAGGGGGCATCGCTGATCGTCAAGCCAATGCCGATTGCCTTTAGATAGTTGCGAAGCAGTTCCTGCTTCTCAGGGGTCGGCCCCTCATGAACCCTGTAAAGCCCAGATTGTCTGCTCTGAGATATAAAATCTGCGCTGCAAACATTGGCTGCCAGCATGGCTTCTTCGATCAGTTTGTGGGCGTCGTTACGGGTCCTCGGCACAATTTTTTCAATTCGCCCAACCTCATCACAAACAATCTGAGTCTCCACCGTTTCAAAGTCAACCGCGCCACGCTTGATTCGCGCCTTGGACAAGGCCCGATACACGTCGTGAAGGTTCAGCAAGTCCTTCACTCGCTCCTTGCGACGAGCGGCTTCCGGACCGTGCGTATTGGCCAGCAACGCAGCAACTTCTGTGTAGGTGAACCGCGCATGACTCCACATAACGGCTGGATAGAACTGATACGCGCTAACTTCGCCTTCTTGGGACACCAGCATGTCACACACCATGCACAGTCGCTCAACCTCCGGATTCAGCGAGCACAGTCCGTTGGATAACTTCTCCGGAAGCATGGGGATGACGCGCCTTGGAAAATACACGCTTGTGGCACGGTCGTAGGCATCGATGTCGATCGCTGAGCCATTCTCGACGTAGTGGCTGACATCAGCTATCGCCACCAACAATCGCCAACCTTGTTTCGCAGACTTCCCCCTGCCGATTGATGCCGGCTCGCAGTACACAGCATCGTCAAAATCACGTGCATCCTCACCATCAATGGTGACCAGTGGCACGTCGGTCAAGTCCACTCTGTGCTGTTTATCCCGAGGCCTCACCTTGTCGGGCAAGCCACGTGCCAAGGCTCTACAAGCCTGCGAAAATTCATGGGGCACGCTGTACTTGCGAACCGCTATTTCGATTTCCATGCCGGGGTCGTCTACCTCTCCCAAGATCTCCTTGACACGACCGACGGGCTGACCGTACAGCGAAGGGGGTTCGGTCAACTCAACGACAACCACCTGCCCAGACTTTGCAGCACCGGTGGCTGCTTTCGGGATCATGACATCCTGGCCATAGCGCTTATCCTCAGGCGCGACAATCCAGATGCCGCTTTCCTGAAGTAACCGCCCAATGATCGATTGACTTGGCCTGTCGACGATCTCCAACACGCGGCCTTCTGGTCGCCCCTTTCGATCACTACGCACAACTCGCGCCTTCACCCGGTCCTTGTGCAAGACTGCCCGCATTTCGTTCGATGGCAAATAGATATCGGCTTCCCCATCATCGCGGGAAATGAAACCATGGCCATCCCGATGACCTTGAACGGTCCCCTCAATCTCGTCCAGCAAGCCGCTGGTCTGGCTAACAATTTTGATACAATAACCTCTTTTCCTGAAATGCCCAGGTGGCGGAATTGGTAGACGCACTAGTTTCAGGTACTAGCGAGTAACTTCGTGGGGGTTCGAGTCCCTTCCTGGGCACCATAATTGCAAGCCGTTTTCTTCTCTACAGAGTGAAAACGGCTTTATTTTTTGGGGAATTTTGGGGGCGTTTTGGGGCAAAATAGTACTGTTCCTGAACCAATTCCCCCAAAATTCTCCCACGCGATTCCCATGTCCTCGATCCAAAAAACAGCCAAGGGCTGTCGGGTCTAGCTCCAAGTCAACGGGAGTTGAGATTCTGCCACGTTTGACACCAAGCGCGAGGCCCAGCTTTGGGCCGCTCAGCGCGAGATTGACCTGCAAACCATGGCCCAAGGGCGCGAGGGGAGCATCCGCACGGTGCAAGACGCTTTTGACCGTTACGCGCGCGAGGTGTCGCCAGACCACAAAGGCGAACGCTGGGAGGTGGTGCGCCTAGCAAAGCTGGGGCTGGAATTTGCACGGGTGATGCTGGACAAGCTGACCACGGCCCATATCGTGCGCTGGCGCGTTCTGCGTTTGATGCAAGTTGGGCCGGCGTCGGTGCTGCGGGAGATGAAGCTGCTGAGCGCGGTGTTTGAGCAGGGCCGAAAAGAATGGAAGTGGCTGATCGTGAACCCGGCCAAGGATGTGCGCAAGCCAACCGCACCTCCACACCGCGAGAGGGTGCTGAGCTTGAATGAGATCAAGCGCCTGTTACGGGCGTTGGCTTACCTTGGCCGCACACTGCCCCTGCACGCCGTGCCCCATGCGTGCTGCTGGCTCTGCGCACGAATATGCGACAGGACGAACTGGCCGGCCTGCGCTGGGAAGATGTGTCAACTGACTATGTGCGGCTGCACGACACAAAGAACGGCAGTGCCCGTGATGTGCCGCTGTCAGCCAAGGCGCGCCGGCTGCTGGAGAAAATGCGCTGATACACCACTGCCCTTGTGTACCGCACCAAAGCCAGCAACATTGATGTGCTGTTCAGAGCGGCCAAGACCCGCGCCGGGTTGAGCGGCTGCGTCTGGCACGATACCAGGCACACCGCAGCCACTTGGATTGGTAGCACCGGCCGGCTGAACCTGATGGAGTTTTGCAAAATGTTTGGCTGGCGTGACCCGCGCCATGCGATGATCTATTTCAACCCGACCGCCAGCGATCTGGCGGGTAAGCTGTAGCGTCGATTTAGCAATCGGCCAATAACTGGAGAGGGCGGCGCTTGAGAGCGCCACCTGCTGAAGCTAGTGATCGCAGAAAAAAGAGCCCCTCCAACAGGGGGGGGCGAATCCGCGAGCTAGCGTTAATGAACATTAGGCAGACCGTCCCTAAGTGATCGCCAAAGCGACGAATGATCACCTGCGAGGCATCATCACGGTCCCTTTTACCCGCTTCCTGCAGCAAGGCCTTGTTGCCTTTCAAAAGACCAAAGTTGTTTCTGATCCACATCCCGAGGCTACGGTGCAGGCCTATCAGGTCGTCCTCCTCCAACTGCGTGATCTTGACCAACTCCTCCGGGGGGACCATGCTTTGAAGTATCCTGACGGCTGCCTCAATGTAGGCGGGGTAGTCCGGATTGACTGGCTAGTCACTCATCATTTTCTGCATTTCGCATCCCTCTCATTACGCTCGGCAATATGGCGAAAAAGGGCAACATACGTCGCCCACGCTTTCAGTGCCGCGTGTTGTCTGGTGAAGTCCAAGCACCATAAATTGGTGTATGCATAAGTTATGATCTTGGCTTATTTGTTTTAGGCCGTTCGCTCGAAGCGAAGCAGCAGCCGTTATATGATGCTTCAAAACTGTTTGAACGACACACATTTATTTAGCCCGAGCGAGTACACCGCTGCATTGCTGCTTTATATCCGCAAGCATGCGGTGCGTGTGCGCTCGTCCCGGGCGCTTGACATGGGAACAGGCAGTGGTGTAATGATGGCAACGCTGCTGGCAATGGGCGCTCAAAGCGCGTTGGGCGTGGAGCTTGAAGCCCTGGCTGTGCAGGCGGCGCAAAAATTATTGATTCAAGAGGGTTTGCAAGCCAAGGCCAGCCTGGTTCAGGGTGACATGTGGGCGGCGTGTGGTGATGAGCGCTTTGATTTTGTGGTGACTAATCTGCCGCAATTCGCCGCCAACCACGTTGAGGGTGATGGCCGCTTGCCGAGCTGGAGCGCGGGCGGAACTGATGGACGCCGCACTGTAGATGTATTTTTAAATGGTCTTGGTCAACACTTGGCTCCTGGCGGCCTTGCTGTAATGACGCACAACGTGTTTCTTGACGTCAACAAGACGCAGTCGATGCTCGATCCCCTGGGCTTGCAAACCCGCGTGGCGTTTTGCGCTTCTGCACCTTTGCCCGCACACAAAATTGCCTGCTTGAGTCAGCAAGTGCTTGCGCGTTTTATGGGGCAGGGCATTCATAAAATGGGGGGGTACTGGTTTGTTGACTTTGACATTATTGAAATTAGCTGGAAGCAACAGGAAGATCGGAAGGCCTGATGCTAAGCTGCAGTGTGCTCAAGACTTTTTTCGCCATCACTGTATGGTGCAGGCAACGACTAAGTGCCTTTGGTTTTTCCTGAAGACTATTTCTGTGGTAAGGACGACTCGGCTACGTTACTTTTTTGCCATCAGTCTAGTTTTGCTATGTTTCGGTGCTGCGAGCCAGAGCGCGGTACAGTCACCATGGATTCAACAAACGAACCAGGTTACACAAACAACAACGTCGGCAAAGGCCAAAACATCAAAAGTATCGCCAACGCCGTCAGTGCAGCAGGTGGTCTCCCAAAACAGTAATTGTGATGATGCGGCAGACGCGTTGTCGCGCGTCATGTGCAACAAAACGGTGAGAGTGGGCGTGCGCACCGGCTACCTGCCGTTTGCCTTCGAAAACGCTAATGTACTGCAGGGGTTTGAAATCGACCTGGCGCACCAGCTTGCAGATTCCCTAGGCGTTACTCCTTTGTTCGTTGTGGTCACGCCTGCCAACCGTCTTGCCCTGCTAGGTGAGGGGCAAATTGATGTGGTCATTGCAACGATGGGACACACCCTGCAAAGAGATCGGGAAGCGCTATTTGTGCGGCCACACTACTACCAGTCTCAGACTATTGTTCTGGGGCGTAAGGAGCTCGAGATCGGTGGCCTGGTCAAGTTGCGCGGCAACACCGTCTGCGTGACGGTAGGTAACAGCACCAATGCGGAGCTGTCGGTCAATGGTGCGCGTCTGATGCTTTTTGATAAGGCCCCGCGCTTGGTCGATGAACTCCGCCTGGGTGGCTGCTCTTTGGTGGCGCAAGACAACAGTTTTTTTGCGGCCTATTTGCAACAACCCGAATTTGCTGCTGCGTATGACACCAAGTTCGGCTTTGCGCCGTTGCCTTGGGGGATTGCTGTGGCGCGTAAAGACGGGGAGCGTTTGGCAGACGTATTGGCCCTGTCGATGCGGCAATTGCACGTCTCGGGAGGATTGCAGACATTGGCCAGCAAATATGGGGTGAACTCGCCGTTTCTGGAGCAGCAGCGGGTGTTGTGGGGAAGTAGTCGCTGTGCGCAGATCACTTCATTGACCGATCCTGCATGCGTTTTGGCACCGCTTGATAACCAGCTGGAGCCCACGTCGTTTGCGCCTCTGGTGGACAGGCTGGAAATATTCATCCGGCAGTTTAGCGGCATGAAGGTTACGCTGGCCATGTTCAAAACCTGGGTAGCTCTGGATCTTCTTTTGGAAGGGATCTGGTTTTCCGTCCTGCTGGTGTCGGGTGCCGTGTTGGCGACCTGGGCTTTTGCACTGGCCTTTGGTGCGAGCCTGACATCTGACAAGGTGTGGCTCCGCTGGTCCATGCGCTGCTTACTGTGGCCAATGCAGTCCACACCGCTGATGTTGCTCATGTTTCTGGCGGGTGTACTGGTCAGTGCCATCGGTGCCAGCTCGCCGTTTGTAGCGCTTGCTGCAGCGGTGCTTGTGCTGGGCCTGTTCAATGGTAGCAATGCAGGGCAAGCCGTTGCAGAGGCGATGCTCACGCTGCGCGAGGAACGTGCACCAGCGCGACCTGCTTTGAGCGCCGCCGTTTACCGGGCCAGATCACAAGTGGTGGCATTCATTGTCAACGCCACTCGCGGCAGTCCTGCAGCATCGGTCATGGGCGTACCAGAGCTCTTGGCCGCATTGACTGACGTGGCGTCGTTTTCAAGTGAGCGCATTACCACTTATACCTTGTTGCTCATCTTTTATATGCTGATGGTGGCTGTGGTGTATCGCCTGGCCAATCTGTGGCAGGCGCGGCTAGCCCTCAGCAGAGGTGCTTATGCTTGAATCGCTTTCCCGATTTTTACCTGATTTTTTTTCTGGTCTTGTCGTGAATTTTGAGATTGCGATCTGCGCCCTTCTGGGCGGCATATTGCTGGGCGCACCGCTGGCCGCTGCACGATTTCGGAACAAGCTGGCCGCCACCCCGGCCGCCTGGCTGGTCGCCGTGCTGCGGACAATACCCACTTTCGCAGTGATGTTCTTTTTGGTCAATGTCATGCCATCCAGTTTTTCCGTCGGCGGCTGGCAGTTTCACATGACACCCTGGCTGGCGGTGGCGTTGTCGCTGACACTGTATGCAGCGGCCTATGTGTCTGACAATGCAGTCGAGGCCATGCGTCAGGTGCGAAGCGGCTCGCCGGTTGCAGCCATGCTCTTTTTAATGAGCCTCGTACGCGCCTTTTTTGTCATGGTGCTGTCGTCAGGGTTTGGCGCTGCGGTGGGTGTGGTGGAGGCCACCACCATCACGCTGCGTGCTGTTGAAGTCCTGCCCAAGTTGAGCGACAGACTGCTCTTGATTGGCTTGGTCATCGTCATTTTCACTGCGTGCTTTCAGGTGATTTATCACATCATCAACCTTTTGCGCGGCAAGCTTAACCGGCGGTTTTATCAGCCCTTGGAAGCAGCGCGACTGTCGGGTACTGGGAGTAGGCAACCCTGATCTCAAGGCCTCAGGTAGCCTCAGCCTTGGCTTTTTCTGGTCATGCTCTCGGTCGCTCCGGCGGATACATAGCTGAGAGTAGGCAGCATATCGTCCCGGGTCGATTTTTGGCCACACATAGTGTTCTCGCATGCTATTACCTTGATGCCGTTTGCTGTGTGCTGAGTTCGCCCGGATAACGTGGCACTGCGGGTGCACACGCGATGCTCTAAGGCTATGGGGAGTATTTCGAGCGAATCCGTTGTAGGGTAAGAGTCCGACGAATACCGTTCTTACGACGACCTGAGATTGTGACCTTGCCCCCGAAAAACGGACGTAAGCGCTCAATTAACCCCGCCCTATCGGCAGGAGGTGAATTGCGTGATGCTTGTGTCCATGTAGGACAACGTGGACATATGCGATGCAGAGCAACTCAGAGGTATTTGGCGGATTGGTAGTTGGGCGAATGCGGGACGGGCGTTGCCGATACGACCCGCAGGTCAAGCAGGAGCTGGTTGGCCAATGCATGCTGCCCGGCGTGTCGGTGGCCCGCATGGCGATGCAGCACGGAGTCAACGCGAATTTGCTTCGCGCGTGGATCAGCAAATGGAAAACCAAGTCTCAAAGCAGCCAAACCATCACGGTGCGAAGAGCGGTGTCTGAGACGGCGACGTGGGATGTCCAGGAAGTGCCCGCGTTTGTTCCCGTGCAAGTCGAAGCAAGCAGGTCGACAAAAATCAAGCAATAAACAAAAGGTCAGTAGTATTGAGATTGGCCGTGTTGACACCTACCAGTGTGGCAATTTGCACCGAATTGGAGGTGCTGAACGCTCCCTCGTTGGTTGTGAACCAAACATTGACCCCTGCAGTTCCTGAAGTTAAACCGACAAAGACAATCGCACCGGTGTTTGCTGCGCTTGTTCCGTTTAGGTCTATGACTGTGCTTGTAGGTGCTGCTGTCACTATGTAAAAGTTGCCATCTGTGTTGGCCGCCGGTCCACCTGTGACTGCGGACGCCGAACCTCGCACTGCTGAGCCAGCTGAAATTGCAAAATCTACTGCAGAAAATTGCAATTTGTCAACTGCCGTTGTGTTGGTGCCCAGCGCCAAGCCCGTAATGGTGTCCAAGCCTAAAGATTGAGCACGCGCAGTGGTTCCAGTGGTACCGCTTCCGCCCGCAAAAATAACCACGTCGGCTGCAGATGTCGTTTCTGTTAGTACAAGACTGTCATTGCCTTGCCCACCTGTCAGAGTATCAGCGCCTTCTCCACTTGTTAAGGAGTCGTTGCCTGCCAGACCGGAAATCGTGTCGTTGCCTGCCAGACCGTTGATCGTGTCATTGCCAGATGTTCCGGTGATGTTGTCATTACCTGCGGTGGCAATTTGTATTGCGGTCGTGAAGTTCAGCGTGGTGGTGTTGCTGATACCTGCGTAGTTGTTGCCTGCCAGGTCCTTGATCACACCCGCGGCCAACTGGACGTAGTAGGTACTGTTGGCCTGCAGGTCCGCTGTGGGGTTGATGGTGACGGTGCTGCCGCTGACAGAGATTTGTGCATCGCCCACTGCAATGGTGCGGGTGTCGGTGCCGTTGCTGATGACGATGTTGCCCGTGCCCTTTTGGACTGCTTCACTGAAAGTGAGCACGATGTTGGAGCCAATGGCTACAGCAGTGGCGTTATCCGCTGGGGTGCTGCTGGCCAGCGTGGGAGCGAGCGTGTCCGGTGTGCTGAAGTTCAGCGTGGTGGTGTTGCTGATACCTGCGTAGTTGTTGCCTGCCAGGTCCTTGATCACACCCGCGGCCAACTGGACGTAGTAGGTACTGTTGGCCTGCAGGTCCGCTGTGGGGTTGATGGTGACGGTGCTGCCGTTGATGGCCACCTGGGTGGCATCAAGAATGTTTATCCTGCGCCAGAGTGTGGTGCCTGCATAAATCATCACCGAGCCTCTGCCGGCTGCCACCGATTCGTCAAATCTCAGAACCAGAGACGCGTCCAGCGCCACATTGCTGCTGTTATCGGCTGGCGTGAAGCCGGTCAGCGCCGGGCTTCGAAGATCAACAGCGGGCGCCGAGGGGTCGGCGATGAGTATGTCGTCAAATCGCAAAAACTCGAATTGGCTCAGCCTGTCAATACCGTCCGCACCGGTCACGGTGGTCAAGCCGTTAAGCGAGGTGACTAGGTAGCTGGCTCGCAAGCCGCTAAAGACCGCGGTGTCGTCGCCGAGGCCGCCAGTCAGCAGGTCGTCCCCTTCGCCGCCGACCAGTATGTCGTTGCCGTCGGCACCGTCCAGGCTGTCGTTACCGCGCATTCCATAAAGCACGTTGTTCACGGCATTGCCGGTCAGGCGGTCATTGCCGTCTCCGGCCACGGCGTTTTCAATCACGCTGCCGGCAACGATACTCAAAAAGCGGGTCCCGGCCAGGGTCGACCACTGCCCCTGACCCAGGTCGAGCACCAGATCACGCCACATGGCGGCTGCATCAATCCAGTCAACCCCGGCGTTGGTGTCGGCCAGCAGGGTGCGTCCGGTTTGGCCCGGCTGGTTCAGGACTGTCAGCACTTCGTCGGTGTAGTGGTAAACGTTGCCGCTGCTCAGGCTACTGCCGTAACCGGTGAAATTGACCGAATTCAGGGTGCCGCTGTCGATGGCTTCCGCGTCCTGCACCTGCAAAGTCCAGGTGCCGGCACTCTTGACGCCGCGCAAGCCGTCCAAACCGAAGGCATAGCTCAAATTGGTGTCCGAGGTCGATGGGTCACCAGTTGAACCGTCATTCAGTGACATCACGGTGCCGTCCGGTGCCACGAGTCGGATGCGCAAGTCGGTGTAGTAGCTGTGTTGGAGCGACACGTTCAGCGCGACGTGCTCCAGGCTGATGTCTTGTGCAATGTTGAAGCTGTAGCTCAGCGTTGCCATGTCGTTGATTGTTTTCTGCACTGAGAGCGTGCCGCCGGTGACCACCTGCTCGTTGGCAGAGGTGGCTGCGCTGGGGTAGAAAATGCTCCAGGCTTCTGCCATGCGCACGGCATTGAAAGCGTTGACCATGCCGTAGCCATAGTCTTCGCTGAAGTGCATGCCCCCGCCGTTCCAGTTGGCTGCGCCGTTCCACTTCCATGCAAAGTTTTCGTTGCTGGTATCAGCGCTGTACAGGCTGCCGGTGCCGGTGGCGCTGCAGGCCAGAATGTTTTGCACGTCGCGCCAGCCCAGTCTCGCGTTGGCGTCGCAAATGAGAGCGACCACGCCGGCCGTGACTGGCCCGGCGGCCGAAGTGCCGCCAAAACCGTTGGTGTAGTCGCCATTGGCCAGGCCGTCGTAGCCGTTTCCCATGCCCAGCAGGTCGGTGGTGTCAGAGGCCGCGGGCGCCGACACCAGCACATGCGCGCCATAGGTAGAGAAGTAAGCAGCGTTGCCGGTGTTGTCTAGCGCCGCCACGGTCACGGTGAACCGCGAAGCGTCCAGGTACTCGCCATTGCCATCAACGTTGTTATTACCAGCTGATTTGACGTTGATGGTGCCCAAGCCACCGCGCCCTTGTTCGGCAGCGACCTGGAACTTGGCCACGTCGGCCGACACATCAAAACTGGGAAAGCCGCCGTAACTGTGGTTGGTGACGCCAAAGTTTTTTAGGCTGTCCAAGGTGAGCAGGTAGCGCGCCCATTGGTCATTGATGTCGTCAGCACCACCAAAAATTCGCACGGCCGTCAGGCTTGCGTCAAAAGCTACGCCGACACCGCCCAGGTCGTTGTTGTCGGCTGCAATCAGCCCGGCCACCGATGTGCCGTGCCCGTCGTAGTTGGTCATCGGCTGGCCGTTGTTTTGCTTACCGAGCACCGTGACTTGTTGGCTGGCGTTGTAGTTGGCGCTCAGGTCCCAGTGGCTCGATTGGACGCCATCGTCCCAGATGCCCACCGCAACGCCTGCGCCCGTGTAGCTCGACCAGACCCGCTCAATGCCGGCCGAGTCTGCGCTGCTGCCGTAACCCAGACGGCCGATCATGCCAAAGTGCCATTGGTTGGTAAACAGGGGGTCTTTGGGTCTGTAGCTGGTGCTCATTGGGCTTACTTGTTTGTTTGGTTGGCTGCTAGCGGCTGAAAATCTAACGTAATGAAGCTATCGACACGAACCAGGTTTTATTGATTAAAAAGCAAAAAAAGTAAAAGATGATGGAAATAAAAATCCACTGGTTCTTGCGGGTGGCGCAGCGTTTACCGCTTCGGCAAGTAGAGCTGTCAAATGTCCAACACAAAACTTAAGCTGGCAATTGTGATGCCATGTCAAGCCACTTGCTGGCGCAGCAAAAACCACGTTCATCAAAAAATGCGAAGCAGATGCCAAGGTTGCACCGACTGCGTGCGCTGATAAGGCCATTGACAAGAACGGCAGCGCTGGCTGGTGCGGCCAAGGACGCGTTTATGAAGAAATGCGAGAGCGGCAAGTCATATTTATTGATTCAGTTCTGCCTATGAATATGCTAACGTTCGCATTCTTTTTCTAAAAATTTATATACACCCCCGGGGTCAGAAAACGCAATGTGATGGGAGTGGGTCGGCAGAGCGGATTACAGCGTAAGCGGGAGCGGGGGCATGGCGGCCAAAACGGGGGGTAGGGGTACGGTGGGGGGGTCTTCCAGCCAGAAAACGGTAAGGGTGTGCTTGCCTGAGTGAGGCTGCGCGGTACTATACGGAGCTGCCACTGATGTACTGGACTGCCCCCCGCGTCACAATAGTTGTCGCCTCCATAGAACCAAGAACCCGGGGGCGGCGATGAAGGACAGAAGTTGGCACGATACGGACAAACATTCAAAGACCGGGCGGTTGCACGGTTGTTGCCGCCTGAAAGCGCGGCACTGGAACTGGTATCCAGGGAAGTTGGAGTTGCATCAGGAACACTACAACGCTGGCGCGATGATGTTCAGTCCATGCCCGCCCGAGGGCGGGCATGGACTGCGGCGGCGCGCTTGCAGGCTGTGATCACCACGGCGGCCATGCCCGAGGCCGGCAAGAGCGCCTGGTGTCGCGAGCAAGGCATCTACCCCGCCGAGTTGGAGAAATGGTGCGCCAGCGCTGCGGGCGCGTTGAGCGACCCGCAGGATGCCAGGGCCACCCCACAGGCCACGCGCAAAGACCGCATGCGCATCAAGGAACTCGAGCGTGAGTTGCTGCGCAAAGACCGCGCCCTGGCCGAAACAGCAGCCCTGCTGGTCCTGTCAAAAAAAGTCACGGCGATCTTCAACAAAGGCGAGGACGCATGATCCTCATTGAAGATCGCCGTAGTCTGGCAGCTCATATTGCCACCGCGCACGGCGCAGGCGCCCGGTTACGCCTGGCCTGTCAGGTCGCCGGTATAGACGAGCGCACCTTGCAACGCTGGCGGGCGCACGCAGGGCTCACAGAGGGCGATGGTAGACCGCAGGCAACACGACCCACTCCCATCCATGCGCTGAGCGAGCAAGAGCGCATGCGTATGCTGGAGGTGGCCAACGAGCCACGCTTTTGCGCCGTGCCGCCTGCGCGCATCGTGCCCATGCTGGCCGACGAAGGCATCTACCTGGCCAGTGAATCGAGCTTTGCCCGGGTGATGCGTGCGCAGGGCCAGACGGCACACCGAGGCCGTGCCAAGGCACCCCACCCGGTGCGGCCGCCCACGACACACATTGCCACTGCTGTGCGCCAGGTTTGGTGCTGGGACATGACCTACTTGCCCGCTGTCGTGATGGGGCGTTGGTTTCACCTGTACCTGATTCTGGATTTGTACAGCCGCAAGATCGTGGGCTGGGAAGTGCACGCCAGCGACCACTCTGACCACGCCATCCATCTGGTACGGCGCACAGCGCTGGCCGAGGGCATAGCTGCCCTGACTGTCAAACCGGTATTGCACGGCGACAACGGCTCGACACTCAAAGCCACCACGGTGCTGGCGATGCTGAACTGGTTGGGCGTGAAGCCTTCGTACTCGCGCCCTCGGGTCAGTGATGACAACGCCTACGCTGAGGCCTTGTTTCGTACCGCCAAGTACCGCCCAGAGTTCCCGGCCAACGGTTTCGCCGATCTGGAGGCAGCACGCACCTGGGCTGCCGGATTCGTACACTGGTACAACGTCGAGCATCGCCACAGTGGCATCCAGTATGTGAGTCCGGCGCAGCGCCATGAGGGCCAAGATCAGGTAATTCTGGCGGCACGCCACGCGCTGTACACCAAAGCCCACGCGCTAAATCCGGCTCGCTGGTCAGGTAAAACACGTAACTGGTCACCCACTGGCCCGGTCACCCTCAACCCTGAGCGCGACAGCGTCATCCGAAACTATTCGAAAGACAAACCTATTCAGCAGTTGGCTGCATGAATGAGGCGACAACTACCTTGACACGCGCCGACTGAGTGCACCTGTTTATGCGGGTTTTAAGAGAGTTCGCACCAATTCCACATCATTTTTTGAACCTTGACACCACCAAAAATACGTTTGATTTTTGTGGTAGCGAAAAAGTAGCAAAAAAAGCTACCCGAAGGCTATTATATTGATAGCATTTAAATATCTGAAAAACTAAGCGCAGCAACCCTTCATACAGCTTGCATCCCCCTTTTTTTCCTACTCTGTTGTTTCTCATGACCACTTCTGCGATTTCTGAACTCGGCAAGCTGCCTTTTGAAGGCGCGTCACCTGCTGGCAATGAGGTTCGGGGTGAGCCGACCTTTGACCAGCTCGAGGTCGAGCTATCCAAGTTGTCCAGCCCGGTACACACGGCATCGATTGACTGGAACAAGATCACCCGGCTTTCTGCCGAGCTGTTGTCCACCAAAGGCAAGGACCTGATGGTGGCCTGCTATCTCACGGGCGGGCTATTTGAGACACGCAGCTTGGCGGGTATGGCAGACGGCCTCCAGGTCATCGCAGACATGCTTGAGACCTATTGGGAGACGCTGTACCCGCCGCTCAAGCGCATACGCGGCCGCCGCAACGCTGTGCAGTGGCTTTTAGACCGCATTCAGCAGCGCGCAACGGAGGCCGCCTGGACAAACCTGCCGCCCCAGGAGCTGGCACTGGTAGCGCGGCTGCAGGGGAGTTTGAAAACCATAGACGCGGTGTTGATGGACAAGGACAGCGAAGCGCCGTCGGTGCGCGCACTGCTCACCCTGGTCAAGTCGCTCCCCACCATCGCTGAAGAAGCCCCGGCGCCGACTCGCCAAGCCGCACCTGTATCCGTCAAACCGTCTGCTGAAGAAGCCCCGGCGCCGACTCGCCAAGCCGCACCTGTATCCGTCAAACCGCCTGCTGAAGACACACCCACGCTTGTGCTCGATTCCGGCGAAAAGGCCGAGCAGGCACTGGGCGAGGTCTGCAGCCGGCTTGAGCCGATTGCGCAATGGCTGCTCAACGAAGACCTTGCGAACCCCTTGCCATATCGCCTGGACCGTCTGGCTGCCTGGACTGCCCTAAATGTCCTACCCCCTGTGGTGTCGGGTCAAACACCTGTCCCCGGACCGGGTTTGCATTTGGTGAATGCGCTTGAAAAGCTGAAGAGCAGCCAGACCGACCAAGCTCTAGTTTGTTTTGCGGAAGAGCAGTTGGCTGCCTTTCCCTTCTGGCTGGATCTGAACTGTGTGTGTGCTGCAGCACTTGAACGTATGGGCAGCCGCTTTGATGCGGCCCGGCATGAAGTGTGCGGCGAGACAGCACGGCTGGTCGGACGCCTTAAAGGCATTGAAAAACTGGTGTTTGCCGCTGGCGTGCCCTTTGCTGACAGCGAAACCATCGCTTGGCTGGCCAGCTTGGCCACCGCACAAAACAGCAGCAGTGAGGCGGGTGTGCCACGTGACCCCGGTGTGATTGCTATAGCCCTTGGCAAAGCACGCACCTTGGCGGCCAGTCACGACCTGACCGGTGCGGTGGACTGCCTTCAGCAGCAGCTGGCGCTCAACAATGCGCCCAAAGACGATCTTTTACTTCGAATCAGGCTGTGTGAGCTGCTGCTGACGGAACGCCCTGACGCAGCACTGGAAGCGTTCGCACTATCCCTGGTCGACAGCATTGACCGCCACCAATTGGCCGACTGGGAGCCTGCGCTTGCGCTGGACGGCCTGCAGGTGGCCTACAAGATCATGACACGTCATGAAGACAACAAAATTGCCGCAGACGGGTTGCTTGAGCGGGTGTTGTCGTTGGATGCCGTGGCCGCTGTGAAGCTGGTGATCTGAACAATCCGCTGAACCTGAACAGACAGCCGAGCCGAGCCGTCAACTGAAGCACGTACCCTGCGCTGCGTCGTACGAAGATACTGACGCTTTCACTTACCGCTTGCCAGCTGGCAATGCAATGTTGCTGCCAGCCGACCCCGATGCTTGCGGCAAAGCCAGCTGCGCTGCTGCCAATTCCCGGAAGAGAGCCTGACTGTCTTGCGGCTTATGGGCTGCTACTTTGCCGTCCCAGCACACGCCTATCTGCGTAGGCAGAGATACTTCGGCGGTGGATGCCTGGCCCACATTGGCAATTTTGGTCTGAAGGCCGCGCTGAGCCTGGTTAAACTGGGCATCCTGTGAACGCTGTTTTTCGCTTATCTTTTCTTTTTCCTGGCGGTCCAGCGCATCCAGTTGCTGGGCTGACCGCAAAATAGCGTCTTGCCCTTCGAAAATATAGCGCAGGCCTATCTGGCGCACACCGAGTGCATCCAGCCGGATACGGGCAGCCGGGAACTCATCCACATTGAACTGCCGCGCACCGTCCCTGAAATCCTGCAAAAAGCGCACCACACCGGTAGCGCCGGGGTATTTTTTGGTGAGCACCAGGTCTTCGATCTTGATTTGTAACGTCACTTCACCGCACATCCGGTCGCCCAGCAGGAAGCTGTCAGACACCGGGAAATTAAAGTTATTAATCACCCGCGCACCGGAAGCACACTGAATGGACAAGACAGTTGCAAACGGCTTGGCTTTCGCGCCCGCATTGACACTGGTCGGTTGGGTTGTAATGGTGAGCTGTAGGGTCTGGGCTTTCAGCGCATCAACTTTTTGCTTAATATCAGCCAACGCGCGGTCAACCTGGGCTTGCGTTTGCTGGGCCTGCAACTGTTCTTTCTCTGTCTTCAGTTTCTGGGTCTGGTCCTCAAGCTCGGTCCGTTGCTGCGTGACCAGCTGCTCAACTCGCTTGCCGGCAGCATCGTTCAACATGGGCAAAAACTGATTGGTAAACGGTACGCTGTAACCCAGCGTCTGCACGATGGAGAACCGGTTGGCGTCACGCTGCAGGAAAGGCTTGGCAGGGCCATCGGCAAAGGCCCAAACCGTTCCCTTTGCACCGTACAGCTGGTCCACCATGGCCGTCATGTTGGGCGCAGTCTGTAACGGCCAGTCCACCTTGGACTCCCACTCCTTTTGCAGGCTGCAAGATGCCTGCTCTTCGGTGTAGGCCAGCACAAAGCGTAAGGGCCCGCCCATCAGTTGCCAGACGATTTCGTCATCGGCGGTGTTGTAGCCCATTAGCTTGCGCAAGCTGATCAAATTGTCGGCCGATGCATACAGAGCTGACGCCTTCAGGGTCGGGTCGGTGGAGAAGCTGTGAAAGTCTGCCGCAGCCTGAACCGCCTTACCGGGACCTGCCGCCACGTCTGCCGCCACAGCGTTTAAGTCCTTGAAGAACTTTTGCATGGACGCCACCGCACTAAGATTGTTTTTGACGGTGTCCCGCCCCAACTTGGGCGCACCTGACAACACTTCCTTCATGGCCTTGCCGCCCACTGTATTCATACTGCCGACTACATTGAGCGCATCACTGGCGGTACCCGCCCTGGCAGCCTGCGTGCGTAAAGCGCCAAGGTCACGTGACAACTGGATCCAGCTTGGCAACTGGTCTTTCGGCTCGGCGCTGAACTCTTCGTTGATGCGGTCCATCAACTGAAAGTAGGCACCCCTGTCACTGGTGATAGTTCCCAGGGACGCACGCCATTCCAGCTCGCCCGTCAAAATGCGTTCAGTGCCGGTAAAACCAGATACAAATTTTTGCCAGGCTTCGACGCGCTGCTGCTTGTACCAGGCGTCAAAAGCGCCACGCTGTGCAAGAAATTTGGGACCGTCATCAATACTTTTTTCCATTTCAAACAAAAAACTGTCGATTTCTTTTCTGCCGGGCAGCGTGAAGGCCTCCGGCACATAAAGCGAGCCTTCATTCGGTGCCACGATACCGAGTTGTTTTTCGGGCTTACCCCAAAGTGTGCCGACGGTCAGGGGTTTCAAATTCGCGTTGGCCAGCGGGAACCCCGTCAGCCACGTGAACAGCGGGTCATTAAAGGCCAGGCGGTTGAGCAGTTGCTGCTCAATACGCAGGCGCGCGGGCACATAGGGATCGCCGCGTGCAGCCCAGGCAATGTTTGATACGTACAAATTGTTCAGCCGCGCATAGAACTCCGGCGTGTAGCGGGTGACATGCTGACGCTGCGGCATCGCCAACAGTTCGTCTCTGTTTGCGCCATTCTCGCGGGCTTTGAGTAAATTGATGTAGCGCACCAGGTTGAGCATCAATCGGGGAAACTCGTTTCCAGGATCACTTTGCAGTACCCGTTCTGAATCAGACCGGTAATCTGCTTCAGCAATCGGCAAAACATATTTGCGAAAGTTATCTGTAAAGTTGGCTCTGAGCCGCATTTCAAGATCATCAATATTGGTTGTAGCTACCATCCATCGGGTGTTCCAGCTGTCGTCACGGCGTTCAACCATTGCAATTGTTTCACTCAGACGCTCCAGGCTCGCTACGTCCTCCTCCAAGCGCCCTGTAAATTTCATCGCCAAGCGATTTTTTTCCTGCAGTAAAGAAAGTGTTTCGATATTTTGCAAAAAGGCGACCGTGATGAAGCCGGCCAGCGCCGCGCTCAAAAATACCCATGACAGCAAGCCAAGGTTTTGTGTGGCCACGCGCCAAGGGTTGCGCAGTGACGCGGGCAGGGATATATTCCGATCCTGCGGAAGCACACGGCCAAAAAAATCATGCAAAAACAGACCAGCGTTACTGCTGGCGTGGCGCGCTACCGGCGGCAGCACATGGCCAAGAAGACTTGAAACCGCTCCGCCTTCCTGCAGGCCACTACTGAAAAACAGGCCGCGCAGAAAAGGCGTTTCGAGGTAGGCATTGTCTCCTAGGCAAGCCTTCAGGAACACGCCCAAACCAGGCTTTAGTTGTTGCAACTCACCGGGAAAAAGCAGTAATTCGGGTGCGATCTGGTTGCTGCGGGCAATCAGTACCATGCGCAAGGATTGCAGGCGCTCATCGATACTGTCAAAAGCCTTGTTGAGAAACTGCGGCTCGCCAGGTCCTGTACCGGTAGGCTCAATCAGGACCTTGCGCGAGGTTTTCGGGCGCTCATCGATGCTGTCAAAAGCCTTGTTGAGAAACTGCGGCTCGCCAGGTCCTGTACCGGCAGGCTCAGCCAGAAAGCCCATCGCTTGCTCCAGTGAGTTTTCCGGTAAGCGCTCTGCCCATTGCTCCAGACCGTAAATACGGTCGCATTGTGTGACCAGCACGTATACAGGGAAACGCTTGCCAAACAGCTGTATCAACTGCTCGATACGCCCGCGAATAACGCGCCCTTCGCCCATCAGCGCGTCTTTGTCTGGGTTGAAAAGACGCTCAGTACTGATGGCCAGAACCAGCCCATTGAGTCCTTCCTTGCCACGATACTTGGCCAGCAGATCCAGACCCAGCTCCCATTCACTGCGGTCCTGTTCAAGATCGGCGGCCTCAACGTAACGGCCCGCGCAGTCAATCACGACGGCACGGTCAAAAAACCACCAGTCGTAATTTGCTGTCTGCTCAATACGAGCATTCTGGCTCACCTTCTGGATCGACGATGCTAGCCGGGTGCGCGTCAAGGCAGTGGTTTTACCCGTACCTGACTTACCAACAACCATATACCAAGGCAGGACATAGAGTGGATTGCCAAAGCGCTTGAGGCTCGACTTTCGCAATGTGGCGATGGCCTCAGACCATTTACGCGTGAGCAAAGCTCTGGGCGCAAGTGGCTTGCCGACGCTACTTTTATTGGCACCAGTGAGTTGTGCCATTCGGCTGCGCGAGCGGTAAACCTGCACCAGTCGAATCACAAACCTGGTGAATAAGTAGGTGCCAAGAACACCCAAGAAAACTGCCGCCATGCCCCATAAAGGCCACTGCATATACAGCGTCAAGCCCCAGCTAAACAACCCAAGAAGAATCAGGACAACGATCCAGACAATAAAAGTTCGCAACGCACTCATTTGAGCTGTACCAGAAGGGCGTTGACCAATTGCCAGATGATAAGGTGGTAAATACCGTACAGCACACACAGGACAATCAGGGGAATCAGCAGCATATTGATCGTCAAAGCAGAAAACTTCCAGGCCCACCGGCTGGACTGCCGGGTGTCTTTGTCTGCTTCAGTCGCGCTACCCAGTGCGTAGCCGTCCGGGAACATGAATTCCTCCATTTCGGAGGACAGTCCGGTGCCCTCCCTCTGCGCTCTCAGAGCACTCAGCACCTGTAGCAGACTCGATTGCTTGATGTCGTCCAATGCCTTGGCATTACGGTCATAACCGTAACGGCCAGCAAAGCCCATACTTAGGCAGTAGATATAGACCTCCCGAACCTCAATCTGCTGGGGGCCAAGTTGTTCGAGGTGTGAGAAAAACGCATCACCAGCGTTAGACACTCCGAAATGGCGTTTTTGTAGCAAATGCCGCGCCCACTCCTGGGCACCGCTCCAGGGTGCAGCCAGCAGTACTTCGTCGGTCCAGGCTACCACTGCAAACAGCGCTTCCTGGGAATCGAAATCATTTTGACCAGCTACTTGCGCTGCACCAAGGGCTTCGGTCAGCAACGAGTCAAGTTGCGACCTTACAGACGCCAAATCGCCTGAAGGTTGACTTTGAAAATGCCGCAAAAAAGCCAGCGACGGAATAAAGCAATCTATAAGTCGCACATCATCTCCGCAACACAACGATTTCAGCCTTGAGGTCATCCGGGGCATCCAGCCAATACAAGGCAACAGCGCCTTCACGTTCGACAACCTCCCACTGCTGGCTAATTTGTTCAATCCGGAAATAATAGGAATATGAGCGGCGCGGCAAACCCTGCGGTGCCGTGGCCATGTGAATCAATTCCAGTCCTGGCAGGGCATGCGCAATCAGGCCCGGCATTTCCCCGGTACCCGCTAGGCGCGCATCCCGCTGGACGGCGTTGATCACCCAGCCCATATCTTTTTCAGTCCGGATCACCAGATAGAAACGGTTTCTCTGGCCGAAGAAAGTGCGCGGAAGCTGCGTCACATAATAGCCGTCTCGGTATTCAAGAATGGCCAGGAATTCTGGTCCAACCGTGATTTCGTTGAGAAGATGACCAATCATGCTTCTGACGCGGTCAAAGCATTTACCCAGATCGGCGTGGTCGTAGGGCGGCAAGCCAGGCGTGCCGTCTTCTGCTTCTCCCAACATGTTGAAGCGCTCTGAAAAAGAACTCAGCTCGCCAACCAGCTGGCGCATGGCACCATAAGCAAGCCATGGATGCACCTGGCGGGTTTCGGTGAGGTGAAACAAATAAGGGCTGGCTCGGTTCAGGGAGCGCAATGCCAGCAAAAACACCATGTAGCTGGCGTCAAACTCTGCCTTTTGCATTTCGCGCGGGCTTTTGTATTCCTGCAGTTGCCGGGCGCGCCCTGTCAGTTCGTCACGGATGTCCTTGATGAGCCGCTCGAGCACACCAGAGCCAGCGATAGCGTAGACAGGCGGAATAAATTTGTCGGACAGTTTAATGGCCTCGCCATCACGAATCAGGCTCGCAATGGGAATCAGGGTGTAGTCCTGAAGCTTGTCGATTTCAGACTCAAAGAAAACCTTGACCACATGCAGCAGCGTAGGCACCTGGGCATCCGGTCCTTCCGAGTAAAGATCGGCCGAATCAGGCGGGTTGGCCAGCGTGGCGTACCGCGTTGTAACACCACCGGCTTCCATCAGGCCCGGTACCATCGTCACGTTTTTTCCAACGCTACTCATGGTTTTCATACCCAAATAGACTGTGAACGGTTTGTCGCCCTCTACCCAGTCAACATCGAACGGTCTGGATTTGATGACTGCATTGCCCGGGAACTCCACGTAAGTTCTGTCAGTAAAAATCAGACGCGCAGACTGAATCTCAACGGTGCGATTGGCAGTTGCAGCAGCAACCAGCACAAGCTCCCCCACACCCCAGAAATGCGGCAGCCCGGTCTCTTGCATCGGCTTGTTCTGGAACTGGCTGTGCAAGTCAGCCATCTGGAAATGCTGTGACTGCAGGAACATGCCCTGATGCCAGTAAATACCCTGTTTCTCTTCCATATCGCCCTACTGCCCTTACTTGTCGAACTTACGGATCGTGCTACCCATATCAATAGCGCCTTAGCTCTTCTGCTGTCAGTTTTAGTTCTTTCACCCCACCGTCCAGGGGTACAGTCGCCAGCTTCTTTTTCTCGGTTGGATCGCGGTTAAGCCGTTGCGCGTTCACCACGCCCTCTGCCCCCAGATTCAAGCGCAGTACCACAGCGGCCGGCGCTGCCTTATAGGTTTTGGTAACCAACCCATCGCTGGCAATCGTTAGCGGCACTTCAAAAAGGCGCGTACTTCTTGCAGCATCCATCTGATAGTAGCCTGCGACGATACCGACAAATTTGGCTTTCTGGGCGCGGGCTTCAGACAGGATGGTGCGTTGCCCGGGTGAGACCACATATCTTACAAACTGCACGAAACCATCACCCCCCTTTCCGCTTTCCAGAGCCTTGGCAAGCAGCGACGGGTCGGCCGCAAGTTTGTAAAAAACCGCGCTGTCTTCCATCTGAAAGACGCCCAGAAGCAGCGTGTGAGCCTCGCCGCCATACTCATTAAGGCGCGGGTCGGCTTCAAGCTCTATCAACACCGCATTTTCAGCAAACTCCCAGGCAATCTCGGCCACGGCCTCCTTGCGTGAATTGCCACCCATCAAGGAATTGGCGGCAGCGCAGCCCAGCAGGGAAATCGCAACAACGCCAACGATAATGCCCCCTGCCATCACACGCATGATGCCAGTAGAAGGTTCACTGTAAGCGTCGGTGATTTTTGTCAAATTCATTTAGACAGATCATAATGAGCCATGCAGAACAGCAAAGTCACGGGCTCTTTTTACTTGATAAATTCATTGAAAAACTATCCCAAGCATGCCGTAGTGACTACGTTTGCAAGGTTTGTAGCCGTAATTGCCGCAGCCAATGTTTGTATGCCTGCAGCAGCTCAAAACAAAACTGAAGCGCTGGACAATATAGCCTTGCCTGATGTGGTTACCCCGGTGCTTTATGTTAATGCCACATTGGCGCGCCAACAAACCGACAGTCAGATCTGCTGGCAAGTGCTGAGTTCCCAACGCGACGTGTTGGTGCGCGAGCACAATGCCAAACCGTGGCTGCTGCGTAACCTGGCACCATTTGTAGGCGCTGCCATGGGTGGCGTAGTAGGAGGCCTGGTGCTCAACCGACAAGTGAGCGCACAAGTCGCCAGGCGATTGGCGCTTCCGGTCATTGCGGGCAGTGGCGCTGCAGGCTTTAAGGTTGGCCCCGGCGGAGTGGTTGGCTTCGTGTTGGGCGGTGCAATTGGCGAGAAACTCGGCAAGCAAAAGCTGCCCATCACCATAGGCACTGCTGCCAGCGGTGCGCTGATCGGCAAAGTGTTGTGGGACATGGTGTTCCCCCCGGATGTCCCGCCTGCGCCTGGCAACGAACCTGACGACGACATTCCGGTAGAAGTGTTTGCGCGGGAGCGGGTGTGCAGCAGCGGTGTACAAACAGCCTACGAGCAGTCGGTTTACCGTGTGGGCTACCGCTTCAGTGGAGAGGAGTTCGTAGCTGACTTGCCCTATGATCCTGGTGAGGCGTTGCTCCTGAGTGCGACTGGTAACGTCACGGGTCCAGCGCGTATTCGGCTGGATTAAATGCTTGGCGCACGAGCGACTTAGACGGCTCATTTGAGCCCCAAAACAGTTGCGCTTACATCGGCGTCATCCGCATAGGACATAAACAAAATTGCTTCGGGGCAGCCCTTGATGCGGGCAAAGTAAGACGTGTCACTTGAGACCTCATTGCGCACCGCCCAAGCCGTGAATTCGCGGCTCCCCGCCTGGATTTTCAGGCCCTGCTGTGCAAACTCAAGCGTGGTTTTTTCGGGTAATACGCCTTGGGGACCCACCGCCTGGAAGTTGATTTCGGCACCGCCTCCATGCACGCCAAGCACAACGCCTCGCCACAGCCCTTCACGCGGCCCAATTTCAAACCACTGGCCAAGTCGCTCATCACCCTGAATGTTCAGACGATAGTCCAGGGCAACCGCTTTGCCCGCCATATTGGCCTTGGCAACTATTTTGGCGGCCCATGAAGCAGCGGCTTCTTCTACGACCGTAGCCTGCTGCAGCAGTTGCGGTAACTTTTCCGGCTGGGGAGCCGGGGAATTCCATAACAAAACGATCTGAAAGCCCGCGCCTTTGGCTTGCCGCAAGGCTGTAGCCATGAGGGACAAGCCGTAGCGCACGCTAGGTTTGGCGATCTCCACATCGTCGGCGAGGATGACCCAGACATCGCCCTTCGCTTCCAGCAGGCCGTTTAGCGCCGCACGCCAGACCAACTTTTCGGGCGCATCCTGCCAGAAGTGGCCTTGGCATTGCAGTCCGTACTGCTTAAGGTGCGCGCTGATTGCCTCAGCACGTGGCTGGTTTTCCGCAAGGGCGGTAATCCATACATTTTTCATTTTTTGTCCGCTCTAACAGGCTGCTGAAATACTCCCTCGCCACTATTTTCAAAAATAGTCGACCCCATAGAACGGTCTACAGTCAGTTTTTTTGATACAAGTAAGGGCTGATAGAGCATTTTTAACGATGAATTCTTGACCTTTGATCAGTATTTCAGCAGTCTACTAAATCAGCCCATGATCATGACAACGGCCTGGCTGGGCACCAGCACAGCACCAACAATATTACCGTCGTTTTGCTTGGTGGCATCACCCAGTTTGACGCCCGGATTACCCTCAATTTTCACCTTCAAACTGCCGAGCAAAAATTCAGTCGCCCCCATGATTTTAGAGGAAATCACGCCACCGATAACGCCAGGCTGATCACCGTTACTCAGCGGTATTTTGGAGGCTTTTGTAAGCGCAGGCATACCGCAAACCATCACCTTAAGCGCACACGGCATGCCCATCATGGGCATGGAGATATTGGGATACGGTAGGGGCACTGGGCCGGCGGGCGGTATGGGCGTTTTGCAAACATCGGGTATAGCCATACACTGGCCGTTTTGTTTTGTAACTGCGAACATGGTTTTTCCTGGTGTGTTGCCGAATCAGCCCAAATCAATTTTCTCGCCATCGATCTTGACGTGGCCTTTGGCCTGCAGGCTTGCATGACCAGCTTGAAGGGCAAAGCGTTCGGCAACCTGCATGCGCACCCGCCCTGCACGGCTGTCATCAAGCTGTTCGATTTGCCGAAAACTGTTGACCGCTCGCACCACCAGCCTGCTGATGACGCTGGTGGCATTTTGCGCAATGCAATGCAAGTTACCCAAACGCGCTTGCATTGCCTGGGCCACCGTGCTCAGGTGGCTGAACACCAGCTCGGCCTTGGCCGCACGGACTTTCAGCTCGGGCGCGACCAGCCCCAGGCTGGCACTAGCGTTCAGCTGAATGGTATTGGCCACTACTTGCAAATTGCCACCCTCACCGGCGACCAGACGTGAGCCGCCGGGCAGCGTGAGCACGCCGCTGGCTGATTGCGGCCTGCTCAAAACTGCCAAGATAAAAGGCGCAGTGCCGAGCAACGATGCGCTGTTCAGTGCATCTGGATTGAGGGTCGAACTGTGCATGTTGACCAGTACCAAGTCACCGATTTCAGGAGCGAGCAAGCAACTCTCAGCACGTAGGGCGCGGTCTGGTCCCGCGCCGCCCTCAATAAAAAACCAGTGACCCACCGCGCCTGTAACGGTGGCACGGCTGATGCTGAATTCGGACGCCAATGCAATGGAGACGTTGCGGGGAGATTCGTGAGTCATGGTGATCTTTCTGGCGTGAAAGCAGGGATCAGGCGGCCTGCCAGTACTCGGCGGCAGCAAGGGCTTTGTCGGTCGCTCGAGCTTTGGCTTTTTGGGCGCCGTCCCAGCGGGTGGCGCTGTCAATCACGCAGTGCAGATTACTTCCCGCCAGATTGACCTGGCTGAAATCAGCGCCACTCAAGTTGGCATGTGACAAATCGCAGTCGAGCATTTGGGCGCCTCCGAAAAGGCCGCCCTTAGCGGTAATTTTTGTCAGAACACACAGCGTCCAGACAGAGCCCTTGGCCCGCACGCCAGTGAAGTTTGCACCGCTGGCATCAACCATTTCGAATTGCACGCCGCTGAGGTCAGCCTCGAACAGATCAGCACCTTGCAGCGCCACATACTGGCCACGCAAGCCAGCGAAATGCGCGCCTTGCAGCTTGGCTTCGACAAAGCTCGTTCGATCTAGAGTCGACCCGTCAAACATTGCCATACTCAAGTCAGCATTGTCAAAAATCGCCATGGTCAAGTCGCTGTTGGCCAGGTTTTGCGCGCGAAACAGACCGCGTTTGAGGTAGGCCTGCACGAGCTTCGTACCGTCAAATTTAGCGCCGCTAAAGTCCAGGCCCATTGCAGTCAATCGACTGGCATCAGCGTTCGAAAAATCGGTGGCGAGCACCTGACAGTCGTGCAGATCCACCTTGACCAGGCTGGTACCCGACAAATTGGCTGAGGTAAAGTCACACAGACTGAAAAAGCTGCCTGAAAAGTCCGTGCCTTGCGCCTGCGCAGACTTAAAGCTGACGTTGTGCCAGCTGACGCCGGTAGCGACTGCACCACCAAGCTGGGCACCTTGCAAGTTCACCGTGTGCATTTCGCAGCTGCTGAGATTGACTGCTGCCAAGCTGGCGCTGCCCAAGTCGCAGTCCTGCCAGACACTTGATGCCAGTTGGCAGCCCGAAAAGTTGGCCCGTTTGAGGCTGACACGCTCAAAGTGGCAGCCAGACAAATTGCGCTGCTCCGCGCTCAAGCTGGAGAAATCAAAGCCCGAGGCATCGCAATCGGTCAGTCGCCGGTCCTGGGCCAAGCGGGAAGCGGCTTCTAGCAAGTCCATCACAACGTCCCTCCGCAGAAACTATTTTTAGACAAAAAAAGGTTATAGGCCTCTAAAAATATGCCGTAGCCGCTATAAAACACATAGTATTTCTTCATGCTAGGCCCCGCGCAGTCAGAATGGTTTGGCCGATATCTGAACCTACTAGTGCCATTTTTCCGGGTGTGGTGCCGTACAAGTCTGCGGCGTACAAATTCGAACTGTGCAGCAACGTGCCGTAGACGGTGGTGTGACGCAACGATGCGCCCAGCAAATTGACTTTCGACAAATCCGCCCCGCTCAAATCAGCCTTGTCGAACTTCGCGCCCCTGGCTTGCGCTTTACTGAACACTGCGCCCGGAGCACGCGCTTTTGAAAAATCGGCATTGTCCAGTCCAGCGCACAACAGAGATGCCGAACTGATGTCTGCACTGCCCCATGAGGCGCGCTGCATCTGCGCATTAGCAAAGTCTGCGCCTTTGAACTGGCTGGCCGCATCGGCGCGGCTAGCCGCTAAATTTGCCCCGGTAAATACTGCACCAGGCGCGACCGCACCAAAAAATTCAGCGTTTGCACAATTGGCTTGCACGAAACGGGTAAGCTCCAGTGTCGCACCACTAAACGATGCAGTTTGCAGCTGCGCTTTGGAAAAATCAGCGCGTGACAAGTCGCTATCAGCAAAGCTGGCTTTTACTGCAGTGCAGCCGGCGGCCTGAACCCCACCCAACTTCGCGGCGTTGAACAAGCTACCGTTGAGGACAGCTTTAGATAAAGTTACACCCGTGAAATCAGCCTGAGAAAAATCACCCTGCGAGAGGTCACAACCATCAAAATGAACGCCTGTAAAACGCGCAGCACTCGCGCTGACACTGGCCAAACTGGCCCCGCGCAAATCTGCCCCGCTGAAGTCGGCTCCCGGTGCCAAGGCGTGGGCAAAGTTGACGTTTGCGAGTTGCGCGCCCACCAAAGACGTTTTATCCAGCAGCGAATTGGAAAAGTCCGCGCCGTGGAGGTCAAGTTTGGACAAATCGAGGCCCGACACATCCAGGCCAGCAAAACTCTTTTTCGCCGCGTGGTGGGCAATGACTTGCTCGCGGGTTTCAAACTTGGCCAGCGGTGTATTCATGTCAATTTTTGGCAAAGGCAGCGGGGGCATGGCGATGGCGGGAGGCGGTTTGATGGAGCCAATTATGGTAAAAATAGCGGCAATTGCTGCGCTACCTGCCGCAGGGTCAACAGCCAAACCCTTCGCCAAATCCGCGGCTACGCCCGCAAGCTCAGGGCGACTCTCGGCAAAAGCGATCACGTCTTTGGCAGTGATGCCGTGCTGGCGCATGACATTAGCAGTGTCCGCTTGCAGGTCGGTCAGCGCTTTGCTTAACTCGGCGGCGCTGACAGGCGACTCTGGCGGTGGTGGCTTCAAAAACGGGGCCAGTTCAGCCTCCGATATATTGTGCTTTGTCATCAACCTGCGTGTGTCGTCTTCAAGCTCTGCCGCCAATTTTTCGACTTCGGCCAAGCTGACCGGCGGCAACTCGGGTTCTTTGACCAAAAAGGGGGCCAAATCGGCTTGAGTGATGCCGTGCTTGACCATCAAGGCGCGGCTGTCAGCTTCTAGTTCGGCGGCAAGCGCACTGACCTCGCTGAGCGCTTGCTGCATGGCCGGCGTCAGGCCAGGCACAGCAGAAGAAGCTACTACAGAAATAATAGCAGCTGAGGCCGATAAAACAGGCGCTAGGGCCGATTTAGGTCCATTTTTTGCCGCTGTTGGGGCCACGGGCATCTCATCCAGGACTTGGCCAACCGCACCAGCGGGCGCAAGCTCACGTAAAAACGCGTCTTGGTAATGTGCAAACGGCAGCGGCTGGGTAGCCAAATCCTCCCAATCGGCCAGCAAATGCAGCACGTCGTCGCCGTCTTCATCGCTGATGTCGGCCTGCGCGCGGTACAAAACGATACCGCAAGCCTGGTTGGGAAAGAGCAGCACGGTCTCCAGGCGAGCGGGCAGCTCGATGAACTGGGCCTTCCCGCCAATCAAACGGTTGATGAAGCAGCGTGCTCGCAAGCGCGGCAAAGCGCTGTTGAGCTGGGGTTTTTGCGGGTGCAAATTGAGGCAGAAAATTGACTCGTCCCCCTTGAAAAAACCATTGATGCGCTGATCACGGGGCGCGGTTTGAAAATAATCTGGTTTCGTGTCTTCGGGCAAATGTGGCCAGGTGGTCTGCAGCCAGCGCTGGTCAAACTTGCCGAAGTGCTGCACTCGCCCAGGCGAATGGCCTGCGGTGGGCCAAAAGCCAACTGGCTGCGGCGCGTCCCCTACCCGCAACACTGGGTAGCTCGCGTCTTCAACATTGGGCAGAGGAAGCGCCGCACTGCCATCGGGCAAGAGCGTTTTGACCAGGCCTTTGCCTTGAGAATTAACGGTGGAACTCGGGCCACCAAAAGCGGTTTGCGGCGTGATGGGCATGGCAGCAAACGGCGTGGGCGTACTGATGAGGCCCAGCGCCGTGAAGTGGCGATCACCGCGTACAAACAGCGACTTGCGCACGCTGCCCACACCCACCGTAGCCACCAGCTCTGTCGCAGTCTTGCCAGCTGGAGCACAAGCTGCGCCAAACGCCACAAACTCGCCAGCTGTTTTCGGCCAGCCTTCATCAAGAATCGCGTCTTTGCCCATCGCGGCAGTGGCGACCTGCCACATTTGTGCCTCGGGCAGCAGGTGCGCCAAGTCGCTTTGGTCGAATGAGAAAAAGCCCATCAGGCCGACTGACAACTGCTTTTTACCCGCGATTTTCATGCTGCGGTGCAGTAAGCCGAGGTGATCGGGTTTGAAGATTTTCACAAAGATGCGGCCTTGTTCAGGTTTAGCCGAGCCGGATCAACACGCCAGAAATGCTTGGACCGGCCGGGCTCACGAAAAATCCAGCCCCTGAATCCAAACTCAGAGAAGCCGAACTAGGGGTCAGCTTCATGTGGGCGAGCATACAGTCAGCACTGACTTTCGCAGGGGTTACTTTTAGCGAGCTTTCAGGTCCAGCTAACACCGTTGCACCAGCAGCCGCTAATTCAAGCTTGGTTGTAAAAGACTCCGCAACAATTTTGCTATCGGTAACCCTGACACTGCCTCCTAATGCGTGTTCAAGAGCAATTTTCCCGCCTGCACCCGTTTCTAACTTGGCGGCCAAGCCACTCAATGTTAGCTTCGTCTCGAGCCCCACCGTGTTTCGGGCTGTGATGCCGATACTAGAAGGATTGACCTCAAGATCCGAGCCCAAAAGTACCGTCGGCGAAATAGCGGACACTTTGACACCGCCAGACGTTGCCTTGACCTGCGCGATGCTGGTCAGCAAAGCGTTGGTTGCACTGATGTCCACACCACCAGCATCGGCCACGATCTTGCCCCGATAAGTCGCCTCGTCGTCGGTCAGCGCGACAGCTTTTCCCATGGTGTAAAGCAGCGTGTGCACCAACGCTGCCGACGAAAGGCCCCCGCCAATGCCCAGACCGCGCGCGGCCCAGTGGTCGTTGCTAGTGTCTTTGACGTCTACTTTGCCTTTGTCACCGTCTTTTTGGGCCTTAGTCAACTCCACACCGGCAGCCAAAGCGATTGCACCGTTGACGGCCATGCTGATTTTCAAAGCAGTTTGAACCGTGGCCTTGGTCGAGGTAATCGCTGCGGTGATCGGCTTGAGTTGCCCGCCGCCAATGGTGATTTTGTCGTTTGCCAGCAGCTTGCCACTTTCTTTGAGCACCACGCTGTCGGCATCGTCAATCTTGATGCTTTTGCCTTTGGTCCAGCTGATATCGTGGCCCACACCAAAACTGGTGCTTGCCCCAATCGACATTTTGTTGGCCATGGATGCTGAAAAGGAATTATCAAATGACAAATTCAGCGAGTTGTTAAAACCCAGCTTGACAGCGTTAGACACGCCCACAGTGACGCTCTCCGAGCTGCCGGAGGTGCCCAGCCAAATCGCTGCGAATGGATCGAATGATTTGGGTGGGCCACCGTAGCCAACCACCAGTTTGGTATTGTTGTAAGGCGAGGTAAGTTTGACATATTCAACATCTTTGGTGTCATCCATCACCAAGGCGTTGCCGCCCTTGGTCAGGATCCGGTTTTGGGCCGGATTGGTGTTATTGACTAGGCTCTTGTTTTCAGAATTGGGTACAGCACTCAAAATCACCGGCTGGTCCGGGTCGCCATCCACAAACGATAACAACACTTCCGCGTCTTTGTGCAACGGGAAATACATGCCATGGTTGCTACCGGCATAAGGCGTAGCCATGCGTATGCGGGCGGACCCCTTGTTGGCGGCCTTGCCGGATTTGACAAACGGCAACTGAACCTTGTACTGCCCAAACTCGTCCATGTCGGCGTACTGACCGCTACCTTCGGCGTCGATAACCGCGCTGATGGTTCCGGCAATATGCGGCCGCTTTGTTTTGCACTCAGGCCGGAATTGCGCATCGGAAGGAATCGCCCGAAAGCTGTGGCGATAAGTGGTTTCGCCGGACTTGCCGCCGAAGGAATGCGCGATGCCTGCCAGCAGCATACCAGCCTGCGAACCGGAATGCTTAATCTCGGTCACCAGGTATTGGACGTTGAAGTCTTCGCGGTAATGCTTCGACATCTGGATGAAATGGCCACTGCGAATTCCGGTCGCTGTGGCGTCGCCCTTGAACACCTTACTATTGCAGAGGATCTGCTGGGCGCGCAGCCTGGCATAACGCAAGCCTTCTTCCGGTGTGAGAAAGTTTTCACCGTAAAGCATGACATCGCCAGTACCTGTGGCCGACACCAAGTAGGACTGCTCTAGCGGAACAGAAGCGGCAGCGTAGTTGAAGCCCTGCAATATCACCTGTTTGGGCAATGGTTGCTGGCGGCAGACAAAACCGTGAACGGAATCCGATGCATTGACGCTTGTGGAATCTTCAACGGGCCGGTAAGTGACGTTCGAGACATCCGCAGGCAACTTGGTGCGGTCATCAACGATGATCAGCTTGTCGTTGCTTCCGGAATGGTCGAAGTAGTAATACATGCCCTCTTTTTCCATCCATCGGCTGATGAAATCAAAATTGGTTTCTTGATATTGGCAAACGAACGTGCGATCGCGATAGTCAGTCTTGATTAAGATTTTTTGTTCATAGTCGGTGGAAATCAAGCCGCTGGCCTTGATGACTTTGTCGAGGACGTCGGGAATTTTCTGGTCGTCTAAAAAAACGTCTGACGTACGGTACAGGCCCAGGCGCCGCAAGCGCGGTACCAACACAGCCTTATAAAAAACCAGCTGGCCGACTTGCTGGAGTTGCTCAAACTCTGACAGCACGCCGTGATAAGGTGTTCCTTCGGTACCACCGGACGCGAAGATTTTCAGGGTCGCCTGATTCGAGAGCATGGCGTCGAAGTTCACCGCATTGTTGTCAGATACCAGGATCACTTCAAAATTGAAGGGCTCCGACAGTGCCTCAAAGCCCGACATTTCAACGACTGCGAAAGTGTCGGCCGCAAGCCCGCCCCCCTGAAAGGAAAATCGGCGATTGGCCGTGTTGAGTGTGGAGTCCAGCAATGTCACGATCGATACCTTTATATCTTTCCGTTGCGGCGAATCAAACCGTCAACTCGTCCGTGAAGCGGACAACAAAACCACCGTCGGCGTCAACGTCAAGCGTGACCGAAGAAGGTTGCGCGCCACTGCTCATGCGTGATAGGATTTCCTGCGACATCATTGGCATGATGGTGCTGCGCAAAATGAAGTCAATGTTGCGCGCCCCAGTCTCTACTTCGGTACAGCGCGCAGCGATTTGTGTCACCACTGCGTCGCTGTAGGTGAACTGCATCTTGTTGTTGTGCGCCAAGCGTTTTACCACTTTATTGAGCTTCAAACGCACGATTCCAGCCAGCGCATCCTGAGCCAGTGTGAAGTACGGGATGACCGTCATGCGCGCCAGCAATGCGGGCTTGAAATGCGCAGAAAGTATGGGCCTGACGGCTGACAGCAAAGTGGCAGCGTCGGGCTTTTCCTCTCCTGCTGTCATCTCGGTTATCACATCGGTCGCCAGATTGGATGTCAGGAAAATGACTGTATTGGAAAAATCGATCTCTTTTCCTTCACCGTCTGACAACATGCCTTTGTCAAATACTTGATAAAAAAGGTTCAGCACGTCCAGGTGCGCCTTCTCAACTTCATCAAGCAGCACGACAGAATACGGGCGCTGCCGCACCGCCTCAGTCAACACGCCGCCTTCTCCGTAGCCCACATAGCCCGGGGGCGAACCAATCAGGCGGCTGACATTGTGCTTTTCCTGGAACTCGCTCATGTTGACAACCACGGTCGATTTCTCGTCCCCAAACATGAGATCGGCTACGCACAAAGCGGTTTCAGTTTTGCCGACGCCTGACGGGCCAGCCAGTAAAAACACGCCCAGCGGTTGCTGCGGATCACGCAGGCCCGACTGCGCTGTTTTCATGACTTCGGCAATCTGGTGCATGGCGTGGTCTTGGCCCTGAATGCGGGCACACAGCACCTGCTCCATGCGCATAACGGTCTCAGCCTGGTCGCGCAGCATTTTCCCTACAGGAATACCTGTCCAGTCCGCCACAACTTTGGCCACCACATCGGGATCAACATCTACCCGTACTAATGGGTTGTCGCCCTGTGCCTTCTCAAAAGCGTCGCGCGTACTGGCTACGTCACGTGACAGCTGATCCAGCTCGGCAGGCGATGCATTGGCAGCTTTGGCAGCCTGGCTAGCGGCGCGCGCCGCCAGCAGCGCATCAGCGGCCGTTTTCTGCAGGCCCCACACGACTTTGAGTGCTTCGGCTTCGCTTGTAAGCGTAACGAGCAGTCCCTCAATCGCATTCAGGCGTGCGAGATCAACGGGTTGATAGTTGTCGCGATCGCGTTCCAGACCGCGCTGTTCACGCTGCAGGGCCTGCATCTGGCGCTCTTTATCTTCAAGCACATCCGGCTTGGCGCTCTGCAATACCTTTACCCGGGCGCAGGCTGTGTCGAGCAAATCAACCGCCTTGTCAGGCAATTGCCTGCCGGTTATGTAGCGGCTGGACAACTCGGCGGCAGCCACTAGGGCATCGTCGCGTACCACCACACGGTGGACGTCTTCGTACTTCTCTTTCAGGCCCCGCAAAATAATGACCGCTGTGGCAAGGTCAGGCTCATCAAGTTTGACGGGCTGAAAACGACGAGCCAGTGCCGGGTCTTTCTCAAAATATTTTTTGTACTCGGCCCAGGTTGTTGCAGCAATGGTCCGTAACTCGCCGCGTGCAAGTGCGGGCTTGAGCAGATTGGCCGCATCCGATGTGCCGGCCTGGCCACCCGCACCGATGAGGGTGTGGGCTTCGTCAATGAACAAAATGATCGGCTTGGCAGACCCCTTGACTTCGGAAATCACAGCTTTCAGACGATTTTCAAACTCACCCTTGACACTTGCGCCCGCCTGAAGCAGTCCCATGTCCAGCCCGAGAATGGTCACGTCTTTCAGGGAGTCGGGCACATCTCCCTCAACAATGCGAAGCGCCAGGCCTTCCACCACGGCGGTTTTTCCTACGCCTGGATCGCCAACACAAATGGGGTTGTTTTTTCGCCTGCGGGCGAGGATATCCACCATCTGGCGAATTTCCTTGTCGCGTCCAAACACCGGGTCGATCTTGCCAGCACGGGCTTTGTCGGTAAAGTTCTCACAAAACCGGGAGATCGCCGTTCCGTCACCTCCAGCTGCAGCCTGTCGCTCACCGGGGGATTCGCCAGCACCGGCTGACTCTTCTACAGATGCGGCACAGGTAGAAGCAAATTCAGCCAGCAAGCTCTCACGGTTCAGGGCTCTGAGTGGCGCTGCGTAGTCGCCCGTCGCGTAGTAGGTGGCACGTGCCAGAAAAGCCAGCAACACCGCACCTGAGCGAATGCGATTTTCAGACAGGTTGACAGAGGAAATCAGCCAGGAATCCTGAAGTAACTCGAGCAGTAACGGAGAAAACGCGGGCTTGCCTGCATTGCCTGTACGCATGTCTTCGAGGGCCCGGTCAATGTCGCGTTTGACAAGCGCTGCGTCCACTCCGTACTGACGCAATAGCAAAGAGATGTCGGCCTGCGCGTTGTCGAACAGCTTGACCAACAAATGCTCTACTGTGATCTCGTAGTGGCTGCGCGACACGCACAAACCCACACCGTCTTCCAGTGCCTGCTTGGTGCAGGGGTTAAGGCGTCCGACCAAAGGCTTCAGTTCAACGAGCAGCATGATGGATATTCCTGTTTCCAGTTAGTGACAAAAGTTGCGAAATCATAAGATTGGTAAGTGGCAGGGTGAAGTGCAAAAAATCGCTCACAGCATGTACTTCACGTTTGTCGGGGTGTTTCCATACTCAGGTGTCAACCAGGTGTCGAGCCCCAATCGGGACCAGTTGCCATGGGATTTAGCCATACTGTCTGCGGTACTGCTATCAACCCCACCATGTCGGGCCAACATACGCGCACTTCGTGCTTCGTCGTGACGCAACTCAAGCTCCACCTTGATCTCAAGAGGATCAATCAGGTAAAAACGCGTCAGGAATTTCAGCCGTTCATGACCTTCAGTAGCTGGAAGCAGCTGATGAAAAAGCTGGCTAGGCAGGTCGCTCAAACGTATGGTCAGACTACCGCTGTAGTCGTCAATCTCACTGCCCAAATAGGCGTCTTCACCCAGGCAATTTGCCTGCAGGCCGAGGCGCAGGCACTGGTCCAGGGGAATCGGTACGGCTTGTAGTGTGCATGACTCAATATCTACCCGAGCAGGGCTGAAGGCATCTGCCAACAAGGTACGTAAACCCAGCACAGACCTAGGACGCAAATTAAAAAGGCCAGCGTAATGTAACAAATCACCGCTGTGAGGCAACTGATCGCGCAGCGTCCTGTCATCCAGACCAACAAATGAATAGAGGTGGTCCAGTACCGACAGATCACCATCTTCCACCACACGCAGCTGTAACCTGTATTTGCGCCAGGCATCAAACAGCAGCGGGTACATCGAATGATGAATGATGTCGAGAAAATCACGGGTTGCATGCCGACTTTCGCGCTCTTCCTCAAACAAGTCTTCGGTGTAGTAAGTCGGTAACGGTGAAGCCACACCATACAGACCGAAAAAATTAACTGTGACACGAAAGCCGCCTTCGGGTCTCGGCTCTATGCTTTCGATGTCATTTTCAGGAAAACCCAGGCCCAGTTTGGGCCGTATGCGCAGACTGTCAGATGGCATGCTACGTGCACTTCCAAACAGGCGCAACAAGCGCATTGCCTGAAAATACGAGAAGCGCTCGCCATGGGCGAGGAGCGACTCCTCTACAGCAGCGGCTGCTGTCCCAATCTTGGCGGCCATTTAAAAAGCACTCCCGTGGATGCGTCTTCAAGTTCGACGCGGGTATAAGAATTAACACCGGCATAGTCGGCGATGAAGCGGTCCAGCACGCAGCCAAACAGATACATGTCACCTATGCTGGCAAAGGAATCGAGCCGGCACTTGATACGTACCTGCTGACCGCGCAAAATACTGCCCCGGCCAATCAGCCGGGTCTCACGGGTTGATGTGACATCTTGAATGCTCTCAATGCGACGGCGGTTGGCAGTCTCCTGCCCCTGCTCTTGGCGGTCTGGAAAAACATACAAACCCAGCAAGGCCCGCAAATTGACGGCAATGGCGATCGACAGAAAGTTAAGCGATACATGCGATATCAGGCGCCACAGCAATGCCTCACCAGAGGGCGGATTAAGCGGAACCGTCATGCGCCGGATATTACTGAAAGTCATGCGGTCAGGCGATGTGCTGGTCGGCTTGCAGAGGTCACCTAGTTTCAGACTTTCGGGTAAAGAGCGGTTGGTGCAGGTGATCTGCACAGAAAGCGTCTCCGCAAGAGGGACTTGACCCGGCGGATAAGTCACCGACAAAAAGACATCACTCCCACGCCCGATCGTGGCCGAACGTAAGGTCGTGCGGTAGTTCAGGTTGTCACTGTCTGTGTTTTGCTGAAGCACACCAAAAGGCGAATAAACACGCTGCCTGGCGACACCCTGCTGATAACCAACCACCTGATCAACAGAATAGATCTGATAATGCTCACGATTGGTCGCCTCAGGCATGAGGTGGTATTCGGTGGCACGGTGCTCATGGGAGATCGGTTCAGCTGTATGCTCAAACAGGTTAATCATCGGCGTGATGTTCAGCATGAACGTGTCGGCACGAATCTCTGGCATCCAATCTGACAGGGAATCAAGTACCAGCGTCAATTCAAACACCGCACTTTTCCCCCGAGCTGTCCACCGCGCAAGCCCTTCAATGTCAATAAACAGGAATTTTTCTGGCTGAACAAAAAACTCTTGCAGACTGCGGTAGCCTTGATAGGCATGCCCTGGATAAGGCAACAACTCGCTGTCAAAACCTGAAAGGCGTACGGATTTAGGCCCTAGCTCGAACGCCTGACCACCTTGCGCCGCAATGCTCATTGACCGAACATGATTGGTCATCAACAGGAGCATCTTGGACGCCTCTGAATAGCTGCTGCCCAAAAAAAGCCGGATATGCGTTGCCGACCACTGCGCGAGCTGAATACCTTGCAACTCGAACTGCAGGACCAGCCGGGGTGCGTTACCAGCACTGTTAACCAGCCGCGTACTCACCAGATTGAGCGGGTGAACATCCAGTTCGGTGCAGGTACGAAACCGGCAAGGCGTTCCGTCCACAGGAACTGAGTCAACCTTGGTACCCGCAGGTATCCGTACCGTTTCGGCGAGCAGTCCTTTGGGTAAAAAACTCACCAGAGTGCAGGCCGGGATAGGCCGCAAATAATGGGGAAACAGCAAGTTAGCCAGTTCTTGGACAAATTCCGGGAATTCATCATCAAGTTTTTGACGTGTCAGGCCCGTCAGAAAAGCGACGCCTTCAAGAAGCCGCTCTACATCAGGGTCAGCGGAAGCACCGGACAACATGGGAGCCAACGCTGGGTTGGCTTGCGAAAACTCAACAGCCAGTTTCTTGAGCTTGCTCAGTTCATCTTCGTAATACCGATTTAACGTGGTGGCCACTGCGCGTGCTCAAGAAATAAAAAGGGAATAAAAATTCAGCGAATTTGAACCTTGCCGTTGGCACCGATCGTCGTAGACAGCTGTAACGGTATTTCGCGATCATCGACTTCTAGCCTGCCTTGCAGGCCAAACTGAATCGAAAGTACGTCAGTCGACTCGCGACTCACTGTAACTTTCGGTGATTTGATCCTTGGCTCGTATTTAAGCACCATGCGGCGGATCTCTTCTTCAATGTCACTCAAAGAGCCAGCGGTCAAACCGCCAGCTGTGTTGGTGAAATCAGGCACACCGAACTTTGGGTCTAGCAGCACGCTGCCCTGCCGCGTATTGAGCAGGCGACGAAGATGATCCATCACCGACGTGACAAGAATATCCACCTGGGTTTTGTTGGTTCGTTCTTCACCATCTTCCCAAGCCGCTATCCTCTCAAGCAGGCGTCTTTCCTTCACCGGTGGTCAGCCTCTAATTACTTCGGCGATGACCAGCTATCTTCAGCTTCGATGCCGTCCGGCGTCCACGTATCGACGATGGTCTCGTAGGTGAACGACACATATTCCATGTGGCCCATCATCTTGTTGTTCGGATCCAGGCAATTGGGGACCCATGTTTTAATTTCGGTGATAATCGCATTTTTTAGCTCGGTCGTGTAATACAACTCCTCTTTGCCTGCGGGCGAAATACGATAATAAGATAATTTTACCGAACTTAGCTGCTCGCCAGACGTCAGCGCTTGGAACAGCTTTGGCGAAGCTTTGTCCAATTCTTTACACAAAGTCAATGGCCCATGAATACGCTTGCCAGTCGGTAGTCCGGTTTGTGGGCTTTTGGGAATTTCAATGATGTGGTCAACGGATTGCACTAACATTGTGTTTTCGTGGCCCTTAATATTGCAGGAGCCGTCGATCGCCCCCTGGGTGTTGCCTGTGACCGTGAGGAACATTGGGGTTGGCATAATGAATTCCTTTAAATAAAGTTAGGTTAAAAAAATTAAACTGAGTGACTTCTTCATCACCACACACTCCTTGAAAAAAGCTGCGGCTGTGTGATGGTCTGCACGCTATCCGAACCATTTCGTCTGTGCATGTATGTATTGTGAAAGCCGCATGTTTCGGGACAGTGTCAAAAAGCAGAGCTTTAAGTTACAACCAAAACATGAGCTTTTCAGGCTTACTTCTTTTCCAATTTGCCGACAAGCGACAAACTGAAGGACGCGCCCATGTACTTGAAATGGGGACGCACTTTAAGGTCGACCCGGTACCAACCTGGATCACCTTCGACATCCGCCACAGTAATTTCTGCCTGACGCAGCGGTCGGCGGCTTCGCACACCTTCACCCGGGCTGTCCATGTCAGACACGTACTGACGAATCCACATTGTCAACTCATTTTGAAGGTCGCCACGCTCTTTCCAGGTACCAATGTTTTCGCGCTGAATAACCTTGATGTAGTGCGCAAGGCGACTCACCACAAACATATACGGCAGCTGCGTGCTGAGCTTGTAGTTGAGCTCAGCTTCTTTGCCTTCCTTGGTGTTGCCGAAGAGTTTTGGTTTTTGTGCAGAGTTGGCTGAAAAGAAGGCTGCGTTATCGCTGTTTTTCCGCATGGTCAGGGCAATGAAACCCTGCTCGGCCAACTCAAACTCACGCCGCTCGGAAATGAGTACTTCAGCCGGAATTTTGTTCTGCCGTTCGCCCATGGATTCGTAGGTATAAACTGGCAGGTCCTCAACGGTACCGCCGCCCTGTGGGCCAATGACGTTGGCGCACCAACGGTAGTCGGCAAAACTGCCGGTCAGCCGTGATGCAAATGCAAATGCTGCGTTGCCCCACAAAAAGCTCTTGTTGCCAGAGGAAACATCTTCTTTATAGTTAAATTTCTTCGACGGAATGGTGTCTGAACCATACGGAACCCGGAGCAAAAAGTGCGGCAGCGTCAGGCCAACGTAGCGTGCATCATCAGTTTCGCGGAACGCGTTCCACTTGACAAATTGCGGGCCTTCGAATACCGACGCGAGGTCTTTAAGGTTGGGCAACTGATCGTACGAATCGACACCAAAAAACTCAGGCGCAGTCGCTGCAATAAACGGTGCATGGCCCATCGCAGACACACTTGAAATATATTGAAGCAGCTTGATGTCCTGGCCGCCGGGACCGAACTCATAGTTTCCAATCATGGCGCCGAAGGGCTGGCCACCAAACTGTCCGAATTCAGCCGTGTAAAGGTTGTGGTACAGCCCCGACTTGGTAACATCAGCCGCGTCCTGAAAGTCGTCTAAAAGTTTGGTTTTACTGACGCTGAGAATTTGAATCTTGACGTTTTCACGGAAATTGGTACGGTCAACCAGGAATTTCAATGAACGCCAGGCAGACTCAAGTTTTTGATATTCAGGATGATGAAGAATCACATCGACCTGCGCGCAAAGCTTTTTGTCCAGGTCGGCGATCATGTCGTCAACCGTAGCCTGCGTGACCCGCTCTACTGCTCGCTGGGGTTCTAGCAGTTGGGAAACGAAAGCCTGAATGCCCTGACGGGTAATGGAGTAGGCGTCGTCACCCTGTTTGATGCGCGCGGACTCCACCAGTTGATCCAGCAGGGAAAATTCCGCCCCCGCCTTCGCACTATCAGCAGTTTGTATCTGGGTATTGCTATCAGCCATAATTTTTTCTTTCTAGTGCAAAGTTATTTGTCCTGGACACCGAGCTCAGCCATCAGACGGGCGCGCACACCTTCGTCCTGAACCAGTTCTTGGACCTTTTTGCGGAAATCAGGAATATTCCCAAGTGGGCCTTTGAGCGCTTTCAAGGCATCGCGTAGCTCAATCATTTGTTTTAGCTCAGGCACCTTATCGACGATGGCGTCGGGAGAGAAATCGTTGATCGAATCGAATTTGATATTCATCGCCAGAACAGAATCTTCCGCGGCTTTCGGGTCGAGCTTGTTCGGCACTGTCATGTTGAGGGAGAGCTTTTGCGCTTTTAGGACATCGTTGAAGTTGTCCTTGTCGATGTTGATGGGCTTCATCTCTTCGATTGGCATGTCGTCATCACGCAATGTGAAGTCGCCCATCACAAGCAATTTCAGTGGCAGTTCAACCTCTGCCTTGGCGTCCCCTGTAGCTGGGCGATAAACAATATTCACACGTTCTTTGGGAGCAACTGATCCGTCGGTGGCCATGGTTTTCCTTTTATTAAGATGAAAATATTTCGATACAAATGAGATTTCTTAACAATAAAGCTCATCTTTAAAT
This sequence comes from Comamonas sp. lk, assembly GCA_945925985.1. Classification (GTDB taxonomy): domain Bacteria; phylum Pseudomonadota; class Gammaproteobacteria; order Burkholderiales; family Burkholderiaceae_C; genus Rhodoferax. The sequence continues at coordinate 477 of CAMELV010000033.1, read as the reverse complement.
AACAGCTTGAGTATTTACAAATAGTTTATCAAAACATTTCAACTATAATTGATTTTTGTTACAAAATTGTGAATTTTGTGGTTTTAGAGAAAAGTTTTATTGGCGTGAACCTGGGTTCAATCCCGGCCACCACAACCCAGGGCAAGGTGCCGGTGTGGGTTGGCCCGGGCCCGCGGCTCAATTCAGCACAAGTTAAGGTTTGGAGCGTGGCGTTTGGTCATGCGGGCTACCGCGGCATCTACAAAAGTGCCGATGCCATTGGCTGTATCACCTGGCACGTGACCATGCGACCGGGCCACTTAAATTCGACACTTCCGAGCACTTTTTCGTTAGTGCAACATCCTTTCTGTAATTTCCCGGAGCATTGAATTTGGCAGTTTTTGGTTCTGGGAATTTTTCAATAGGCCCCTGCCAGGCCGCCGGAGGCCCCCCTTGGGCCTCACGACAGAAAGAAATATCATGGCCCAACGAGCCGAC
>CAMELV010000032.1 GCA_945925985.1 Comamonas sp. lk | reverse complement strand
CCGGATCAGACAGGGTGAACCACAGCTGCAGGAAGTGTGTGCGCAGCATGGTCTCCAAGGGAAAGGGTGGTCGGCCGTTCTTGCCCTCTGGGTAGTACGGCGCAATGAGTACGACCAATTCAGCCCACGGCACCACCCGCTCCATCTGCTCCAGAAACGCGGCTTTACGGGTTTTCTTGACGCTCAGGCTCAGGGGTAAGGCGGCTTGTTTCATGCTATGTATTTTATAGCAAAAGAGGGGTTCCTACAAGACGTGGCTGGGGGTTTTGCAGAGGTTCCCTAAACCACCCCAGCTGCCCTCAAGCGGTCAATATCAGCCTCGCTTTTTCCTAGCAGCTCCTGCAGTACCTCGGCCGAGTGTTGTCCTAGCGTGGGCGGCGCACGATGCTCGACCGGTGCGGCTGACAGGTGCAAAGGGCTGCGCAGCAGCGGCACATCCACGCCGCTGCCATGGGGCACCTGCAGCACCAGGTCGCGGTGCTTCACATGCGGGTCGGCAAACAGCTGCTGCATGTTGTTGATCGGTGCGCAGGGCACGTTGGCGGCTGACAGCCGCTCTATCCAGTGCGCCACGGGCTGGCTCAGTGTGCTGGTCTCAAGAATGGCGTGCAGTTCGGCCCGGTGCTGGATGCGGGTGATGTTGGTCAGGAACCGCTCATCCTGCGCCAGGGCGGGGTCCAGCCCCAGCACCCGCAGCAGGCTGTCAAACTGGCCGGCGTTGGCCGCTGACATGGTGAAGTGGCCGTCGGCTCCGCGGAACACCTCGCTGGGCGCGGTGATCGGGTTGTTGTTGCCCTGGCGCTGCGGCACCTTGCCAGTCATCAAGTAGCCCAGTGCCAGGTGGGCGTTGATGGCGGTGGTCACGTCCAGCATGGCTGCGTCAATGTACTGGCCCTCGCCCGTATCTCGGCGGTGGATGATGGCCGCCAGGATGCCGATGGCGGCGTACAGCCCGGTGAAGATGTCGGCAATCGGCACGGCCGAGCGCATGGGCGCGGCACCTGGCTCGCCGTCGGCCGGGCCGCAGGTGCTCATCAGGCCGCACATGGCCTGCATCACCGAGTCATAGGCTGGCCGCGGGGCATAAGGGCCGTCTTGGCCGTAGCCGGTCACGCTGCAGTAGATGATGGCCGGGTTGATGGCGCGGATACTGTCGTAGTCCAGCCCATAGCGGGCCAGTGCGCCTACCTTGTAGTTTTCAATGAACACGTCGGACTGTGCGGCCAGATCTCGCGCCAGTTGGGCGCCTTCCGGGCTAGCGATGTCCAGGGTGAGCGAGCGCTTGCCCCGGTTGCTGCCCATGAAAAAGGCCGAATCGCTAGTGACTTGACCATTGGCGCCCGTCACGAACGGGCCAACCTTGCGCGTGTCGTCGCCCACGCCAGGGCGCTCGATCTTGATCACGTCGGCCCCCAGGTCGGCCAGGGTCTGGGTACACCAGGGCCCGGCCACCACGCGGGTCAGGTCCAGCACCCGTACCTTGTCAAGAATGGGCATGGCGTCAATCGATGCTGATTTTGAGTTCTTTGTTCAACTCGCGCATATCGTCAAGCTCCCGTTTGACGCGGGTCGCAAAGGCGTCGCCACTCAAGGTGCGCGGCTCGCCGCCGCTCTTGCTGAAATTGGCTACCACTTCAGGGTCGTTCACGGCGGCGGTCAGTGCGGCAATCAGCTTGTCGCGCACCGCCGCCGGCACACCAGCGGGCATGGCAAACCCCAACCAACCGGAGCTGACGTGCGGGATGCCCAACTCTTTGGCAGTGGGTACATTGGGGATCAGCGCTGAACGCTTGTCGCCGGTGTAGGCCAGCATCACCAGCTTGCCCTGCTCGGCCATGGCGCGGCTGGCCATGGACGAGAAGGCCATGTCGACCTGGCCGCCGAGCAGGTCGGTCAGCAGCGGGCTCTCACCCTTGTAGGGCACGTGCGTCATGGTGACGTTGGCGTTCTTGACAAACTGCTCGGTGGCAGTGTGAAAGCCGGTGCCCATGCCGGTCGAGCCAAAGTTGAGTTTGCCCGGTGCGGCTTTGGCCTTGTCCAGCAGTTGTGCCAGCGTCTTGATGCCGGAGGCGGGGTGGGTGTTGATCAGGTAGTGCGACTCAAAGATCATGGTCAGGTAACTGATGTCCTTGATCGGGTCATAGGGCACGGCGTTAGCCAGCACCGGGCCCGACACCACGCCAGCGTTGGTGATCACGCCGATGGTGTAGCCGTCTTTGGGGGCCTTGGTCATGGCGTCGGTGCCGATGCGCTGGCCGGCGCCGGCCTGGTTCTTGATGACCATGGGTTGGCCCAGGATGGCGCCAGCCTTGGTGGCGACCAGGCGTGCATAGCCGTCCACGATGCCGGGCGGGAAGGGCACGATCACGGTGATCGGTTTGTCGGGGTAATTGCTTTGGGCGCCTGCGAGTGAGGCCCACAGGCCGGTGAGCACTAGGGCGAGGGTGCGGGCGATGGGGGGAATGGCGTTCATAGAGATCCTTTCGGGGTGTCAGGGTTGGGGAAAGTGTTGGGCAAGAAAGCTGAGCACGGCAGCATTGAAACGGGGTGGGTCTTCAGCCCAGCCAAAGTGCCCCAGACCTGCGAGGCTGACGAACTCGGCGCCGGCGATCTTGCCGGCCATCTTTTGCATGACAGTGGCCGGGGCGGTGGTATCGAGCTCGCCGGCGATGCACAGCACGGGTACATCCAGCGTGGGCAGCAGGTCGCGGCCTTCAAAGCCGACGATGGCGGCCACGGCGGCACGAAAGGTCTCCTCGCGCATCTGGCTCACCGTGCCGATCAGCAGGTCCACCGCCGGGCCGGTGGCAGCGGGGGCCATCATGCCGCGCAGCATCAGGGGTGCGTACTCGGGGATGGTTTTGCCAGCATCCAGCGGCGCCACACGAGCCCGCACAAATTCTTTTTGCCAGTCGCCGTCGGGGCTGCCAAACGAGGCACTTGTGGCGGACAGTACGTAACCGTGGATCAGGGCACGAGCGTAGCGCCAGGCTTGCTGCGCGATCATGCCGCCCATGCTGTGGCCCATCACCACATTGCGGGCACTGCCCTCTTTCTCAAGCAGCAGGTTGAGGACCCGTGCGCAATGGTCGATAGTCAGTGGCACCGGCAGTGCCGACAGGCCGTAACCGGGGGCGTCCCACGACACCACGCGGTAGCCGGCCTGGGCGAAGGCCTGCACCTGGGCGCGCCAATATTCTTTGGCGCCAAAGGCACCGTGCAGTAAAAAAATGGTGGTGCCACCGCCGCCGCCCACTGGGTGGTGCACGGCGTAGTCGGGCAGGGTCACCGCCATCTGGCTCACGCGGGCACCTGCAGCGCAGCCGCTGGCGTCCAACCCGCGTGGGCGCCCATCGGGACGTGGGCCGGAAGGATGATGCGGCAGATGGGCCCCGGGCTGATGTCGCGCGCATCAAAGATGGCGCACTCGCCTTTGCCAGTATTCAAATTGGTGAGGTAGGTCACCAGGTAGCCGTCGTCTTCTGCCACGGCACCGTCGCGTGGTGCGAACGGCGTCTCGCTGACGAAGCAGCCCTTGGGCGCCTGCCAGCGCTGGCTGTGGCCGGTCTGCCAGTCGTATTTTTTCAGGCCATCAAGTTCCCAGTTGGGCTTCATCAGGGCGTTGTAGACATAGCGGTTGGGCCGGCCCTTGACGCGGCCGCTGATCATCGAGAACTCGGTAACCTCATCGTCCAGGTCTTCCTCATGGGTCTGCCCGGTCTTGAGGTTAAAGCGCCAGCGGTGCATGCGGGTTTCCTGCAGGTCCATCGACAGCAGGGCGTTCATGCGCGCATAACCCTCCTTGGGCAGACCACTCAGGTCGGGCACCGGGTTGGTCTGGATGGCGCCGTCCATGATGATCTCGTCGCCCACCTCGTAGGTATTGGCCAGGTGCAGGATGTAGCAGGGCGTTCCTTCAAACCACTTGACGTCGCGGCTGGTGCCAAAGCGCGGGATCACGCCAAAACGTGCTGGCACGTCGCGGTGGAACTTCAGGCGGTGCTGGCCTTTTTTCAGGCCCTCGGGGTCGAAGAACATCGACAGGTCGTGAATCACGCAGTAATGCTCGCTCATGCCCAGGTCATGCGGCCAGGTGGCGTGCGGCAGCTCGATCGGCTCGTAATGCACCAGCGCATTGTTGGCGTCGACCACGCCATAGTTGAAGTAAGGGGCATGCTCTCCAAAATTGAAGAACATCATCTCTTTGCTGTGCTCATCCACCTGGAAATGCGAACAGATGCCCCGGTCGCCCAAGCGACGGGCCCAGTTGGTGTCCGGGCCCAGTGTTTCTAACGTGACTGGGTCCATGCGGTAGGGCTCGCTGCACTGGCTCATGGCGGCCAAGGCCCGGCCACCGTGCACTTTCACGTCGGTGCCGGCGTTGTCTTTCATGGCGCCGATCGAGCCCCAGCCACGGCGCACGGCCCGGCGCGGCTCGATGATGCCAGGCCAGAGCGATTCGCCGGCCACCGACTCCGCCAGGAAACCGGTGGTGCGCACAAAGCGGTTGCGGTAGGTGGCCTGGCCGTTGGCAAAGTGCATGCCATGGATCATGCCGTCGCCATCAAACGGGTGGTACTTGCCGATCGGCGCGTGAATCTGGTTGTGGCCGTTGCGCAGGTACACCCCGTTGAGGTCGGTTGGCAGCTCCCCGATCACCTGCAGATCGGGCGTGCTGGCCGTCCACTCGGTGTCGGTGGGGCCGTGGCCGCCGTTGAGGTAGGGGTTGTCGGAGGGCAGACAGCTCAGGTTGACGCGCGAATGGACTTCAAGCATGGGGTTCTCCAGGTGTGTGGGGAAGGTAAGGAGGGTGGAGAGGCAGTCAGCGCGAGCGCTCAAACACGGTGGCGGTGGCGACCCCAAAGGCGCCAGGCAGTGCGGCCACACCGTAGCGCAGGTCGCGGGTTTCCATTTCGTCAAGCAGACAACTCACCAGCATGGCGCCCGTGGCGCCCATGGGGTGGCCCAAGGCGATTGAGCTGCCGTTCACGTTAAATTTATCAAGCGGGATGCCCAGGCTGCGGATGTAGTGCAAGGTGATGGCGGCGAATGAGTCGCGCACTTCCCAGAGGTCGATATCGGCCACACTGAGGCCGGCTTTGGCCAAGGCTTTTTGGGTGGCGTCCACGGCACCGGTTTGGGTTAAAGGTACGCAGGCGTCGGCATGGGCCAGGATACGGGCCCTCACCGGCAGGCCCAGTCGCGTGGCGGCCTTTGCCGTGCCGACCAGCACGGCGGCAGCGCCATCGGCCATGCACGGCGCATTGCCAGCCGTGTGCACATGCTGAATCTGCCCAAGCTCGGGCTCGCGGGCCAGCCCCCAGTCGTCGAGGCCGTTGGCACCGGGCTCGTACACCGTGCGCAGCGTGGCGAGTTTCTCAAGGGTATTGGCGGCACGGACGTTCTCATCGTGGTCCAGCAACATCTGGCCCTGGGCGTCCAGCACCGGCACCATGGAGCGCGCGGCGCCCCGACCTCGCGCCGCCAAGGCGCGCGCCTGAGACAGCGCGGCGTAGCCGTCGCAGTCTTCGCGGCTGAAGCCGTGGCGGGTGGCCACCAGGTCAGACGACCAAGGCGGCGGCACATAGCCAATGCGGCCGCCCAGCGCGCGGTCGGTGTAGTAGGGCACCTTGTCGCCAAACATCGGCACCCGCGACATCATCTCCACCCCCCCGGCCACGGCCAGACCATCGGCATCGCGCGCCTGCTGCGCCGCCCAGTTGACGGCGCTCAGTCCCGAGGCGCAATAGCGGTTGATGGTGACCGCGCTCAGGTTTGGGCTCCAGTCTGCCAGCAGACAGGCTGATTTGCCGATGTTGCCGCCCTGCTCACCGGTTTGGGTGACGCAGCCGAACACGCCGTCGGCCACTTGGTCGGTGTCAACGCCGGTGCGCTGCGCCAACTCGCGCAAAACGCCAGCCAGCAGTTCCATGGGCGTGACGCTGTGCAGAGCGCCGGTCTCTTTGGCAGCGCCACGCGGCGTGCGCAAGGCTTCGATGACGACAGAGTGGGGCATTTAACTACCGTTAACAGACTAAAGTGTTTGAACTATAGCAACAAGTCTGCAGTTTTTGCGACAAGATTGGCCCGGGTAAACTATCGTTGACATACTAAAAATGCCATGCTAATGCGACCCCCACCCAGGTTGACACCCGGCGCAGCCCAGGTGCTGCCGGCGTGAGTGGCCCGAGTGCCAGTGCGGCACAGCGCACCATTGCGGTCGTCGGCGATGCCTGGACGCTGCGAATCCTCCGCTCAGTGTTCCGAGGTCAGCGCCGATATGGTGATTTTCTGCAGGACTTTGGCGTATCACGGGCGGTGCTCACCGACCGCTTAACCAAGCTGGTCAGTCATGGCGTTTTGCTGCGGGACGTTTCTGGCGGGGGTCACCCCGAGTACCGACTGACCGAGCGTGGGCTGGACCTCTGGTCGCTGTTTCTGGCCATGTGGTTGTGGGAGATCGACTGGGGCACCGCGCAAGACCCCGACACCTGGGCGCCCGATGTGCCGCGCCTGCAGCTCACACACACCGGCTGCGGCCGGGTCATGCGGCCGGCGCTTCGCTGCCAGCACTGCCTCGGGCTGATCTCACCATTTGAAACGCGGGCCGATCCGACACCGGTTTTGGCCAGCCCGACCAGCGCCGTGCCGTCCCTCGCCGCCTCCACGTTCCGCCGTGCCCGCCAAGCTGCGTCGGCCGGCACGGACCCGGCCCGGCCGTCGCAACGCCTGGCCCGCATGGTCGGTGACCGCTGGAACAACGCGGTGGTGGCCGCCGCATTTCGCGGTACCCGGCTGTTTTCGCAGTTTCAGGAGCAGCTGCACATTGGCCCGGCGCAGCTGAGTGATCGGTTGAGCGAATTGCAGCAACTCGGCATTTTGCAGGCCCGCTCCTATGGCGGTGCCCGGCAGGAATACCGGCTGACCAAATCCGGCATCGCCTTGTTTCCGCTAACGCTGGAGATGGTCCGCTGGGGCAACCGCTGGCTGTGGCATGAAGGCCACCCCCTGGCCATACGCCACCAGCCCTGTGACCATGTTTTGGACGCCCGCTGGCACTGCGGCGCTTGTGAGCAGGTGTTGTTGCGGGAGACAGTGCGATTCAGTTGACGCTTTTGTAGCCGGGTTCGTATGGGGTTGGCTACTTGGCGCTACCTAGCGTTGTCTAGTTTTGCCTGGCGATGACCTCGCACTGGCGGGCGGCGTGGTTCGCGTTCTCCGGCCCACGCTCGCGGGCGAATTCTTTTTGGCAAGTTGAGGTTGCTGCGTCAATACGGTGTCTGGTTGGGCGCCGGGTGGGCAACCGCAAATGGGGCCTGCGCCCGCGAACCCCACCACCCACCGAGATGGGCCTGGTGGCGTTTTGGCTTTTAGCGCCGCGCCAAACCCGCTGTTGGGCAGGTGGTTTGGGTGTCCGGGCGCAGGCCCCATTCGCGCTTGCCACAGAGCGTGCTCGCAAGCCACAGTGTTGACGAACGAATGGCTGCTTGCCAAACCCGTGCAGCGCGAGCGTGGGCCAGAGAACGGATAACCGGACCGCCGGCCTACCAACCACCGTCGCCAACCTAAAAGTTCAAAGCGCTACGAGGCCAGTGCCCTGGTACGCGGATGAACTCCGACTGACTGGTGACTACCTCGAACTGGCGGGCGGCGTGGTTCGCGTTCTCCGGCCCACGCTCGCGGATCACCGTTTTGGGTGTGTTGCCGTTGCTGCGTCAATGCGATGTTTGGCTGGCTGCCGGATGGGCAACCGCGAATGGGGCCTGCGCCCGCAAACCCCACCGCCCACCGAGATGGGCCTGGTGGCGTTTTGGCTTTTAGCGCCGCGCCAAACCCGCTGTTGGGCAGGTGGTTTGGGTGTCCGGGCGCAGGCCCCATTCGCGCTTGCCACAGAGCGTGCTCACCAACCCCGGCGTTGACGAACGAATGCCAGTTTGCCAACAGCTTAGGGCGCGAGCGTGGGCCGGAGAACGGATGCCCGGACCGCCTGCCCCCCCAAGGTCTCAACGAACCATGTCGCAACTATCCCCGGCAGCAGACCAAAAAACCACGGATCAGAAAACGGTTCAACCCTTATACCGCGCCACCATCGCCTCCAACGCCACCGGCTTGATGCGTGAGGCGTGGCCGGCGCAGCCGAAGGCCTCGAAGCGGGCCCTGACGATGCCGCGCGCGGCGTTTTTGGCGGCCACCAGGGCCTTGCGGGGATCGAATTCGGAGGGTTGCTGGGCGAAGGTTCGTCGCATGGCGCCGGTCATGGCCAGGCGGATATCGGTGTCGATGTTGACCTTGCGCACGCCGCTGCGAATGCCGCGCTGGATCTCTTCTACCGGCACGCCGTAGGTCTCTTTGATGTCTCCGCCAAACTGGCGAATGATTTCCAGCCACTCCTGTGGCACGCTGCTGGAGCCGTGCATCACCAGGTGTGTGTTGGGCAACTCGGCGTGGATGGCGGCGATGCGGTCCATCGCCAGGATGTCGCCGGTGGGTTTGCGGGTGAATTTGTAGGCGCCGTGGCTGGTGCCGATGGCGATCGCCAGCGCGTCCACGCCAGTTTGCTGAACAAAGTCCCGCGCCTGCACCGGGTCGGTCAGCATCATGTCGTGGGTGAGCTTGCCTTCGGCGCCCACGCCGTCCTCCTCTCCGGCGTCCCCGGTTTCCAATGAACCGAGGCAACCCAGCTCACCCTCGACCGAGACGCCAATCGCGTGCGCCATGGCACAGACCTGGCGGGTGACTGCCACGTTGTAGTCGTAGCTGGCGGGCGTCTTGGCGTCTTCCATCAGCGAGCCGTCCATCATCACACTGGTGAAGCCCGAGCGGATCGACTGGATGCAGACCGCAGGCGAGGCGCCGTGGTCCTGGTGCACCACCACCGGGATGTCGGGGTGGGTTTCCACGGCGGCCAGCATCATGTGGCGCAGGTAGGCCTCGCCCGCGTATTTGCGCGCGCCGGCCGATGCCTGCAGGATCACCGGGCTGTCAGTTTCTTGCGCTGCCTCCATGATGGCCAGGATCTGCTCCAGGTTGTTGACGTTGAAGGCGGGTACGCCGTAGCCGTGTTCGGCGGCGTGGTCCAGCACTTGGCGCAGGGAAACAAAAGCCATCGCGATCTCCAAAAAATTTATAACAAATAGGGCTCTAGGCCACGTGGCTATTGGGTTAGTAGCTATCAATCCAGTAGCGAAGCGCAGTTGGCGATGATGCGGTCCGGGGCGCAGGCGGCAATCGGCTGGCCCATGTTGTAGCCATAGGGCAGGGCCCAAACCGCCACCCCGGCATTGCGCGCCGTGGCCACGTCGATGCTGGAGTCGCCCACAAACAGCGCGCGCGCCGGGGTCACGCCAAATTCAGCCAGGCAGCTGGCAATGCCGGCTGGGTCGGGTTTTTTGGTGGGCAAGGTGTCGCCGCTGACCACGCGGTCCAGCAGCGGCAGCAACTGGTGGGCGTTCAGCACGGTGGCCGTGTAGCGGCCCTCTTTGTTGGTCACCACGGCCAGTTTTAGGCCCCGGCTGCGCAGCGCCACGAGGGTCTCGCGCACCTGCGGGTAGAGCTGGCTGCGGGTACCGCAGCGGGCCTGGTAGTGCTGGTCAAACACGGCGGCGGCGCTGGCCAGGCTGTCTGAGGCGCGTACTTGCGCCTCGGTCAGGCCCTGGCTCCAGGCCAGCGCCTGCACCAGCAGGGTGCGGGTGCCGTGGCCGATCCAGTCGTTCACCTGGGTTTGCGACACCAGTGGCAGGGCCAGGGCCAGCAGGGTGTCGTTGACGGCGTCGCAGATCTCGGGCGCGGTCTCGATCAACGTGCCGTCCAGGTCGAACATCACCAAGTCAAAGGGCTGATTAGGTGTCATGGCGGGTCTCCGTTTCAGCTAGCGCGCTTTTTGCGTTCCATCATGCGCCAAATAAAGGGGGTGAAGATCAGTTGCATGGCCAGCTCCATCTTGCCGCCGGGCACCACGATGGTGTTGGCGCGGCTCATCCAAGAGCCGTCGATCATGCTGCGCAGGTACTGGAAGTCGATGCCTTTGGGCTTGGCAAAGCGGATCACCACCATGCTCTCATCAGGCGAGGGGATGTCGCGCGAGATGAAGGGGTTGGAGGTGTCCACCATCGGCACGCGCTGAAAATTGACATGCGTGTGCATGAACTGAGGGCAGATGTAGTTCACATAGTCGGGCATGCGGCGCAGGATGGTGTCGGTCACCGCCTCGGTGCTGTAGCCGCGCTTGGATTTGTCGCGCCACAGCTTCTGGATCCACTCCAGGTTGATCACCGGTACCACGCCCACCAGCAAGTCGGGGTGCTGGGCGATGTTGACGTCTGGTGTTACCACAGCGCCGTGCAGGCCCTCGTAAAACAGCAGGTCGGTGCCGTCGGGCACGACCTCCCAGGGCGTGAAGGTACCGGGCTCCTGCTGGTAGGGGGCGGCTTCGTCCTGGTCGTGCAGGTACTTGCGGCGTTTGCCGCTGCCACTGCCGGCATAGTCGCTGAACAGGGTCTCCAGCTCGGCAAACAGGTTGTTTTCGGGGCCGAAGTGGCTGAAGTTCTTGTTGCCCGCCCGCTCGGCCTCAGCCGCCCTTTTTTTCATCTCCTTGCGGTCAAAGCGGTGGAAGCTGTCGCCCTCGATGATGGCGGCGTTGACCCCTTCGCGCCGGAAAATGTTCTCAAAGGTGCGCGTGACCGAGGTGGTGCCGGCGCCGCTGGAGCCGGTGATGGCGATGATGGGGTGGCGTTCAGACATGGGGCGCTTTCAGTGGTCAGTCAATGGGGTCGCTCAGTCCCGGAACAGGCTGCGCTCGGTGAACAGGGGGTTGTGCTGCGCCACGGTTTCGGGTTCGGCGTGGTAGCGCTCGATGCGCTCCACCTCGTTGCGAGAACCAAACACCAGGCCGATGCGCTGGTGCAGCGCTGTGGGCTGTACCCCCAGCACGGCGGTACGCCCGGTGCTGGCGCGTCCGCCCGCCTGCTCCATGATCATGCCGATCGGGTTGGCCTCGTACAGCAGGCGCAGGCGACCGGGTTTGCTGGCGTCTTTGGTGTCGCGCGGGTACATGAACACCCCGCCGCGCATCAGGATGCGGTGCGCCTCGGCCACCATGCTGGCAATCCAGCGCATATTGAAGTCCTTGCCGCGCGGCCCGGTCTTGCCGGCCAGGCACTCGTCGACGTAGCGTTTCACCGGCGCTTCCCAAAAACGGCTGTTGGAGGCGTTGATGGCAAATTCCTGGGTCTCGGCCGGCACCTGGATGCCGGGGTGGGTCAGCATGAATTCGCCCAGGTTCGGGTCCAGCGTGAAGCCGTGCACCCCGGTGCCCACGGTCAGTACCAGCATGGTGGTCGGGCCGTACAGGGCGTAGCCGGCCGCCACCTGCTGGTGGCCGGGCTGCAGAAAGTCGGCCTCGGTCACATCGCGTCCGGTGTCTGGGCCACGCAGGATCGAGAAGATGCTGCCCACTGTCACGTTGACATCGATGTTGCTGGAGCCGTCCAGCGGGTCGAACACCAGCAAATACTTGCCGCGTGGCAGCTGGGCCGGAATCTGGTAAGGCACATCCATTTCTTCCGAGGCCATGCCCGCCAGGTGGCCGGCCCACTCGGTGCGGCGGATGAAGATCTGGTTGGACAGCACGTCGAGCTTTTTCTGTGTCTCGCCCTGCACATTGACGCTGCCGCCCGATTCAGGCGCGTGGTTGCCCATGGCCCCACCGAGTTCGCCAAAAGCAACGGCGCGGGCAATGGCCTTGCAGCACAGCGCCACGTCGAGCAGCAGGGCATTGAAATCGCCACTCGCATCGGGAAAACGGCGCCGCTCCTCGATCAGAAACTGGGTCAGTGTTGAGCGGCCGGACAGGGGCATGGTGGTTCTCCGAGGGTCAGGCCGTGGTTAGGGTGTTGTAAGCGCGTGCCAGGCCTGCAGGTCGGCGACCGTGACGCCTTGCAGGTTGGGCAGCACCTTGAGCGCAGCGCTGAAATCATGGTCAGCCGTGAATTGGGTTGGCGTGATCACCGTGGCCAAGCCGGCGCCTGTTGCTGCACGCAGGCCGTTGGACGAGTCTTCAAAGGCCAGGCACTGGCCGGCGGGCAGTTGCAGCCGCTGCAGCGTTTGCAGGTAGACCTGCGGGTGCGGCTTCTTGACAGCGGCGGTGGAAGCGTCCTCCACAACGCCAAAAAATTGCCGCCAGTCGGTGCCGATGGCCCCCCGCAGCAGCGCGGCAATGTTGACCGGCGAGGTGGTGGTGGCAATGGCCAGTTGCAGGCCGGCCTGGCCGGCGGCGTCGATCAGGTGCAGCACGCCGGGGCGCAAGCTGACTGCGCCGTCGTTCACCATGGCCTCGTAAGCCGCCGTTTTGAGCTCGTGCAGCCGGGCAATGGTGTCGCGCACGCCGGCGCCATCCACGTCGCGCACCTCAGGGTGGCGCTGTGTCCAGTAATGCATCAGGCGCTCTTTGCCGCCCGACACATCAAGCAGTTGGGTGTACAGCGCCTCGTCCCAATGCCAGTCCAGGCCTTCTTGGTCAAACGCCTGGTTGAAGGCGGCGCGGTGGGCGGCTTCGGTGTCGGCTAAGGTACCGTCCACATCAAAAATTAGGGCTTGTAGCATGGTGCTTCTCGTTTGTGTTCAGGCTGGAGGTTCAGGCTTGGAACAGCCGGCTGGCCAGGATGTCGGGGGCGGCAATGGTGCTGAGGTCGTCAGCGCTGAGCTGGCGCTCGCGGTCAGCAAACAGGCGGCTGGCCTGTCGCAATCGTGCCCGGTCCAGCGCATTGCGCACGCTGCGGGCGTTGGCAAAGTGGGGCTGCTGCAGCCGCAACTGCAGGTAGCGCTCGAACGCCTCGGCAGCGCCGTCGCCGAAACGGTAGTTTTGCTGCGCCAGCATTTGGCCGGCGATTTGCTGCAGCTCGGGCACCGCGTAGTCCGGGAAATCAAGGTGGTGGGCGATGCGCGAGCTCATGCCCGGGTTGGACTGGAAGAAAGTGTCCATCCGGTCTTTGTAGCCGGCCAGAATCACCACCAGGTCGTCGCGCTGGTTTTCCATCACCTGCAGCAGGATCTCAATCGCCTCCTGGCCGTAGTCGCGCTCGTTCTCGGGCCGGTACAGGTAATAGGCCTCGTCAATGAACAGCACCCCGCCCATGGCGCGCTTGAGCACCTCTTTGGTCTTGGGTGCGGTGTGGCCGATGTACTGGCCCACCAGGTCATCACGCGTGACCGACACCAGGTGCCCTTTACGCACATAGCCCAGCCGGTGCAGGATCTGCGCCATGCGCATCGCCACCGTGGTTTTGCCGGTACCGGGGTTGCCGCTGAAGCACATGTGCAGGCTGGGCGCCTGGCTCACCAGCCCCAGGTTGAGGCGCAGCTTGTCGATCACCAGCAGCGCGGCAATGTCACGGATGCGGGCCTTGACTGGTTTGAGACCGACCAGGTCGTCATCGAGCTCTTGCAGCACCGCCTCCACCTGCGAGCCGGCCAGCACCTCGGCGACCGAGCGGGCGCCGGCGGTCGGGTCGCTGGCGGCAGCCGGCGCAGCGGCAGCGGCCGGTGCTGCACTGGGCGCCGGTGTGCTGCCGGGTATCGCGTACAACGGGGAGTTCATGGTCAAATCGCCTTCCAGCCCTTGCTATATATAGGTTTATAGCTATCTTATTTGTAGCGTTCGCCTTCGGGCGAGGCGCTGGCGTAGCCGCGGATGGTGTAGCGCTGCGAACGTCCGTTGACCTCTTGGCGCTCCAACGTGAAGCCGGGCTCTACGGCCGGACGGTTGACGATGAAGCTCATGGCGATGGTTTCCACATTGCGCGTCGAGTCAAAGGCCATCAGGCGGATGTAGTGGCGCGGGAAGGCGGCGCGGCAGGCGGTCAGTTCCTGCAGCACGCCGGCGGCGTCATGCAGGTCAAACATCGGGTTGCCGTACATGCTCCAGTAGGTGTTGCGCGGGTGCGGGTCGTCGGTGTACTCCACGCTCCAGGCGTAGCCCTTGCGCAGGCCGTACTCGATCTGCAGGGTGATCTCGGCGTCGGTCAGGTCGGGCAGAAAGCTGAACTGGCCTTGCGTCAGGCGGCCGGTCGGATTGGTCATCATGGCGGGATTCTCCTTCGAAAATGGTGTGGGGCAGGGCGGTCGGCGCTCAAGCCACCGAGGGGGTGTTGGCGTAGTCGCTGCTGTCGGTGCTCTGGTAGTTGAAGCTGATGTCGCCCCAGGTGTCGAGCGCGGCCTTGAGCGGGCTGCAGTGTTGGGCCGCCTGCTTCAGGATGGCCGGGCCTTCCTCCAGGATGTTACGGCCTTCGTTGCGTGCCTTCACCATCGACTCCAGCGCCACCCGGTTGGCCACGGCGCCGGCCTGAATGCCCATGGGGTGGCCGATCGTGCCGCCGCCAAACTGCAGCACCACGTCGTCGCCGAACAGGTCAATCAGCTGGTGCATCTGGCCGGCGTGGATGCCGCCCGAGGCCACTGGCATCACCTTCTTCATGTCGGCCCAGTCCTGGTCAAAGTACAGGCCGCGTGGCAGGTCGGTCTTGGTGTAGCTGTCGCGGCACACGTTGTAGTAACCCTGCACGGTCATCGGGTCCCCTTCGAGCTTGCCCACCGCAGTGCCGCAGTGCAGGTGGTCGCAGCCGGCCAGGCGCAGCCACTTGGCAATGACGCGGAAGCTCACACCGTGGTTTTTCTGGCGGGTGTAAGTGCCGTGGCCAGCCCGGTGCATGTGCATGATCATGTCGTTCTTGCGGCACCAGTTGGACATGGACTGGATCGCCGTGTAGCCAATCACCAGATCCACCATCACGATCACCGAACCCAGGTCCTTGGCAAACTCGGCGCGCTCGTACATGTCTTCCATCGTGGCGCCAGTCACGTTCAGGTAGCTGCCCTTGACCTCGCCGGTCTCGGCGCTGGCCTTGTTGACGGCTTCCATCACAAACAAAAAGCGGTCACGCCAGTGCATGAAAGGCTGGCTATTGATGTTCTCGTCGTCCTTCATGAAATCCAGCCCGCCCTTCAGCCCCTCGTACACCACACGGCCGTAGTTACGGCCCGACAGGCCCAGCTTGGGCTTGGTGGTGGCGCCCAGCAGGGGCCGACCAAACTTGTCCAAGCGCTCACGCTCCACCACCAGACCGGTGGGTGGGCCCTTGAAGGTCTTGACGTAGGCCACCGGGATGCGGATGTCTTCCAGGCGTGCGGCCTTGAGCGGCTTGAACGAGAACACGTTGCCGATCAGGCTGGCCGTCATGTTGGCGATCGAACCTTCTTCAAACAGGATCAGGTCATAGGCCACATAGGCAAAGTACTGGCCCGGGTTGTTCGGTACCGGAATCACCTTGTAGGCCTTGGCGCGGTAGCTGTCGCAGGCGGTCAGGCGGTCGGTCCACACCACGGTCCAGGTGGCGGTGCTAGATTCACCGGCCACGGCAGCAGCAGCCTCTTCCGGGTCCACCCCGTCCTGCGGTGTGATGCGGAACAGGCACAGGGTGTCGGTGTCCTTGGGCACGTAGTCGGGCATCCAGTAGCCCATCTGCTTGTACTTGAGCACGCCGGCGCTGTAGCGCTTTTTGGCGTCTGTGATCTCGGTGGAAGCGCTGGCCTCGGTCATCGTCTGCTCCTGAAAAATTAGGTGTCGCTGGGATGACCTGAACTGTAAAAGTCGCTTGAAATAATGTAAATTCACATTTATTCGTAGTTCAGTTAAGGCTTTACTTATGGTTCCACCTGGCCTGATGAGGGCATTTTTGAAGCGCGTCAAGCGGGGAAAGGCGTCCGTTGTGGGTGAGCCGCGGGCATGGTTGGCCCACTTGCAGCCACGCCCGACCCGGCTGCCGTCATCCCCGACTCGATCGGGGATCCATGGATTCCCGTTTTCACGGGAATGACGGACAACCATGAAAAACGCCACCTTCCGCCAACTCCGCGTCTTCAGCGAAGTCGCCCGTCAACTCAGCTTTGCCAAGGCCGCCCGCGCCCTGCACCTCACGCCACCGGCCGTGACCATGCAGGTGCGAGAGCTTGAAGGCCATGTCGGCATGCCGCTGTTTGACCGCAGCGGCCGCAGCGTGACACTCACCACCGCCGGTGAGTACATGCTGGTCTACACCCGCAAAATGCTGGCCACCCTTAAGGACGCCGAAGACACCGCGGCCCGACTGCTCAAGCTCGAGGTGGGCACGCTGACCATCGGCATGGTCAGCACTGCCAAGTATTTTTTACCGCATCTGCTGGCGCAATTTCGGCGCGAGCACGAGGGCATTGAGATTCGGCTGGCGGTGGGTAACCGGGAGCAACTCGTGCGGATGCTGCACGCCAACGAGGTCGACATTGCCATCATGGGCCGCCCGCCCAAAGAGCTGGCCACCCGCGCCGAGCCCTTTGCCGCGCACCCCCATGTGTTTGTGGCGCCTGTCGGCCACCCGCTGACCCAGTCCGGCCCGTTGACGCCCGAGGCGCTGCGCGGCCAAGGTTTCATCCTGCGCGAAGAAGGCTCCGGCACCCGCGCTGCCTTGGAAAAGTTTTTGCTGCAGGCCCGGGTCGAGCCGCGCGTGACCATGGAGATGGCCAGCAACGAGACCATCAAGCAGGCCGTGATCGCCGGCATGGGCCTGAGCTTTCTGTCGTTACATACGCTGGGGCTGGAGCTCGACAACCGGCTGATTGCGCTGCTGCCGATTGAGGGCGCACCCGTGGTGCGTGCCTGGAACGTGGTGCACACCCTGGCCAAGCTGCTGTCACCCGCGGCCGAGGCCTTTCGCTACTTTGTGCTGGAGCACGGTGAGGACTACCTGCGTGAGCATTTCGGACGGCATCAGGCGCTGGCGGGGCCAGCCTGAGTTTCTGCTGTGAACCAATTTCCGCGCCGACTTGATCTAGCAAACACCTTGTAACGGCGCTCTTAAGCAATCCGTTACAGTGCAAGCCATGCCCACCCCCCGTCCCGCCATAGCCGTCGCAGTCGTGATGCGCCGCGAGCGCATTGACGGCCCAATGAGCCGCTGGCAGCCCTGGCGCTGGGTGCTGGCCGACGTGGTGCCGCAGGAAGACAGCTTTGGCCTGCTGCCGCGGTTGCTTTACCAAAACGAGGATGAAGAACGCTGGCTGCATCCAGGTTTCACGGTCGAATTGTTCCAGGATGATGCCGAGGGCTATTACCTCAACACCAGCACCGATACGCCCGGCTTCTTCGTGCTGTGGCGCATGCACGAGGGCGACGATGCCGATGAAGTTGACGTTGGCCCGCCCGCTCGCCCGGTGGCGGTCAGCCTGAGCTACCACGACGCCGGGCGCTGGCTTGATGCGCAGGAAACCGTGGAGCAGGTGCCGGCACCGGCTGGCGTGGTGGACTGGCTGCGCGCCTTTGTGGCCGAGCACCATGTGGCCGAGCCCAAGCGCCGCAAGCGGCCTGAAAGCTTTCGCACCCTAACGGACCGCTTTGGCAACCCCGCCTCGATCAGCACGGACAAGGCCCGTGGTGGCGGTGGCGTTGGCAGTGGCCATGGTTGACGGATTTCTGGGCCGCTGGTCCCAGCGCAAGCAGGCCCAACGCGCCGGCGTGCCGCTCGCAGAGCCTCCGCCCCCGACACCTGCCCCGGTATCGACCCTGGCACCTATCCCAGCCATTGATCCACCTGTGCCCGGGGCGCCCTCAGCGGTGGAGACCGGTGCCCAGCCAGCGCCCGAGCCAGCGCCACCGCCGCCCAGCCTGGAAGACGCCCGCCAACTCACCCCGGCGTCCGACTTTCGTCCCTACATGGCGCGCGACGTGGCGCCTGAGGTGCGCAATGCCGCCATGAAAAAGCTGTTTGCTGATCCCCAGTTCAATGTGATGGACCGACTCGACACCTATATTGACGACTATTCCCTACCGGACCCGCTGCCGGCCGCCATGCTGCGCCAAATGGCCAGCGCCCAGTTTCTGAAGTTGTTTGACGACGACAATGAGGCAGAAACTCCCCAGTTACCCGAGCCCGACCATGACCACACTGATCTGCGACTGCAACCAAACCATGCCGCTGGACAAGTCGAGCCTGGGGGCGGCGTTCAACGAGACACTGACGCTGCATAGCAGCCTGTGTCGGCGTGAGGCCGGTGCATTTATCAAGGCGCTGGGCACGGGTGAAGACCTGGTGGTGGCCTGTACCCAAGAGTCCCGTCTGTTCAGCGAGCTCGCCAGCCAGGCGCCCGGCGCGCAGGCTCCGATCCGTTTTGTCAACATCCGAGAAACCGGCGGCTGGAGCCGCGACGCCAAAGACGCCAGCCCCAAGATCGCCGCGCTGCTGGCGGTGGCCCACCTGAGTGAGCCCGAGCCAGTGGCGACTGTTAGTTACCAAAGTGCCGGCCGGCTGTTGATCATTGGCGAGTTGGGGGCGGCCGAGCAGGCCGCCGAACTGCTGGGCCCTGAGCTCGACATCACGCTGTTCACCCAGGGTGGCGACATGTCGGGTGCCCAGCAAGAGCGGCGCTACCCGGTTTTGGGCGGGCAAATCCAGACGTTGGTCGGTTGGCTTGGCGCCTTTGAGCTGACTTGGCTGCGCAATAACCCGATTGACCTGGACCTGTGCACCCGCTGCAACGCCTGTGTGAGCGCCTGCCCGGAAGGCGCGATCGGGCTCGATTACCAGATTGACCTGGCGGCCTGTCAGTCGCACCGGGCCTGTGTCAAGGTTTGCCAGGTCGCGGGCGCCATTGATTTCACCCGCGCACCTGAAGTGCAGACCGAGCGCTTTGACCTGGTGCTGGACCTGCGCAGCACGCCGGCCTTCAGCCAGCACGCGCTTCCACAAGGTTATTTGCGCTGGGACGGCCGCAGCCCGGCCGTTTTGTTGCAACTGCGCGGCCTGGTGGGTGAATTCGAGAAACCCAAATTTTTCGGCTACCAGGCCCGGTTGTGTGCCCACAGCCGCAATGAAAAAGTGGGCTGCCAGGCCTGCATCGACGTCTGCTCGGCCTCGGCCATCAGCAGCGATCGCAGCCGCCAGCAGATCAAGGTCAACCCACAGCTGTGTGTCGGCTGCGGCGCCTGCAGCACCGTGTGCCCCAGCGGCGCCCTGAGCTTTGGCTACCCGCGCGCCAGCGATCAGGGTGTCAAGCTCAAAACGCTGCTGGCCAACTATGCCCGCAGCGGCGGCAAAAACGCGGCCCTCCTGTTGCACAGCCAGCAGGGTGGCGTGCGGCTGTTGGGTGATCTTGGGCGTGCTGCTCAACTGGAGCGTGGCCGGCGTGACGGCACACGCGGCGTGCCGGCCCGGGTACTGCCGCTGCAGCTATGGCACACCGCCTCCACCGGGCTTGAGCTGTGGCTGACCGCCATCGCTTACGGGTCGTCGCAGGTCTGGATTTTGCTGACCGACGAAGAAGCTCCGCAGTACCGGCAGGCCCTGGAGGAGCAGATCGCCGTGGCGCAAGCCATCTTGACTGGGCTCGGTTTTTCCGGCCAGCATGTGCGGCTGCTGCAGGCCCGCGACGCGCGTGATCTAGCGTCGCTCGACCTTGCGTTGCAGGCGCCACAGGCGCAGGGTGTGGCGCGCAGCGCCGGTTTTGCGGTACAGGCCGACAAGCGCGCCACCCTGGCCCTGGCGCTTGACCACCTGATGGCCCAGGCGCCCACCCGCTCGGGGGTGATTGCATTGCCTGCCGTCGGCTCGCCTTTGGGGGCGCTCACGCTTAACAAAGACACCTGCACGCTGTGCCTGAGCTGCGTCAGCGCCTGTCCGGCCAGCGCCCTGCAAGACAACCCGCTGGCGCCGCAATTGCGCTTTATTGAGAAAAACTGTGTGCAGTGCGGCCTGTGTGTCAGCACCTGCCCTGAGAAATCGTTGGCGCTGCTGCCGCAGCTCAACCTGGCGCCGCAACGCAACGAGCCGGTGCTGCTGAATGAGATGAAGCCCTATGCCTGCATCCGCTGCAGCAAGCCTTTTGGCACGCTCAAGGCCATAGAGGCCATGCTGGGCAAGCTGGCTGGGCACAGCATGTTCCAGGGCGCTGCGCTGGAGCGCCTCAAAATGTGCGGCGACTGCCGCGTGATTGACCTGCACTCTGCCAGCAACGAAGCCCGCATCACCGACCTCTGACCATGCCGCTCTACGCCCCCCCCACCAGCAGTGCGCTCGACGAAGAGACCGCCCGGGCCGAGTTGTACGGCGTTTTGTCCCTGCTGTACTACGCAGCACCCTGCCCTGAGCTGATTGCCCAACTGAGCGCCGCTGCCACCGAGGCCCCCGCGGCGGGGGCATTGCTGGAGGAACCCTGGCGCGTGCTCGTCGGGATGGCGCGCACCCTGCCAGATGGCGCCATTGCGCAAGAGTTTGATGCCCTGTTTGGCGGCATCGGCAAGCCCGAGGTGTATCTGTACGGCTCGCATTTTTTGAGTGGCTTTCTCAATGAAAAACCACTGGCGCGCCTGCGCACTGACCTGGCCGCGCTGGGTCTGGCACGCGATGACGCCATGTCCGAGACCGAAGACCATGTGGCCTGCCTGTGTGAGGTGATGCGTTACCTGATTGCCGGTGACGATGTGGCGGTGGCCAACTTGACCCGCCAGCGTGAATTTTTCAGCCAACACCTGCAGCCCTGGGTGGGTCGGATGTGCGCTGACATCGAGCAGCACCCCCGGGCCCGTTTTTATGCCGCCCTGGCCGGGTTGACCCGGGCTTTCATGGGCGTGGAAGCCCAGGGTTTTGACATGCTCGGCTGAAATTCGACGGGTCTCTTCGCCATGGTTGGCGTGGATACTTGGTAGTTACCCTAGGTTGTCCCAAATACTAGACCAGCTGGCTCTCCTTTCAGCTAAAGTCAAACGGTGCTATGCAACGCTCTGCATAGCCAGGCGCACCTTCAGGAGACCAATATGTCCGACAGTTCTGGCAAAACCTCGCGCCGCAGCTTCTTTTTGACTGCCTCTGCCGCCGGTGCAGCCGCAGCGTCGGCCAGCCTGGTCAAGGCACCAGCCCCAGCGGCCGTGGCTGTTGCGCCCAAACCGGTGCCCAAACCGGCGCCTGAAAAGGGCGGTGGTTACTCACTGAGCGAGCACGTCAAGCGTTATTACCAGACCACCCGGGTCTGAGCAGTTTTTGGAGAACCCCATGTTGCTGACCAAAAAAATTGCCACCGCCGACAGCCCGGCCCGTTCACCTTTTGTCCACAGCCTGCGTCGCGGCCTGTCGCAGGCCCTGCCGACCATGGACCGGCGCATGTTTTTGCGTCGCTCCGGTCTGGGCGTGGGCGTGGGCATTGCCGCCTCTGGCCTCACCCTCGTCAAAAAATCCCATGCCGCCGGCTCTGGCGTGGCGGTGGGTGACGGCAAGATCGAGGTCAAACGCACCGTTTGCACCCACTGCTCGGTCGGTTGCGCGGTCGATGCGGTGGTCGAAAACGGTGTCTGGGTCCGCCAGGAGCCGGTGTTCGATTCCCCCATCAACCTAGGGGCCCATTGCGCCAAGGGCGCCGCGCTGCGCGAGCACGGTCACGGTGAGTTCCGGCTGCGCTACCCGATGAAGCTGGTCAACGGCAAATACGAGCGCATCAGCTGGGACACAGCTTTGACTGAGATCAGCGTCAAGCTGCTCGAGTTGCGCAAGGCCAGCGGGCCAGATTCAATTTACTGGGTGGGTTCAAGCAAACACAACAACGAGCAGGCCTACCTGCTGCGCAAGTTTGTCAGTTTCTGGGGCAGCAACAACTGCGACCACCAGGCCCGCATTTGCCACTCCACCACGGTGGCCGGTGTGGCCAACACCTGGGGTTATGGCGCCATGACCAACTCGTACAACGACATGCAAAACAGCAAGGTCGCGTTGTACATTGGCTCCAACGCTGCCGAGGCGCACCCGGTCAGCATGCTGCACATGCTGCACGCCAAAGAAACTGGCACCAAGATGATCGTGGTGGACCCTCGCTTCACCCGCACCGCCGCCCGGGCTGACGAGTACGTGCGCATCCGCTCTGGCTCCGACATCCCCTTCCTCTTCGGCCTGCTGCACCACATCTTCAAGAACGGCTGGGAAGACAAGCAGTACATCAACGACCGCGTCTACGGCATGGACAAGGTGCGTGAAGACGTCATGAGCAAGTGGACGCCCGACAAGGTGGAAGAGGCCTGCGGCGTGACTGAGGCGCAGATGATCAAGGTCGCCACCATGCTGCACGAGAGCCGGCCTGGCACCATTGTGTGGTGCATGGGCCAAACCCAGCACACGACCGGTAACGCCATGGTGCGGGCCTCCTGCATCCTGCAGCTGGCCTTGGGCAATGTGGGCAAGTCGGGTGGCGGTACCAACATTTTCCGCGGCCACGACAACGTGCAGGGCGCCACCGATGTCGGCCCCAACCCCGACTCGCTGCCCGGTTACTACGGCATTGTGGAGGGCTCATGGAAGCACTTCGCCAAGGCCTGGGGCGTCGACTTTGAGTGGATCAAAAAGCAGTTCGCCTCGCCGGCCATGATGAGCAAGCCCGGCATGACAGTCTCGCGTTGGATTGACGGCGTGCTGGAGAAAAACGAGCTGATCGACCAGGACTCCAACCTGCGCGGTGTGTTCTTTTGGGGTCACGCGCCCAACTCCCAAACCCGGGGCCTGGAGATGAAGCGGGCCATGGACAAGCTTGACCTGCTGGTGGTGGTTGACCCCTACCCCTCTGCTACCGCCGCCATGGCCGCCATGCCAGGCAAACCGGAAGACCAAAATGCCAACCGCTCGGTCTACTTGCTGCCGGCCGCCACCCAGTTCGAGACCAGTGGCTCCTGCACCGCGTCTAACCGCTCCTTGCAATGGCGCGAGAAAGTGATCGAACCGCTGTGGGAGAGCCGCAGCGATCACATGATCATGCAGCAGTTTGCCGACCGCCTGGGCTTTGGCAAGGAACTGTCCAAAAACTACAAGATGCAAAAGGTCAAGGGCCTGGACGAGCCCGTGCCAGAAGACATCCTGCGCGAGATCAACAGCTGCGTCTGGACCATTGGCTACACCGGTCAGAGTCCCGAGCGGCTGAAGGCACACATGCGTAACATGCACCTGTTCGATGTCAAGACGCTCAAGGCCAAGGGTGGCACGGACAAGGAAACCGGCTACGACTTCACCGGCGACTACTTTGGCCTTCCCTGGCCCTGCTGGGGCACGCCGGCGCTCAAACACCCGGGATCGCCCAACCTGTACGACACCTCCAAGCACGTCATGGACGGCGGGGGCAACTTCCGCGCCAACTTTGGCGTGGAGCGTGAAGGCAAGAGCCTGCTGGCCGAAGACGGCTCGCATTCGCTAGGTGCCGACATCACCACCGGTTACCCCGAGCTCGACCACGTGCTGCTCAAGAAGCTGGGCTGGTGGGACGAACTCACCGACCCGGAAAAAGCTGCGGCTGAGGGCAAGAACTGGAAGACCGACGCGTCGGGCGGCATGATCCGTGTCTTCATGAAGGGCCATGGCTGCCATCCTTTTGGCAACGCCAAGGCGCGCGCGGTGGTCTGGAACTTCCCCGACGCCATTCCTCAGCACCGTGAGCCGCTGTACGGCAATCGGGCTGATCTGCAGATCAAGTACCCGACGCATGACGATAAAAAAGCCTTTTGGCGCCTGCCCACGCTGTTCAAGACCATCCAGGACAAAAACATCGCCGACAAGGTGCACGAAAAGTTCCCGCTGGTCATGACATCAGGCCGACTGGTCGAGTACGAGGGCGGCGGCGAAGAGACTCGCTCCAACCCCTGGTTGGCCGAGTTGCAACAAGAGATGTTCATTGAGATCAACCCCAAGGTGGCAGCGGACAAGGGCATTCGCAATGGCGAGCGGGCCTGGGTCTCCACACCCACGGGCGCTCGCTTGAACGTTCAGGCCATGGTGACCGAGCGGGTCGGTCCCGACACGGTCTTTATGCCCTTCCACTTCTCGGGACGCTGGCAGGGTGCCGACATGCTGGCCTACTACCCCAATGGCGCTGCGCCCATTGTGCGCGGCGAGGCGATCAACACCGCTACCACCTACGGTTATGACAGCGTGACCATGATGCAGGAAACCAAGACAACGGTTTGCAACGTCGAAAAAGCCTAAAGCACGCGCCCGACAGAACTGACTGGAGAACACCATGGCAAGAATGAAATTCATCTGCGACGCCGAGCGTTGCATCGAGTGCAACGGCTGCGTCACGGCTTGTAAAAACGAGCATGAGGTGCCCTGGGGCGTGAACCGCCGTCGTGTAGTCACCCTCAATGACGGCGTGCCTGGCGAAAAATCAATTTCAGTGGCCTGCATGCATTGCAGCGACGCACCCTGCATGGCCGTTTGCCCGGTCAACTGCTTTTACCGCACCGACGAAGGCGTGGTGCTGCATGACAAAGACGTCTGCATCGGCTGCGGCTACTGCTCCTACGCCTGCCCGTTTGGCGCGCCACAGTTTCCGTCGCAAGGCACTTTTGGGGTGCGCGGCAAGATGGACAAGTGCACGTTTTGCGCGGGCGGCCCCGAAGCCAACGGCAGCCAGGCCGAGTTCGAGAAATACGGCCGCAACCGCCTGGCCGAGGGCAAGTTGCCGGTCTGTGCCGAGATGTGTTCGACCAAGGCCCTGATCGCGGGCGACGGTGACGTCATTGCCGATATCTTGCGCAACCGCGTGCTCAAGCGCGGCAAAGGGGCTGAGGTCTGGGGCTGGGGCACCGCCTATGGCGCCAAACAGGCGGGGCAGCCCCCTGCTGCGGGGGTGAAGTCATGAAACTGCTTTTGACGCTGATTGCGGCTGCTGGCCTGGTGGCCTGCAGCGACAAGCCCCAATCTCTGGGCACCCCGGCGCAAGACACCGCACCCTCGGTCGGCACCGGCAAGCCCTACACCGTGTCCGGCTGGAAAGCCGGTGACAAGGCCAGTTGGGAGTCGCAGCTCAAGGCGCGGGCCCAGTACGGCCAAAACGACTACAGCCGCGTCAACTGAGGGGAGACCCGCATGAATAAAGTGTTGTCCATTGCGCTGCTGCTGGCCCTGTTTGGCGGCACTGCGCTGGCGCAGACTCAGGCGGCCGCCGGCGCGGTGGCGCCAGCCCCGGCCCTTGCCGCTGGCGTGCAAAGCCAAAACATCATGGACGTCAAGCCCGACGCCAGCGCCGATCCCGGCTACGCCAAACAGACCAATGGCGAGCGCGAGAAGGTGCAGCCCGGCAACAATGCCCCGATGTGGCGCCAGGTTGGCGCGGGCGCCACCGGGTACAGCAGCCTGCCCACGCCCGAGGCTGGCAACCTGATTCAGCCCTTTGTGCAGTACCCGGGCTCGCGCCTGACCAACGCCGGCGAAGCCTGGCGCCAGGTGCGCAACAACTGGATCATTCCCTATGGCGGCGCAGTGCTGTTGATCGTGCTGGGGGCAATTGCTGTCTTTTACTGGCGCAGGGGCAGTATGGCGCTGCACGGGGCCGAGACCGGCCGCAAGATTGAGCGTTTCACGCCGCTGGAGCGCTCCGCCCACTGGGCCAACGCCATCGCCTTCTGCATCCTCGCGGTATCGGGCTTGGTGATGGCCTTTGGCAAGTTTGTCATCTTGCCGGTGATCGGGGCCACCCTGTTCGGCTGGCTCAGCTTTGCCTTGAAGAATGCGCACAATTTTGCGGGACCGGTGTTTGCCGTGTCGTTGGTGGTGGTGATCATCACCTTTGTGCGGGACAACCTGCCGCGCGCTGAAGACATGCGCTGGCTGATGACCGCCGGCGGTATGTTCGGCGGCAAAGAAGTTGCTTCACACCGTTTCAATGCCGGTGAAAAGGTCCTGTTCTGGGCTGGCGTGTTCCTGCTGGGCCTGGTGGTGATGGGTTCGGGTCTGGTGCTTGACAAACTGTTGCCCTCCCTGGTGTACGAACGGGGCACCATGCAGCTTGCGCACATGGTCCACGCGGTTGCGGCGGTACTCATGATGGCCCTTTTTCTTGGGCACATCTACATGGGCACCATCGGGATGCAGGGCGCTTACCAGGCCATGCGTACCGGCTATGTGGACGAAACCTGGGCCAAAGAGCACCATGAACTGTGGCTCGATGACATTCAAAGCGGCAAGATTCCGGCGCAGCGATCCATCCCGCCCGCCACCGCACAACCCCTTCCTGCGAGGCAAGCCGTATGAAACACTCCTTCAAAGCCCTGCTGCTGGCCGGCACAGTCGCGCTCTGGAGCGCAGCCGCTCTGGCCAAACTGCCTGCCGTGTCCGACGAGGCCAAAGCCAAGGCAGCAGAGGCATCGGCCAAGACAGCCTGGGCGGGCAAGGTTGACGGCTACCTGCTGTGCAAGTCGCAGGATCGTGTGGTCGCCCACGCCGCCAAGACCGCCAAGGCGGCTGGCAAAGAGGTCAAGCCGGCGCCGGCTTTGCCGGCCTGCACTGACCCTGGGCCTTATGTCAGCGCGGCTGCGGCGGCTGCTCCAGCGGCATCTGCGCCCGCGGCTGCACCGGTCGCTGCCGCGCCGGCCAAGAAATCCTGAGTACGCTCCCCCGTCTCACCCGCGCCAGCGCCCCGCTGGTACAAGAGGTGAGCGCTGTCAATGAATTTGGTGAAGCCTGCCTGGTCTCGATCCCAGCAGAACGGGCCCTCACAGTTTACGTGGACAAGCGCGAATTGGTTACGCTCATGACGCTGGGTGCCCACCCAGAACTGCTGGTGCTTGGCTTTTTACGCAACCAGCGCCTGGTTCAGTCGGCGCAAGAGATTGAGTCGATCACGGTGGATTGGGACGTTGGCGCCGCAGCCGTCAAGACCCGACAGGGCATCTCAGACATTGAAGCCCGCACCGCCAAAAAAGTGGTCACCACCGGCTGCGGCCAGGGCAGCGTGTTTGGCGACCTGATGGCCGAGGTTGACCAACTGCAGCTGCCACCCGCCACGCTCACGCAAGCCCAGCTCTATGGCATTGTCAACGCCATCCGGCTGCAAGAGAGCACTTACAAGTCGGCCGGCTCGGTCCATGGCTGCGCGCTGTTCCAAGGTGAGCAGATGCTGACCTTTGTTGAGGACGTGGGTCGCCATAACGCCATCGACACCATCGCCGGTTGGATGTGGCTCCAGCCCGACGGGATGCGCAGCGATGACAAGGTGTTCTACACCACCGGGAGACTGACGAGCGAGATGGTGATTAAGTCTGCGCAGATGGGCGTACCGATTGTGGTCTCGCGCAGCGGCATCACCCAGATGGGGCAGCAAGTCGCGCAGCAAATCGGGCTGTGCACCATCGGTCGCGCCATGAACCGGCGTTTCCTGTGCTACAGCGGGGTCCACCGTCTATTGCTGCAGCCGGGGCTGGCTGGCTAACGCAGCCTCGATGATCTCCAGCGCATACTGGGCCAGCGGCGACAGGCCGCTGCCCGGGCGCCGCACGGTACCGACAAAGCCACTCACCGTGTGCTCGGGCAAGGGAACTGCCGCCAACTTGTCAGCCCAGCGGCTGCGCAGACTCTCGTTCCAAGCCGTGATGGTGAGCAGGTCGGTCTTGGCCACAACCTCCAGCAGCGTGGTCATCGAGTTGGTGGTCAGTGTTTGCGTGAGGAGTTTGCCGCCGAACTCCCCCAGACGCCGGTCTGCCAGCGGGTGGCTTGGCAGAATGCCCGATGCCGACGCATAACCAAAGCGCTGCAAATCTGCCAGCTTTGGCTGCGCCAGGGTGGTCAAGGGGTGGCCCTGACGCACCAGGGCGACCAGGGTTTCTTCCAGCAAGACCTTGCTTTGCAAGGGCGGTGGCACGCCGTTGGCCACGCCTGCGACCACAAAATCCAGCTGACCCTGGGCCAGGCGATCGTACAAGTCCACATTGATGGCGGTGTAAAACTCGATCTTGGCAGCAGGTCGGTCTACCAGCAGGCGGGGGAACAGGGCGTCGCGCACCAGGTCTGCCACCATGTGGCCGACCCCAATGCGCACGCGGCCAATCGCCCCGGAGGCAAGCTGACTCATCTCTGCGGCCGTGTCGGCCAGCAGCGTCGCCACCCCAAGCAAGCGCGTGTTCAGTGCGTCGCCGATCGGTGTGAGCGTCATGCCCCGTGCGCTGCGTTCGAACAGTCTGGCGCCCAGCCGTCGCTCCAGCCCTTGTAGGCTGCGGGTCAGGGCGGGCTGGCTGATGTCCAGGGCCTGGGCCGCCCGCGCCAAGTTGCCATGCTCGGCAATACCCAGAAAGTGGATGGAAGGTCTATCAAGCATAGCGATGCAGTGAAGTTATTGCAGCATGCATTTTAAGTATTGCATCCTGCCGTTCAGGCCTTCAGAATTGACCCGCAGCAACGCCACACGGTGTCACAGTTTTTGAAAGTGCAATGACCATGAGTCCTATTTTGTTTGCCATACCAGTTTTTATGGCCTTTGTCGGTCTGGAGGCCTGGCTGGCCTGGCGCCGCGGGCTCAAGGTCTACCGCCTTCACGATGCGTTGACCAGCATCAACATCGGCGCCATGAGCGAAACCATTCGTGCCCTGCTCAAGCTGTTGAGTGTGGCCGTCTATGCCATGGTGGTGGAGCGGGTGGGGGCCTTCAGCTGGGACCTCAAGAGCCCCTGGGTCTGGATTCTGGCGTTTTTCATGTACGACTTTTTTTACTACTGGGCGCACCGCAGCGGCCATGAGGTCAACCTGTTGTGGGCCGCCCATGTGGTGCACCACAGCAGTGAAGACTTCAACCTGTCGACGGCCCTCCGCCAGTCTTCTACCAACCAGGTTTTCTACTGGTTGTTCTATCTGCCTATGGCCATTGTCGGCATCCCGGTCGCTGTGTTTGTGATCATTGCCCTCATCAGCGTGGTGTACCAGTTCTGGAGCCACACCCAGCTGGTGGGCAAGCTGGGCTGGGCCGACCGGGTGTTTGTGACGCCGTCTAACCATCGTGTCCACCATGGCCGCAATGACTATTGCCTCGACAAGAACTACGGCGGCACCCTGATCATCTGGGACCGGCTGTTTGGCACCTATGTGGCCGAGCGTGATGACGAACCCGTGGTCTACGGCACGCTGGTGCCGCTGCAAAGCTGGAACCCGCTCTGGGGCAACCTCAAGAACTACGTGGGCATCTGGCGCCAGGTGCGCAGCACAAGGGGCTGGTCCAACAAGCTGATGCGCGTGTTTGCACCGCCCGGTTGGGGCAGCGCCGACGCGCCAGCCCCGGCCATGCCCCCTGTGGCGTCCTTCAGCCGCTTTGACACGCCGGCGCTGAAGTGGCAGCAGGTGTACGGCCTGCTGGCCTCAGCGCTGGTCTTTGGCCTGCTGATCCATCTGCTGATCGCGGCACCCAGCCTGAGCGTGCCGCAGCGCGCAGCCTATGCGACTTTGTTGGTCACACACGCGGTGGGCATGGCCTGGGTGTTTGAGGGCAAGCCTTGGGCCCTGCACTTTGAGGCCGCCCGCGCCACGCTGGTGCTAGGTGCGCTGGCGGCAGGGCTGTGGTTCGGGCCGGTGGCGCTGCCGGCTCAAGTGGCGGCGATTGCCGTTCTGGCGCTGTCACTGGCGGTGCTGGCGCAGGCCCGCGCTGAGCGCGCTCGTCTGGGTATGCCGATGACTGGGGTGGCAGGGGCCAGCGCATGAACTGGCAGGCCGGGTTCGACGGCCTTTTGGCACTGGCTGCTTTTTGGGTGGTACTGGGCCCCGCCCGACACTTGCCCGCGCTGCGTCTGGGGTGCGTGCTGCTGGGCAGTGCAGCGGTGTTGGGCACCCTGCGCTTTTCCGGGGTGTTGCCTTTGCCGCAACTGCACCAGTTTGTGTCGCTGCTCGGGGCGGGCGTGGGTTTGCCCTTGCTCGCGCTGGCTTTGGTGGCGCCAGCTGGCGCTGTGGCGTCCCAGCGCCGTTACGCCTGGATTTTTGCCGTCGTCGCGGCGGTGCTTTGCGTGCTGATCGGGGTTGTCGCTGGCATCAAGCTATGGGGCTCGGTCTGCGCTTTTGCCTCGGCACTCACCCTAGCGGCGGTGGCGGTTCGTCGCCGTGATTTGCTCGCATTGGGCGCTGGCATCTGCATGGTGCTGGCCTTTGCCACCTTTGCCGCCCAGTTCAGTGCTGGTCCGCTGCGGCCAGGTGAGTTCCTGCACATCGGTCTGGCCCTGGCGATGCTGCTGCTGGGGCGTTGGGCAACTGTTCATCATTCCCGCTCGTAGCCGGTCATTCCCGCAGCCTTCCGTCATTCCCGCCCCCGATCAGGTCGCAGCATGGCCGCAAGCACCTGCTTGACGACCATTCCTTTCCGGTGATCGGTGAAAAAACCTCAAGTTCCATGTCGTTTGGCCGAAAAAGTAGTTGGGAGCAACCGTCGTACAAAAAAGCGCCTAATGGCCAACCATGATTAAGACAAAGAGATTGATCGCGAGTTCGGTTTCAGATGTGATGCAGACGCATTTCCCTGAAAAGCACCTGTCCCTGTGCCACGCCTATGCAGTGGTGGGTTCGAATCTGGCCGCCATTGAGCTGGAGAAGCCGTTTCGGCCGGTCGCTGGCAAGGTGGTGTTTGATACCGGGACCAGCCAGTTGATCTACATGACCGACAAACATGCTTTTGACAACCCATTAGGCGGTGCCTACCACTGCTGGATCGAGTCTGAAGGGCCAGAGCAGTCCGAGCGCGAACTGGTCGACCTCACCTTTGGCAATAACCGCAACTTTGCACAAAGGTGTGGGGTTGCCTGGTCTGGTTCAGCACCGCCAAGGTTCCTTTGGGGCAAGTACTCCGAGGTGGCGCTGAGTTGCGATTTGGCCCACGTTCGGCCCGGCTTCGGAAAGTCCAGAATCTGGGTCAAGGAGACTGTCTTGGGAAGCAGCTGGCTGGCTGCACATGTGCAGCAGCATGTCGCCAGCTATGCTTTTCTCACCGCGCAGGCCTTGAAACGAATGACGGAAAAATCGCGCAAATGGCGTTCTACCGACAAACGCGTTGTACTTGGTGGGGCCGTGATTGAGACCGAAGAGGCCACGCTGCTTGTTTTGGCAGAAACCGAAGGGCTGAGTGCCGCCGCCTTTTTTGAAACTGAGGTTTCAGGCGCTGCCAGCCCGTTCACGCTTTGGGAGCAATTCGTGGCCCTGGGGCGCCCGTTTTTCAATGGGCTGGAGTGGCTGCCCAGTCTTGGTCTGGCTTGACTGGGGCTATCCGCTCAGCCATTGTCACCACTTGTTGCGCAGTTCCCGCAGGGTCCGGAAGACGGTCTCGGCATCGGGATTGGCTGGTATGTCGGGTACTGCTGAACGCAGACCAGCCATCACACTGGCACTGTCCAGTCGAAAAAATGTGTTGTGTGCATGCTCTTGGGCCAGCGTGGTCACCACCGAGCTGGCTGGGTCGTGGCCGGTCACGCTGGGCAACAGGGCCTGTGCGGCGGCGTTGTCGGGCTCGCGCGACAGGGTGAACTTGAGGTTGGTCTCAATGTAGTCATGCCCCGGGTAGAGCCGCGTGTTGCCTGGCAGCCGGGCTAGTTGCTTGGCAAAAGTGCGGTACAGGGCGCTGGTGTCGCCGCCGTTGTGGGTGTTGCCGGCACCGGCATTGAACAGCGTGTCGCCCGAGAACAGCGCCGGCTGCTCGGTGTGGGCAAACAGGCAGATGTGGCACAGGGTGTGGCCGGGGGTGTCCAGACATTCAAGCTCCACCGTCTTGCCGACCTTGATCACATCCCCCGCCTGCACGCCCCGGTCTACCCCGCTGATGCGACCACCGGCCTTGTGGTGGGCAATCACCTTGGCGCCGGTGGCGGCCACCACCGCCGCGTTGCCGCCGGTGTGGTCGGCATGCTCGTGGGTGTTGAGCAGTTGGGTGATCTGCCAGCCCTTGACCCTTGCCGTGGCCAGGCATTTTTCGTGGTCCAGCGGGTCAATCGCCAGCGCCTCTCCGGTCTCCGGGCAGGCGATCAGGTAGTTGTAGTTGCGGTAGGCGTTACCGGTCCAGATTCGTTCGACAAGCATGCGGGGATCTCCTTAAGGACTGAACCATACCTCATATCCCTGCCTGACTACCGAGCTCTAACTTCGGTGCTAACCTAACCCCATGAACATTTCTTTTTGGCAGTTGGGCAGCCGCACCCTCTGGCGCGACCTGCGGTCGGGCGAGTTGCGCCTGCTGGTGCTGGCGGTAACGCTGGCGGTGGCGGCCTTGACGGCGGTCGGGTTTTTTGCTGACAGGCTGCAGGGCGGCATGCAGCGCGATGCGCGGCAGTTGCTGGGTGGTGACGCGGTGATCGTCAGTGACAACCCGCCGCCGCCGGCCTTTGAGGCCAAAGCCCGCGGCCTGGGCTTGCAGATGGTGGAGACGCTGGGGTTCCCCACCATGGCGCGGGCCCCGGAGGCCCGGGGCGGCAACAGCAAGCTGGTGGCACTGAAGGTGGTGGCACCCGGCTACCCGCTGCGCGGTGCGCTGCGGGTGGCCACACAAGTCGACGGGACGGGTAATCTGACCCGTGACATCCCGGCGCCCGGCCAGGCCTGGGTGGAAGCCCCGCTGCTCGAAGCCCTGGGGCTGGCCGTGGGGGATGAGCTGCTGCTGGGCGACAGCAAGCTGCGGGTCACGCGGCTCATCGTGACTGAGCCCGACCGTGGCGCCGGCTTCATGAACTTTGCCCCGCGCGTGATGATTCACCGGGCTGACCTCGCTGCCACCGGGCTGGTGCAGCCGGCCAGCCGGCTGACCTACCGGCAGGCGGTGGCGGGCGAGGATGCCGGCGTTAACGCCTTTGTGGCCTGGGCGCAGGGGGAGGTCAAAAACCGCACGGTGCGCGGCGTGCGGGTGGAGTCGCTTGAGGGTGGCCGGCCCGAGCTGGGGCAAACGCTGGAGCGGGCCGAGAAGTTTCTGAACCTGATCGCCCTGCTGGCGGCGCTGCTCAGTGCGGTGGCGGTGGCCCTGTCGGCCCGCGGTTTTGCTGCCAACCACCTGGACGACTGCGCCATGCTGCGGGTGCTGGGCCTGAGCCAGCGCACCATTGCCTCGGCCTATGCCTTTGAGTTTGCCGCAGTCGGCCTCATGGCCAGTGCCTTGGGCGTGCTCTGCGGCTACGCCGTGCACCACGTGTTTGTTCTGCTGCTGGCCGGTCTGGTCGATGCGGCCCTGCCGGCGCCGGGCATCTGGCCGGTGCTGTTTGGCATGGGCATGGGCTTGACGCTGCTGCTGGCTTTTGGCCTGCCGCCGGTGCTGCAATTGGCGCAGGTGCCGCCACTGCGGGTGATCCGGCGTGATGTGGGCCGGCTCAAGCCCGCCTCGCTGGGCGTGCTGGGCGTCGGTGTGGCCGGATTTGCCGCCCTGTTGCTGGCCGCCAGCAGCGACCTGACGCTGGGCCTGATCGCCGTGGGTGGCTTTGCCGGCGCCACCGGCGTGTTTGCCCTGCTGAGCTGGCTGGCGGTCAAGCTGCTGCGCTGGCAGGTCAACGAGAGCACGGCGCCGCGCTGGCTGGTGCTGGCCACGCGCCAGATCTCGGCCCGGCCCGCTTACACGGTGGTGCAGGTCAGCGCCCTGTCGGTGGGCCTGCTGGCGCTGGTATTGCTGGTGCTCTTGCGTACCGACTTGATCAACAGCTGGCGTAAGGCCACCCCGGCCGACGCACCCAACCGCTTTGTCATCAACATCATGCCGGAGCAGGGTGATGCTTTTCGTCAGGCCCTGACCGAGTCTGGTGTCTCGCGCTTTGACTGGTACCCGATGATCCGCGGCCGTTTGTTGGCCGTAAACGGACGGACCGTGACGCCTGAGGACTACGCCGATGAGCGTGCTCGCCGGCTGGTAGACCGCGAGTTCAATCTGTCGCACAGTGCCGCCATGCCGGTGCAAAACCTGGTGGTGGACGGCCGCTGGGTGGAGGAAGAGGCCGGCGCCATCAGCGTGGAAGACGGTCTGGCTAAGACCCTGGGCCTGAAGCTGGGCGACACGCTGTTGTTTGACGTTGGCGGCGTGCAGAACGAGGCCCGCATCACCTCGCTGCGCAAGGTGGACTGGGGCTCGCTGCGAGCCAACTTCTTTGCCATGTACCCGGTCAGCCGCATGACTGATGTTCCCAGCACCTACATGGGCGCCTTCAAGGCCCCGGCCACGCCGGGCTTTGACAATGCGCTGGTGCGGCGTTTCCCCAACATCACCAATGTGGACATGAGCAGCACCTTCACCCAGGTGCAGCGCGTGCTGGACCAGGTGACCCGGGCCATTGAGTTTTTGTTTGCTTTCACGCTGGCGGCGGGGCTGGTGGTGCTGTTCGCGGCAGTGACCGCCACCCGCGAGGAGCGGGCGCGTGAATTTGCCATATTGCGGGCCATGGGCGCACGCAGCAGTCTGCTGCGCCAGGTGCAGCGCGCCGAGCTGCTGGGCGTGGGCCTGTTGGCCGGGCTACTGGCTTCGCTGGTGGCCTCGGTGGTGGGATGGGCCCTGGCCCACTACGTGTTCCAGTTTGACTGGGTGGTGTCGCTCTGGGTGCCGCTGTGGGGCTCGCTCAGCGGCGCTTTGTTGGCGCTGGCGGCTGGCTGGTGGGGCCTGCGCGAGGTGCTGCGCCGGCCGGTGGTGGAGACCTTGCGGCGGGCGATTTCATCATGAGCATTGACGAGCCCTCGACGGCCGCCACGCCGTTTGACACCCTCGGGGGTGAGTCCCAGGTGCTGGCGCTGGCAGAGCGGTTTTATGACCTGATGGACCTGGAGCCGGCTTATGCGGCGCTGCGAGCGGCGCACGGCAACACGCTGGCACAGGCGAGGCAAAAGCTGTTCTGGTATTTGTGCGGCTGGCTCGGTGGGCCGCAGCATTACACCGAGCGCTTCGGCCACCCCCGGCTGCGCGCCCGCCACATGCCGTTCGTGATTGGCAACACCGAGCGCGACCAGTGGCTGGCCTGCATGGACCAGGCGATGCAGGAAACCGGCGTGCCCGACGACTTGCGGCTGCGCCTGGGTGGGGCCTTCTTTCAGACGGCCGACTGGATGCGCAACACGCCTGAGGCCTGAACGCAGCAGGTGTCGGCCGCCGGGGACGCCTCAGGCGTCCAGGTCGATCTTGCGGTCCTGCGCCAGCTTGGTCCAGCGCTCGATGTCGGCCCGCATGAACTGGGCAAACTTCTCCGGCGACATCGAGATGGGCTCCAGCGCCTCAGATGCGAGCTTATCGCGCAGGTCAGGCGCCTTCAGCACGGTTTCCAGCGACTCGTTGAGTTGCTTGACGATGGCCGCCGGCATATTGGCTGGGCCCACCACGCCATACCACTGCTGCGCATCAAAGCCGGCGTAGCCCAACTCCACCAGGGTGGGGGTGTCTTTGAGCAGTGGGTGGCGGCTGACGCCTGTCACCGCCAGTGGCCGCACCCGGCCCGAGCGGATGTGCGGCATGGCCGCCGCCAGCCCGGGGAACATGGCCTGCGTCTGGCCGCCGATCAGGTCGGTGAAGGCCGGTGCCACGCCCCGGTAGGGAATATGCACCATGAAGCTGTTGACCTGCTGCTTGAACAGCTCCATGGTCAGGTGGGTGAGTGAGCCGGCCCCGGCCGAACCGTAGCTGAGCTTGCCCGGGTTTTTGCGCAGGTAGTCGGCAAATTCCTTGAGGGTGTTGACGGGTAGGCTGCTGTTAACCACCAGCACGTTGGGGGTGCCGCCGATCATGCCGATCGGCGTGAAGTCTTTGATTGGGTCGTAGGGCAGCTTGCGGGTGGCCGGGCTGGTGCCGTGGGTGGCGACATAGCCCTGCAGCAGGGTGTAGCCATCGGGCGCCGCTTTGGCTGTGACCTGGCAGGCAATCACGCCGCCGCCGCCGGCTTGGTTGTCGACCAAAAAGGTTTGGTTCAGCAGCTTGCCCCAGCGCTCGGTCACGGTGCGGCCCACCATGTCGCTGCCGCCGCCGGGTGCCACGGGCACGATGTAGCGGATGGGTTTATTCGGGTAGGCGGCCTGCGCCAGCAACAGGCCAGGGCTGGCCAGCAGGCCGGTGCCAGCGCCTAAAAGGAGTCGACGTTTCATGGTTACCCCAGGTTCAAAAACAATCAAATGACCGCAAGCCCCCGACGGGTGGCGCAGCCCGTCATTGTGCCGTCATCAGCAGTACCAGCAAAGCCCCGGCGCCGCCGTCGGCTGGTTTGGCCTGCACAAAGGCCAGAACTTCCTTTTTTTGCACCAGCCAGCTGTGCACCCGGCTTTTCAGGATCGGGGCCTTGCCCGGTGATCCCAGCCCTTTGCCATGCACCACCCGTACGCAGCGGATGCCGTGTTTGTGCGATTCGCGAATAAAGCTGCTCAGGGCCTCCCGCGCGTCGTCGCGCCGCAGGCCGTGCAGGTCGAGCTGGCGCTGGATGCTCCAGTCACCCCGGCGCAACTTGCGTGTCACATCGGTGCCGATGCCAGGGCGGCGAAAACTCAGGAGGTCGTCGGTATCCAGAAGAGTACCGACATCAAACTCGTCGCTGATGGCCTCGTGCAATACCGCCTGCTCATCGTGCTGGTAGCGCATCACCACCGGCACCGGCGGGGCCTTTTTGAGCATGGCCCGGCGCTTGTCGGGCAGGGGCTGGACCACGCCCGCAGCGCGGATGAAGAGCTCGCGCTCGCTGCTGGCCTGGCGTCGGGCGCGGGCCTGCTCGGCGGCGTGCTTGGCCTCTTGCGCGGTGCGGGCCGCGATCTCGCGCTGCACCGTTTTCAGCTCGGCCAGGCTGGTGACCTTGACCTTGACCTGTGCCGGGCTCACAGCAAGCCCCGCTCGGCCATGGACAGCGCCTGACCCGGGGCCACGATCACGTGGTCCAGCACCCGCACGTCAATCAGTGCTAGCGTGGTTTTCAGGGTTTGGGTCAGGTGCTCGTCGGCGCGTGACGGGGCCACCGTGCCGCTGGGGTGGTTGTGCGCCAGCACCACCGCGCTGGCCTGGTGGTGCAGGGCGCGCAACACCACCTCACGCGGGTAGACGCTGGTTTGGGTCAGGGTGCCGCGAAACAGTTCTTCCATCGCCAGCAGCCGGTTTTGCGTATCCAGAAACAGCACGGCAAACACCTCGTGCGGCTTGGCCGCCAGGTGCAGTTGCAAGTACTCCTTGACCGCCTCGGGCGTGGCAAACACGGTGCGCTCGCGCAGTTGCTGGGTCATGGCACGGCGGGCCAGCTCTAGCACGCCCACCAGTTCGGCCCGTTTGGCCGGCCCCAGCCCCTTGACGCTTTTGAGATCGTTGGCACTGGCGTGCAGCAGTCCGGCAAAGCCGTCAAACCCATTGGGGTTGTCGGCGCTTTTGATTTGCAGCAGCTCGTGCGCCATCTGCAGCACGCCCTTGCCCTTGATGCCGGTGCGCAGCAGCAGCGCCAGCAATTCCACGTCGCTCAAGGCGCCGGGGCCGCGCGCCAGCAGCTTTTCGCGCGGACGGGCATCGGGGGGGAGGTCTTGGAGCGGCATCGTGTCGGCTTTTACAATCAGTTCAGTTTATTCGGCAAACCCCGGTCAGGGATCAATGGCCCTAATTTTTCGGTGGAACTTTTATGCTCGCAACCCCTGTCTGTGTGGAACCTGGTTCCTTTCTCACGCTGCATTACCGGCTGGCCGGCCCGGCTGGCGATGTGATCAACACCTTTGGCGGCAAGCCTGCCACCTTGACGCTGGGTAGCGGCGAGCTGTCACCGGCCGTGGAAACCTGCCTGATGGGCCTGGCCGAGGGGGCCCGCGCCACCTTTGCGCTGCCAGCGGGCGCCGCTTTTGGGGATCGCAACCCGGCCATGCTGCAGTGGCTGGCGCGACAGGTTCTGGCGGAGATGGGCGAGGCCGGGGCCCAGTACCAGGTGGGCGATGTGGTGCAGTTCCCTACGCCCGACGGCCAGGGCCAGTTTGCCGGTGCGGTGTGCCAGTTGCGCAGCGATGAGCGCGGCGAGGCGGTGTTGTTTGACTTCAACCACCCGCTGGCTGGCCAGCCGGTGACGTTTGAAGTGCAACTGATTGGCGTGCTGTGAGCGCCGGCACCGGGCCCATCCTGCCGCAGGAAATCCTGCTGGCTGAACCACGCGGCTTTTGCGCCGGCGTGGACCGCGCCATCGAGATCGTCGAGCGAGCCCTGCACAAATTTGGGTCGCCGATCTACGTGCGCCATGAAATCGTGCACAACACCTATGTGGTGAACGACCTCAAAACCAAGGGCGCCATTTTTATTGAAGACCTGAACGATGTGCCACCGGGCGCCACGCTGGTGTTTTCGGCCCATGGCGTGAGCCGGGCTGTGCAGGACGAGGCGGCGGCGCGCGGCTTTCGCATCTTTGATGCCACGTGCCCGCTGGTGACCAAGGTGCATGTGGAGGTGGCCAAGCTGCACAAAGAGGGCTTTGAGTTCATCATGATCGGCCACAAGGGCCACCCCGAGGTGGAAGGCACCATGGGCCAGCTCGACAGCGGCATCCACCTGGTGGAAGACGTGGCCGATGTCGAGCGGGTGCAGCCGGCGCAGACCGTGCGGCTGGCGCTGGTGACGCAAACCACACTCAGCATGGACGACGCTGCGGCCATTGCGGCAGCGGTCAAGGCCCGCTTCCCGCAGGTGCGCGAGCCCAAGCAGCAGGATATTTGCTATGCCACCCAGAACCGGCAGGATGCGGTCAAGCTGATGAGCCCGCAGGTGGACGTGGTGATTGTGGTGGGCAGCCCCACCAGCTCCAACAGCAACCGCTTGCGTGAGGTGGCGCGCAAGCTCGGTACTGAGAGTTACATGGTCGACAACGCCGAGGAACTGCAGGCCGAGTGGTTTAGCGGCCGCCAGCGCGTGGGCCTGACGGCCGGTGCCTCGGCGCCCGAGATTCTGGTGCGCCAGGTGATCGACCGCATCAAGGCGCTGGGCGCGGTGTCTGTACGCAAAATGGACGGCATCCAGGAGACCATCAAGTTTCCGCTACCGAAAGGCCTCAAAGCCGACGGCGGCGGTGACGCTTCCAACTAACTCACCCACAGGCCAACACCATGACCCAAACTGACATCAAACGCTCTGATATTGATAGCGCAATAAGTAGGCTGGACAAGGGCTGGAGGCACTTTTTGCGTGAAACGCCACTGTGGCAGCTGAGTGGCCGGGCGATGGGCGTGGACTGCGCCCAGGTCTGGCTCAAGCTCGAGCACCTGCAGGTGGGCGGCAGCTTCAAGGCGCGCGGCATGCTCAACCGCATGCTGGCCCAGCCGATTCCCGCTGCCGGCGTGGTCATTGCCTCTGGTGGCAACGCGGGCATTGCCGCTGCGGCGGCGGCGCAGGCGCTGGGCGTGCCCTGCGAGGTGTTTGTATCGGCCGTCTCCAGCCAGGCCAAGCGCGATCGGCTGCGCCAGCTCGGCGCGGCAGTGACCGTGGCAGGTGAAGGTTATACCCAGGCCTATGAAGCCTGTCTGGAGCGCCAGCGGGTTAGCGGCGCGATGCTGATGCACGCTTACGACCAGGTGGAGGTGGTGGCCGGTGCGGCCACACTCGGCGCTGAGATCGAGGCCCAGGCCGGGCCGCCCGGCAGCGTGCTGGTCAGTGTCGGTGGCGGCGGTTTGATTGGTGGCTTGGCGTCCTGGTTTGAACAGCGGTCCCGGGTGGTGGCGTTGGAGCCCGATCTGGCGCCCACGCTGCACAGCGCACGCGCCGCCGGCACGCCGGTGGATGTGGCGGTGAGTGGCGTGGCGGCTGATTCGCTGGGGGCCAAACGCATTGGCGATATCTCCTGGGCCGTGACCCAGCGTCACGTCAAAGACGCACTGCTGCTGCCCGATGATGCCATTCGTGCCGCCCAGCTGTGGCTGTGGCAAGAACTCAAACTGGCGGTGGAGCCGGCCGCTGCGCTGGGCCTGGCCGCCTTGCAGACCGGTGCCTATGTGCCCAAGCCCGACGAGACGGTGTGCCTGATCCTGTGCGGCGCCAACCTGGATCCAGCCTCGCTTAACGCCGCAACACTCTGAAAATCTACAATTGATTCATGCTAGATATCACCCTACTCCGAAAAGACCTCGCCGGCGCCGTGGCGCGGCTTGAGACCCGCAAAAAGCCGCAAGTCTTCCTGGATGTCGAGGCTTTCACGCGGCTCGAAGCCGAGCGCAAGACCATTCAGATGCGCACCGAGGCACTGCAAAGCCAGCGCAACACCCTGAGCAAGCAAATTGGCCAGCTCAAGGCACGCGGCGCCGCTGGCCAGGCCGAGGCCGATGCGGCCATGGCCTCAGTGGCTAGCATCAAGGACGAACTTGAGGCCTCTGCCAAGCGGCTTGAGGCGTTGCAGGTCGAGCTGCAAAGCCTGCTGCTGGCGGTGCCGAATCTGCCGCACGAGAGCGTGCCGGTGGGGGCCGATGAGCAGGGCAACGTGCTGGCGCGCAGCTGGGGCACACCCAAGGCCTTTGACTTTCCCATCAAAGACCATGTGGACCTGGGCGAGCCGCTGGGGCTGGACTTTGGCCTGGGCGTCAAGCTCAGCGGTGCCCGCTTCACCGTGATGAAAGGCCCCATCGCCCGGCTGCACCGGGCGCTGGCGCAGTTCATGCTGGATGTGCAGACCCAGGAGCACGGCTACACCGAGTGCTACACGCCCTACATCGTCAATGCCGACACCCTGCTTGGTACCGGCCAGTTGCCCAAGTTTGAGGAAGACTTGTTTAAGTTGAGGTCGAGCGTTGGGGGTGGGCGCCATGTGATGCCCGAAGAAAGTACTCAAAGTGGCGGCCTACCGTCGTTGCTGGATTGGAAAGGGATGTACCTGATCCCCACCAGCGAAGTGACGCTGACCAATTTTGTGCGCGACGAGGTGCTGCCCGAGTCGGCCCTGCCGATTCGCCTCACGGCCCACACGCCCTGTTTCCGCTCCGAGGCCGGCAGTGCCGGGCGCGACACACGCGGCCTGATCCGTCAGCACCAGTTTGACAAGGTGGAGATGGTGCAGATCGTTCACCCCGACACCAGCTATGCGGCCCTGGAAGCCATGACCGGCCACGCCGAAGCCATTCTGCAAAAGTTGGGCCTGCCCTACCGGGTGATGAGCCTGTGCACCGGTGACATGGGCTTTGGCGCCAGCAAGACCTATGACCTCGAAGTGTGGCTGCCAGCCCAAAACACCTTTCGGGAGATCAGCTCGGTCTCCAACTGTGAGGCCTTCCAGGCGCGCCGCCTGCAGGCCCGCTTCAAGAACGCCCAGGGCAAGAACGAACTGGTGCACACGCTGAATGGCTCCGGACTGGCCGTGGGCCGCACCCTGGTGGCGGTGCTGGAAAACTACCAAAACGCCGACGGCTCCATCAGCGTGCCACCAGCTCTGCAGCCCTATCTGGGCGGCCTGAGCGTCATCACCGCTTAGGCGTATACTGACTTTGTCACCGGGGGTGTCTGGCGCAAGGCAGACTGAGAAATACCCCACACACCTGATCTGGGTCATGCCAGCGTAGGGAGCGTGAAGGAGCAAGGTCCGCCAATTCTGGCTTTCCCCAACTCATTGCGCCCCCACTGGCGCATTGAAAGGACAAGCCATGAACAAGCGGATTTTTTCTTTGGGGCTGCTCGCATTAGCAGCGTTGACAGCCACTGTGTCAGCCCAGGCGGCACCCGACGAGCTGCGCGTCATGGTGCACAGTTCCTTCTCCCTGCCCAAGCCCATGCTGGCGCAGTTTGAGACGCAGTCCAACGTCAAGCTCAGCCTCATCAAGGGCGGAGACGCCGGCGAGATGCTCAACAAGTTGATCCTTACCCGTGCCCAGCCGGTGGCCGATGTGGTGTTTGGTATCGACAACGCGCTGGTGTTCAAGGCCCAGGCCGCTCAGGTGATCGAGCCCTTTCCCAACGCCGCGCTGCACGGCCCGGTGTCCCTCGCGCTGGGACACGGCGTGGTGCCGGTGGACTACGGCTATGTCAACCTGAACTACGACAAGGCCTGGGTCGCCAAAAGCGGCGTGCCCCTGCCCAAGACCCTGGACGACCTGACGCAAGCCCCCTACCGCAACTGGCTGCTGGTGCAAAACCCCGCCACCTCCAGCCCGGGCTATGCCTTTTTACTGGCCACAGTGGCGGGCTTGGGTGAAGAAAAAGCCTTTGAGTGGTGGGCCAAAATGCGCGCCAATGGCCTGAAGGTGACCAAGGGCTGGAGCGAGGCCTACAACACCGACTTCAGCCGCAATGGCGGCAAACACCCCGTGGTGGTGAGCTACGCCACCAGCCCCGCGGCCGAGGTGTTCTACAGCAAGGACAAGCTCATCGAGTCGCCCACCGGCAACCTGTTTCTCAAGGGCGGCGTGTTCCGCCAGGTGGAGGGAGTGGCCTTGGTCAAGGGTGGCGGGCAACGCGCGGCAGCGGCCAAATTCATCGATTTCTTGCGTTCTGCGCCGGTACAAACAGCGTTGCAGACCAGCATGTGGATGTTCCCGGTGGAGCAGAGTACGCCGCGGGCCGAGGTGATGCGCCACGGGCCCGAGCCCACGGCCCATGACAGCCTGAGCGCCGAGGCGATTGCTGACAAAGGCGCCCAGTGGGTCAGTCGCTGGACCCAGGTCGTGCTCAAGTAAATGCCAATGGTGCCGCACCAGCCGGGCAGGCCATGAAAGGCCGGAGCCTAGCGTGGTTGGCGGCACTGCCTTTGGTGGCGTTGCTGCTGTTGTTGGTGGCGCCCTTGCTGCGCCTGTCGCTGGAAGGGTGGGGCGGTGTGGGTCAGGCTGCGCCGTCGCTGTGGCAGATGTGGCAGGACGATTACCTGCGCTGGCGCGTGGGCTGGTCGGTGCTGCAAGCGGTGGCGACTTGCGTGGCAGCTTTGGCGCTGGGGCTGCCGGTGGCCTGGGTGCTGGCGCGTTTTGAATTTGCGGGCCGGGCACTGAGCCTGCGCCTGCTGATGCTGCCCTTTGTGGTGCCCACCCTGGTGGCAGCCATCGGCGTGCTGGCACTGTGGGGCCCACAGGGCTTGTTGGGCGGCCTGCTGGGCCTGGACTTGCAGGGCACGCCCTGGCTGCTCCTTTATGGCAACCTGTTTTTCAACCTGTGCCTCGTGGTGCGTGCTGCCGTGGAGGCGCTGGAGCGGGTTAGCGCGAGCCAATTGGCCGCGGCCCGTTCACTCGGAGCCACGCCCTGGCGGGCCTTTTGGCGCATTGAGTGGCCGGCGATTGCCCCCTGGCTGGCATCTAGCCTGTGCCTGGTGTTTTTGTACTGTTTTGCCGGCTTTGGGCTGGCTTTGGTGTTGGGCGGTCAGCGCTATGCCACGGTCGAGGTCGAAATCTACACCCTGGTGGCGCACGAGCTTAAGCTGGCCGAAGCCAGCGCACTGGCCCTGGCCATGCTGCTGCTGACCGGTGGCGTGGCGTTGCTGTATGCCGGGCTTGTGCGGCGTCTGGGCGCGCCGGCCCGTGTCGAGCCGGTGCCACGCCGCGCGCCACGCGGGCTGGCTCAGTGGCTGGCCCTGGCCGCAGCACTGTCGGTGCTGCTGCTGGTCTGCGCCGCACCCCTGCTGGCCATCGTCTGGCGCGCGCTGCTGGCCGGGCCGGCGGCCTGGGCTGAGTTGCTGGCACCAGACACCTTGGCGGCACTCTGGAACACCCTGCGCTTCTCGGCCCTGGCGCTGCTGTTTGCCACGTTGATCGGGCTGGCCCATGCCCTGTCGGCGCGGTCGGGCTTGCTGTGGC
The DNA here is from genome assembly GCA_945925985.1 of Comamonas sp. lk. GTDB lineage: Bacteria > Pseudomonadota > Gammaproteobacteria > Burkholderiales > Burkholderiaceae_C > Rhodoferax. The sequence goes on along the minus strand of CAMELV010000032.1, from coordinate 3,847 downwards.
GCACGGCCAGTTACCTGCCCTTTGTGGTGTCGCCGGTGACGGTGGCTTTTGGCCTGTTGCTGCTCTATCCCAGCTGGACCGCCAGCCTGCCGCTGCTGCTGGCGGCCTATGCCCTGCTGGCCTATCCATTTGTCACCCAGTCCCTCACTGCCGGGCTGGACAGTCTGCCGCCGCAGTTGGCCCAGGCCTCGCGCAATCTGGGCGCAGGTCCCTGGCGTACCCTGTGGCGTGTGACCCTGCCGCTGTTGCGTCCGGCGCTGCGCCGGGGCATGGCCTTTGCCGCCGCCAGCGCGGTGGGCGAGTTTGCGGTGACGTTGTTTTTGTCGCGCCCCGAATGGGCCACGCTTACCACCCTGATTTACGAGCGGCTGGGGCGCCCCGGCGCCGCCAATCGCGACGCAGCGCTGGTGCTGGCCTGCCTGCTGATGGCCCTGGCGCTGCTGGTGTTTGTGCTGATTGAGTGGCCGGCGCGACAAGGCTCGGTGAACGGGCCGACCAACAGGCCATCAAGGAAGCTGGCCCATGCTTGAACTGCGCCATATTCACAAACAGTTTGGCCCTCGGGTACTGGCGCAGGACCTGAGCCTGCGCATCGCGCCGGGCGAGATCGTGGCCCTGCTCGGGCCGTCGGGTTGCGGCAAGAGCACCCTGCTCAAGATCGTGGCTGGGCTGGAGCCGGCCGACCAGGGCAGCGTCTGGTTTAACGGTCAGGACATCACCCAGCAGCCGCCCGAGCGGCGCGGATTTGCTCTGATGTTTCAGGATTTTGCGCTGTTCCCCCACCTGAATGTGCTCGACAACGTGGCCTTTGGTCTGGTGGAGCAGCGCCTGTCCCGCGCGCAGGCGCGACTGCAGGCCGCCGCCATGTTGGCGCGCTTCGGCCTGGCGGCGCAAGCCGGGCAGCAGGTCTGGACCCTGTCGGGTGGCGAGCAGCAACGGGTGGCCCTAGCGCGAGCCCTGATCACCGCACCGCGTTCGCTGCTGCTTGATGAGCCGTTTTCGGCACTTGACGCCGAGCTGCGCCAGAGTCTGCGCGACGAGTTCCGCCATCACATTGCCGCTGCCGGCATGGCCACTTTGCTGGTGACGCACGATGAGCAGGAGGCGAGGGCGATGGCCTCTAGGGCGGTGCGTCTGCAGGATGGTCAGCTGCTGCCGCTTTGGTGACGGGCCTGGTTTTCGTTGCCGGCTGGCGTTGGCGGGGCTGGCGTGCCTGCTTCCGCGGCTGTCCCCCGCCCTGCGGGCTCCTCCTTGATGCCGCTGCAGCAGGCACGCCATCCCCTCCCTCTCCCGTCATTCCCGCGCAGGCGGGAATCCAGGCAGTCATGGGTCCCCGGTCGAGCCGAGGACGACAGGGTTAACCGGCCAGCCAATCCTTTCCACCGACCCAACCTGTCGTCTGCCTGTCACGAACCTTCCCTAAACTGCCCTCGTCGGTGCCCGGGCGACCACCCCGGGCGAGTAGGGCATCAGTGGGGAGCGCAATGACGTGATGCGACCGACGCCAATTCACTATCATTTCTATAGCTGGAAATGACCGCTGCATAAGGGCTAGAGCCCTAAAACATTCGGTAAAATCCTGGTTTCAACACCAGCGGGCCCAGCCCAAGGGCCCCCTCCGATGTCTGCTTTACCCCACCCCCTGGTGCTGATCAGCCCCCAAATCCACCATGTCGTGATCGACCTGGCTTACGCCACGCCCAACAATGTGGCGGGCCAGGTGATTTATGCACGGCCCCTGTGCCTGTTGCACCGGGATGCTGAGGTCTGCCTGCGACGGGCCGTCGCCCTGGCGGCTGATGCCGGTTGCCGCCTCAAGATTTTTGACGCCTTTCGCCCGCACGAGGCCCAGGTGCTGTTGTGGGACACGGCCCCCGATCGCGCCTATGTGGCCGACCCGGCCATCGGCTCCAACCACACCCGTGGCACCGCGCTGGACCTAACCCTGGTCGACGGCCAGGGTGATGAGCTTGATATGGGCAGCGGTTTTGACGACATGACCCAGCTGTCGCACCACTTTAACCCCGCCGTGTCAGCCCAGGCGCAGGCCAATCGCCAGCTGCTGATGCGCACCATGGAGGGCGCCGGCTTTGCCCACATTCCCCATGAGTGGTGGCATTACGCCTTGCCTGAGCCGGGGCATTACCCGCTGCTCAGCAGTGCTGGGCTGGGCGCGCTGAACCCGATGGCGCCCGGCTGATACCCAGCTGATGCCCGGCACAGGGTTTTCCCGGTAGCCGGGCGTTAGGTATAAACTGCAATCCGCCATCGGGGCCGGTCTTCGGCTGCGGCTCGTTTCACACATTTAAGGATCACTCCATGCGACATTCCACCCCTGTTTTGAACCGGCGCATGCTCGGCGTTGCCGCAGCCTGCGTTCTGGCGTTTGGCAGTAGCCTCTCGCCCGCGTTTGCCGCCACTCCCAAAGACACCGTGGTGGTGGCCTGGGCCATCGACGACATCATCACCATGGACCCGGGCGAGGCGTTTGAGATCTCGGCCGGCGAGATCATGGGCAACTCGTATGACCGGCTGGTGCGCTATGACGTCAACGATCCGTCCAAACTGGTCGCTGACGTCGCCACCAAATGGTCGGTGTCGGCGGACGGCAAGACCTACTCGTTCGAATTGCGCCCCGGTGTGAAATTCGCCTCCGGCAATGCACTGACGGCCGAAGACGTGGTCTATTCCTTGCAGCGTGCGGTGCTGCTGGACAAGACCCCTGCCTTCATCATGACTCAGTTTGGCTTTACCAAAGAAAACGTCAAGGACAAGATCAAGCAAACCGGGCCGCTGACACTGACGCTGGAGACCGACAAGTCCTACGCGCCGACCTTCGTCTACAACTGTCTCACGGCCAACGTTGCCTCCATCTTGGACAAGAAGTTGGTTATGTCCAAGGAGGTCAATGGTGACCTGGGTTACGGTTGGCTCAAGACCAACTACGCCGGCTCGGGCGCACTCAAGCTGCGCGAATGGCGTGCCAATGAGATCGTGGCCCTGGAGCGCAATGACAACTACTACGGCGACAAGTCCAAGCCGGCGCGGGTGATCTACCGGCACATCAAAGAGGCTGCGACGCAGCGTCTGTTGCTGGAAAAAGGCGACATCGACATTGCCCGCAACCTGCAGCCGCAAGACCTGGCGGCGCTGGCCAGCAACAAGGACATCAAAACCACGGCCACGCCTAAGGGCACGGTGTATTACTTCAGTCTGAACCAGAAGAACCCCAACCTGGCCAAGCCCGAGGTGCGTGAAGCCCTGAAATGGCTGGTGGACTACGCCGCCATCGGCGACACGCTGATCAAGAACATCGGTGTGGTGCACCAGAACTTCCTGCCGGTCGGCCTGTTGGGCGCCAGCACCGAGCGGCCTTACAAGCTGGACGTTGACAAGGCCAAGGCGCTGTTGGCCAAGGCTGGCCTGCCCAATGGCTTCAAGGTGACCATCGACATGCGGACCACGCAGCCGGTGCAGGGCATCACAGAAAACTTCCAGCAAACCGCCAAGCGCGCTGGCATCGATGTCGAAATCCTGCCGGGCGATGGCAAGCAGACGCTGACCAAGTACCGCGCGCGCACCCACGACATCTACATTGGCCAGTGGGGCGCCGACTACTGGGATCCGCACACCAATGCCGACACCTTTGTGCGTAACCCGGACAACTCCGATGCCGCCAAGTCCAAGCCCTTGGCGTGGCGTAATGCCTGGGACATCCCCGAGTTGACCAAGAAGGCCGATGCCGCGGTGTTGGAGCGCGATGCCAACAAGCGCAAAGTCATGTACGAGGAGATGCAGTCTGATTTCCGCAAAACCAGCCCGTTCGTGATGCTGTTCCAGCAGACCG
>CAMELV010000031.1 GCA_945925985.1 Comamonas sp. lk | reverse complement strand
GCGCTGGATGTGATGGCACTCGACGGCGTGATCGACCACCGCGATGTTTTTTTGAGCGCCCACGAGCACCAGCAAAATCAGCGCATTTGCGTCTGTGTGTCGCGGGTGGTGGGCAGCATCACCCTGGACATTGCTTACCGGGCAGAGGCTTGAGGCGTTCAATCTGACTCGCCCGGCGGGCTGAACAAGGCGGCTTTAGGCCAGGGGACTGCCCCTTGGGGAGATATCAAATTAGCCGTTTTTGTTTAAAAATATGCGCTCAGTGGCGTGTGGAACATGAGCGCAATGGCCTGTTTAGCGATGCGGGTTGGTTCCCAATTTAACAGCGGGGAAATACGCATACGAATTGCCCTAGACGGAAATTGTTATTTTTTTGCCCCCAGGATAACGATTAAAAAATGAATCAAGTGTGGTCTGAAAGCGACGGTCAACGATTGAAGGCTTGCCGTTTGGCGGCGGGCCTTGGTGCTGCTGTGCTGGCCAAACTGAATGCCCTTTCTCATGCGCAGTTGCTCGAACTCGAAGACGGTGGCCAGGGCAGCTTTTACAGTGCCGCCATCAAGGCGCAGGTCGGCAGGAAGTTGCTGCTTTCTTTAGGTGCAGATGGCCATGGCGTGACTGCCGATTTGCACCCGATGACCAAAGCCATTGCCGAACTAGAAATGGACAAGTTAGCCGCTCAAGCGCGCCTAAACCTGGACCCGAACTTGAGCCAAAGGATTGGGCGCGCCGTCTTGACTTTTTGGCGAACGCGCGATGCGCTATCCGCTTATGTGCTGGCTGCGTTATCGTTTTGCCTGATTTTGCTGTCCCTAAAGTGGCTCACGGCAATTTCCGAACAAATTGACGCAAAAGACATCAGCGCCCCACCACTGGGCACATTACCGATTGAGCAGAACCACTCGACAAACCAAGCACCGCTGTCCAAAAACCAGTCACCACAGAACAGCGGTCCTTCCAATGCGGCAGAGATTGCAGCAAGCGGTCTGTTAACAGCCTCCGCATCCGAAATGCCTTCGACGCGCGACTGCGATATTCAAGATCAAGGGACCGTTATTCAATCAGCTCACTCCGGAAAACCGAGCGACTACGTGCACTTGGTTGCCAGCATGACAGCTTCGGTGTGCGTATTGGACAGCCGCAATCAAGTCACGCGTCTCGCCCTAACTGCCGGTGAGGCCAAGAGTGTTTATGGTGCTGCCCCTTGGCGTTTAAGCAGTACTAATTTAGCAAGTCTAAAAATATTTTTTCAAGGTCAACGCATTCCTTTGCCTGACACGCAAACAACTCAAATCAGGCTCCATGCGCATCTGGCAAACTAAGCTGGACAGTGCTACTCGGGCGCGCGCTGCGCTTGCCGTGGTCATCATGACCACATAGCGTTGGGATCAACGGGAGTCTTATGCTGCTGCGCCGTGTTGTTACGGAAAATGACGAACGCCTGGCGGCACGTTGCGCCAACGGACGCGTTGTCATTATTGACGACGACTCGGAGGTTCTGGCTGCGCTAGCCGCCTTGTTGGAGATCAAAAGCTATGCCGTAGAGACCTATTCGTCGGCCTTAGCTTACTTGGAGGTTCTCACCGCCAACCAAGCTGTGTTTCCCGGTCCGAGTTGCGTGCTGTGCGACGTCAGGATGCCGGAGATGGACGGTCTGCAATTTCAGCACAGGATGGCTGATTTCGATCACGTGCCGCTGCTGCTGATGAGTGGCCACAGCGGCGTGCAAGAGGCTGTCACCGGCTTCAGAGCTGGCGCGCATAACTTTTTAATCAAACCGTTCGAGTCCCATGTGCTGCTCGACGCTGTAGCACAGGCCCTCGCGGCTAGCGCCGAGCACCAGCAACTCGATGCGCTGCGGTACGGTCTGGCCAAGCGAGTCGCATCACTGACTGAACGTGAGCGCGAAGTTTCGCGCCGCGTGGCGCAGGGCAGGATGAACCAGCATATCGCCGACGAGTTCGGTATTGCGCTTCGCACCGTCAAATTGCATCGGCAGCGGGCGATGGAGAAACTTGGTGCCAGCACATTGGCCGATCTGGTTCGACTGGCAGATTTGGCTGGCCTTTGATTTTCTGTTGGTGCGGCTGACTGGCTGATCTAAAGATGCATTGCGTCATTCGTTAATGGCAAGGTAATAAGGAATCGTGTCCCTCGGTTCTCGCCGGTCGTGAAACTAATGGTCCCTCTGTGCGACTCTATGATGGTTTTTGAAAGCCATAGCCCGACACCCATACCCGTTTTCTTGTTGGTGCGAAGCAACACAAAAACTACCGCCTCAATGTCTGGCGCAATACCACTGCCGTTATCCTCCACGGTCATCACCACCTGATCATTTTCCAAACTTGTTCTCACCGTGATTTTTTTGGTACCTTTAAACGTCGCCGGGAAAGCCTCTATGGCATTGGTGATCAGATTCAATAAAACTTGCTGTAACTGTGACTTCTCGCCTGCCAGGTTCAAGGCAGTTGCGTGCAGTTGGACCTGAAAATCAACAGCCTGTTTCTGCAGCATGGGTTGACACAAGAGCAGCGCGTCATTGACAAGTTCATTGAAGTCAAAGGTCGAAATCCTTTTGGGTCCATTGCTAAACATGTTGCGCAGCGTGGTGATGATGGTGGCGGCGCGTTGGTTAGCATTGCGCAAACCCGTTAAAGCTTTGTCAATTCTGGTGTCTTGGTTCAGTTTGGTCTCATGGTCGCTCAGCACCAATTCAATCACGCCGGTATTCATCTGAATGACTGTCAGCGGTTGGTTCAGTTCATGAGCCAAACTGGCCACCAAGGCACCCATGCCTGCTGTTTTGTTGAAAAGGGCTAGCTGCCGGATAATTTCTTCCCGCTCCTCAAGCAACTGTTTAAGAACCAGGCTGGTTCGGTGCATTTCCTCTGCCCGAGCGTTTGTCGCTGCCAACTCATTGGCCAACATCATTTTTTTGCGCTCAGCGATCTCTAAAAATAGTCTAAGAAAAGCAATGTTGCAAAGCGTAATCGACATAAATTGCCCGACGACCATCACGGCTTGATGCCAACTCGGTTCGTAGATGGCACTTATAGTGCCAGCCTCAGCCACACCGATGGCTCGCAACGCCAAACTAACACTCAAAATAAGGCCGCCCAACATGAGCAGTTTGGCCCCCAAGGACTCGCGCAGTCGATTGAGCATGAGACCGATGCGGAAATAATCAAAGCAAAGTACCGCATAGAACGCATTGAACAAAATCAATGCCTCCCAATCGGATTGCAAAACGACAGTGAGATAGACGAAAACGACGAAATATAGGCCGGATGCTAAGTTGTAAACCCTGTAGGCACGATGTTGCGGTGCTGGTAACAGGTACATGCGCAATGCGGCCATTCGCCCCGCATTGCCCGCCAGCATCAACAGCTGAGCCACATACAAAAACAAGAACTCAGAAACCTGCCCACGCATCGACAGCAACACCACGCCCATACCGCTGACAATCCCTGACGCACACCACAATTTGACTTGACGGCTTCTATGCTCTTGCAAAGCCAGCCAGATGGCCCCGTGCAGGATCAGGTACACGAAGCAAGTCATGAAGATGGCGGTTTGGATGTCCAAATGCAGAGCACTCAAAATAACACCTTACTATTGATGGTTGCCGCTGACCGCTTTGGAGAAGCAAACACGGGTGGATGGCCCCGCAAGGTCAAGGCTTTTGAAGCGATGTGACCCGCCGGGCGGGCTGAAAAATGCAGCTGAGGGTTTTACAGTGTGGCCTTTATTCGCTTTAATTGCGCATGCAGGTCCAACAAGTCTTTGTTCGCAACTTGCCACACGAGCTCGTAGTCGATGCTTGCGTAACCATGAATAACGCGATTTCTCATGTAGTAAATGGCCTCCCAAGGCACGTCCGATTGCAGTGAAGCAAATTCCGGGAACTTTTTGATAACTTGGTTTGCTGCTTCACCAATCACCTCTAGGTTCCGAACAACACCATCCTGCAACAACCGCGTAGAGAGAAATTGGGCCTGAGTGACATCGGTCAGGTACTCATCAACCTGCTCGATGGCTTGAATCATATGATCCAAGTAGTCCTTTAGCCTATTCAGCCGCAAGTCGGTCATACCGGTTGGGCGTGCTCCACCACATGATTGCGAAATGACAAGGGCAAAGCCCTGGGGGTCAGGACATCAACTTGAATGCCCAACTCAGATTCCAGTCGCATCTGCAGTTTGGCAATGTCTAACAGCGATGTGTTGGGAGCTGGGTCTACCAAGATATCCAGGTCACTGGCGTCGGAGTCCTCGCTTCTTAAAACGGACCCAAAAACCCGGGGATTTGAAACGCCGTACTCTGCCACAAGCGCTCGAATTCTCTCGCGGCTTCGGGCTAAGACAGCGGACGGCTTCATGGACTTGATCTTTTTTTGCAGTGTGAAGAACAGATTCTATGACCTGTGCCCGTATTGACCTGTTCGATGTGACCCGCTGCCAAGACGGGCGGGCTGAAATCAGCCCCGGCCAGCAAACGGCATTTGTGTGGCCATGACGGTGTGGAACATCACATTGGCCTCCAAGGGCAGGCTGGCCATGTACAGCACCGACTGACCGACGATGGACACGTCCATCAGTGGCTCAATGGCGATCTGCCCATTGGCCTGCAAGATGCCGGTGGCCATGCGCGCGGCCATCTCGGTGGCGGCATTGCCAATGTCGATCTGGCCGACCGCGATGTTGTGCTTGCGCCCGTCCAGCGAAGCGGTCTTGGTCAGGCCGCTGACGCCGTGTTTGGTTGAGGTGTAGGCAATGGAGTTGGGGCGCGGCGTGGTGGCCGAGATGGAGCCGTTGTTGATGATGCGCCCGCCCATGGGGGTTTGCGCTTTCATGACCCGAAATGCCTGCCGAATGCACAGGAACATGCCGGTGAGGTTGATGTCCACCACGGTTTTCCATTGTTCAACCTTCAGGTCTTCCAGCGGGATGCCGGGGGCGCTGACCCCGGCGTTGTTGAACAACACATCGAGCCGGCCATAGGTGGCCACGGTGGTGGCAAACAATTGCGCCACCGAGGCCTCATCGGACACATCGGTCGGCACTGCCAAGCCATTGCCTGGTGCCGAAGATTCAGCCAACACTTGTTGCAAAGGCGCTTCACGGCGGCCGGCCAGAACCACGCGATAACCCGCACCCAACAACGCCAGGGCAGCGGCTTTGCCGACGCCAGAACCGGCGCCCGTGACGATGGCAACTTTGGAGGGGAGAGACATGCGGGCTTCCTTTGCGTGGTGACGAGATGCACTATTCTCGCGCAAGGCTGGCAGCCAGAGGCCTGTAGAGTGGTGAGGAAGGATTTAAGTGCGGAATGGGGTTTAGGCGCGCATTAGCCTCTCCACCCCGCCTCGAGCCCAAATCGCCCCAAGGCTGCCACGCTGTCTAGCCTCAGCTTTTCCATCGCCCTCTGCCGGTGCAATTTCACGGTGCGCAACGCAATCTGCAGGCTCAGCATGATCTGGGGGTTGGTCTTGCCTTGGGCCACCAAGCGGATCACTTGCAGTTCCTTGTCGGTTAGCGACGCCACCAGCGCCGCAGCATCAAGCTGCCGTTGCGCGGCTGTGTGCTGCGCCGCGTTTGTGCTCAGTGCCTTGGCGACCGCTAACAACAAATCTGCGGCGTCAAATGGCTTGATCAGGAAGTCGATTGCACCCCCGTGGAATGCGCTGACCACGTCCTGGGGCAGGCTCTGCCCACTCATCAGCACCATCGGGGGCACGTCGCGCCCTTGCAGTTGTCGCTGTAAAGCCAGGCCATCGATCTCCGGCATCCGCAGGTCGCACAGCAGGCAACTGGGCCCAGGGAATTTGGGCTCGTGCAGGTCCCGCGCCGCCAAGTAGTGGCGCGCCGACGCAAAGGTTTCGACCGCATAACCTTCGAACATCAGCCTGGCCGACAGCGCGGACAGCACCTCGGCGTCATCGTCTATCAAGACCACACAGCCGCGTGCGTATCGCGCGGCGAGGATCTCGTCGTCCACCGTCACGATGCGCCTTGCCCTTGAAGAAGCGGCGGGCGACGCGCTATGTTGTGATTCCATCTGTTCAGGCGCCGGAAGGGTTGGCAGGCAAGGCCTGCGGCAGGTCTATCACCACGATCGCGCCTCCTTCTGAGGCATTGGCCAGGGTCAATGCGCCGTGATGTTGGCGGACGATCGTTGTTACGATGTCCAGGCCCAGCCCCAGGCCACCGGGCTTGGTGGTGAAAAGCGCCTCGCTGCCGCTGGTCAGTACATCGTTTGAGAACCCGCGGCCTTGGTCGCGAACCGACCATGAGGCACGCCCCCCATTGGCCTGCAGCGTGATCTCGATCCGCCGCGATGCCGCCGTCTGGCAAGCCTCGATGGCATTGGTCAGCACAATGACCAACACCTGCGAAAGCTCAATCGAGTCCCCGGACACGAACAACCGTGTGTCCGGCATCCGTTGGACCAACTCGACCTGATGGGCCTGAATCACCGGTGCCATCAGGTCGATCACGTCAGCGGTGATCCAGGTCAATTCGACCTGACCCAACACGGGATCCACGGGCTGCAGCCGTTGCCGGATTCGCTGGACAATCGCCCTGCCCCGTCTGGCACTCCCCAAGATGCCCTGCACCAGCTCGGCATGCTGCTCGGTGCTGAAGCCGCCTTTTTTGAGGCTGGCCTCGGCCAACTCGGCGTTCGACAAGATCGCCGTCAGCGGTTGCGTCAGTTCATGTGCGAGCGCGCCGGTCAAGGCGCCCAGGCTGCGCAGGCGGTCGAGCCGGGACAATCGGGCTGCGAACTCGCGCAGCACCGCCTCGCGTTCGGCACGCTTGATGTTTTTCGCTTCCAGGTTGGCCGAGCGCTCCATCAGGATGCCCAAGAAGGCGAAATTGCTGATGACCGCCAAAAAGACCATCGTCAGTCCGATGACGGGAGCCAGCAGCGCCGGGTAGGGCGCGCTCGGTAGCGCCTGATCAGTCAGAAAAATCCCCAGTTGAATGAGCACCACTACCCCGGGAAACAGGTAACCCAGGATCATCCAGCGAGCCGCTACGCTGCGATGCGTTCGGGCGATCCGGGCGCTGGACCAGATCGCGATAACGTCCATGACCAGCAGAATTGGATAAGCGATCAGCGGCCAAGCAATGACGTCTGTTGAGCGCGCCCATTCAACCGCCAGAAAGCTAGCCGACGCCAGTCCGAGCAGTGTCAACCAGGAGATGCGCGGCTGGTTGAGGATCTCGCGCAGCGACTGCCATCTGATCAGTAAACCATAGCAGACGAGGGTATTCGCCAACGATATCGTGACCGGGGCGGGCGCGACGTTCCGCAGCCCGACCAGGCCAGTGCCCAGGCCAAGTACCACCCCGCCCCAACACCAGTACTGAAAATGAGCCCGCAGGCGCTTCTTCGGCCCTACGGCGCCCCACAAAGCGATGGGCAGGATGATCAGCATGATGCTGGTCACCAGGAACAGGGTTGGGGTATCCATGGTGTGCGATTCTCTCAGACCTTATGGCATATTTCATGCCGAATCCCTTACAAGCAAGCCCTTTATTCAGCGTCAAGGTCAGGCATCATTCGGCTGATTCGGCCTTGGTAGATATCGTCTTGAGTCACGATGGTGCTCAGCGTTCGACTGCGCCCATTGGGCAGGAAGATCAGGTTGCTGACCGTGACGCCGACCCGGGCACCTGCGGGCAGGGTGATGACAACAGGCACGCCGAGGGGCATGGCGGTGGGCTTGTCGATCGGTGGTTCAGCGGCGCTCATTGTTTTGACCGGGGAGATGCCTAAATTACTATTGGGACAGCAGGCAAGGTAGCCAGAGCTCTGGCCACTGTCTCGCTTTCAGTTATTGTGGTCGGCAGGCCCGTCGTTGCCAATCGCCCCAAAGGGCAAGTCAAGGCCGCTTTAGCCCACCGCCGTGGAGTTGACCTCGGGCCGATCGCCGGCCATAAGTAGCGAATCACAGCACTTGCCAATCCACTTGACAGCATATATGCTGTCATCTTGATCCCGGCTGTCATCGATACCAATGTGCTCGTCGCCGGCCTGCGCTCCGGTGGCGGCGCGTCGCGGGCGGTTCTGCGTCGGGCTTTGGGTGGCAGATTGCAGCCCTTATTTGGCAATGCGCTTTGGATGGAATACCAGGACCTGCTAGGCCGGCCAGTCTGGGGCGATGCCACCACGGCAGACGAGCGACACGAGGTTCTAGCAGCACTGGCACGACAAGCGCGCTGGGTCACGGTTTACTACGGTTGGCGGCCTAACTTGCCCGACGAGGGGGACAACCATTTGATCGAACTAGCGCTGGCTGGCGGGGCGGTGGCCATCGTGACCCACAATTTGCGGGATCTGCGCGGCGGTGCGTTACGCTTGGGAAATCTGCGGGTGCTGACACCCGCGCAATGTCTGGAGGAATGGCAATGAGCACCTTAACCATACGGTTACCTGACGATACGGCGCAGCGGCTCAAGTCGCTGGCACAAAGTCGGGGCCTGAGTATGAACAAGCTGGTGGAACAGCTCAGCGCCCATGCGCTGTCCGCCTGGGACACCGAGAACCACTTCCGCGCCATGGCGGCTACGGGCGATGTGCCAACGGCACTGGCCGTGCTAGACCGCCTGGACGCAGCGGATGCTCAGCCTTGAAGGCAGATGGCCAGCAACTGCGCGTTGCCCCCGGCCCAGATGGTCAAGACATCGGTTAAGCGCAAAGCCTGACCACTTCTGGTGAATGCGCTGCAATCCTCAGTAAGGCTTTGGCCGCCCCTGACGGCTCCCGTCTGCCCTGCTCCCAGTCCTGCAAAGTACGTACGGACACCCCCAGTAATTGGGCAAAGTCAGCTTGGGACACGCCTACCTTTGTCCGCGCCGCAGCGGCGGGCGTCAGTGTCACCACGGAGGTACGGGCAGCCTTTCCTGCCTTCATTTGCCGCACTGATTGCAACAAGTCGGTCTGAAATTGCACCATTTCTTTGTCCAAGGTCTTGACCTGGCGTTTGGAGGCGGCCACGGTATGGATGTTGAGCGTTGCAGCCTGCTGCTGCAGGGCCAGCAAGTCCTCCGGGCTGCCCATTCAGCGCTGCACCCGCTTGGGCCATAGCCGGACGGGCAACCGTAAGCCCGAGACAATCGCCACCCCCAGCATGACGATGGCGCCCCCGATCAGGTTGGGCGCGGTCAGCGCTTCGCCCAGCACCAGCACAGCGGCAAATACGCCGACCACCGGCATCAGCAAGACGAAGGGCGTGACCTCGTCAATGCGATTGCGGGACAGCACTGAGTACCACAGCACATAGCCACAAAAAAAGCCCACCACGCTGAAGGTCAGGAACCCGGCCCATTGCAAAGCATTGGCGGTTTGCATGGCCTGCCACTGGCCGCCCTCCAGCAGCAGGCTGGCCAGCAGGCACTGAGGCACCGCATGCAGGGAAATGGCCCGCAGCAGCGGCAGCCCGGCATCACGGCTGAGTTTTTTCACCAGCACTTGGCCAAAGCCCCAGACCCCGGCCCCGATGATCAGCATGGTCACGGGCAGCCAGGGTGGCGGCTGCTTGGGCAGCCCCACCACCATGGCCACGCCGGCAAACGCCACCGCGATGCCAATGGCGCGCGCCAGGCTGAGCTCTTCCTTCAGGAGCCACCAGCCAAACAAAACGGCAATCGGCACCTGCACCTGGACCACCAAAATAGCCAGGCTGGCCGACACATGCCGGTAGCCGTAAAACCCCAGCCCCGCTTGGATGGTGACCACGCAACTGGTGATCAGCATCACGTGCCAGTGCGGCGTGAGTTGCCGCGATGGCCAGAGGGCGTTGATCACCAGGAAGTTAGCCAGATAAGTCAGGCCGACCATGAACATCGGCGGAAAATGGTCGATCGCCGGCTTGGCCATGGTGTAGCCAAGGCCCCAGCAAACCGGTACCAGGCCGGCGCGTACGATGTCTTTGGGTGTCATAAGGGGTCCGGTTACGCCACAGCGGTGGCTCGCGCCATGGCGCACCATTCTGCACCAGCCAGAGATAATGCTGAGCTTATGAACAAGCAACTGGCGAGACGACGGGTGGTGGTGGGCTTGAGTGGTGGGGTGGACTCGGCAGTCACCGCCTGGCTGCTCAAACAGCAGGGGCATGAGGTACTTGGCATCTTCATGAAGAACTGGGAGGACGACGACGACAGCGCCTACTGCTCTTCCAACATCGACTTTGTGGACGCCGCTGCCGTGGCTGATGTGGTCGGCATCGAGATTGAGCACGTCAATTTCGCCGCTGAGTACAAAGACCGGGTGTTTGCCGAGTTCCTGCGCGAGTACCAGGCCGGGCGCACGCCCAACCCCGACATCCTGTGCAATGCCGAGATCAAGTTCAAGTCTTTTCTGGACCACGCGCTGCGCCTGGGGGCAGACCACATTGCCACCGGCCATTACGCCCGCGTTCGCCACAATGACGCCACCGCCCGTTTTGAACTGCTCAAAGGCCTGGACCCAGCCAAAGACCAAAGCTATTTTTTGCACCGACTGAACCAAGCGCAACTGGCCAAAACCCTGTTCCCGATTGGGGAACTGCACAAGACCGAGGTGCGGCGCCTGGCCAGCGAAATTGGGCTACCCAACGCCCGAAAAAAAGACTCAACCGGCATTTGCTTCATTGGCGAGCGGCCGTTTCGTGATTTTTTGAACCGCTACATCGCCAAAGAGCCCGGGGCCATCAAGGACGAGCGCGGGCGCACCGTTGGCCAGCACGTGGGCTTGAGCTTTTACACCCTGGGCCAGCGTCAGGGCCTGGGCATTGGCGGGCTCAAGGCCAAAGGGGCGCAACGCGGCGGCGGTGAACACGCCCCCTGGTTTGTGGCGCGCAAGGACATGGCCAACAACACCCTGTGGGTGGTGCAAGGCCATGAGCACCCCTGGCTGCAGTCTCACCAGTTGCAGGCGCAAGACGCCAGCTGGATCGCCGGCCAAGCACCGCCCGCTGGCGCCCTGGCGGCCAAGAGCCGCTACCGGCAGGCGGACGCCCCCTGCACCCTGCTGGCGCCCAGCGTCAACAGCTTTGCGCTGGATTTCAGCGCTGCGCAGTGGGCGGTGACGCCGGGCCAGTCGGCCGTGCTGTACGACGGCGAGGTGTGCTTAGGGGGTGGGGTGGTCTCGGCGACAACGGCCTGACTGCCTAGGGACAGCCTTGAAGGCGGGGTCAACAGGAGTTTGGCGAGGGCTATATGCGCCCTGAAGGGTCTCAGCTGTAGCACAAGGTCAATATCGAGCCGTCCGTTAGGCCATAAGCGTCATCCCGGCGTACTTCGAAGCTTTGACATCAAACGTCATCGCGCGCCAGCCCCGCGCTTTGCGATGGCGGCATTCATGGATTCGATGGACACGCGCTTCTTGGCCTGACCGAACATGCCCTTGAGGGCAGTCACATCACTTGTCGCCGCCACAAACTCGTAACGGCCAGGAGCGATCAAGACAAACTCAACTCGGTCCCCAGCATCCACCTTGAGGTTGTTGCGAACCTCGACGGGGATGGCGGCCTGAACTTGGAGCAGCGCAGCTTTTTCAGGACGCTGGTCCGATCTAAAACGGAATATCGTCATCCATGTCATCAAACCCGCTGGCAGGCCGGGCGGCGGCTGGCGCCGGACGCTGCGCTGGCGGGGCAGGACGAGACGCTGGCGCCGGGCGCGAGTAGCCCCCTCCGCCACCGCCACCGCCACCGCCTTCTTCCCCACCGGGGCCGCCCATGCCCTCACGCTTGCCCAGCAACTGCATTTCAGTGGCGATGATGTCGACCGTGTTTTTCTCGATGCCGGCCTGGTCGGTGTACTTGCCGTACTTCAAGCGACCTTCGACGTAGATCGGCTGGCCCTTCTTGACGTATTCACCGGCGATTTCGGCCAGGCGGTCGTAGAAGGTCACGCGGTGCCACTGGGTGTCCTCAATGGTTTCGCCAGAATTCTTGTCTTTGCGACGCGAAGAGGTGGCCACGCTGACGTTGGCTACCGCCTGGCCCGAAGGCAGGTAACGAATTTCGGGATCACGGCCGCAGTTGCCGACGAGAATGACTTTGTTGACCGATGCCATGGTGGGTTCCTCCAGATTTTGGGTAATTATCCAGCCTTTGGGGTGGCTCGCGCCAGATCTGAGGAGCAAACTCGCGGTAGAGTCTCGCTCCATGAGACGCCTTCCCCCCCTCAATGCCCTGCGCGCCTTTGAGGCTGCCGCCCGCACCGCCAGCTTTACCAAAGCAGGCGAACTACTGCATGTGACACAGGGCGCGGTCAGCCGCCAGATCAAACAGTTGGAAGACTGGCTGGGTAAGCCAGTGTTCATTCGCCACTCCCATGGCCTAGTATTGACACCCGCTGGCAGCGTGCTGGCCAAAAGCATCGAGCAAGCCTTTGGCAACCTGGCCAATGCGGTTGACCAGATCCAGAACCTGGGCGCGCGCCAACGCATTTCAGTCAATGTGCCAGAAACCTTTGCCTCGCGCTGGCTTGCGCCGCGCCTGCGCGGCTTTCACAGCCGGCACCCTGACATCGACCTATCGATCACCACCAACGCCGTGGCCAGCCTGCGCGAGGCCCGGCAATATGATTGTTTGGTGATGTACCTGGCCGAGCCCTGGGCCTCGTGTGACTGCTGGCTGCTCCGCCAGGAGCAGCACATCGCGGTGGCTAGCCCGGAATTGTGGTCAGACGGCCGCCCCCCAAGCCCGAACAAAGCCACCTTGCTGCACATCTTGGCCGGCGCCAAGCGTTTGCCGGTCTGGGAAAACTGGCTGGCCTCCAAAGGGATGCGCCAAGTGGACGCCCGCCCCGGCATCGCGTTTTCCACCATGGACCAGGCCATCAACGCCGCCGTGTCGGGCGCTGGGGTGGCGGTGGTCGATGCACCGATGGTGGAGCGCGACCTGCGCGACAACCGCCTGCGCCGGCTCGACGAACACGAGCTCACCGGCCCGCAGGGCTACTGGTTTGTCGAGCCCCGAGAACGCGGTGTGCAAGACGCCGCCCACAGCGCCGTGGTGGCGTTGTTCAAGGCCTGGTTGCTGGGGGTTAGCCGGGCTCAGTAAGCGGGTACTACAACGCCGCGCCCTGCAATGGCCAGGGGGATGGTGGCGTAGGTCGTGGTGCCAAAGACACGGTCGGCCATATCGACAGCGACGGCCGGGTTGGGCGCAGCCAACTCATCGGCCAATGAAGCCGGCGTGACGCTGCCAGCATTTTTGTCGTAGTAAAAAGCGCCTCCTGCTGAGGTGCAAGCATTGGTGGGCGCGTAGGTGATGTTGGAGGAACTTGCTGCCTCAAGAGACGGCCGCCACTTGCCAGTGGCGTCATTGAAGCTGATGTTCTGACGCTGAAAGAAGTCTTTCAGGGTATGACTGCTGCTAGGACCGGCCCAATTGCAAATGAATCCCTTGATGGTGCCAGTGCTGCTGGCAATATCGTCACCATAGCCAAAATAGGCCTCGCCGTCTCGCGCCTCGGTCGTCGCGTTGTAATTCAGACCGATATTGAACACCCGCGAGTTGCTGTCTTCGTACCCCGCCTGCCAGCCAAAAGTGTAGTTGCCTTTAAGCGTAGTCGGGTCATACACGGCGCCAAAGCGGTTGAAGTTGTTGGCCCAACCCTTTGTGGCAATCCATTTGCCTGCCGGGTCCAATTGGCCATCAGCAGAAAAATTGGCATAAGTGGTGGCCAGCGGAGTTGCGGTGCCAGCGCCGCAGTAGTTGCCTTCACGGTGCACCAAGGTCATTGCGGTACGGGCAGTGCGTGTGTATTTCAGGGTGCCGACATCAACCGTGCCTACGGCTTTTCCGTTGCAATTTTGCAGGTCAGAACCGCCCCGAGTCACCGCATAGGTGAGCAGGCCGCTGTACTCGCTCTTACTGGCGCCAGGCGCGTGGCTCAGGCGGATCTCTGCATTGCGGGTGCCCGAGCTGTGGGTGAAGCTGAAGGCGACCGAATAGCTGTAGGAACCGGCCACCGGTTGAGAGATGGTGGCTGTGGTGAAGGTAACGTCGGGGCTGAAGGCAACGTTCATCTCGGCTTTCAGGTCAACGGTAGCCCCCACCGCCGGCAAGCTTTTGCCAGCGGTGTTGGCCACGTTGATCAGGCTGGCCAGCGTCATCAAGCTGGTGTTGCTGCGCAAGGCCACGCCGTCCATGCGGGCGTCGAGTTGTGCGGCGGCACAGACCCAATCGGTCGCGGTGTCAACGGCTGTCCAGATGCCCACATCACCGCTGGGCAGGGTTCCGTCCTTCGGCGGATTCCCCGCAACCCAGTCCGGGTGCCCCTGGTACAGCACCGTTGGCCCATAACAACCTGCGTTGATCGGGGTCTTGAGAAACCTGTCCGCATTGAAGCCCACCCCGGCACGCGGTGCGGTGGCTCCGGTCAGCAAGGCGTTGACCGCATTGGCCGATTTCATGTAACGGGGTGATCGGCTGGCTGCGGCCTGAGCGTCGCCGACGGGAATCAAGCGGCTAGCAAGCTGCTTGGCCGTAGCCAGGTCTCCTTGAAACAGGGCCAGCGCAAGCGCCTGGAGTCGGGCCGCTGGGGACGCTTGGGCCAGCGTGACAGTGCCCACTTCCATGCCAACGGGTGACGCCACGGCGAGCCCGGCCGGGAACACACCCGCACCGTCAATAATGGTCGGGGTGCTGGGGCTGCTGGGACTGCTGGACGAGCCACCACCGCAACCCGCCAGCCCAAGCAGCAGGGCCGCAGTTAAGCCGACGGTAGGGAAATAAAGCTTTGAGGTTTGTTTCATGACCATGTTCCATAGAAGTGATTAGGAATTCTGTTGGCAAACAATGCTTTGTCAATTTTGATTTGCGGCTTTTCTTCAAGGCTTTTCTATGCCGCCATGGCGAACGTGCCCGTGGCCGGGCCGGTTTACTAAGCCGGCGCCTTGCACCTATGATGTGAGGTTGCCTGCGCCACCCAAACCCATGCCCGTACCTGACACCGACTCCCCTCGCCTGCCCCAGCCGCGCCACGCCCACCAGATCAGCATCCGGGGTGCGCGCACCCACAACCTCAAGAACATTGACCTGGACATCCCGCGCAACCAGCTGGTGGTGATCACCGGCTTGAGCGGTTCGGGCAAGTCCAGCCTGGCCTTTGACACGCTGTACGCCGAAGGGCAGCGGCGCTATGTTGAGAGCCTGTCCACCTACGCCCGGCAGTTTTTGCAGTTGATGGACAAGCCCGATGTGGATGTGATTGAGGGCCTGAGCCCGGCGATCTCCATCGAACAAAAAGCCACCTCGCACAACCCGCGCTCCACCGTGGGCACGGTGACCGAGATCCATGACTACCTGCGCCTGCTGTATGCCCGCGCCGGCACGCCGTTCTGCCCCGATCACCAGCTGCCGCTGCAAGCGCAAACGGTGAGCCAGATGGTCGACGCCGTGCTGGCCCTGCCGCTGGACACGCGCCTGATGATTCTGGCGCCCTTGGCGCGGGGCAAAAAAGGCGAGTTTCAGGACGTGATCGCCAGCCTGCAGGCCCAGGGCTACGTGCGCTTTCGGGTCAACGGCCAGGCTTTTGAATTTGACGAACTGCCGGCGCTGAAAAAAACCGAAAAACACGATCTGGACGTGGTGATTGACCGCATTAAGGTCCGCCCTGACCTGAAACAGCGCCTGGCAGAGAGTTTTGAGGCCGCCCTGAGGGTGGGGGCCGGCCGCGCCATTGCCGTAGAAATTGATAGCAACAAACCCAATAACGACGGGGCTCAGAGCCCGATTGAGCACTTATTTAACGCCAAGTTCTCCTGCCCGGTCTGCAGCTACTCGATCGGCGAGCTGGAGCCGCGGCTGTTTTCTTTCAACTCGCCGCAGGGCGCCTGCCCGGCCTGCGATGGTTTGGGCATGCAGGAGTTTTTTGACCCGGCCCGGGTGGTGGCCTTCCCCACCTTGAGCCTGGCCAGTGGCGCCATCAAGGGCTGGGACCGGCGCAACGGCTATTACTTTGCGTTACTGGAGAGCCTGGCCCGGCATTACCGCTTTGACATCGAGGCGCCGTTCGAATCTCTGCCGATGCTGGTGCAACGGGCGGTGCTGCATGGCTCGGGCACAGAAGAGATCAAGTTCAGCTATGTGGTCGACTCCGGTGCCAGCCAGGGCAAGAAACTCAGCAAAAAGCACCCCTTTGAGGGCATCATCCCGAACATGCAGCGGCGCTACCGCGAGACCGACTCGACGCTGGTGCGCGAGGACCTGGGCCGCCTGCGCAGCACCCAGCCCTGCCCCGACTGCGCCGGTTCCCGGCTGCGGCTTGAAGCACGGCATGTGAAGATTGGCGAGGGGGCCCAGTCGCGGCCCATCTTTGAAGTGAGCCACATGACACTGGCCCAGGCCCAGGCCTACTTTGAGCAGCTGCACATGGCCGGTGCCAAGGGCGAGATTGCCGGCAAGGTGGTGCGCGAAATCGGCCTGCGCCTGAAATTCTTGAACGACGTTGGCCTGAACTACCTGAGCCTGGACCGCAGTGCCGAAACACTGAGCGGCGGCGAGTCGCAGCGCATCCGGCTGGCCTCACAAATCGGCTCGGGCCTGACCGGCGTGATGTATGTGCTGGACGAACCCAGCATCGGGCTGCACCAGCGTGACAACGACCGCCTGATCAGCACCCTGCACCACCTTCGCGATATTGGCAACAGCGTGCTGGTGGTGGAGCACGACGAGGACATGATGCGCGCCGCCGACCATGTGATCGACATGGGACCGGGCGCTGGCGTGCATGGCGGGCGGGTGGTGGCTCAGGGCACGTTTGAGGACGTGCGGGACAACCACGATTCACTGACCGGGCGCTACCTGGCGCATACCCTCTGCATCGCCATCCCTGAAAAGCGCCACCGGCTGCAGGACCAGGCCACGCCACACACCCTGCGCATTGTTGGCGCCACGGGCAACAACCTGCGTGGCGTGACCGTCGACATCCCGGTAGGCCTGTTCACCTGCGTGACCGGTGTGTCTGGCTCCGGCAAGTCCACCCTGGTCAATGACACGCTGTACACCGCCGTGGCGCGGCAGCTCTACCGGGCGCATGAGGAACCAGCGGCGCATGAGGCGATCGAGGGCATTGAGCACTTCGACAAGGTGATTAATGTCGACCAGTCGCCGATCGGGCGCACGCCGCGTTCCAACCCGGCCACCTACACCGGCCTGTTCACCCCGATCCGTGAGCTGATGGCCGAGGTGCCGATGGCGCGTGAGCGTGGCTATGGCCCGGGCCGCTTCAGCTTCAATGTCGGCGCGGCGTCTGGCGGCGGCCGCTGCGAGGCCTGCCAGGGTGACGGCATGCTGAAGGTGGAGATGCACTTTTTACCCGACGTTTATGTGCCCTGCGATGTCTGCGCCGGCCAGCGCTACAACCGCGAGACGCTGGAGGTCCAGTACAAGGGCAAAACAATTGCGCAAATTTTGGACCTGACCGTGGAGGCTGCCGCCGAGTTCTTTAAGGCAGTGCCCAACATCGCGCGAAAGCTGCACACCCTGCTGGATGTGGGCTTGAGCTACATCCGGCTCGGGCAGGCGGCCACCACCCTGTCGGGTGGCGAGGCGCAGCGGGTCAAACTGGCGCTAGAGCTGAGCAAGCGTGACACCGGGCGTACGCTGTACATCCTGGATGAGCCCACCACCGGCCTGCACTTTGCTGATATTGACCTGCTGCTGCGGGTGCTGCACCAACTGCGCGACGCTGGTAACACCATTGTGGTGATCGAGCACAACCTGGACGTGATCAAAACCGCCGACTGGCTGATTGACATGGGGCCCGAGGGCGGTGCCGGCGGCGGCACGCTGGTGGGCGCCGGCACGCCAGAGCAGATTGCCGACAACCCGGCCAGCCACACCGGCCGATACCTCAAAAGGCTGCTGTCTGCCGTGTCAGCTTAGCCGCGTCGGCTTAACCGTGTCAGCTTCGGCGCTGCCGCTAAGCCCGGGCCGCCTGCAACAGCTCACGCGTCTTGAGCGCCTCGCGGCGCGCGGCTTGGGCAAAGTCCTCGCCCGCCGAGGCGTACAAAATGGCCCGCGACGAGTTGACGATGATGGGCGCCACGGTGCCCAGCGCGTCGCCACGCCAGCCGGCCTTCACGGTGGCTGCGGCATCCCCGCCTTGGGCCCCCACGCCAGGGATTAAAAGCGGCAGGGTGGGCGCTATGGCCCGCACCCGCTCAATCTCGGCCGGGTAGGTGGCGCCCACCACCAACCCGAGCTGCCCGTTCAGATTCCAGGGTCCCTGGGCCAGCCGGGCCACATGCTCGTAGAGCAGCGGCTCACCCTGCACGCTGGACAGGCGCTGTGATTGCAGGTCGTCACCCCCGGGGTTGGAGGTGCGGCAGAGCAAAAACGCGCCCTTACCCTGGTACTTGAGGTAGGGCTCGACCGAATCAAAGCCCATGAAGGGCGACAGGGTGACCGCATCAGCCCCATAGCGCTCAAAGGCCTCCACCGCGTACTGGGCCGCGGTGCTGCCAATATCGCCACGCTTGGCGTCAAGAATCACCGGCACCCCCGGCGCCACCTGGCGCATGTGGGCCATCAAGCGCTCGAGCTGGTCCTCGGCGCGATGGGCAGCAAAATAGGCAATTTGCGGCTTGAACGCGATCACCAGATCAGCCGTAGCCTCCACAATGGCAGCGCAAAAATCAAAAATCCGGCTGGCATCGCCGCGCAGTGCGCCCGGAAACCGGGCCGGCTCCGGGTCCAGCCCCACGCAAACCATGGAACCGTTTTGGCGCTCAGCGGCGCGCAGCATGTCTAGAAATGTCATGCGCCAATTGTAGAAACTCAAATGCACCCCGCTTGCCGGACAATGCCGCTATGCAAACCCTGTCACGCAAACAATGGATTGGCCTGGTGCTCTTGACCCTGGTCTGGGGTGTCAACTGGCCAGTGATGAAACTTGGCGTCACCCACTACCCGCCGCTGACCTTTCGCATGTTGTCGATGTGGCTGGGGTTGCCGGTGCTGGCGCTGGGGATGGTGCTGCTGCGGCTGCCGTTTAGGGTGCCACGGGCGCATTGGCGCGAGCTGTTCTGGCTGGCGCTGACCAATATGTTTGTTTGGCACGCGCTGATCATCGTGGCGGTCAAGGCGCTCAGCAGTGGACGCGCCGCTATCCTGGGCTACAGCATGCCGATTTTTTCAGCGGTGCTGGGCGCTCTGGTGTTTGGCAGCCGGCTGGCGCCGCGCGCCTGGGCCGGCGTGGCGGCGGCAGGGCTGGGGGTTGTGTTGCTGCTGTGGAACGAGTTCACCCACCTGGCGGGCAGCCCAGTTGGGGTGCTGCTGGCGCTGATCGCCGCCCTGACCTGGGCGCTGGGCACCAACCTGCTGCGCCGCACCACGCTACCGGTGCCCACACTGACCATCTGTTTCTGGATGACGGCCATGACCAGCGTGCTGCTGACCGTGCTGTCACTGCTGTTCGAGCGCGGCCAGTGGGCGGCCCCGTCCCCCGCAGCCTGGGGTGCCATCGGCTTCAATGCCGTGCTGATCTTCGGCTTTGCCCACGCCGTCTGGTACACCATGGCGCGGGACCTGCCGCCAGTGGCCTCCACCTTGAGCGTGATGCTGATCCCGGTGCTGGGCGTCTTCACCGGCGCCTGGTGGCTGGGCGAGGTGCTGCACTGGCAAGACTGGGCCGCCGTGCTGCTGATGGTGCTGGCGATCGGCTCGGTGCTATGGCCCGCGCGCCGCGCCTGAGGCTTCAGCCAGCACAATAGCCCGAGCCCGGCACAGGTCTAGCCAGGCCCGCGCCTTATCGGCCTGGGTGCGCAGCAGGTAGCTGGGGTGGTAGGTCACGATGACCGGTACCCCCAGATACTGGTAAGTCTGCCCGCGTAGCTTGCCCAATGGCTGGGTGGCCAGCTCCGGCTGGCTGCCCTGCAACAGGGCCTGCGCGGCAAAGCGGCCCATGGCCAGAATCACCTTGGGCTTGACCAGCTCAATTTCACGCTGCAAAAAGGGTTCGCAGGCCATTAACTCCTGCGGTTGCGGAATGCGCACCACCGCCGGCCGGCACTTCACCACGTTGGTCAGGTAGGCCTGCTTGGCTGGCTCGGCCACAGCCCCCGCGCTGCGGGCGAGCTTGAGCGCGCGCAACATGTTGTCCAACAGTTGCCCGGCCTGCCCGGCAAAAGCGCTGCCCGAGCGCTCTTCGTCCTCATCGGGTGGCTCGCCCAGCACCAGCCAGTCGGCGGGCTGAGGCAGGCCCGGCCGCCCAAAAACCGGCGCCCGGCGTCCGCTGCACAGCTGGCAGGCCTGGCAGCTGGCCACGGCCTGGAGCAGGGCCGGCGCATCCAGCCCGTTGGTCAAGACGCTGGCACCGCCGACCCGGACCGCATCGGGGCCAGGTTCAGCATCAAATTGGGCTGTAAGCCTTGATTTTATTGATGGTATAGCTATATTTTCAATAGCAATCTCAGCTGCCGGCTGGGGCAACCAGACGCGCACGCCCATCTCCTGCAACATGGCACGCTGGCGGTCGTCTAGGACAAGGCTCATCTGGTCATTTTCACAGAGTCAGGCTCATGACGATCGCGTCTTCACGCAGGCCCTGCCCGCTTTGGTAATACTTGGCGCGCCGGCCCACTTGAACAAAACCCTGCGCCTGGTAAATCCGCATTGCCCGCGCGTTGCTCACCCGCACCTCGAGCCACAGGGTTTTGGCACTCTGCCCCCGCGCCCATATGCGCAGCGCCTCCAGCATCACTTTGGCCCAGCCCCGGTACTGGTGGGCAGGGGCGACCGTGATGTTGAGCAAATGCACCTCCTCCACGCCCTTCATGGCCACAAAATAGCCCAGCAAGGTCGTGCCAGCCAGCAGCCGCTGAGCCTGGTAACCAGCCACCACCGTGTCTTCAAACACGGCGCGCGACCACGGGTAGGCGTAGGCCAGGCGCTCGATGCGCATGACCGTGTCCAGATCATCCACGGTCATGGGTTCAAACCGAACCTCGGTCGGGGGTTTGGCCTGAATCACAAGGCTGCCTTTTCCGCTGCGCGCTCCAGCGTCGTTTTGGCCACCTGGTCTCGCACATAGGTCGGCAGGGCCTGATCAGCGGCCCGGGCGCCGCCAGCCGCCAGCAGGGCAGGTGCCAGGCGCAGCAGGGCGCTGGCGGTCGGCAGGGCTGGCACCGGGCGGCCGATGCCAGCGGACAAGCGCGCCACATAGGCGTCGGGTACATGGCCGGCCAGCAGGCTACCGCCCTCAGCGCTCACCTGTTCGGGCCGCAACAGAGCCGGGGCAAGGGTCTGTTGCCACAGGCCGTGGCTGAACGCATAGCCACCGACGTAGATCTCATCCATGCGGGCGTCGAGCAGGGCCAGCACCCGGCAACTTGCCGACTCTGGGGCCTGCTCAAAACGTGCCTGTTCGGCCAGCGCCAGCAGGGTGTCCACCGGCAACACCGGCACTGCCGCGCCCCAGGCCAGCCCCTGGGCTACCGCGCAGGCGGTTCGCAGGCCGGTGAACGAGCCTGGCCCGCAGCCAAAAACAATGGCGTCGAGCTGCTTAAAACCCAGCCCCGCCTGCGCCATCAGCGCCTCAATTTGGGGAATCAAATGGGCCGAAGTTTGGGCGCCGCCCTCGCCCTCATGCTGCCAGCATGTGCTGCGACCGTCACGCAAGACCTGGACAGCCACCGACATGCGCTCGGTACTGGTGTCAAAGGCCAGCAGGTTCATGCGGCCGCCTTGCGTTGGATCCGGACGCCGAACAAGATGCCTAAGGTCACCAAAGCCAAACCTGCCATCAGGTTCCACTGCAGCGGCTCACCCAGAAAAATCACGGCGCCGAAAGCCGAGAGCCCCGGCACCAGTGCTGTGATCATGGTGGAGCGCACCGGGCCATAGTGCTGGATCATGCGGGTGAAGGTGATGCCGGAGATCACCACCGAGCCCCAACCCTGGAACACGGCCTGAAACAGCAGCTCGCTGGGCGGCGAGGTCAGCAGATGGTCGGGCAATACGCCAGTCAGCACCAGCAACAGGTAAAGGGGCACATACCCCACACAAGCCAGGGCCGTGACGGCGATGGTGGCACGCACCGCATCCAGGCCGTGACGGCGCGCCAGGACGCTGTAGCAAGCCCAACTGAAACCTGCCGTGATGAACAGCAAATCGCCTTTCCAGACCTGGCCACCGTCAAAAGCTTGCCACAGGCTGGCACCGCCCACCAGCAGGTCACCGGTCACGATCAGGGCCAGCCCCAGCGCCCGCGCGGGCGTGATGTGCTCGCGCAGCACCAGCAGCGCCAGCAGCGCCGTCCACAGCGGCAGGCTGCCGGGCATCAAGACCGAGGCGTGTGCGGCCGGCGCAAAAACAAAGCCGCTGTAGGCCAGCACTGAGTAAATCAGACCGCCAAACAGGCCAACCTGGACCGTGATGCCCAGCGACAACGGCGACAAACCGAACAGCGAGGACGCCATGGCCGCGCCAGTGCGGCTGTCCCGCCGCACCAACCACCAGCCCCAGGGCAGCAGCACCACGCTGGCGCCCACCACCCGGCAAAAGGCGATGTCAAAGGGCGACAGAGTGCCGCCACGCGACGGGTCTGCCGAGGCGCGGGCGACCACAATGAAAGAGGTCCAGATCAACACAGTGATGAGTGCGGCCGCCAGCCCAATGGTGCGCGGCGAGAAGCCCAGAAGGCTTCGGGTGTCATGGGAGGGCATGGCGCCATTATCCGTGGCCGGATAATGGCGCCTCAATGACCTGGATGCCATTTTCTTTGCGATCTGTAAGGCACGTGCTGGCCAAACTGGGCCTGTTTAGCCTGGGCGCTCTGTGCGGTTCGTGCGGCCTGGCCGCCGCTCAGAGCCTTCCGCCGGCCGTAGAAGCCGCGCTGCAGCGCGCCAACCTGCCGCGCGACGCCGTGACACTGCTGGTGGTGGATGCCGAAGGCCGGCAAGCGCCACGGCTAAGCCACCGCGCCAATGTGCCGGTGAACCCGGCCTCAGTCATGAAACTGGTGACCACCTACGCCGCGCTGGACCTGCTTGGCCCCGCCTACAGCTGGCGGACCCCGGTCTATATTGAAGGCGCGGTGCGCGACGGCACCCTGTACGGCAACCTGTACATACGGGGCCTGGGCGACCCCAAGCTGGTCACCGAGCGGCTGTGGCTGCTGCTGCGCCGGGTGCAGGGGCTGGGCGTGCGCCAGATTGCCGGCGACATCGTCCTCGACCGCAGCGCCTTTGATGTCGCCGACACAAACCCCGGCAGCTTTGACGGCGAACCCCTGCGCCCCTACAACGCCTCGCCCGACGCGCTGCTGCTTAATTTCAAGTCGGTCAGCATGACCTTTGTGCCCGACCGCGGCATCCGCACGGCCCAGGTGCACTTTGAGCCACCCCTGGCCGGGGTGGAGATGCAGGCCAGCGTGCCTCTGAGCAACGGCGAGTGCGGCGACTACCGGGCCGCCCTGAAGGCCGACTTTGCCGACCCGGCCCGCATCCGCTTTGCCGGCACCTACCCGGCCAGTTGCGCCGAAAAAACCTGGTCGATCGCCTACGTGGAGCCAAAATCCTTTGGCCTGCGTGCCATCGAGGGCCTGTGGCGCGAGATGGGCGGACAGCTTAGCGGCAAGGTGCGCGAAGGCCGGGTCCCCACCCTGGGCAGTGGCAATGGCAATGCGGCTGGGCCAGACCTGCAGCCCGAACCGGTGTTTGAGCTCAGCTCGGCACCGCTGGCCGAGATCATCCGCGACATCAATAAGTACAGCAACAACGTCATGGCGCAGCAGTTGTTTTTGACGCTTAGCCTGGGCGCGCCGGCACTATCACCAGCACCAGCACCATCACCCAACGGCCAGCGCCCAGCGGCAGGCGGCAACCCACGCGCCACCGACGAGGCCTCACGCGCCGTGCTGCGCCGCTGGTGGCAGGAGCGCATCGGCCAGGAGGATGTGCCGGTGGTGGACAACGGCTCGGGCCTATCGCGCCGGACCCTGATCACTGCCCAGGGTCTGGGCCGCATGCTGCAAACGGCCTACCGCTCACCGCTGATGCCTGACCTGATGGCCTCGCTGCCATTCAACGGCGTTGACGGCACGCTGCGCAATCGCCGCACCCTGGCCGGGAGCGCCCACCTGAAAACCGGCAGCCTGCGTGACGTCACCGCCCTGGCCGGCTATGTGCATGGCGCCAGCGGCAGGCGCTATGTGCTGGTGGCCATCGCCAACCACCCTTCGGCCGACGCCGCGCGTCCGGTGTTCGACGCACTGCTGGAGTGGACGGTGCGAGACCGCTGAATTGTTCTACAGCGGCGGGGCAGACAAGGAACGTCAATTGCCCTTTGCCGCCTTGCGCATCTCCGGGCTGTCCGGGAAGGGCTCGCCACCCAGCGGCGCTTGGGCGCGTACACCCTCGATCTCGGGCAGGCGCTCGGTGAAACGCCAGCGGCCATCAGGGCACCGAACCAGCTTGTCGCAGTAACGGCCGAAAGCGCGAATGCCGGGCCCATCCGGATAACGATCCAGCCGGGCAAACATGCTTTGCACGCTTGCAGAATCGCCTTGCAAAGTGACCATGGGCGCAATCACCACATGCTTGTGGTACATCACCGGCGCATGGGAGTGGGCGCGAAACCCTGCACGCAATTCGGCATGTCCACGCATGAAGGCCCGCCCGGGCCAGTCCAGTACGGCGTCCTCGGTCCAGCAATCAATCCAAGCGTCCTCCAGCCCGTAATCGAGGTGGTGGCCATAGGCGTGCAAGGTGTCAAGAATCGCCTTTTCATCCTCAAGCCTGCGAAGGCGCTCTTCGATATTCACTGCAACAATCTCCTCACCACTTGTCTGATGTTTGTCGAACCAAATCAATTTCTATACTATCAGTTTGAGATTATTTACCCGCCGGTTGGTCATCACGTCAAGAGGAAGTGCATTCATGAACAAGAACCCGGTCATTCTCGAAGTCGCCATCAACGGCGGTGTTACCCCAGATCGCAATCCACATGTGCCGCTGAGCACCGAGGCCATCATTGAGGACAGCCTGCGCTGTTTCGATGCTGGCGCCTCGGTGATCCATGCGCACAATCACGATATCCGGCTCAATGGACAAGCTGGTGCCGAGGCTTACCTTCAACCCTGGCGCGTGATCCTCGCAAAAAAACCAGACGCCCTGTGGTACCCGACTCTGTCGGTCAATCAGGCCGACGGCGCCAACCTGGAACCGATCGAGGACCGTTATTCACACTACCCATTCATTGCGGCTGAGGTGCCCATGCCATTCGGCGTGGTGGATCCCGGTTCGACCAACCTGGGTTATCCGGGCCCTGACGGTTTGCCGGTAGGCTTCAGCTATGTCAACAGTTATGAGGACCATGCCTATGCCTTTGGGCTGGCTGAGAAACTGGGCTTTCTACCGTCGCTGGCCATCTTTGAGCCCGGGTTCCTTCAGACGACGCTGGCCTGGTACCGTGCCGGCCGCTTGCCCAAGGGAACAATGGCCAAGTTCTATTTTGGCGGTGAGTGGGGATTGTGGGCCCGCGCCAAAGGCGTCTCTTTCGGACTGCCACCGACCGAAAAGGCGTTGGCCGCCTACGTGGAAATGCTAGAGGGCACAGATATCCCCTGGTCAGTATCGGTATGGGGCGGCGATCTGCTGCAGACGCCAGTCGCGCGCATGGCCCTGGAGCTTGGCGGGCACCTGCATATCGGCATCGAAGAACATTTCGACCCGAACCGTACGCCAACCAATATGGAGTTGATCGAAGAAACCAAGGCCCTGTGCACGGCCATGGGCCGGCCACTCGCAACTTTTGCGCAGACCCGAGACATCCTGGGTATGCCGGCGTACCGCTGAATTGTTCTGCTGCTTGCAGGGCCTTGGCTGAATCGTGAGACCAAGGTTAACATCTCGCCATGAAAATTCTTGGAATTCTCGCCACCTCAATTGGCCTTGCTACGGTCATTTCCTTCGCTTCTGCATCAGCTGCAGATAGAAACGGTGAGATCAAGCTGGTGACCACCCTCGATGAACCTCGTGGCTATTGCGTCGATATGTCCGGAAGCAAGCAAACCGCTCAGACGAACAGCCCTTTACAGACCCACACTTGCTACGGCTACCAAGGCAGTATCGCCGTCGACCAGGGTGTGTCATCAGCTGACGTATCAAAAGGCGCTCTCCGCTTCCCCTACTTCAAAGTGTGCCTCACCGGCACTGGGGTTCAGGCCGGTAGCCCTGTCACCTTGGGCTCATGTCCCAATGGGAACACGAATGCGGTAGTTTGGAACGCAAACGGGCAAATTCATCCTGTTGCCTCGAATTCCCTATGCCTGACCGCTGGAACGTCAACTCAGAAAGGGGGCGGGGGCAGCCCTGTCCATCTCAAGAGATCACTCAGCTGGGAAAACTGCTCCTCCAATTCTGAGACACGGCAAGCCTGGAAACTGCAAACTCTGACCGAAAACTGAGCACCTGGGGGTGCGCTTAGTTAGACGTGCTCACCTTGCCTGGCGGTCAAGATTGTTGACGTCGACCCCCTGATGAAAGAGCACAACCAAAAGAGCGTTACCTCAGCACAGACGAAGCCCAGCGCCTGTATACCCAGCTTCAACAGTCAGACAACCAGATGTTTCAGTACATCGTGCCCATGCTGATTCGAGTCTGTGCCTCGCCAGCACTGTGAGTGGGCGTTTGCGAACTCCAAGACGCTCAAGCGCTAGGGAAACTCTGCATAACTCATTTACTCCCGACACATCCAATTGTTCTATTGACAGAACAATATGGGTGATGCATCATGATTTCCAAGACCTCCCCTGGCGCCCGACGCCAGGCGTGAACCCCTTAAACCCTTCAGAAAGATACCGGCCATGGAGCACTCCAACCTGACCAGCCGCCAGCTCTACCAGGCGTTCAAAGCCAACCCCACGCGCAAGCGCTTCGGCTTTGGCCGCAAGCCCGCGCTGATCAACATCGACCTGCAAAAAGCCTACACCTGCGTCGGCGAGTTCGCCACCGCCTACGAGACCGATCCGCGCCAACTGGAGCACGTCAACACGCTGGCGGCCGAGTTTCGCGCCCGCGGCTTTCCGGTGGTTTGGACCTATGTGGCCTACATGGACTCTGGCGAAGACTGTGGCGTGTGGGGCACCCGCACCAACACGCCCGACTCGCTGCAGAACATCAAGGTCGGCAGCCGCCGCTCCGAGTTTGACGACCGGCTGGTGATCGACCACCAGCGCGACATCGTCATCAACAAGCGCATGGCCTCGGCCTTTTTTGAGACCAACCTGGGCTCGGTGTTCAACTTTCATGGCGTCGACACCGTGGTGGTCACTGGCGGCTCCACCTCGGGCTGCGTGCGGGCCACTGTGGTTGACAGCCTGTCGCGCAGCTACCGCACCATCGTGCCCGAGGAGTGTGTGGCCGACAAGCACGAAGGCCCGCACTTTGCCAACCTGTACGACATGGTCGTCAAATACGCCGACGTCCTGACTATCGACGACACGCTGGCCCAACTGCGGCAGGTGGCCCCGGCGGTGGGGGCTGGCCGGTGAAACGCGACCCCGGTTTTTACGACTACCTGCCCTACAACAACCGCCCCCGCATCGAATGGCCGGGCGGCGCCCGGGTGGCGTTTTGGGTCGCGCCCAATGTCGAGTTCTATGAGCTCAACCCGCCTAAAAACCCGGCGCGTGCCGCCTGGGCCCGGCCGGCGCCGGATGTGCTGAACTACTCGTACCGCGACTACGGCAACCGTGTCGGCTTCTGGCGCATGTTAGAGGCCATGCAGCGCTGCAATATGCGCGGCAGCGTCTCGCTCAATGTGGCCATGTGCCAGCACCACCCCGAGGTGATCCAGGCCTGCGCCGACAAGGGCTGGGAGTTTTACTCGCACGGCACCTACAACACGCGCTACCTGATGGGCATGACCGAGGCGCAGGAGCGCGCCGTCATCCAGGACTCGATTGACACCGTGCGCCAGTACACCGGCCAAAAGCTCGACGGCTGGCTGGCCCCTGCCCTGACCTACACCGAGCGCACGCTGGACCTGGTGGCCGAGATGGGCCTGACCTATGTCTGCGACCTGTTCCATGACGACCAGCCCGGCCCGGTCAAAGTGCGCCAGGGTAGGCTGACCAGCGTGCCCTACTCGCTGGAGATGAACGACACCATCGTCTACAACGTCAACCTGGTACAGCCGCGGCGCTATGCCGACATCCTCAAACGCCAGTTTGACCGGCTGTATGAAGAGGGTGAACAATCCGGCACGGTGATGTGCATTCCGTTGCACCCTTACCTGGTGGGTCAGCCCTACCGGATGGCCGCCTTTGAAGAGGCCCTGTCCTACATCACAAGCCACGACAAGGTCTGGCTGGCCACCGGCCGCGAGATTGCCCAGCACTTCAACACCCATTATTTCGACGCCTTTGCTGCCGCCGCGCAGCCCGCAGGAGACAGCCCATGAGCGCCACGCCCGAGACCGTCAAAGCGGGCCTGCCCGACGCCCACCTGGAGTACCCGCTGCGCCGCTATGGCATGGACCACAGCCACTACGACTGGTCCATTCTGCCCAGGCGCAAACCCGTGCAATGGCCGGGCGGCGCCCGGGTGGCGCTGTGGGTGGTGCCGGCGCTGGAGTGGTTTCCGCTGAACATGAAGGGCGTGCCCTTCAAACCGCCGGGCGCCATGATGACGGCCTACCCCGACTTGCGCCACTACACCCTGCGCGACTACGGCAACCGGGTGGGTATTTTTCGCATCATGCAGGCACTGGCCAAGCACCAGATCCGCGCCTCGGTAGCGGTCAACGCAGCAGTGGCGCTGCGCTACCCCAGCCTGATCCAGGCCTGCACCGGGCAAGGCTGGGAGGTGATCGCCAAAGGCCTGGACATGGACCATTTGCACCATGCCGGCCTGGCACCAGACGATGAGGCCCAACTGATCAGCAGCACGCTGGCCATTCTGCGCCAAGCCTCGGGCCAGCCGGTGCGCGGCTGGCTGTCGCCGGCCAAGTCTGAATCGGCCAACACGCTGGCGCTGCTGAGTGAAGCCGGGCTGGACTATGTGTGCGATTGGGTCAACGACGACATGCCCTACCCCATGCACACGCCGGCCAAAACCCTGCACGCCATGCCGCACCCCATCGACATCGACGACCACACCATCCTGGTGCAAAACCACCACACCGAGGATGACTTCCGCGACCAGCTGTGTGACCAGTTTGACCTGCTGTACCGCGAGTCAGCCACTCAGGGCGGCCGGGTTATGGCCATCTCATTGCACCCCTGGGTGATCGGCCAGCCCTACCGCATCGGGGCGCTGGAACAGGCACTCAAACACATCATGGCGCACCGTGGCGTGTGGGCCGCTACCGGCAGCGAGATTCTGGATGCCTGGACCGCAGCGCAGGCCTGAGCCGGCCGTGTCAGGCCGCGGCGGGGCGGGCTTCGGCTAGGTCGTTCCACACGTCCTGCTGGCGGATCAGCCCGTCCACCAGCTCAAAGCGGTCAATGAAGCGCACGCCCGCAAAGGCCGAGCCGTCAGGCCAGACCCCTTCCAACGTGCCGGCGCAGTACACCACGGCGCCCTGGTCGGTCCAGCACTCGTCAAACAGGTCAAACACCTTGGCCACGCGCTGGTAGCGGTTTTTTGCCCATTGCACCAGGTCTTCGAGCCGGTGCAAGGTGGCGCCGCCCGGGAAACGCATCACAAACTCCGGCGCCAGAAACTGCTGCGCCTGGGTCAGTTCACGCGCCTGCATGTGGTCCAGAAAACGGCGCACCAGCGCGCTGGCGTCTGGCCGCGCAGCACCACCGGCAGTGACCACCCGGCCGTCGCGCTGGTAGGTGCTGGCGTGGTGCACCATGACGGTGGTGCCGGCAGCCGGCGCGGCAATCACTGAGCGGGCGGCCAGCGCCACGCGCTGCACCAAGCGGGCCTCAGTCTCGGCGCCGTAGCCTGGCAACAAGGTTATGGCAATCACTGGCATATCGATCTCTCCGTGGCGGTGTGAAAACACCGATCATGCCTGCAAATCAGCTTTTGACAGAGCGCATCGCCTAATCGGCCGCGCCCGGGGGAACCACGCCTCTGCAGTCACCCAAAACAATTGAAGATCGTGTTTTGCAACACAATCAAACTCGTTTGAATGACAGAACCTGAAACCAAGTTACCGCAGTTGAAACACCCGCTTCAGCCCTCAATCACGTTGTTTCAAACCCTCTGGTGAAGCCGCGTAGCCGGTCAGCGTTTTGTCTGCGTGCTTGAGCCGCCAGTTCAACATTTTCTGTGCATAGGTCAACACCAACTGCGCATAGTCAGGGTCCTTGGCACGATTGTGCATTTGCGCTGGGTCTTTGCGCAAATCAAAGAACAAGGGAGGCTGAGCCGCAAAGTGCACGTACTTGTAATGCTCGTCTTGCACCACAGCCAAGTTGCTTTCATCCATCTCGGTACCCAGCACGTCTTCGGGCTGTGAGTAAAAAATATTGCGGTAGTCAAACTCATAGTGCACCTCGGTGCGCCAGCCCTTTGGTGCTTGCCCGTTATGCAAGAAGGGCAGAAGTGAAACCCCGTCACAGGCACGTGGAATCGGTTGGTCCAACCAATCCAGTAGAGTGGGCATCGTGTCTACCGTTTCGGTGAACTGTTGAACGATTTGTCCACGTGTGGCGTTGGACTGTACGCCAGGATCGCGAACAATCATCGGAATGTGAAAACTCTCATCAAAATAGCCGACTTTTCCGAGCAGGTGGTGGTCACCTAATTGCTCGCCGTGATCGCTGGTCAGCACAATCAAGGTGTTGTCCCATTGCCCAGTCTCTTTCAAAAACTTGAACACACGGCCAAGCTGATCGTCAACTTCACTCATCAGGCCATAGTAAGTCGCACGCATTTGTCGCACCTCGGCTTCGTCCATTTGGCACCCAAGACCCTGACCGTTTTGGAAGAAGCTTTTGCGCGTGGTGTTGTCTAAGTAAAACTGCAGTAGAGGATGCTGCTCCCCCTCAAGCTGAGACGACGCGGCACGCACGGGTGGCGGGCACTGGGCCGGATCGTACATAGTGTGATAAGGGGCGGGAGCCGCAAAAGGCGGATGAGGCCGGAAGTAACCTAAGTGCAAAAACCACGGTTTGTGCTGAACACTGCGCAAGTAGTCCAAACCCTTGTCGGTGAACCAGGTCGTGTCGGACAAATGTGCCGGTATGCGACTGGGAAGGGAAGTGGCTCCCACCTGGTTCTCTTCCAAGCCTTCCGGCAACCAAATATCCCAAGGGTTGTCGGGCAGTTTCTGCCCTTGGGATTCAAGCCATCCAAAATAAGTTTCCATCTTCAGGCCCCAAGAGCCCACTGGGTTCCAACCCTCCATGTCCGCGCCCAAAACCGTAAATCGCGGGTCTTTGGAGGCGGTCGAACGCGGGTCGGGCGTGGTCGTGGTGTAACCGACCAAAGCAGGCTCATAGCCTGCCTTACGTACTTCGAGGGCTATATTGGTGTGACGCGCATCAAGGGGGATGGTGTTCTGTACCGCACGGTGATTCATCATATAGAGGCCTGTCAGCAAGCTGGCACGACCAGGCCCGCAAGGCACAGCCTGGGTGTAGTGGCGAGCAAAGGTGACGCCCTCCTTAGCCAACGCTTCGATGTTCGGCGTTTTGACAACCGGGTGACCCAGCATAGGCAAGGTGTCGCCACGCCATTGGTCAACAACAATAAGCAAGACATTCTTCTGATTTGACATAGGGTTCTTTCTTGGGTTGAGAGGTACGGATTCAGTTCAACGTCGGGTCCAGTCGGTCACGCAGCCAATCGCCAAGCATGCTGACAGAAAAAGTGGTGATCACAATGAACAAACTGGGCGCCAATAAAATCCAGGGGGCTGTTTGCAGGTATTCACGTCCGTAGCCAACCATATTGCCCAAGCTGGTCATCGGAGGTTGAACGCCAAGCCCCAAAAATGACAACCCTGACTCCAGAAGAATCACCTCAGGGAAGGTCAATGTGACGCTCACGATCAACGTGCTGGCGATGTTCGGCAGTATGTGTAATAAATAAACTCGCCACGGGGATGCACCCAAGTCATAGACCGCGGCCGCATAGCCTTGTTCATTGGCTGCGATAGTCAGACCGCGAGCAATTCGCGCTGATCTTTCCCATCCATAGAAGCCCATTAAAGCGATGAACAGTGTCAAGGTGTTCCCAAAAAAAGCCAGAACGGCTAAAGCAATAATCATGAATGGCATGGAGGCTTGAAAGTCCACCAATGTCAGTACCAGTTGCTCAACCCAACCACGAAAATGTGCAGCCGCGAAACCCATTAAGACGCCGACCACCGCCGACAACAGGGTGCTGATAAAGGCCACCAGCAAGCTGATACGGACAGAATAAATTAGGCGCGATAAAACATCACGGCCTAATTCGTCGGTACCCAACCAGTGCGTCGTGCTGCCTCCAAAAAACACGGGAGGGGTCAGACGTGCCAGCAAATCGAGCTGACTGTAGCTGTAGGGAGCGATCAGGTCAGCCGAAAGCGCAATCAATAAAACGAGGGCCACCCAAACCGCACAAATTTTGATGACCAGAGGCATTGAAAGGAAAAAGGTGACTGCCGACGCCCGGGCTGCTACCCTCACGCTTGGCGGGGCCTGAAGTTCTGCTGACAAATCACTCACAAGGGTTTACTCCGCGCTTCTTGACCGCTGCGAACACGGGGGTCAATCCAACCGTAAAGGACGTCCACCAGAAGGTTGGCGGTCACCATCGTTGTAGCCACCAACAGCAGCAGGCTTTGAACCACAGCGAGGTCTCTGTTAGCAACGGAAGTCACCAACAACCGGCCCACGCCAGGCCACGAAAAGACACTTTCTACGACGACTGCACCAGCAATCAAGCTACCCACCATGAAGCCGATGACGGTCAACGTCGGTATGGCTGCGTTGGGCATGGCGTGATCCAGCACCACCCTGCGCCAAGCAAGACCCTTTGCGCTGGCAGTTCTGATGTAGGGCTGTCCCATGACCTCTAGCATGGCCGAACGAGTGAACCGCGCCAGTACGGCAGCTCCGCCCATGCTGAGCGTGACGATCGGCAGTAGGGCATGTTGCCAACTTGCGTCACCCCCACTGGGTAGCCAGCCCAAGTTAACTGCGAAAACTAAGACGAGCACCAGCCCGAGTACGAAGCTCGGCATGGTGTAGCCAGCAATTGACAGACTGATGAGCAGGCGATCAATCCAAGTATTTCGGTGCAAGGCGGCGAAAACGCCAGCTGAAATACCGATCACCAATTTCAGAATAAATGCCGGAATAGCCAAACTAAGCGTAGCAGGTATACGCGCTAACACCAACTCCATTGCAGGACTCTTGTCCCGCATCGAATAACCAAAATTACCCTCCAGTAAATTTTTAAAATACCCCAAATACTGCTGCCATAAAGGTGCATCCAGTCCCCAGCCTTTGCGAAACGCTTCCAAAGCTTCTGGTGGCGCATCGGCAGACATGATCAGCATGGCCGGATCCCCTGTTGAACGCAAAATCACAAAGGCAAAACTGAGCACCAAAAATAAGGTCAGCAGGCCGCGTAAAAATCTGATCACCAAAAATCGCATCATGAACAACTCTCCACTGGTGTGTTCTGGTCTAGCGGTTTCTGGACAAGCAGATGGCAGGCTACCCGGCGCTCTCTAGTGAGCGGCGTCAATATGGGTGACTGCTCACGACAGCGAGCTTCGGCATATGGGCAGCGTTGTTGAAAAACGCAGCCACTTTGCAAGGACAGCGGGTTCGGCGGTTCCCCCTGCAGCACAACCTTTGTTTTTTGCTGGCGATTCCAAAGAGAGGGGATTGCCGACACCAAGGCCTGAGAATAGGGGTGCAAAGGCTCACTGAAAAGCTGCGCTGGCGGCGCTTGTTCCACAATTTGACCCAAGTACATCACGGCCACCTGATCACTAACTTGGCGAACCACTTTGAGGTCATGACTGATAAACAAATAGGCCACGCCCATGAGCTCTTGCACATCTTGCAAAAGGTTGATCACTTGGGCTTGTATGGAGACGTCCAAGGCCGATACCGGTTCATCGCAAACCAATAAACTGGGTTTTAGAATTAATGCTCGCGACAACACCACACGTTGCCGCTGACCACCCGAGAGTTCGTGTGGATACCTTGACCACAAGGATTTGGCCAACCCCAGTGAGGCCATCAACGCCTGCGCCTGCTCCATGTGCACAAGCGGGTCACCGCGGTCGTGAATCCGCAACGGCTCGAGCACCTGGGTGATGACCGGCAAGCGGCGGTCCAATGCACCTAGGGGATTTTGATAGACCATTTGCATGCGTTGGCGCAAAGCGCGCCAAGTGGCATCGCGTACTGCCGGGATGGACTGACCTTCAAATAGGACCTGACCTTCAGTGGCTGGCATCAAGCCCAACACAAGACGAGCCGTGGTGGTTTTTCCGCAACCGGACTCACCGACCAGACCTAAAGTTTCACCAGCGGTGAGATTGAAGGAAATCCCATCCACAGCACGCAGGGTGGCCTTCCGATGGCCCAAGCCATCGGGAATCCGAACTGCATAATGTTTGGTTAGGTTCTGTACCTGGAGCAAAGGTGTCATGGTGAATTCAGGAAGCAGGCCACTTGATGACCCTCAGCCACTGGAAGAAGTACCGGATGATTCGATGTGCAAGTGGCTTGTGCAAACTCGCAACGAGGTCCAAAGCTGCAACCGACCGGCAGTCTCCCAGCTTCAGGCACCTGACCAGGAATAGCAATGAGTCTCTTTTGGGGGGAGCCCACATCAGGCACAGAAGCAAGCAAACCTTGGGTGTAAGGGTGCCGAGCGGTACGAAATAATTCGTCAGTTGTAGCCATTTCTACAGCGCGGCCAGCATACATGACCATCACCCTTGCACACTCTTGTGCAATCACGCTGAGGTCATGCGATATCAAAACCATCGCCATCCCTTGATCACGGCGAACTTCTCCGAGCAATTCAAGAATTTGGGCCTGAACTGTGGCGTCTAGCGCTGTGGTTGGCTCGTCCGCAATCAGCAGTTCCGGCTCCCCGGCCAGCGCCATGGCAATCATCACGCGCTGATTCATGCCACCCGACAACTCATGCGGATAGGCTTGTAACCTTTGCGCAGCATTGGGAATATGAACCTGATCCAGTAGGCGAACCGCCTGCGTCCGAGCAGCCTTGCCATGCAGGCCTTTGTGCAAGGAGATCGCCTCAATCAGCTGGCGTCCGATCCTTTGCACTGGGTTTAAAGCTGACGCGGGGTCTTGAAAAATCATCGCAATGCGACGCCCGCGTATGGAGGACAAGGCCTTGTCATTAAGTCCGTCAAAGCGTTGGCCCGCGAGACTGAACTCACCTTGGACTTGCGCCTGCGATCCAAGCAAGCCCAGCGCTGCTAACCATGTGACACTCTTGCCGCAACCAGACTCGCCGACCATGCCCAAAGATTCGCCCGCATACACATCCAAGTTAAGGCCGTGAAGCACTTGCACTGCTGATGCCCCACGACCAAAACTCACCTTCAGCCCACGTAAACTGACCAAGGTCTTGGGGACATTCAATCCAGGCTGTATCCCCTTAGCGGTCATCATTTTCCGGCGGATGGCATGCGCAGGTTGTCTGCCCTGAAGTCCATCGTGAACGTGGGTGACCACTTCCACTGAATATCCTTACGTTTGCCATAGAACACCACGTTGCGGTGTAGCACTGTGTAAGCGGGATCTTCGCGTTCAGCAATCTCCAACATGCGTTGGAAGGCGCGGCTGCGGTTATCCATGCTGGTTGACGTTTCTAAAAGAGACGACAACATATTGAATTCGTCGTTTCGCCATTCACCGGATTGTTGTTGCTGTCCATTGGGACCGTGCTGGCTCACGATAGAACTGACAGGGTCATTAAAGGGCGCCGAGTTAGACCAGTCACGAATGCCACGCGCGCTATTGGCAGTCTCCATAATCTGCCCCCAGTTTTCCTTCATCTGCATGTCCACGTTCAAGCCAACAGCACGCCACATCTCGGTCAGCACCTGAGCCGTTTGCACTTGGTTGGTGTAGTAATTGTTCAGGACCCGGAAAGGAATGGGCTCACCTTTGTAACCCGACTCTTTCACCAGCCGGATCGCCAAAACTGGATCGAATTTAGGAACGGTCCAGTTCTTTTGAAACATTGGGCCGTAGTACTCCCACTGCAAACCGGCAGGTACGTTGGTGCGATTGCCCCAAAGCGACTTCACAATTGCATCTCTATCAATCGCATGCGCCAAAGCCAAACGGATTTTTGGGTTAGCCAACTGAGGGTGGTTTTTGTCGAACACAATAATTCGGTGATTCAGCACAGGTCCGCCCACCACCTCAAATTTGGGGTTGGTTTCAATGGTCTTGATCTGGTCAGGAGGAATGTCTGTCACAAAGTCGTATTCACCACTGAGCAAACCATTGACTCGACCGGCCACCTCAGGAACGACTTGGTAGCGAATTTCTTTTACATTGGGCTTGCCTGCGAAGTACGCATCGTGCGCCGCCAAAACTAACATGTTGTCAGGCTTGAATTCCTTAACTTTATAAGGACCTGCTGCGACCGGATTGCGCGCCCAGCTTGGCCAATCTTTGGCGGCCAAGAATGCACGTTTGGAAATAATTTCTGATGAGCGCGCAATGCGCCCCTCTAATGTCAGGTCGGGTGCCGCATTGATAAATCGAACCGTGTACTTATCGATCACCTTGACTTCTGACAGTGAAGGAAACAGACGGCGAGCTACCGCAGGGACTTCGGGTGGCAATGTTGCCGCAGGCAGTTTGACCGCAGTAGCTGGTGTCTGATTTGTCGACGTGGCGATAGTTGACGGGATTTGTCCCACGACCAACGGCTTGGTAGCACCGAACATGTACTCAGGGCTGTAAGTGAAGGCGACATCTTCAGAGGTCACTTCATCACCATTGTGAAATTTAACCCCTCTTCGCAACTTCAATTCAACCGTGTAGTCGTCAATCCGCTTCCAGGATGTCGCCAAGCCAGGCTTGAGCGACAAGTCGGTTTGTAGATTCAGTTCAAT
Source organism: Comamonas sp. lk (assembly GCA_945925985.1). Taxonomy (GTDB): domain Bacteria; phylum Pseudomonadota; class Gammaproteobacteria; order Burkholderiales; family Burkholderiaceae_C; genus Rhodoferax. Next base: position 10,834 of record CAMELV010000031.1, on the reverse strand, counting down.
CAGACCTGCGTAGATCATTGGGAACATACGGGATCCAACGTTCGACTGTTCGCGCAGGGGGGTTAGGGTTCCCGAGTTGGCAACTTGCTGAACGGCTACGCGTACGACGGGCCGATTGTCGGTTTGCGCATACACACCCGTGAGCAGGACCAAGGCTGAGGCCATCAGCGCGGACTTTAAGAAATGCTGTTTCATTAATACCACTCCATCAATCAAAAATTGAACTATCGCGGCTTCGGATGAAACAACCGTGAACTCGACATGAAGATTTGATGACCCCGGTTTTATCAAGCAATTTGCCGGCTTAAAAACGTATCGACGCCGTCCCACTAGCTCACCAGAAGCAGTGCCAGGGAAGTCTTTCAGATTGCTGTCATGAGCTTGTCAAACCTGGCTCTTAAATTCAGTGCAGGACCGGTTCAGAATGGCCGGCCATCAACAAGGAATTTGCTGTGCGCCTGATCCAGATTTCCGACACACACGTATCGGCCAACCACCGATTTTTTTTGGCAAACCTCGAGGCCACCGCGAATTGGCTGCGATCGCAAGAAGCGTCGCTGTACGTTCATACCGGTGATCTGGGAATGGACGCTGCAGGGCAGGAAGTCGACCTTTACGCCTCGCGAGACTGGCTCGCCGGGCTGGGCGCTCCGATTCACTGCGTCCCTGGTAACCACGACGTGGGAGATAGGAGCGAGATCAACCCCCGACAGCCCGTCAACAACGATCGGCTGCGGCTCTGGCGCGATGCCATCGGCCCAGATCGTTGGCTCATGGACCGGCAAGGCTGGCGCCTGATCGGTCTCAATGCAATGCTCTTTGGGACGGGTCACGAAGACGAAACAGACCAGTACATATGGTTTGAAAAAGCCTTGGAGACCGATCTGCCGGTAGCGATTTTTTTGCATAAACCATTATTCATCGATGCACCGGATGAAGCGCCGCGCGGCTATTGGTCTGTGGCCCCGCAGCACAGGCAGCGCCTGATGGCATCAATGCGTCGTGCACGCGTCAAACTTGTGGCTAGCGGACACCTGCACATGCACCGCCAGCAGGTGGTGGACGGTATCAGCTACGTGTGGTGTCCCGCCTCATCTTTCGTGTGCGGCGAGAGCCAGGAAGAACTGGGCGGCGAGCGCCGCCTTGGCGCGATAGTGCACGAGTTCGGGGTCGATTCGGTCGACAGCCAGTTCTTGCGGCCCGAGGGGCTGGACGACCTGAAAATTGAGCCGGTGCAACGAATTCTCTACCCGCGGTGAGCTACTCCATGCAACAGGAAAACCATCAATTTGCTCCGGCATCCGTACCCTTCGCGCTAGATTTGCAGGCCATTGAAAAATCTTTCGGCACCAACCAAATCCTCACTGGTATCGATCTTCAGGTTCGCGCGGGAGAATTCATTGCGTTAGTCGGACCTTCCGGTTGTGGTAAGTCGACGCTGTTACGGATTGCGGCAGGTCTGGAGCGGCCTGACAGTGGCCGAGTCCTGCTCAATGGGCGTGACCTGACCGCCGCTCGCGCCGCTGATCGCGATATGGCCATGGTGTTCCAGTCGTATGCGCTTTATCCTCACCTCAACGCGCGTCAGAACATGGCCTTGCCGCTGGTCATGCGCAGGCTTAACGCGCTCGAGCGGATGCCGTGGATAGGGCCTCTCATCGGAGCGACCCGCACGAAGCTGGCCGCCATCAGGCAGGAAATTGAGCAGTCTGCTCACACGCTCAAGATCACCGCCCTGCTCGATCGCAAGCCTGCGCAGATGTCTGGCGGCCAGCGCCAGCGGGTGGCCCTAGGTCGCGCCCTAGTGCGCCACCCGAAAGCCTTCTTGATGGACGAACCGTTGTCTAACCTCGATGCCTCATTGCGCTTGCACATGCGCGCCGAGATCGCAGACCTGCATCAACGTGCTGGCGTGGTCACGGTTTATGTGACGCACGACCAAGAGGAGGCGCTTAGCATCGCTGACCGCGTTGCTGTGATGATGGGAGGAAGGATCTTGCAGCTGGATACGCCGCAGGCGATCTACCGCGATCCGCAGCATATTGATGTGGCCTGCTTTATCGGCAGCCCGCGTATCAACATCATCCCGGTTGAGGTTCGAAGCAACCGCCGGGCTTACTGGGGTGATGTCGAGCTCGCTCGCGGTTGTGAATTCGCGGCCGAAGGCGCTTTGCGATTGGCGATTCGTCCGGAGGCCTTGAGGGTTCATGCTGATCCTCAGCCGGGTGCTTTTGCGGTGCACCTTCATCGTGTGGAGTTTCTGGGCGTAGAAGCCTTGTGCCACCTGTTGCTTCCCGGGTCCGATGTAGCCTTGGTCACGCGCCAATCCCCAGAAATTGCAAGTCAGCTGAAAAAGCAGATGGACGCGGCACACGTTCTTTATGCCTCAGCTTTGGACGCCGACTGGCTGGCGTTCAACGCGAACGGGGAGCGGGTAGCACTGCGACTGCTCACCCAGGTTACGCCAAACGCACCGAGGTGATCGCACGATGAAGCATTCATTTGACCCGAACGAGGTGCGGTCAGCCTACTGGCTCAGCGCACCCGCCTTGTTGTTGATGCTGGTTCTATTGCTGATGCCTACGCTGGCGGTGCTGGCGCTCTCCTTTACCGACGCTGAGCTCGGCGTGTCCAAGGTGAACTTTCTGGGGCTTTCGTCTTATGCCCGCTTACTTGAGGACCGCACCTTCCTGGGCGCAGTAAGAAACACTGCACTTTATGTGGTGCTGGTAGTGCCCGCCTCTGTGGTACTGGGCTTGGGACTGGCCATGCTGATCGAGGCAGATGACCTGTTGAAGCCGTTCTTCCGATCGATCTACTTTCTGCCGGTCGTTTCGCTGCTGGTCGCCATGGCCAGTGTGTGGCAGTACCTGATGCACCCATCTATTGGGCCGATTAATATGTTGCTGAATAAGTTCGGTCTTTCCAGCGTCAACTGGCTGGGATCCAGCGACAACGTGATGGGCGCCCTGGCCATCATCGGCATCTGGCAGACCGTGGGATTCAACATGGTGTTGTTCCTAGCAGGCCTTACCGGCATCAACCGTGACCTGTACGCGGCCGCCGAGATGGACGGCGCCAGGTCGGCATGGTCCCGCTTCTGTGTGGTCACGTGGCCGATGCTTGGGCCCACGACGCTTTTCGTCCTCACCATTTCGGTGATTAACGCGGTCAAAGTCTTCGAGACCGTGGCAACGCTGACTCAGGGCGGCCCCGGCAAGGCCTCCGACGTTCTGCTTTGGGTGATTTACGAAGAAGGCTTCGTGCATTTGCAAATCGGACTCGCATCCGCCATGGCGATGGTCTTCATCGCTGTGCTGCTCGTGCTCGTTTTGATACAAACCCGGGTCCTAGAAAAAAGGGTGCACTACACATGATGCCTGCCAGCTATTTTCTGCGCGGGCTGCGCATCGCGCTTCTTCTGGCCGGGGCCGTGTTCATCATGGCACCTTTTGTTTTCATGGTCTCCACCTCGCTCAAGCCGCAGGCTGAGGTGTTTTCGTCGACGCTGCAGCTGGTGCCGCAGCAATGGTTTGCCATATCGAACTACACCAAGGCACTGACCCGCATTCCTATGGGTCAGGTTCTGCTCAATGGCATCTATGTCTGTTTGGCCATCGTTGTGTTCCAGATCCTTTTCGCACTGCCCTGCGCCTACGCCCTCGCCAAGCTTCGGTTCAGGGGCCGCGAGCTGGTTTTTGGCCTCGTGTTGCTTGGCCTGCTGATTCCCATCCACGCCATCTCCATTCCCTTGTATGCCGCGGCGCGCGGCACTGGCCTGCTCAATACCTTGTCCGTGCTGATAGTTCCTTTTGTGCTCTCGGTGTTCGCGATATTTCTGTTCCGCCAGTTCATCAAGTCCATCCCTGACGACTTGATCGCCGCAGCACGCTGTGACGGCCTGAGCGAATTTGCCATTGTTTGGCGGATCGTGCTGCCCAACGCGTGGCCGGCGGCGTCTGCATTCGCGGTGTTCTCGGTGGTAGCCCATTGGAACGATCTCTACTGGCCATTGATTGCCATTACCAAGACCGAGCTGGCGACGCCGCCTTTGGGCCTGCTCTTCTTTCGCGCTGCCGAGGCGGGTGACGACTATGGCGCCCTGATGGCAGCAGCTGTGGTGATTACCTTGCCTCTTGTCGCGTTCTTTTTATTCGCCCAGCGTCTGTTCATCGAGGGTATGACGATGAGCGGACTGAAAGGGTGAGTCTGTTTTTTTTCCAACCAACCTCAATCAGGAGTTTTAATGAAGCGTTTTATTTCGTATATTGGTGTGAGTCTCACCATGTGGTCTGGCGCCGCTTTGGCGCAAACCACCGAAGTTCTTGTTCACTACCCCATGCCGGGCTTCTTCAAAAACGTGATGGATCAGATCTCCACCGAGTACATGAAGACCCATCCGGAAGTGAAAATCAAATTCACCAGCCCATCTCCCACCTATGAGGATGGCCTGCAGCTGATGCTGCGCCAGGCCGGCACGGCGGAGATGCCTGACGTGAGCTTCATCGGCCTGAACCGCTTGCGCGTGCTTGCCGAGCGCAACATCGGTGTCGATCTGACTCCCTTCACCAAGGCGGATACCAAGCTGGCGCAAGACGGCTTTTCTGACCGTCTCCTAGGCCTGGCTCGCTTCAATGGCCGCCAGGTGGGTCTGGCCTTTGCCACCTCCAACCCGATCTTTTACTACAACGCCGACCTGGTTCGCAAGGCTGGCGGCAACCCTGACAATCCGCCCAAAAGCTGGGACGAAGTGTTCGCCCTGTCGAGCAAGATCGAAGCCCTGGGTGACGGCGTCAAGGGTATGCAGTTTCGCTGGCAAGGCGATGACTGGATGTTCTCGGCTCTTTTGTTTGGCCATGGCGGCACCATGCTCAGCGCCGATGAAAAACGCGTCGCCTTTGATGGTCCGGAGGGCCTTGCTGCGTTCAAACTCGTTGATCGTATGGTGAAAGATGGCAAGATGTCCCCGATGACCTCAGACGCCGCGCTGCAATCTTTTTATGCTGGCAAGCTCGGTATGTTCTTCTGGACTACCGGCGGTCTGCGCGGCACGATCAATGGCGTGGGTGACAAGTTCACCCTGCGCACCACCGCCATGCCGGTGATTAACGCCGAAAAAGGGCGCCTGCCCACCGGGGGTAATGCCGCTGTGATGTTTACCACCGACCCTAAAAAGCAAAAGGCAGTCTATGATTTCATCCGTTTCGCCAGTGGCGCCTACGGTGCCTCTGTGGTAGTGCCGGGTACGGGTTATGTGCCCAATAACGAACTGGCACCTAAAGATGCGAAATATCTGGGTAACTTCTACAAAGAAAATCCATTGTTCCGCGCGGGCTTGAACCAGATGAACATGATGATCCCATGGTACTCATTCCCCGGTAACAACGGCGTCAAGGTCACGCAGACCATCGTCGACAACTTGGCCCAGGTGGTGGAGCAAAAAGTCACGCCGGATGCTGCACTGAAGTCTGCTGCCCAAGAGGTGCAACGTCTACTGCCGCGCTGATTAGGTCGCTAGGCCCCACACAAGCACCGTTTGGAAATTAATTGATCCAGCTGATTATTTTTGACTGCGATGGGGTCTTGGTCGATAGCGAGCCTTTGTCCGCAAAGGCCGCAGCGGTTGCTCTGGCCGAGTTTGGTGTGCACCTTGATGCGAAGCAGAGTCTGCAGGCCTTTATTGGCCTGACCTTTGCGGCAGCCGTCGCCAAGGTGCGCAGTGACTACGGCGTAGAGCTACCGCCAGCCTACGCCAGTCGCTACGCACAGCATTTGGAACAGACTTTCCGCCAAGAGTTGAAGCCGATGGCTGGTGTTGTGCAGTTGCTGGAGTCCTTGCGCGTGCCCTTTTGTGTTGGCTCCAACAGCTCACAGGCACGCTTGGCAATGACTTTCGAGGTCACCGGGCTCACGCACTTTTTTACTGACCGGATCTTCAGCGGTGAAGATGTGAAAGAAGGCAAGCCGGCTCCCGATCTCTTTTTGCATGCGGCCGCCCGCTGCGGTGTGGCCCCTCAAAACTGTCTGGTGATCGAGGACAGTCCGGTGGGCGTCGTTGCTGCCGTCAAAGCCGGAATGCCCGCCATTGGTTTTGTTGGTGGCGGACATGCTAGTCCCGCGTTGCGTGAGCATCTCCTGCAGGCTGGCGCATCCGTCATTCTTGATGACATGATGCTGGTTGAAAGGCATATTCTGGCCTAGCGGAACTGGGTCTGACCCTGTTCCTCTCAGCCAAACTTAAGTGGACGGCACGGCAGTCAAGGAAGTTTTTCATTTTCCGGAAACTCTGTTGCGCTTAAGATAAAAACAGCGGGTGCGAGCAGTGCCACAGACAAGGTCGGCTGCGAGCAAGTCTGGACCCGGGTTGAAAAGGCGATGGCCTGCGGCCTGCTGAAGCTTGCGCAATAGGCAAGGTTGTTGACGGCGTATTGGGGATAAATTTCAGCGCGCAGCGATCCAGTTATCCAGTTGTAAGCCGGGCACCTTGGCAAACTCACGCATGTTGTTGGTAACCAGCAGGGCCTGTTGGCTGAGGGCGTGCGCGGCAATCATGGTGTCGAGCGAACCGATGGGGGTGCCACGGCTCTCCAGGTCAGCGCGCAGGTCGCCATAAGCCCAGACGGCGGGTGTGTCAAAAGGCAGAATCGTCAACGGGGCCAGAAACATCTCCAAGGCTTGGCGGTTGCGCGCCGAGCCACCTTTGGCCACCCCAAAAGCTAACTCTGCGGCCACCACGCTGCACACCCCAATGTCGCCCAGCCGGTACTGCTGAAAGCGCGCCAGCACCGCAGGGGGTTTGGCGTTGATGATGTAGACACAAATATTGGTGTCGAGCAGGATCATGGTGCAATCTCGGCGCGAACCTGGTCGTCAGGTTGCTCTCGCGCCAGCACAAAACCAGGCTCAAAGGCGGCGAGCCCAGCCGCCAGCATTTGCCAAGGGTCATCCACCGGCAATAACAACACGCCATTGCCGAAATGCTTTACCGCCACCTCGGTGCCGACAAACCGGTATTCTTTGGGTAGCCGAACGGCTTGGCTGCGGCCGGATTGAAAAAGGCGTGCGGTATCCATGGGGCGCTCCAAAAATGGTAGTTACCAATGATAACCACCCGCCTTAAAAATGTCCACCGCTCCCGGTGCCGTCGATTGAAATGTCGGTAACAAAAAGACGGGGCTGGCGCCATTGCCGGACGTACACATTGCTACGCTGACAATTCGGTCAAAATCAACGCCCTAGCTGGGCACCCAACATGAAAAAGATACTGGTCATCGTCCCCTTCGCCATGTCGGCCGACAACCTGCTGCTGCGCCAGCAGCAAATGGCTGGCCTGCAGTTCGGTCCCGGACTGGTGTTTGACTACCGCTGCGTCAAGGCCGGGCCGGTCAACTACTCCAGCCACCATGATTTCGTGCTGGCTGACGCCTCCATCTTTGAGGCCGGTTGCCGCGCCCAGGACGAGGGCTACGCCGCGGTGTGTATCGACACCATGAGCGACTCGGGCGTGGCGGCTTTGCGCAGCGTGCTCGACATCCCTGTGTTTGGGCCCGGCAAGGTTTCCATGCTCACGGCGCTGATGCTGGGCGACCGGTTTTCCATCCTGACCATGGCCAGCCGCTGGAAGCCGCTGTACAAGAAGGCGCTGGACGAGCTAGGGCTGCACCACAAGTGCGCGTCGGTGCGGGCGATTGAGGTGCCGCCCGACAACCAGGGCCTGTTGTCGGGCAAAGAAGACGCGGTGTTTCCGCTGCTCGAAGCAGCAGCCCGGCTGGCCATTGAGGTTGATGGCGCCGAGGTGCTGATCCTGGGCTCTACCACCATGCACCAGGCCCATGCTTACCTGGAAGCGCGCTTGCCGGTGCCGGTCATCAACCCCGGTCCTTTGAGCTACAAGATGGCCGAGGCGGCACTGGCCATGGGCCTGCGCCAAAGCCGCCTCGCTTACCCCAAACCCATGCACCCCCGTCTGGACATGCTCGAGGCCATGATGGCGGCGGCGCAACAGCAGGTGGCCGGCCGACCATGAGCAAGCTCCTGAGCCCGGCACAAGTGGCCGCCTATGAGCGCGACGGCTTTGTCTGCCCGGTGCCGGTGCTGTCCACCACTGAGGCGCAGGCTGCGCGGGCCGAGCTTGAGGCCTGGGAGGCGGCCCGGGGCGCGCCGATTGACTTCCCCGAAAAGTCCAAGTCTTACCTGCTGTTCGACTGGGCGGACCAGCTCGTGCACCACCCCCGCATCCTGGACGCGGTGGAGGACCTTATTGGGCCGGACATTCTGGTTTACCACAGCACCCTGTTCCTGAAAGAAGCGCACAGTGCCGCCTTTGTGCGCTGGCACCAGGACAGCACCTACTTTTATCTGGCGCCGCACCTGCATGTGACCGCTTGGGTGGCTTTGTCAGACGCGTCTGAGGCGGCAGGCTGCATGCGTGCCCTGCCCGGCAGCCACCGCTGGGGCAGCATTGCCCATGATGACAAGCCCGAGCCGATGAACATGATCCGGCGCGGCCAGGGTATCAGCGAGCGCTTTGACGCCGAGACGGGTTGCGGCATGCCACTGCGTACGGGTGAGATGTCCTTGCACCATACCGACCTGGTGCACGCCTCTGGCGCCAATGACACCGATGACCGCCGCATCGGGCTAGCCATCAGCTACATCCCGGCCCGCGTTCGCCCGACGGCTGCAGTGCAGCCCCACGCGCTGTGCGTGCGGGGCCGCGACCTTGGCCACTTCGTGCCGGAGCATCGCCTGCAACAAGCCCTGTCACCACCCGACCGACAGCAGCACCAGCAGGCCCTGGCCGCCTTTCGGGCGCTGCAGGACGCCGGCTTTGCACCCAGCACACCCGCCACACCCAGCACACCATGACAACAAGCACTGAGGCCTTAAGCCCGAGCCAACTGGCCGAGCGCTACTTTGCGGCGGTGGATCGGATGGACCTGGCCGCGACCCTGGCCTGCTTCACGCCCGATGCCCGCTTCACCATCGCCACCTACAACACCCTCTACAAGGGCCGCGACACCGAGATCCGCGCCATGTTTGAGCGGCTCAATGCCCGCTACGCGCAGGTCTGGCATGGCGACTTTGACCACGTGGTGCAGGGGCCCAACCGCATCGCCAGCCGCTTCCGGGTGGAGAACATCACCCATGCTGGCGAGACACTGGTCAAGCACAACTGCAATTTTTTTGGGCTGCGCGGCGCGCTGTTTGAGGAGGTGTTTGTGTACATGAGCGGCGACAACTCGCTGGGTTGACAGATATCGTCTCCCAAACAGCACCGAAGGTGCAGCCTACCGGTCCGCGCCGTCGGAGCGACCCAAGGGTAGGTAAAGGGTCAGAGGCGCATCGGCGCAGGCGATGAAGCCGTACCGCTGGTAAAACCCCTTCGCTTTGTCGTCTTTGGCATCCACCAGGAGCGCATAGGCACCCACGAGGCTGCGGGCGTGCAGACAGCGGTCGACGGCACAACCCATCAGAACCTCGCCCAAGCCGGTGCCCGCCTGTGCGCTATGGCGGGCCAAGCGGCCCATCCGAAAACACGGGACTGGGTAGCGGGGCAGCTTCTTGCGATCCGCATCACTGAGCTGCTGCACGTCCAACTGGGCGGCACTGAGTGTGTAAAAGCCCAAAATTTTGCTTGGCGCCACACCGGAACGCCGAGCGATCATGCCGCCTGGCGTCTAGCAACTGCTCTTCAAGCACGCTTCACTTTGGCAGCAGCAGTCAGCGCCGCCTGCAACGCCGGATTGGGACTGAAGGCGCCCTGGATCGCTGCGTTGAAAGCCGCGAAATCGCGATTTGACAGCGTGACGCGAGACGACTGCTCCAGCAGGATATGCGCCTTTTCTTTGGCAGCAGCGCGCACAAGCCAGCCATGGTCGTGCCCATCAGGCTAGCGGCCCTCGCCAGCAGGTCTTTGTCGACGGCATCGAGCTTGAGGTCAAAACGAGCAACTTCGGTCATGGCGGCTCCGAAATAATGCAGTTTTTTCCCGTATTAAAAATACTTCACCGAAATGGCTCAATAAAGCGCTTTCAAACCTTCATGCAGGCGTGGCAGAAACAACCGTAGGCCGCTTCGCTTTCTTAACCTTCAGACCACCCTTTTTCTTCGCCTGAAAGAGGTCGTATTGCCCCTGCATACGCAGCCAAATCTCAGGGCCATTACCAACCCACTTACCCACACGCAACGCCATCTCTGCCGTAATGGCAGAGCGCCCATTGATCACACGTGAAAGAGTGACGCGCGACACGCCCAACTGCGCTGCTGCTTCGTTCACGCTCAGTTGCAGTTCAGGCAAAACGTCATCACGAATGATCAGGCCAGGGTGAGTAGGGTTGTGCATAGTCATCATCAACTTTCAAATAATCTAGTGGTAGTCCTGGTAGTTAACCAACACGGCATCTTGACCAACGAACATAAAAGTCAACCGCCAGTTGCCGTTGATCCACACTGACCAGTGACCATTTAAACCACCGGATAAAGAGTGAAGCCGCCAACCAGGAATATCCATCTGCTCCGGCATTGCGGCTTGGTTCAAGGCTGCCAGTTGGCGATTGAGCTTGTCAGCGTGGTGGGGTTGGATGCCCGCCTTGCTGCCTTTTTCAAAAAACGCCTGTAGCCCCTTATGGCGAAATGATTTGATCACTCTTTTAGTGTATCAACTAGCGATACAAGGGGCAACTTTTAGCCTATTCCAACGAGGTGTGAGCCTGAAGGGGGGTGCGTGATTCCAACGAGTTATGAGCCTGAACGGTGGTTTTGGGTCGATCATTTTCCACATGGTGATCGACATGGACGAAACCCGTCTTCAAACTATTTCCCAACTTTCGGC
>CAMELV010000030.1 GCA_945925985.1 Comamonas sp. lk | reverse complement strand
GTTATCCCAAATAACGCCTGACGCCACCCCACCGCGTCAAGAGGATACAGCCACGAAACGCCCACTAGGAGGCCCAGACCAGCCAACAAAATCAACAAAAACCCATGGGCCCGGGAACGCCCCACTTGGAAGGCAAGCGCCGGGGCTTCATGCATGGTGACAGACGGTCTCGGCGACGCAAATCAGGCGCAGACGACCATCAACTCAGGCGCTTGAAAACCAGCGAGCCATTGGTGCCACCAAAGCCAAAATTGTTTTTCAGCGCGACGTCAATCTTCATGGCCCGCGCTGTGTTGGCGCAGTAATCCAGATCACACTCGGGATCCTGGTTGAAGATGTTGATGGTCGGCGGGCTAATCTGATGGTGCAAGGCCAACACCGTGAACACCGACTCAATGCCACCGGCGCCACCCAGCAGGTGGCCGGTCATGGATTTGGTCGAGTTAACCACCACCCGGTGGGCGTGGGCGCCGAGTGCTGCCTTGATGGCATGGGTCTCGTTCAGATCTCCCAGCGGCGTTGAGGTACCGTGGGCGTTCACATACTGGATTTCGTCCGCATTGACGCCTGCATTGCGCAGCGCCGCTACCATGGCCCGGCGCGGTCCGTCCATATTGGGCGCTGTCATGTGGCTGGCATCGGCACTCATGCCAAAGCCGGCAAGCTCAGCGTAGATCTTGGCACCCCGCGCTTTGGCGTGCTCGTATTCTTCGAGCACCATCACACCCGCGCCTTCTCCCAAGACGAAGCCATCGCGCTCACGGTCCCATGGCCTCGATGCGGTCTCGGGGTCATCGTTACGAGTGCTCAACGCGCGCATCGCGGCAAAACCACCAATCCCCAAAGGGGACACAGTGGATTCAGTACCGCCCGCGACCATGACATCAGCGTCGCCGTATTCAATCATGCGACCGGCTTCACCAATGCAGTGCAAGCCAGTGGTGCAGGCCGTCACCACCGAGATATTGGGGCCCTTGAAGCCAAAGCGGATGGATACCTGACCGGCCACCATGTTGACGATGGTGGATGGCACAAAGAAGGGTGAAATGCGCCGGGCGCCGCGCTGCATGAACTCGCCATGCACCTCCTCGATCATCTGCAAACCGCCAATGCCCGAGCCCAGCACGCAGCCAATCCGGTTGGCCAAGTCATCATCCAGCGCTGAACCTGTTGGCAGCCCAGCGTCGGCAACCGCCTGACTGGCCGCTGCAACCCCGAAATGGATGAAGGTGTCCATGGTGCGCGCCTCTTTGGCGCTCATGTAGGACTCCAGGTCGAAGCCTTTAACTTCACCGGCAATCTTGCAGGCGAAGGTAGAGGCATCAAATTTGGTGATTGGTCCGATACCGGATTTACCGGCCAGGATATGGGTCCAGGCCTGCGCAACCGTATTGCCTACGGGACTAACGCAACCCAAACCAGTAATAACAACGCGACGACGGGCCATTGAAGTATGTAATCAGGAGTTCATCTGACAAAAGCCGCCAGCGACGACGAAAATTAAAGACAACTGAACGGAGGCGACATCAGCCACCTGACCTTAGGCTTTTTGGTGCGTGTTAGCGTAATCGATTGCGTTTTGCACCGTAGTGATTTTTTCAGCATCTTCATCGGGGATCTCGATGCCGAACTCATCCTCCAGCGCCATCACCAGTTCCACGGTGTCGAGCGAATCGGCGCCAAGATCGGCGACAAAGGCCTTCTCACTGGTGACCTGTGACTCTTCAACACCGAGTTGTTCGGCAATGATTTTTTTAACGCGTGCTTCGATATCGCTCATGGATTCCCTCAGAGGGTTGTGAATGGATCGGTGATTTTAGCCGTGCTTCGGCTCAATCGGCTTTTAATGTCATCTGGCATGACTCACATGAACATGCCGCCATTGACATGCAGTTCCTGCCCGGTGACGTAGGCGGCCTGCGGCGAGGCCAGATACGCGACAGCGTGCGCAATATCAGACGGCTGACCCAGGTGTCCGAGTGGAATCTGACCCATCAGCGCCTTGTGTTGCTCAGGTGGCAACTTGGCGGTCATGTCAGTCTCAATGAAACCAGGCGCCACACAATTGACGGTGATGTTGCGCGAACCGAGTTCCCGCGCCAGCGCCCGCGTCATGCCCGCGACACCCGCTTTGGCTGCGGCGTAGTTGGCCTGGCCAGCATTGCCGGACGCGCCCACGACCGACGTGATGTTGATGATGCGCCCATAGCGTTGCTTCATCATGGTGCGCATGACGGCACGGCTCATCCGAAACACCGACTTAAGGTTGGTCTCAAGGACCGCGTCCCACTCGTCGTCTTTCATGCGCATGGCCAGGTTATCCCGCGTGATGCCGGCATTGTTCACCAGCACATGCACGGCACCGTGGGATTTGAGCAGAGCATCGATCAGCGCCTCAACCGCCGGTGCGTCATTAACATTAAGGGTGCGCCCGATGCAGCCGACAAAGCCGGCCAGGGTGTCACTGATGCGCGCGGCGCCCTCATCAGTGGTGGCCGTGCCGATGACGGCCAAACCACGCTGCGCCAATTCCAGTGCGATGGCGGCGCCAATGCCGCGCGAAGCACCTGTCACCAGAGCGACCTGGCCTTTGAATTCAATATCGCTCATGCCAGTGCTGCCTTCACGTCTGCCAGGGTAACTGGGTCGCTCACGGCGTAAGCGCTGAGCAAAGGGTCGATGCGCTTGACCAAACCGGCCAACACCTTGCCCGGACCGCACTCAATCAGGGTGCTGAGGCCGCGCGCTTGTATGGCCCGCACACACTCGACCCATCGGACCGGCCCGAACGCCTGTCGGTACAAGGCATCACGGATCTGCACCGGATCGGATTGCACCGTGACATCGATGTTGTTGATCAAAGGGATGATGGGCGCCTGCAGGGCCAGTGTGGCCAGGCGCTCGCGCAGGCGCTCGGCCGCCGGACGCATCAAACTGGAATGAAACGGGGCAGACACCGGCAACGGCAAGGCGCGTTTGGCGCCGGCGGCCTTGAGGTGTTCGCAAGCTCGCTCAACCGCCGCCTTGCTGCCGGCTATGACGGTCTGCGCAGGGTCATTGAAATTGACTGCTTCCACCACCTCGCCAGAGCCTGCCCCAAACTCAGCCGTGACCGCGGCGCAGCCAGCGATGACGCCTGCCGCCTCCATACCCAGAATCGCTGCCATAGCACCAACACCCACGGGGACGGCATCCTGCATCGCCTGCGCTCGAAAGCGCACCAGGGGCGCAGCCTCGGCCAATGACAGCACGCCGGCGGCCACCAAAGCTGAGTACTCACCCAGCGAATGCCCAGCCACGGCGGCTGGCGCCACGCCAGCCTCGGCTATCCAGACCCGGTACGCCGCCACACCCGCCAACAGCATGATGGGCTGCGTGTTGGTGGTGAGTGCGAGTAGCTCTTTCGGTCCCTGCCCGATCAGATTGGCCAGGTCTTCACCGAGGGCGTCCGAGGCCTCCTGCACAGCCTGCCGCACCACCGGATGGTCACCCCATGCATCAAGCATGCCAACCGACTGCGATCCCTGGCCTGGAAAAATAAACGCAAATGGTGTCATGGAAATTGCAAAAATAAGGAATGAAAACAGGCGCTAGGCGTTACCCAGTCTAACTCTGTTGCTATAAATCAAGGAGCACTGCGCCCCAGGTGAAGCCGCCACCAACGCCTTCCAGCATCAGCGTATCGCCCGGCTGGATGCGGCCACTTCGCACAGCGGCATCAAGCGCCAGCGGGATCGAGGCAGCCGAAGTATTGCCATGTTGGTCCAGCGTCACGATCACCTTGTCCATCGACAATTTGAGTTTGCGCGCCGTGCTTTGAATGATACGGATGTTGGCCTGGTGCGGGACCAGCCAGTCAATGTCGGCCTCAGTCTTACCGGCCTTGACCAGAACAGCATGAGCTGCATCCTCCAGCAGGCCCACTGCCAACTTGAACACAGCCTGTCCATCCATCTTCAGCAGCGGGTCCCCCAACACCTGACCGCCCGCCACATGACCGGGCACACAAAGGATACCAACATGGCGGCCGTCAGCGTGCAGGTCGCTGGCCAAAATGCCCGGAACTTCAGACGCCTCTAGCACCACGGCACCGGCACCATCACCAAACAGCACGCAAGTGGTGCGGTCCTTGAAGTCGAGAATTCGTGAGAAAATTTCGGCGCCCACCACCAGTGCCTTGTGCGCCGCACCAGTACGGATCATGGCGTCGGCCACGGTCAGCGCATAGACGAAACCACTGCACACGGCCTGCACATCAAACGCGGCACCACCGGCCGCGCCAAGCTTGTGCTGCAGGATACAGGCGGTGGAGGGGAACACCATGTCAGGGGTGGACGTGGCAACGATGATCAAGTCGATATCGATGGCGTGCAGGCCTGCCGCCTCCAGAGCAGCCCGGCAGGCGTACAGGGCCAAGTCACTGCTGAACACGCCGTCGGCCGCAAAATGCCGCGCCCGAATGCCGGTGCGCTCGACAATCCAGTCGTCCGAACTCTCCACGCCCTGCTCGGCCAATTCGGCAACCAAATCAGCGTTGCTCATGCGCCGCGGGGGCAGATAGCTGCCGGTGCCAGTAATTCGGGAATACAGTGTCATGGGTCAGACGCTCGAGGAGGGGCTGGACTCGGGGAGGACTATCAGTTCAGTGCTGGCCAACAGCGGTGCCGCATGGGCGATGCGGGCCTGCACCCGCTGCAGCAAGTCATTGCGCGCTGCGTCGTAGGCACGGGTCAGGGCAAAGCCAAAACCAAGTTCGTCGGCAGAGCCGTGGCTCTTGAACACCAGCCCCCGCAGGCCCAGTAGGGCGCCCCCGTTGTATCGGCGGTGGTCCATGCGTTTTTTCAGCGCCGAGATCACCGGGGAGGCGGCCACAGCGGCCATTTTGGTCAGTAAGTTACGCGAGAACTCGGCCCTCAGGAAATCGACAATCATGGTGGCCAGACCTTCGCTGGCCTTAAGTGCGACATTACCAACGAAACCGTCACAGACAACGATGTCGGCCTTGCCCTTGAAAATGTCATTGCCCTCAACATTGCCAATAAAGTTGAGATCGCCGGCCTGGGCTGCAGCACGCAGCAGTTCACCCGCTTTTTTGATGACTTCGTTGCCCTTGATCGCTTCTTCGCCGATATTGAGCAAGCCGACTGACGGATTGTCTTCACCACTGAGCACCGACACCAGGGACGCCCCCATCACGGCAAACTGAAGCAGATGCTCGGCGGTGCAGTCGACATTGGCGCCCATGTCGAGCACTGTGGTGGCCCGGCCTTTTGCATTGGGAATCTGGCCGGCTATGGCCGGTCGGTCGATGCCATCCAGAGTCTTGAGCAAGTGGCGGGAGATGGCCATCAGGGCTGCCGTGTTGCCAGCCGACACTGCGGCTTGGGCATGGCCGTCCTTCACCTGGTGGATGGCCACCCGCATCGACGAATTTCTCTTACGACGCAGCGCGACTTCAAGTGAGTCGTCCATGGTAACCACCTCACTGGCGGCGATCACAGTGGCTCGGGGATGTACAAAGGATTGAAGCGGCTCAGCAAGCCCTACCAGCAGCAGGTGGGCATCCGGGTGCTGCAGTAAAAACTGTCGGCAGGCCGGAAGCGTGACCCGAGGGCCATGATCACCACCCATGCAATCGACGGCAATGGTGATCATGGCGCAGAGGCGCTATTGGCAAGAAGGCAACAGAGGGGGGACAGCATCAAAACAAAGGCCCGAGGCTACAAGGTCAGTAGCATCGGGCCCGGATAGAGTGCTTGTGATCAGGCTTCAGACTTGGTCTTGAGGACTTTGCGCCCACGGTAAAAACCGGTCGGGCTGATGTGATGCCGCAGGTGGGTCTCACCCGTGGTCGGTTCGACAGCGATGCCGGGCACAACCAAGGCGTTATGCGAGCGGTGCATACCGCGTTTTGAAGGCGACTTCTTATTTTGCTGGACAGCCATAGTCTGCTCCTTGCGTCTGTACGCTATGCGGTGCGCGGTTGGCGCAACGGCGGGTGAATGGAATGCACGGCAATTGGCCGCACGAAGCCAGTTATTATAGCGTAACTTGGGTCCGATTCAATCCGAACCGCTACGCCGCAAGTTGGCCAGGGCGGCAAATGGGTGGGCCTTTTCCGGCACCTGCGCATCAAAATTCGGATCGGCCACAGCCATTTTGAGGCCAGCCGGACAGGTGTCGTGGCGCGGAACCAGCGGCAGCGCCATCAGCAACTCGTCCTCGATCAGTCCGACTAAATTGAATTGTCGACTGGTCACCAGCAGGTCCTCTTCGGCGTCATCGTCCTGCGCCTCGGCCAGGGCCTCGGTCTCGACAAATCGGAACCAGCGGTCAACTGCGAGCGCCTGCTCGACAGGGCCCAGGCAGCGCTGACAAGTCAGTGGCAGTTTGGCGGCCAGGGTCAGGTGCAGCCAGGCCTGCGTGGCGCCAGTTTGGTCCGCGCGCAAGGCGCCCTGGACCGACCAGTCAACAGGGTTATCGGCCCCCAGACCTTGTGTTTCCTGAATCAGCCGCTCGTAATTCGATAGCAAATCGCGGCCCGAGCGTGGCCGCGCTGATTCGGCAAAGGCCTGAATGTCGAGTGAGGGTGCCCGGGTTTCATGTTGCATGGCCTCAGTGTAAGAGAATCGCAGCATGACAGAAACCGTACAACGCCGGCTGATGCTCGGCTCGACCTCCCCGTACCGGCGCGAGTTGCTGGCCCGTTTACGTCTCCCGTTCGAGGTGTCGGCGCCCGACGTTGACGAAACCGCCCAGCCCAACGAGACGCCCCAGCAAATCGCCTGCCGCCTGGCCATGACCAAGGCTAGGACCGTGGCGGCCCGGTTTCCAGACCATGTCGTGATCGGTTCGGACCAAGTCGCTGACCTGGCCGGCCAAGCGCTGGGCAAGCCAGGCAACCATGAACGGGCGGTGGCGCAGCTACGGCAGATGCGGGGACAGACCGTGATCTTCCAGACGGCGGTGGCGGTGGTCTGCCAAGCCAGCGGCTTTGCGCAGATGGAGCTGGCACAGGTCAAGGTGCTGTTCCGGAATCTGAGCGACGCCGAAATCGAGACTTATCTGCTGGCCGAGACCCCCTATGACTGCGCCGGCAGCGCTAAAAGCGAAGGGCTCGGCATTGCGCTGCTGGAGCGCATCGACAACGACGACCCCACCGCTTTGGTGGGGCTGCCGCTGATTCGCACCTGCCGCATGCTGACTGCCGCAGGTGTGCGGCTGCTGGCGGCATGAGTGCTGCGCCACTCCCCGGCAGCGCAGTGGTGCCCGGCAAGCTTTACCTGGTGCCGGCGCCGCTCGATTTTGGTTGCGATTTGCAAACTCAGTTGCAGGACAGCCTGCCCCTGGGTACCTTGCAAGTGGCGGCCCGGCTGAACCACTGGATTTGCGAAAACGCCAAATCGACCCGCGCCTACCTCAAGCGCGTGGACGAACTGGTCCCCCTGCTGCTGCCGGTGCAAGCCTTGCAGTTGCAGGAATTGCCGCGCGAGGTCCATAAAAAAGGCGATCACCAGGGCAACTTTGACGCCCGTCCCCTGCTGGCGCCAGCGCTGGCCGGCCATGATATGGGCCTGGTCAGTGAAGCCGGTATGCCGGCGGTGGCTGACCCAGGCTCGTCAGTGGTGCGCGCGGCCCATGACCTGGGCTTGACGGTAGTGCCCTTGGTCGGGCCGGTGTCTCTGTTGCTGGCGCTGGCGGCCAGCGGTCTGAACGGCCAGCAGTTTGCCTTTGTCGGCTACCTGCCGCAGGATGCCGCAGAGCGAACCCAACGCATCCGCGAACTCGAGTCCCTGGCTCTCAAAACGGGCCAGACCCAGCTCTTCATCGAGACGCCCTATCGCAATGCCGCCATGTTGCAGGCCCTGCTACAAACTTTGCAGCACAACACCCGGCTGGCCATCTGCAGTGGCCTGACGCTGGCCACAGCACATTGCAACAGCCACACCGTCAAACAGTGGCGCCAGCAAAGCGCGGCACTGGAGAAGCACACACCTGCGGTATTTGCCCTGGGCCGCTGAGCCCACCGAGACCCTTCAGCGCAGCACCGCGTTGTGACCGAGGGTGCGCACCGCGGCCTCGCCGATGGAGGCACCAAAACGCTTGACCAAACGCTCGGCCACGTTTTCGTGACGCGTGTAATCAACGATGTCTTCGGCTTTGACGATTTCTCGCGCCACATAGTCCAAGTTTGCCAACTGGTCTGCCAGGCCGAGCGCCACCGCCTGCTCACCACTCCAGAACAGGCCGCTGAAGGTCTCCGGCGTTTCTTTCAGGCGTGCACCGCGGCCGGCCCGCACCACCGCAATGAATTGCTGATGAATTTGGTCCAACATGGATTGGGCAAACACCCGCTGTTTGTCGGTCTGCGGGCTGAACGGGTCAAGAAAGCCTTTGTTTTCACCCGCGGTCATCAGACGGCGCTCAATGCCCAGCTTGTCCATCAGCCCGGTGAAGCCAAAGCCATCCATCAGCACACCAATGCTGCCCACAATGCTGGCCTTGTCGACAAAAATCTTGTCGGCGGCAACAGCTATGTAATAAGCGGCCGAGGCGCAAGACTCTTCCACCACGGCATAAACCGGCTTTTGGTGCTTGGCTTTTAGGCGGCGAATCTCGTCGTTGATGATGCCGGCCTGGACCGGGCTTCCCCCCGGTGAATTGATCAATAGCACCACGGCCAAAGCGCCCTGGTCCTCAAAGGCCGCCCTTAGCGAGGCGCCAATCGCGTCGGCACTGGCCTCAGCACCTGAGGCGATCTCGCCTTTGATCTCAACCACCGCCGTGTGGGGCTGCGACACGTCGCGAGTGGGCCCATTTTGGCTAAAACCAATCCAAGCCACCACGACCAAAAAACCAAGCCAAGCCAGGCGCACGCCGTTGCGCCAGCGTCGCGCCACCCGCTGCTCCTCCAGCGCCGCAAAAGCCAGTTTTTCCAGCGTGGCACGTTCCCACCCGGGGGCTTCCGGCTGTCCAACCTTCACTTCATTTTTCATAGCACTACCGTCAATACCAGCAAGGTTTGGCGGCTGATTTGATGGATCGAATCCAGCAGAAGGGGTGGTACCAGGCTCGGGGCTCAGAGGGTCGTTCATTCAAAACTCAAGGGGTTGCAGGTTGTGGGCAGTATGCCAGTGCACGACACCGTCACCCTCGGACAAGGTGATTTTGATCAGGCCACCCCGACAAGGGCCGCTGCGGCACTGGCCAGTCTGCGGCTGGTACAGCGCGCCGTGGGTGGCACAGATCAGCCAGTCGCCACTGATGTCAAAGAAACGATTGGGCTGGAAATCCATCTCCATGGCCACATGGGCGCAGCGGTTCAGGTAGCCGTGCACCTGGCCCTGGTAGCGAATGGCAAAGGCGCGGCAGGACTGGCCGCCAAACACCACCTCAAACGGCACGGCCAGGCCACCATTCGTCAAGTCGCCTGAGCCGCACAGCGCAATCGCTTCGTTGTTCGGCATGTTCACAGCCCGGCATCAGCCATGGTGCAGCAACCACTGGTGCAGTTGCGGCACCGAGTGCGCGACAAACAGCGGTCCGAGCGCGCCAAAAGCCTCCGGGCTGTGCGCACCATAGCTCACAGCCACACTGGCGCAACCGGCATTGCGCGCCATCTGCAGGTCATGGGTGGTGTCGCCGATCATCAGGGTGCGCGCCGGCGTGACACCGAACTCGGCCATGAGTTCGTGCAGCATGCGCGGATGCGGCTTACCGGCCGTTTCGTCAGCCGTGCGGGAGGCATCAAACAGGCCACGCAACTCGACCGCCTGCAGCGCGATGTCGAGGCCACTGCGGCTTTTTCCCGTAGCCACTGCCAGTACATGCTGGCGTACCTTGAGCTCAGTCAGCATCGCCAGGGTGCCGTCAAAAAGGTTAATGCGGTGCTGCTCAGCCATGTAGTGGTGGCGGTAGCGCTCGCCAAGCTCTGGGTGACGCGACTCCGGCACATCAGGCGCAGCATGGGCCAAGGCCGCCCTCAGGCCCAGGCCAATGACAAAAGCGGCATCCTGGTCACTGGGCACGGTTCCCCCGACATCGCGCACCGCAGCCTGGATGCTGCGCGCAATGATGACGGTGGAATCAAACAGAGTGCCGTCCCAGTCAAAGGCGATCAAATCATATTGGCGGCGGCGGGCGTTTTTTTCAGGCTGTGACAGGGGCAACATGGTTGGAGAAGGCTTGTAGTTCGGGAGGCATTTCGGCGAGCAGGGTCTGACGTTCGCCAGTTAGGGGGTGATTAAATTGCAGCCGCCAAGCATGCAAAAACATGCGTTTGAGTGGCGGGCCGGCAGAGGTGCGTTGGAGCGATTTGTTCAGCTCAAAATCACCGTACTTATCGTCGCCGGCGATCGGAAAGCCTTCACTGGCTAGGTGCACCCGGATCTGGTGGGTTCGGCCGGTGCGAATCGTGACTTCCAAAAGTGTGAAACCCGAGCCAATGTGGCGTACCTTGACCAGCGTCAAGGCGGTCATGGCGTCGGGATCATCTTTGGCCACCACCCGCACCCGCCGCTCGCCGTCGGGCAGCAGGTACTTGTGCAGCGACTTGTCCAGCACCTTGCGATTGACGGGCCACTGTCCGACCACCAGCGCGAGGTAGGTCTTGCCAGTTTCCCGCTCACGGAACTGGTCCTGCAACTGGCGCAGGGCCGAACGCTTCTTGGCCAGCAGCAGGATGCCGCTGGTCTCGCGGTCCAGTCGGTGCACCAGTTCCAAAAACGGCGCCTGCGGCCGCGCCATGCGCAGCTGCTCGATCACACCAAAACTCACGCCCGAGCCACCGTGCACCGCTACGCCGGCCGGTTTGTCAATGGCCATTAAGTGGTCGTCCTCAAGCAGCACCACAAAGCTGCGAGCTGGCGCGGCCAGGGCGACCGTGGCCATCTCCTGAGATTTCTCGGCCATGCGCTCCGACACCCGGACCGGCGGCAAGCGCACCAAGTCACCGGCTTGCACCCGGGCATCGGCGCCGGCTCGGCCCTTGTTGACTCGCACCTCGCCACTTCGGATGATCCGGTAGACATGGGTTTTGGGCACGCCCTTGAGGTGGCGCATGAGGTAGTTATCCAGCCGCTGACCCGCGCTCTCGTCGTCGACTTTCATGGTTTTTGCCTGGGGCGGCGTCAGAGCTGGATTGGCCCCTATAATGTGTTTCACTAGCGCCGAGCTGTAAGTGGTTGATTTGTCTGGAGTTTAGTCCACACGCCATCCGCAGCCCCGCTGGCAGGTCGATACCGCCGAGCATGATGCGCGCAAACCACAGGCCAGTTGCCTGTGGTGGCCTGCACCACATACGGTCAAGACGACGCCTTGAACCACTGATACGGAATACCCCAAGTCCGCAGACCTTTTGTCTGTGGATGGATTGAAGCAAGATGTTTGTGTTGATGAGCCTTTACCCCTTGTGCCTGCGGCGCGTATGCGCGCCGTCGTCTGGCGCGGGGCGGCCATCAGCGTCCACCCGGTGGGCGCAGCCAGCTATTTCCGCAATAGCACTTCCACAACTCAGGCTCCTTGCTCCCCTCCACGCGCCTACGCCCGGACTCCTCATTTGAGTTCTGGTTCTCCGGCAATTCCTCCTCAGTTCAAAGCGTCAGTTCCGGTATCAATGGCTCGTTATGAGCCGGTTGGATCATATGAACTGAAGGAACGCTACCCATGAAACGGATGCTGATCAACGCCACGCAGGCTGAAGAACGCCGCTTGGCCATTGTCGATGGACAAAAACTGCTAGATTACGAAATCGAGATCGAAGGGCGCGAGCAGCGCAAGGGCAACATTTACAAGGCGGTGGTGACCCGGGTCGAGCCCTCTCTCGAAGCCTGCTTTGTCGACTACGGCGAAGACCGCCACGGCTTTTTACCGTTCAAGGAAATTTCACGCCAGTATTTTCAGCCTGGCGTGACTGCCAGCCAAGCCCGCATCCAGGACGCCATCCGCGAAGGCCAGGAATTGCTGGTGCAGGTAGAAAAAGAAGAGCGCGGCAACAAAGGCGCGGCACTGACCACCTTTGTCTCATTGGCCGGCCGTTATGTGGTGCTGATGCCCAACAACCCGCGTGGTGGCGGGGTGTCACGCCGGATCGAGGGCGAAGACCGTGCCGACCTCAAGGAGGCGCTGGACCAACTCGAATACCCCAATGGCATGAGCATCATTGCGCGTACTGCCGGCATTGGCCGCAGCGCGCCAGAGTTGCAGTGGGACCTGAACTACCTGCTGAAGCTTTGGTCCGCCATTGACGGCGCCGCCAAGGGTGGCAAGGGTGCGTTTTTGATCTACCAGGAATCGAGCCTGGTGATCCGCGCCATCCGTGACTACTTTAACCACGACATCGGCGACATCCTGATCGACACCGACGACGTCTACGACCAGGCCCAGCAGTTCATGGCCCACGTCATGCCCGAGCATGCGGCCCGTGTCAAACGCTACCGTGACGACGCACCGCTGTTCTCGCGCTTCCAGATTGAGCACCAGATCGAGTCGGCCTACGCTCGGACCGTGCAACTGCCCAGTGGCGGCGCGATTGTGATCGACCACACCGAAGCCCTGGTTTCGGTCGACGTCAACTCGGCGCGCGCCATCCGTGGCGGCGACATCGAAGAAACTGCCACGCGCACCAACCTGGAAGCCGCTGACGAAGTGGCACGCCAGATGCGCCTGCGCGACCTGGGCGGCCTGATCGTGATCGACTTCATTGACATGGAGGAAAGCCGTAACCGGCGCGAAGTGGAAAGCCGCCTGCGCGACGCGCTGCGGCAGGACCGCGCCCGGGTGCAATTCGGCACCATCAGCAAGTTCGGCCTCATGGAAATGAGCCGCCAGCGGCTGCGTCCGGCGCTGAGCGAAGGCGCCTCGATCCCCTGCCCCCGTTGCGGTGGTGCGGGCCATATCCGCGACACCGAATCGAGCGCACTGCAGATTTTGCGCATCATCCAGGAGGAGTCGCTCAAGGACAACACGGCCTCGGTGCTGTGCCAGGTCCCGGTTGAGGTCGCCTCGTTCCTGCTCAATGAAAAACGCACCGAAATCGCCAAGATCGAACTCAAGCAGCGCATCAATGTGTTGATGGTGCCCAATAAGGCACTGGAAACCCCGAACTACAAGCTCGAGCGCCTGAAGCACGACGACCCTCGGCTGGACAACATCCAGGCCTCCTACAAGATGGCCGAAGAGATCGAAGACGCGACCTCAGTCACACGCCGGTCACAAGAACCGACCAACCGGCAGACCCCGGTGATCAAGGGCGTGCTGCCGGATGCACCAGCACCCGCTGCCGCACCGCGACCAGAAGCGCCCAAACCGGTGGCGCAAGCCACGGCGGCACCCGTAGCGGCGGCACCGGTAGCGCGGCCTGCAATGCCAGCGCCAGCGGCAGAAAAAGGCTTTTTTGGCTGGGTCAAGCAACTGTTTGCCCCGGCGCCTGCTGCCGAGCCGGTGGCCGCACCCCAGCCCGCAGTCGAGCCCGCCAAAGACGACAAGCGCGACGGCCGTGGCCGGGATGGCGCACGCCGCGGGGAACCGCGTGCTGACGGTCGGGCTGAACCCCGCGCCGATGGCCGGGGCAGTAGAGGCGAGGGTCGGGGCGAAGGACGTGGCGGACGGGGCGGACGTGGACGGGGCGAGCGCACCGGACCTGGCCAGCGTGACCGCATGGACGCCGACGGCAAGCCAACCGGCAACGATGGCGTTAACCTGCCAGAGGCCCCGGTTTCTGGGGCAGATGCTCCGGCCACAGAGGCACGCACAGAGCGGCCGGGCCGAAATGGCGAACGTGGTGAGCGTGGTGAGCGCAATGACCGGGGCGAGCGTAGCCGCGGCGAGCGTCGACCCGAGCGCAGCCGTCGCCCGGACGAGGCTGCCCGACTTGACGCCAATGCCTTGCCTGAAGCGCAGCGGGTTGAGCCCGTGGCGACTGCTGCGGACGGGACTTCCGGCGTCGAATCCGGCGAGCAGCAGGCCGAGGGCGGCACTCGATCGCAGGAGCCGCGCGAGCGGCGCCCCCGTGGCCGCGACCGTGACCGTGGGCCTCGCCCAGAGCGTGGCGAGCGCAGTGACCGCGCTGAACGCACCGATCGCCCTGAGCCCGTCGCACGCGAGGAAGCCGCAGCCAACGAAGAGACCTCCGCCGAGCCGCGCAAGTCTTACTTCACAGCGAGCGCATCCTCGCCAAGTGCCGGATCCGGCGCGGACCAACCCGTCATGGTCCAGGCAGCCATGCCGGCCGAGGCAGCAGTAGCGGAGGCAATCGCCGCGCCTGTGGTTGTTGAGGTGGTCGCGTTGCCGGTGCAAGATCAGTCACCAGCCGCAGCACCAACCCTGGTGTCCGTGTCCGTCGTGCCGGCCACAACAGCTGCAACCAGCACCTCCGCCATGCCATCGGTCCAGGCTTTTGTCTTGCCCTTGGACGAACTGGCTGCAGTGGCACAAAGCTCAGGCCTGAATTGGGTCAATTCGGATGCTGCCAAGATTGCTGCTGTACAAGCCGCGATCGAGGCGGAGCCAAAGCCGGTCCACGTGCCGCGGCAGCGGCCGGCACCACCCGTGCTCGATGAAGGTCCGCTGGTGCTGGTGGAGACGCAGCGCGATCTGCGCAACATGACGCTGCCCTTCGAGACCAACAGCTCGCAGACTTGATCAGGGGAGGACGCGGGCCTCAGCGTTTGGCGGCTTCGCGCCGAGCCTGAGCGGCCGTTGCGGCATCGCCTCGCTGCTCGGCCAGTTCGGCAAGGGTACGCCAGGCGTTGCGCTGCAAGCCGACATCCTGGAGGCGTGGCAGCGACTGTTTGATCAATTGTTGGGCCTTGCCCCAAAGCTGCAGACGCATGCAGGTCACCCCCGCCAGATACTGCAGCAGCGCGTCGCCCGGGTTGGCCATCTGCGCCTGCTCAATCCGGTTCAACCAAGCGGGTTCTGGCGCGCCTGCGGCCAGCGCAAAACTGTGCTCCAAGGCATCAATCAACTGCAAGCGCTGCGCAGGCACCAGGGTAGATGGCTCGGCCACCAGACTGTCCCAGACCGGTAGCAGCCAGCTGCGCGCCAGTTCAACGTCGCCGCCGAGTCGCAGCAGGCGGCGCGCAGCCTCAGTCGCCACCTCGGGCAAATGACGCTCCGCCAATTCAAGCTGAAGCCAGGCGCTCTGCAGTTGCTCCGGGTCATGGGCGCTCTGCAGGAGTTCAAGAGCGAGGCCACGCAAAATGCCCTGCGCCGCCAAATCAGAGAACGCGCGGTGTTTGGCGAGTAGGCGCGCGGTGTCCAGCGCCAACGGGGTTTGCTGCGCCATCCGAGCAGCCTTTAAGCGCAAGCGCAGGGCAATCGTTCGGCGGGCTGCACCCAGCGGCAACTCATCGAGGCCCTGCAGTGCAGCATCGGGGTCACGGTCCTCCAGCGCCCAGCGGGCCGCGCGGAACTGGACACCCTCCCGCATTTCCTGCGCGTCCCGCCGGGTGGACTGTTCCAGCGCCAGCCGCAAATGATGGGTTCGGGCAACCCGATCCTGCAGCGACTGCGCGCTCTCCGCCGCGAGCAAATGCGCGAGGGCGCGCAGCCGACCCGAGTAGCTCAAGGTCTCACCCAAACGCGTCATGGCATCTTCTCTGGCCAGCACCGTTTCAGCGGCCTTGCGCGCCCGGATGAAGCGCCCAGCCACCAAATGCGACAAGGCATCGAGCAAAGCCGCGTACACCGAGCGCTCCTGGTGCTGAATGCGCCAGCGCCTGGCATGCCCAGGCATCGCAAACAGTGCCGCCAGCGAGCGAAGGGCCAAGTGCAGGGTGACGAACAGCAGCGCTATCAAGAGCAGCACCAGGTTCAGCGACAAGTCCAGACGATAGGGCGGCCAAAACAGGGTGATCGTGCCCTGGTTGTCGCCCGCAAACAAAGCCACCGCCACGGCGATAGCAAACAGCGACAACAACCACAGCGCGCCGCGCATGGTCAGCGACCTGCCGCCGCCGTGGCCAGGGCGGCCAGGGTGTCATCCACACGCGGCAGTTGCAACAGCTGCAGTTGTTGTTGCACCTGCAGCAACAGGGCGGCCGCAGATTGGGTCTTGCGCGAAGCCGGGTCAAAGTACTTGTCCAGGGCGTAACGGGCTGCGACGAGGTCGGCGCGTGCTGACTCCATTTGCCGCGCCAGCAGCCCCAGGCGGGCATTGAGCAGCCTGAGCTTGAAGTTCTCGCGCAAGAAAAACGACTGTTCAGGCGACAAAAGGGCCGCCTCGGGCGCCTCGATGCGGCTCAGCCGTACCAAAGTTCGGGCCTCATCCCAGACCAAATGCAGCGCCTGCTGCCACCAACTGGGTTTGGCTTCAGGCAGTGCCCGCTTGGCGGTCGCGATCGCCGCCACCGGTGCCACCGCGTTGGCCAGCACCAGTTCGTCGGCCAGACGCACCAGCTCATCGAGTTTGACCAACAAACTTGGCGTGTCGCTCACTGCCGCTGACTTAATGCGTTCGATGTCGTGCACGATGGCGCGCTGCAAAGCGATGAGCCTGGGCTGGGCGGCGCGCAACACCCGCTGGTCGGCCGATCGGAGCGCGGCCAACAAAGGCTCAACGCTGCCGGTCAGTTGCGCCTGCTGCTGGGCCAGTCGGATTGCCGATTCGATATCAACCACCAGGTTTTCGTCGCGCGAGCGCGACAAACTTTGCATCAGCTCCTGCAACTGGGTGCGTTGCAGCGAAATCTCGCTCAGCCTTGCCTCAAACACGGCAACGCGGGCCGCCGTCTCGCGCGCCAGTTCCTGGGCTTGTCGGGCACTGGCACGGGCGTCTTGCGCTTGCTCGCCGGTCTGGGCGCTTTGACGCGCCAGTTGCTGCTGAATATTGTCGAGTTTTTGCCAAAGCAACAGATTGGCCAGCAGCGCCAGAAGGGCCAAACCACCGCAGGCCGCCAGCCAGTTCCACGCGCGACGCGTTATGGGCGCGCGCGCAGTGGTCGGGGCGGCGCTGACCTCAGCGTGAACGCCCTCCTCTTGCGGCCTTTGCGCATCGTTGTCAGTCATGCGGCTAATTCTATAGAGGCCACGATGTCTGGCAAGCTGGGCCGTGAATCGTGCACCCGGCCAAAACCGGCCGCCCGGGCCGCCAAACCAATGCGCGGATGGGTCGCCACAGCACGGGCTTGCTCCCAGCTTTGCCCAGGCATCAACAGCCCCAGATTGGCCACCGCTTGCGAACTACTGAACAGCCAGACCGAACCGTCATCGGCCGCCTGACGGGCCAGATCGTGCTCAGCTCGGCCCCAACGGGGGGCACGGCGCTGGTAGGCCACCAAAAACTGTGCTTGAAGGCAACGCGCGGCCAATTGCGTGGCCAGCCAGTCTCTGCCGTGGCCAGTCTGGCGCTCGGCGCCACAGCCAAACCCGCCGACCACCCCAAGCGGCGGCGCCTCGCTGTCGCCCTCAACATCATCCCCACGCACGATCAAAACCCGGTCGCCGGCCCGCAACTGGTCGGCCACCACCAGCCACAGTGACTCGGAGTCAAATTGGCCGGCCTCGGGTGACGGCATATCAATGCCCGCCGCTGGTACACCGGCTTGCAGCAGCGCCTGCCGGGTCCCGGGCCCGGTCACCCATGCTCTTGTTTTTATAGCTGAAGATCCAATAAGGACGGGGTCTAGAGGCGGTTTTTCTGCAAAAAATGCAGCAACAGCATTGGCACTGACAAACATCACGGCAGCCCAACCGCCCAGTTGATGCCAGGCCTGCTGCAAGGGCTCGGTATCGGTCACCGCAGCCACCTCGATCAGCGGCAACGTCACCACATCCATACCCCGCGCCGCCAAATCCTGACTCCAGCGCTGCGCTTCGCGCCGAGGCCGGGTGACGATGACGCGCATGCGGCTCAGGCGTTGTCAGTCTGCTCGCTGCCCAGCACAAGCGTCCCGCCCTGGGCCAATACACCGGCACGCAATTCGGCTGCGACCCGCTCGCCCAGCGCATTGGCATGAGCAAGGTCAAGCACCGTGGCCTGAGCGCGTACCTGAACCAGGGGCAGGTGGCCTTCCGGGTCGCCCCAGGCGGCGCGCAGGCCCAGCAGGTCGCCCTCAAAGGTGGCGAAGGCAGCCAGCGGCATGGAGCAACTGCCGCCCATGCAGCGACTGACCGCGCGCTCGGCGGTCACCGCGGCCCAGGTGCGGGCGTGCGCCAGCGGGGCGAGCGCAGCGACCACATCAGGGCGGTCACTGCGCACCTCGATCCCGAGCGCACCTTGGCCCGCAGCAGGCAGCATGTCGTCCGGCTCAAAGCTTGCGCGTATGCGCCCGGCCAGCCCAAGACGTTTGAGACCGGCTGCCGCCAGCACGATGGCATCGAAACCGCCGTCGTCGAGTTTGCGCAAACGGGTGTCTAGGTTGCCCCGCAGCGGTTCAATCCGCAAATCTGGCCTCAAGGCGCGCAGCAGCGCCATGCGCCGCAAGCTGGAGGTGCCGACCACGGCGCCCAATGGCAGCTCGTCCAAGCTGGCATAGCGGTTGGAGACCAAGGCATCGTGCGGATCTTCACGGGCCATGACGCAGGCCAGTTGAAAACCTTCGGGCAACTCCATCGGCACGTCTTTGAGCGAATGCACCGCCAAATTGGCTCGTCCCTCCTCGAGCGCCACCTCAAGCTCTTTCACGAACAGGCCCTTGCCGCCAACCTTGCTGAGGGAGCGGTCAAGGATCTGGTCGCCGCGGGTGGTCATGCCCAGCAAGCTGACCTGGTGGCCAAGCCCGACCAGCCGGTCGCGCACATGCTCGGCCTGCCATAAAGCCAAGCGGCTTTCTCTTGTTGCGATGGTCAAAATGCTCATGCGAGGTGGCCCAAATTCGTA
Source organism: Comamonas sp. lk (assembly GCA_945925985.1). GTDB lineage: Bacteria > Pseudomonadota > Gammaproteobacteria > Burkholderiales > Burkholderiaceae_C > Rhodoferax. The sequence goes on along the minus strand of CAMELV010000030.1, from coordinate 30,312 downwards.
CCCGATGTGTAATTTTTAAAGGTCGGACGATGCTAGCATGGTCCGCCTCTTGCTAACCCCCGCCATGAACAAACCTGCCTCCCCTGCCCCCTCTGAGCGCTCACCATCTGCCAGGAGCAAGGACAATGAAAGACCCCTGGTTGAAGACATCCGGCTGCTGGGGCGAATTTTGGGCGACGTGATCCGGGAACAAGAAGGAGAACCCGCGTTTGAGCTGATCGAGCAGATTCGCAAGCTGTCGGTGGCGTTCCGGCGCGATGCCGACCACGACGCCGACCGGGCCCTGAAAAAGCTGCTTAAGGGCCTGAGCGGCGACCAGACCGTGAGCGTGATCCGGGCGTTCACTTATTTCAGCCATCTGGCCAACCTGGCAGAAGACCGGCACCATATCCGCCGCCGCGCCATCCACGAGCGCGCCGGTGACACCCAGGAGGGCAGCATCGACGTCGCCCTGGCCCGGCTACGCTGGGCGGGTATTTCCACCAAGACCATCGCGCAGACGCTGGCAACCAGCTTTGTGTCGCCGGTGCTGACCGCCCACCCAACCGAAGTCCAGCGTAAAAGCATTCTGGACGCCGAACGCGACATTGCCCAGCTCTTGAGTGCGCGCGACGACATCCGGGCCAAGGCTTCCGCCAGCAACGCCCGCAAGGACGCCTTGAGCCCGCGTGAACTGAGCGCCAACGAGGCCCAAATACGGGCCCGCGTGCTGCAACTGTGGCAAACCCGGCTGCTGCGTTTCACAAAGCTCACCGTGGCCGACGAGGTGGAAAACGCCCTGAGCTACTACGAGACCACCTTTTTGCGCGAGATTCCGCGACTCTACGCTGACCTGGAGCGCGAGCTCGGGCAGCAGCCGGTGCACAGTTTTTTACGCATGGGCCAGTGGATTGGCGGTGACCGCGACGGCAACCCCAATGTCAATGCCCAGACCCTGATGCACGCGCTGCGTCGCCAGGCCGAAGTGGCGCTGCGCCACTACCTGACCGAGGTGCATTACCTGGGCGGGGAACTCTCGATCTCAGCCATGCTGGTCCAGTGCGCCCCTGCCATGCAGGCGCTGGCCGAGCGCTCCCCGGACACCAACGCCCACCGGCAGGATGAACCCTACCGCCGGGCCCTGACGGGCATGTACGCCCGCTTGGCCGCCTCGCTCAAGGCGCTGACCGGCGGCGACGCAGCGCGCCACGCCGTAGCGCCCCAAAACGCCTATGCCAGTGCGGCCGACTTTCTGGTCGATTTGCGCACCATCGAAGCCTCGCTGAAGTCGCACCATGGCGCTGCCTTGACGGTGCAACGGCTGCAGCCACTGATCCGGGCAGTCGAGGTCTTTGGCTTTCATCTGGCCACAGTCGACCTGCGTCAGAGCTCGGACAAGCACGAGCTGGTGGTGGCCGAGCTGCTGGCTCAAGCCCAGTTGGAGAGCGGCTACGCCCAGCTTGAAGAGGCGGCCAAATGCAGCGTCCTGATGCAGCAATTGCGCGATGCGCGGCCGCTTCGGGTGCCTGGGGTCAGCTATTCCGAGCACACACTGAGTGAACTGGCCATTTTCGAGACCGCACGGCTACTGCGACAGGACTTTGGTGCCCAGGCGATCCGCCACTACATCATCAGCCACACCGAGACCGTGAGCGACCTGCTGGAAGTGCTGCTACTGCAAAAAGAGGCCGGGCTGATGCGCGGGCTGCTGGCCGACGGCGCCCAGGGCAGCGCCAGCAACGATCTGATTGTGGTGCCATTGTTTGAGACCATTGACGACCTGCGTAATGCCGCGCCCATCATGCGCGAGTTTTATACCCTGCCCGGCGTGCAGGCCATGGTGCGACGCAGTGGCGCGGAGCAAGACATCATGCTGGGCTACTCCGACAGCAACAAGGACGGCGGCATTTTCACCAGCAACTGGGCGCTCTACCGGGCTGAAATCGCCCTGGTGGCCCTGTTTGACGAACTCAACGGCGGCGCCACCGAGGGCGGTATACGTCTGCGCATGTTCCACGGCCGCGGCGGCACGGTCGGGCGCGGCGGTGGCCCCAGTTACCAGGCCATCCTGGCCCAGCCCCCCGGCACGGTGAGGGGCCAGATTCGGCTGACCGAACAGGGCGAGGTGATTGGCTCTAAATACGCCAACCCCGAGATCGGCCGACGCAACCTGGAAACCCTGGTCGCAGCCACCCTGGAGGCGACCCTGCTGCAGCCGACCAAGCCCGCCAGCGCGCCCTTTCTCAAGGCCGCCGCCGAGCTCTCGGCCAGCAGCATGGCGGCCTACCGCCAACTGGTCTATGACACGCCGGGCTTTACCGAGTATTTTTTCGATTCCACCCCGATCCGCGAAATTGCCGAGCTCAACATCGGCTCGCGTCCGGCCTCGCGCAAGCCGAGCCAGCGGATCGAAGACCTAAGGGCCATTCCCTGGGGTTTCAGCTGGGGCCAGTGCCGGCTGACGCTGCCGGGCTGGTACGGCTTTGGTTCGGCGGTAGAGCAGTTCCTGCGCGCCGATGGCGCCAAGTTGCAAAAAGAACGTTTGGCGCTGCTTCAGCAAATGCAGCGTCAATGGCCATTCTTCAAAACCCTGCTGTCCAATATGGACATGGTGATCGCCAAGAGCGACCTGGCCCTGGCCTCACGTTATGCCGAGCTGGTGACCGACGCGCGCCTGCGAAAAAAGATTTTCGGCATGATCGAGGCCGAATGGCACCGCACGGTGACGGCGCTGGGCCAGATCACCGGTGAGCGCCAGCGTCTGGCCAGCAACACCGCCCTGCAGCGCTCGATCCGCCACCGTTTTCCCTACATTGACCCGCTGCACCACCTGCAGGTGGAGCTGGTGCGCCGCTACCGCGCCGGCCAGGCCGACGAACGGGTCCAGCGCGGCATTCACATTTCGATCAATGGCATCGCCGCCGGTCTGCGCAACACCGGGTGAGCCGCAGGCCTGAGGGCTCAGGCGCCAAAGGCCTCGCGGACGGCGGACAGTTGCCGGCGCGAGACTGGCAGAGCCTCGTCAAGGCCGTGCAGGCGCACCGCCCAGCCACTGCTGTCGGGGCCCGCCTCGTGCCTATCGAGCGCGCGCAGCGCCGAGCGCGCCACCAGGGCATTGCGGTGAATGCGGATGAACCGGTTGCCGTGGCGCTGCTCCAGCTCGCTCAGCGACCCCTCCAACAGGTGGGCGGCGGTGGCTGTGACCACGGTGAGGTACTTCAGCTCGGCCTTCAGGTAGAGCACCTGCGCCAACGGCAGCCGCTCCAGCCGACCGCGCGACTGCACGGTCAATGATTCTTCAAGCAAATCAGGTGCTAGCCCTTGTCGGGATTGACAGAGCCGCTCTACTTTTTGTAGCGCCAACTGGAGTCGCTCCAGCCGGACCGGCTTGGTCAGGTAATCCACGGCATCAAGCTCGAAGGCCTGCAGCGCGTGCTCGGCATGGGCGGTGACGAACACCACAGCGGGCGAGGCTGTCAAACCGGCCAGGGCGCGGGCCAAGCTCAGGCCATCGGCGCCAGGCATGTGGATGTCGACCAGCACCACATCCGCGGGGTGGTGCTGTAGCCACGCCAGCGCCTGCGCGGCAGTTCCCGCCTCGCCCAAGCAGTGCGCCTCTGGCTGCCTGCAGTCGCCCAGCAGTGTGCGCAGCCGGCTCCGCGCCAGCGCCTCGTCGTCCACCACCAGCACCGTCAACGGGCGGCTCATGCAGGTACCTCAAGCCGCACCACAAACCAGTTGTCGCGCAGGCCAAAGCGGCACTGGCCCTGCACATCGTGCAGCAGCTTCAGTCGGTCCTGGACGTTGGTCAGCGCAAGGCCCTGTCCGGCGGCACCCGGACCATCGGGCAGCGTGTTGCTGACCTTGATCACCACGCGCTCGCCCCGGCGCTCGGTGCTGATGCGGACATCAGCACCCGCGGCGCTGGGCTCTACCCCATGGCGAACTGCGTTCTCCACCAGCGGCTGCAACAACAGTGGCGGCAGCAGGGCGACACCAGCCTGCGGGTCGAGCTGCCAACTCAAGCGCAAGCGCTCGCCAAAGCGCACCTGCTCGATCGCCAGGTAACGCTGCGCCAGCGCAATCTCCTGGTCCAGTGTCACCGCCGGCCCGGGTTCGCGCAAAGCGTGGCGAAACAGGTCACTCAGGTCTTCCAGCAGTGCCTCGGCCCGGGCCGGTTCGGCCCGCACCAGCGCTATCGCCGTGTTGAGGGTATTGAACAAAAAGTGCGGCCGGATGCGCGCCTGCAGTTCTCCCAAACGGGCCTGGGTGGTGGCCGGGATCTGGCCACGGGCGCGCCAGACCAAGGCAGCCACCAGCAAGGCCGCCAGCAGCGCGCCACTGGCGGCACTGGCCAGCCAGGGCAGTTGGTCATGACCGCCCGCCAGCCACAAGATGCCACAGCCGTAGAGCCCGGCCAAGGCCCCCAGGCCGACCCCCGTCGCCTGCTGCCACCACAGCGGCAAGCGCGCGAGCAGGGTTTTCAGGCGGCAGGCGGCCAACAGCCAAATCAAGACACCTGGCACAGAAGCCGCGGTCAACACACTGAGCCTGGTCAGCCAGTTACCCAGGGTGTCAGCGCCAAACAGCGCCGCCACCGCAGCCACCAGCTCGACAAACAGCACCGCCCGCAGGACCACGCCCAGATGGCAGGCGTCAAACAGCAGCGCGACGTTTGGGCGGACAGTGAAGCCGGGCGCAGGCCCGTCAGGCAAGACCGATAAAATTTGGGGGTTAGGCATCAGGTCGTGGGCTTCATCCACATTATTGATGATCTACTTGTACAACTTTCAACCCTGGTCCAGCGCTGCTCGCGCCGCCCCCGCATGTCACAAACCCAATTTGATAAAAAATCGCAAGCTTGGTCAGCGCTGTTTTCCGAGCCCATGAGTGACCTGGTCAAGCGCTACACCGCCAGCGTGTTTTTTGACAAGCGGCTGTGGCAGGCCGACATTGCCGGCTCGCTGGCGCACGCCGAGATGCTGTGCCACCAGGGCATCCTCTCCTCTGACGACCAGGCGGCCATTGCGCGCGGCATGGCACAAATTAGCGCCGAGATCGAGGCCGGCCAGTTCGACTGGCAGCTGGACCTGGAAGACGTACACCTGAACATCGAGGCCCGTCTGACCCAGCTGGTGGGCGACGCGGGCAAACGCCTGCACACCGGACGCAGCCGCAACGACCAGGTGGCCACCGACGTGCGGCTGTGGCTGCGCAGCGAAATTGACCTGATCAACGCCCTGCTGCGCGAGCTGCAGCTGGCGCTGGTGGACGTGGCCGAGCGCCATGTGGCGGTGATCCTGCCCGGCTTTACCCACCTGCAGGTGGCGCAGCCGGTGAGTTTTGGGCACCACCTGCTGGCCTACGTGGAGATGTTCAGCCGCGATGCCGAGCGCCTGACCGACGTGCGCCGGCGCACGAACCGCCTGCCGCTGGGCAGCGCTGCGCTGGCCGGCACCACCTACCCGCTGGACCGGGAGCGGGTGGCGCGCACGCTGGGCATGGTCGACGAGCAGGGCCAGCCGCAGGTCTGCCAGAACAGCCTAGACGCTGTGAGCGACCGCGACTTTGCGATTGAATTCACCGCCGCCGCCAGCCTGTGCATGGTGCACATCAGCCGCCTGAGCGAGGAGCTGATCCTGTGGATGAGCCAGAACTTCGGCTTCATCAAAATTGCCGACCGTTTCACCACCGGCAGCTCCATCATGCCGCAGAAGAAAAACCCTGACGTGCCCGAGCTGGCGCGCGGCAAGACCGGTCGCGTGGTGGGCCACCTGATGGGCCTGATCACCCTGATGAAGGGCCAGCCGCTGGCCTACAACAAGGACAACCAGGAAGACAAAGAGCCGCTGTTTGACACCGTGGACACGCTCAAGGACACGCTGCGCATCTTCGCCGAGATGATTGGCGGCCAGAATGACCCGGCCACCGGGCAAAAAAGCGGCGGCATCACGGTCAACCCGGAAGCGATGGAGCAGGCGGCGCGCAAGGGTTACGCCACCGCCACCGACCTCGCCGACTACCTGGTCAAGAAAGGCCTGCCCTTTCGCGACGCCCATGAAACCGTGGCCCACGCCGTCAAGGCGGCGCAGGCCCAGCAGCTCGACCTGTCCGAGCTGCCGCTGGCGACCCTGCAGCAGTTTCACCCGCAGATCGAGGCCGATGTCTTCGAGGTGCTCAGCCTGCGCGGCTCGCTCAACGCCCGCAACACCCTGGGCGGCACGGCACCAGCGCAGGTGCAGACGCAGATTGCGCGGCATCGGGCGCGGCTGGCCTGAGTCAGACACCGACAAACCACTGGAGCCGGCGGTCATGACCTCTCAAATGCAAACCATATTGGTGCTCTGCATCATTGCCGGCTTCATCTTCATGGAGCTGGCAACGCGGCGTTACCAAGCCACTGTCACAGCCACGGCCGATGACACCAAGCTCGAGTTCCTCATGTTCCTCAGCTTGGTTGCAGTTTGTCAACCATTGGCCCTGCTCAGCACCAACGCCCTGGGGGAATGGGCAGCGCCCGGCTACCGTGATGCTCTTGTGCACCTGCCCTGGTGGGGCATGGTGGCCATTTTGCTGGTGGGCGACGACCTGACGCAGTACCTTTGGCACCGGGCCTCTCATTCGGCGTTGCTGTGGCCGCTGCACCGGGCTCACCACACGGCGCGGTACATGAGCATCCGCGTCACCTACCGCAACAACTTCTTTTACTACCTGATGATGCCGGGTCTGTGGATCGCCGGCGTACTGACCTACCTGGGTTTTGGCCCGGTGTATGCGGCCTATGGGGTGGTCAAGCTGCTGGTGATCATGGGGGCGCACTGTGCCTGGCGTTGGGATGAGCCGCTGTACCGCATCCGCGCGCTGCGGCCGCTGATGTGGCTGGTGGAGCGCACCATCTCCACCCCGGCCACCCATTGGGCGCACCATGCGCTGACCAATGCCGACGGCATAGGCCATTACACGGGCAATTTTGGCAATCTGCTGTTTGTCTGGGATCTCATCTTTGGCACGGCCCACATCACCCGGCGCTACCCGCCACAGGTAGGCCTGCAAGACGATCTGCTGTATGGCCAAGAGCGCTGGTACCACCAGATTTTTTACCCACTGCTGCAGTCCAACCGGGCCAACTCGGCTTTGCGCGCCGGCGGGCGGGCCTACGCGGCCGCTGAGATCTCGCCCGATGGGCCGGCAGGGCACAACACACCTTGAAGCCCTGCCAAGCTATTGCTTGATCTCGCACTAATTCGTACGCCATGTGCAGCCACTACCAAGGCATCAAAGACCAGGCGCGCTTTCGCCGCCATTTCGGGGTAGCCCTGCCGACTGACCCGGGCCGGGAAGACCTCTGGCCAGGCTATGTCGGTAGTTTCATCCGGCGCCACCCGATGGCGGACGTGGGTGACGAGGCCGTGCCGCCGCTGGAGGCCCTCACCGGCCTGTTTGGCCTGGTGCCGCACTGGTCAGCCGACACCAAAATAGCTCGGCACACCTACAACGCGCGCAGCGAGACGGTGGCGGTCAAACCCAGTTTTCGTGATGCTTGGAAGCACGCGCAACACTGCATCATCCCGGCAGAGGCCTTTTTTGAGCCCGACTGGCGCAGCGGGCGGGCACAAGCAACCCGCATAGCCAGCACCGAGGGCGAACCGCTGGGTATCGCCGGCCTGTGGGCCCGCTGGCGATCGCCGCAAGGGGAACTGGTGCACAGCTTCACCATGCTGACCATCAACGCCGACGCCCACCCGCTGATGCAGCAGTTTCACAAGCCCGGCGAAGAAAAGCGCATGGTGGTGATCCTGGCGCCACAGCATTACAAGGACTGGCTGGCCGCAGCGCCAGCCGAATCCCTGGGTTTTTTACGGGCCTGGCCAGCAGAGCGCTTGGTCACACAGACGCCCTGAGCCTTCAGGGGCAACCGTCTCGCGCTACAGTGGTGGCTATGACACCAAGACCCTCACCCCACGCCCAATGGCTCGTCAAACTGACGACCCTGCTGCTCACCCTGCTGCTCACCCTGCTGGCCCCCCTGCGAAGCATCGCGCAGGAGGCCGAGCCCCTGCCCTGCGACAGCCCCAGCAACTGCGTGAATTCGACCAGCGAAGGGTTGGCACCCATGGTCTATACCGGCGATGCCGCGCGCGGTTTGGCTCTGCTGAAAGCCACGCTGGCCCATTTTCCTGAGGCCACCCTCACGGCCAGCGGGCCGCTGCGGCTGACGTTGATTTTTCGCACCACTTTGGGCTTCAAGGACGAGGTGATTTTTGTGTTGGACCCAGCGGGGCAAAAAATCCAGTTCCGCTCCCGCTCGCTCACGGGCCGCTATGACTTCGGCAAAAACCGCTCGCGCATGGTGGCTGTTGTGACGCAATTTCAGGCTGAAGCCCGAAACTGACCAAAAACTGCTGCGGAGATTCACTTTTTTTCATTGCAGTTGCAGCAAATTTCAGCGTCGACTCTGGATGCAGGCTTTACCATGCGAACCAGAATAAGGAGACCCTGATGTCCGTGATCACCCATATTGAAGACCTGCGCGTATTGGCCAAAAAGCGCGTGCCGCGCATGTTTTACGACTACGCAGACTCGGGCGCCTGGACCGAATCAACCTACCGCGCCAATGAAAGCGACTTTCAGCGCATCAAGCTGCGCCAGCGCGTGGCGGTCAACATGGAAAACCGCAGCACCGCCAGCACCATGATCGGCCAGCCAGTGGCGATGCCCGTGGCGATTGCGCCCACCGGCCTCACCGGCATGCAACATGCCGACGGCGAGATTCTGGGGGCACTGGCGGCCAAAAAATTTGGCATCCCCTTCACCCTGTCGACGATGAGCATCTGCTCGATTGAAGACATTGCCGAAGCCACCGGCGGCCACCCATTTTGGTTTCAGCTGTATGTGATGAAAGACCGCGGCTTCATTGAGCGCCTGATCGACCGGGCCAAGGCGGCCCACTGTTCGGCGCTGGTGATCACGCTGGACCTTCAAATTCTGGGGCAGCGCCACAAGGACCTCAAAAACGGCCTGTCGGCGCCACCCAAGATGACGCTGGCCAACTTGATCAACATCGCCAGCAAGCCGCGCTGGGCGCTGGGCATGCTGGGCACCCAGCGGCGCCAGTTCGGCAACATCGTCGGTCATGTGAGCGGGGTGGAGAACATGGGCTCATTGAGCGAATGGACCGCCAAGCAGTTTGACCCGGCGCTGAACTGGGGCGACGTCGAATGGATCAAGAAGCGTTGGGGCGGCAAGATCATCCTCAAGGGCATCCAGGACGTGGAAGACGCCCGGCTGGCGGTGGCCAGCGGTGCTGACGCGCTGATCGTCTCCAACCACGGCGGGCGCCAGCTCGACGGCGCGCAGTCCTCGATCGGGGCCCTGCCGGCCATCGTGGACGCTGTGGGTTCGCAGATCGAGGTGCACATGGACGGCGGCATACGCAGCGGGCAAGATGTGCTCAAAGCCCGGGCCCTGGGCGCGCGTGGCACCTACATCGGTCGCGCCTTCTTGTACGGCTTGGGCGCCATGGGCGAAGCCGGCGTGACCAAGGCTTTAGAAATTATTCACAAGGAACTGGACCTCACCATGGCTTTTTGTGGTCATACCCAGATCGACCGGGTAGGCGAGAGCATCCTGCTGCCAGGCAGCTACTGAGTCTGGCGCGGCCCGAGCCCAGGCGCCCAAGGTGGCCGGCCGGGCCCTGAGGCCGGCTTGCTATCCTTGGCGGCCATGAGTTCAAGCATCCGCCGCATCGCCCACCTGGACATGGACGCGTTTTACGCGTCGGTTGAGCTGCTGCGCTACCCGCAGCTCAAGGGATTGCCGGTGGTGATCGGTGGTGGTCGCCGCAGCGAAGACGATTTGCTGGCACGGCTGAACCAGGAACGGCCAGAACGGCTCTGGACCAAGGCTGACCTCGGCCGTATCCCGCTCGATTTTTTCCCGCGACTGGCGGGCTACACCGGGCGCGGCGTGATCACCACCGCCACCTATGCGGCACGGCAGTTTGGCGTGGGCTCGGCCATGGGCCTCATGAAAGCGGCGCGGCTGTGTCCGCAGGCCATTTTGTTGCCCGTGGACTTTGCCGAGTACCGCCACTACTCACGCGCCTTCAAGGCCATCGTGACCGAGATCGCGCCAGTGATGGAAGACCGGGGCGTGGACGAGGTCTACATTGACTTTACCCACGTGCCTGGCGGCCAACGCGAAGGCGGCCGCGTGCTTGCGCGCCTGATCCAGAAAAGCATCTTTGACCAGACCGGCCTGACCTGTTCGGTTGGCGTGGCACCCAACAAGTTGCTGGCCAAAATGGCCAGCGAGTTCAACAAGCCCAAGGGCATTTCCATCGTGCACGAGGCCGACCTGGCCGACATGATCTGGCCACTGGCCTGCCGCAAGATCAATGGCATAGGCCCAAAAGCCGACGAGAAACTCAAGGGACTGGGCATCGAGACCATTGGCCAACTGGCCCAAAAGGACGTAGGCTGGCTGGCCAGCCATTTTGGCCCACGCACCAGCGCCTGGCTGCATGCCGCTGCCCACGGCCGCGATGAGCGACCGGTGGTCACCGAGAGCGAGCCGGTGTCCATGAGCCGCGAAACCACCTTTGAGCGCGACCTGCACGCCGTGCATGACCGAGTCGAGCTGGGGGACATCTTCACCCGGCTGTGCGCGCAGGTGGCCGACGACTTGCGACGCAAGGGCTATGTCGGCCGCACCATCGGCATCAAGCTGCGCTTTTCAGACTTCAAGAGCCTGACCCGCGACCTGACCCTGCCCAGCCCCACCGCCGACGCCCAGGCCATTCGCCACGCTGCAGGCCAGTGCCTCAAACGCGCGCCGCTGACACGCCGCTTTCGTCTGCTGGGCGTGCGCGTGGGGGCCTTGCAGCGGCTGGAGAAGGCCGCAAATTTAGAGCCAAATCAGCCCCTAGGCCCCGTCAATACTGGAGTTATTGCTACAAATACAGAAGCAGACGATGTTTGGACCAGACAATTGTTTTGACATGCCGGAGCGCCGCTCATTTCCACTACAGTGTCACCCATGAACACCCCGACCACCCCCCTGCACTGCTTCACGTTCAACACCGAAGACCATGTGGCCCATCTGGTGCTGAACCGGCCGGCCGAGCTCAACACCATGCACCCGCTGTTCTGGCGCGAGCTCGACGCCGTGCTGACCCAGTTGCACCAAGAGGGTACGGCACGCGCGCTGGTGATCAGTAGCACGGGGCGGCATTTCAGCGCTGGCATGGCGCTGGAGACCTTTGCCGGCGCCATCAGCATGGACGACCAAAGCCCTGAGGGGCGCGCCGCCATCTTTGATGTGCTGACGGACATGCAGGCCACGTTCAGCAAGTTGGAAGCCCTGCGCATGCCGGTGATCGTGGCCATCCAAGGCGGCTGCATTGGCGGCGCGGTGGACATGGTGACCGCCTGCTGCATCCGATACGCCACGGCAGACGCGTTTTTCTGCATTCAAGAGATCAACATCGGCATGGTGGCTGATGTCGGCACTTTGCAGCGGCTGCCCAAACTGATGCCGCTGGCCGTGGTGAAGGAGTTGGCCTACACCGGTCGGCGCCTGGGCGCTGCACGGGCGCAGGGCTACGGTTTGGTGAACGAGGTGTTTGACACGCCCGAGGCGACTCTGGCCGCCGCGCTGCAGTGCGCCCGCGAAATTGCGGTTAAGCCGCCCGTCGCGATCTGGGGCACCAAGCAAGCCGTGCATTACGCACGTGATCATTCGGTGGAAGACTCGCTGCGACAGATGGGCTGGCTGCAGGGCGCGATCTGGAGCAACGCCCATGTGCGCGGCGCCGTGGAGGCCCTGAAGACCAAAAAACCGACAGAGTTCCCGGCTCTGGCACCCCTGCAGGGCTTTCGTGACTTGATCTAAAGCGCCGTCCACCGAGATCAACGGGTCAAACTGACCGCAAATTGATCCGTATCAGAGCCCGCCACTCACTTAAGATGCTGGTTTGGCTCCTATCAGAATTTCGAGAAGGACGTCCTATGCGCATGAATCTACCTGTCACTCAGCAGGACTTTGATTACCCTTCAGACCAGATGCTGGTGTCCACCACCGACACCAGAGGCAACATTACACACTGCAACCACGCTTTTGTGGCCGTCAGCGGCTTCACTTATGAAGAATTGATCGGGCAAAGCCATAACCTGGTGCGCCACCCCGACATGCCGCCCGAGGCCTACAAGGACATGTGGCAAACCATAGGCCGTGGCCGGCCCTGGACCGGCATGGTCAAAAACCGGCGTAAAAACGGTGACCACTACTGGGTGCAGGCCAATGTCACCCCAATTCTGGAGAACGGCAAGCCCAAAGGCTACATGTCGGTGCGCATCAAGCCGACTCGGGAGCAGGTGCGGGCGGCTGAGACCTTGTATGCCCAGATGCGCGCATCCCGGGAATCAGGACAAAAAAGCCCGGCTTTTGTGCTTCGCTCTGGCGAAGTGCGCTACACCGGATTGCGTGGTCTGTACGGCTGGCTGCGTCGCATCACGCTCACTGCCCGACTGGGCGTAGGCCTGCTCGGTGTGGTCTTTCTGGGTATGGTGCCGCAGATGTTGGCGTTGACCGGCGTTCATCTTCAAGGGCTCCAGCAGCTTGGGCTGCAGTTCGCTAGCCTGGTGCTTGGGGCTGGGCTAGTGCTGGCTTGGTTCAGCCAAAGCTTTGGCCGGGCCATCAAAGCTGCCGAGCATTTTGCCGATGATCTGGCCGGCTGCAACCTCACCACCTCGGTAGCCTCCGACTTTGCGCCGCCGATGGACTCGCTGGTACGCAGTCTGCGTCAGATTCAAATCAACCTTCAGGCTGTGGTCGGCGACGTCAGGGGCGAAATTGAAACCTTTACCCAATCTGCCGCAGAGATTGCGGCCGGTGGGCTCGACCTGTCAGCACGAACCGAATCACAGGCCAGCAGCCTTCAGGAAACTGCGGCCTCCATGGAAGAACTGTCCAGCACGGTCAAGCAAACAGCGACGACCGCCGCCCAGGTGGCCACGGAAAGCGACGCCAGCACCAACCTGGTGACCCGCGGCGGTGACGCCGTGCACAAGGTGGGCGAGGCCATGCGCGCCATCGACCAGTCGTCGTCCAAGGTCCGCGAGATCATCGGCGTGATCGAGGGCATTGCATTCCAGACCAATATCTTGGCTCTAAATGCCGCAGTGGAAGCCGCGCGCGCAGGAGAACAGGGGCGCGGCTTCGCCGTGGTGGCCTCTGAGGTGCGGGCCCTGGCCCAGCGCAGCGGTGTGGCGGCCAAGGAGATCCGGGACCTGATTGCCCAGTCGGCCGAGCAAATCGCTGAGGGCACGCAGCAGATGAAGCACGCGGGTGAGACCATTGACGAAGTGGTGCGATCGGTGCGTGACGTCGGCGCCCTGATCCGGCAGATCACCAACGCCACCCACGAGCAGGCGATCGGCATTGCCCAGGTCAATGAGGCGGTGACCCAGCTTGACACGGTCACCCAGCAAAATGCGGCGCTGGTCGAGCAGTCAGCTGCCTCGGCCGACGGCTTAAGCGGCAGCGCCGTCACGCTGGCGCGCGCAGTGCAGGTGTTCCACCTGCCTTGATCGGCGAGTACCCCGCACGGCTGAGCGCGGCTACTGCCGCGCCGTTCTCACATTGGCCGGCAGCGCCTGTGCGTAGCTGGTGCGAAACGGGTTGATGTCAAGCCCACCGCGACGGGTGTAGCGGGCATACACCGCCAGTTTGTGCGGTTGGCAGCGCTGCCAGAGGTCCATGAAAATGCGCTCCACGCACTGCTCGTGAAACTCGTGGTGGTTGCGAAAACTCACCAGGTACTGCAGCAAGCCCTCCTGGTCGATGGCGGCACCGCTGTAGCGGATCTGCACACTGCCCCAGTCAGGCTGACCGGTCACCAGGCAATTGCTCTTGAGCAGGCGGCTGGTCAGCACTTCGGTCACTGGCGGCTCGTCGGCCGCCGTCCGCAGCAACTCAGGTGCAGGGGTGTACTGGCGGCACGCCACGTCAAGCCGGTCCAGACTAAGACCGTCAAGCTCCTGCACCGGCTCGCGGTCAAACAGCTCTGAATCGAGCAGCCGCACGCCCACCGACGACTGCACCACGCCGCCGCGCCAGGCCGCCTCGGTCAGATCGGCACGCAGGCGAGCCAGCACGGCAGCGGCATCAGCAAACACGGTGTTGTTGAAGCTGTTGAGGTAGCGCTTGAGCGACTTGCTCTCAATGATGTGGGTAGATTCACAGGGCACGGTGATGTGCGCCAGCGCCAGCTGCGGCTTGCCGCGCGGTCCCAACCAGCTGAGCTCGAAGGCGGTCCACATGTCAGCACCGAGAAAAGGCAGGGTGTTGGTCAGGCCCAGTTCAAGACGCTTGGCGGCACGCGGGATCGGGTAGAGCAACTCCGGCGCGTACTGATCGACGTAAGCTGAATTTTTACCCAGCTGTGATTCATGTGCGGTGTTCATGCGGTCTTGAAGTGGGGAAAGAGTGCAGCCAGCAAGCGGTCTACCACCGGCCCGGGCAAGTCGTGGCCCATGCCGGCCACGCCGATCAGGCGGGCGCCGGGAATACGCCGAGCCGTGTCTTCGCCGCAAGCGTAGGGCAGCAAGGGGTCGTCGTGACCGTGAAAGACCAGGGTTGGCACGCTGATCTGCGCCAACTGGGCTGCGCGTGCGCTGTCAGCCATCACGGCCAGCATCTGGCGGAGGGTGCCCACCGGGTAGAAGCCGCGCTCGACCGCTTGGGCGATGCGCTGGCGCAATTGGGGCTCAGGGGTCACAAACCCTGGGCTGCCAATGACCCTGAAAAGCATCACATAGTGGTCCACCACCGCCTGCCGGTCACGCCCTGAGGGGCGGCGCAGCAAGGCCGCCATCACCTCTGGGCGGGCCTGCGGCAAGCCGGGCGCGCCGCTGCTGCTCATGACGCTGGTCAGGCTCAGCACCCGGCTTGGCGCCGCCAACGCCAGCCGTTGCGCAATCATCCCACCCATACTCATGCCGACCACGTGGGCCTGCGGCACCCCCAGCGCGTCGAGTACGCCAAGGGCATCGGCCGCCATGTCGGCCAGGGTGTAGGGCGGGGTGGGCGCAAAACCCAGCTTGTGCTGAAGGCCCGCCCAAAGCAAATTCGGTTTGCCATGCGTGTCCATGCGCTGGCTGAGGCCCACGTCACGGTTGTCATGCCGGATCACGCGGTAGCCCGCCTCGACCAGCCCCTGCACCAGCTCGGGCGGCCAAGCCACCAGTTGCATGCCCAAGCCCATGATCAGCAGCACCGCCGGGCGCCGTTCACCGGCTGCGCCGGGGCCACTGTCCTCAACCTCAATCTGCACACCATTTGCTACTATTTTCATAGCTATAACCTAATATGGTACGGGGGCTAGAGGCCAATTTGACCCTAAATGTTACAGGCCGTCCCGGCCACGCCGAAACACCAGCCGCTGGGGCTCTGAGGCACCCGCGGCAAAGGCATAGCCCTCTGCAGCAAAACCCTGCAAGCCCGCCGCTGTCATCAGCCGCTGGCTGACGGCATAACGCACCATCAGGCCGCGTGCCCGTTTGGCCATGAAGCTGATGATCTTGTACTGGCCGCCTCTGTACTCCTCAAACACGCACGCCACCACCGGGGCCTTGAGCGCTTTCAGGTTCACCGCCTTGAAATACTCTTGCGAGGCCAGGTTCACCACCACTGGCGCCGCGTCAGCCTTGAGGCGACGGTTCAGGTAGGCCGAAACCTCGGCGTACCAGAACTGGTACAGGTCTTTGCCACGGGCATTGGCCAGCCGGGTGCCCATCTCCAGCCGGTAGGGCTGCATCAGGTCCAGCGGGCGCAGCACGCCGTACAGGCCGCTCAGGATGCACAGGTGGTCTTGCAGCCAGGCCAGGTCCTCATCGCCCAGGCTGCGGGCGTCAAGCCCCTCGTACACATCGCCATTGAAGGCCAACACCGCCTGCCTGGCATTTTTTCCCGTTGCCTTGCGGCGCCACGCCTGGTAGCGCGCCACATTAAGCCCGGCCAGGTTGTCACTCAGGCTCATGAGCTCGGCGATCTGCTGCGGCGACTGCTGGCGCAGCTGGTCGATCAGCTCAGCCGATTGCGGCACAAACAAGGGCGGCGTGTGCGGCAGCTCGCGCAGCGGCGTCTCGTAATCGAGCGACTTGGCGGGGGACAGTAGAAACAGCATGGAAGGGACGTTTCCAAAAAAGAGAAGGCTTCTTGCGAAGCCTTTATTATCGAGCGGGGGGCAGCAGGCTTAGCGCAAATCACCCGCCAGCGAGGCCAGCGTCTCTGGCGCGATGGCAATGTGCGCCGGGTAATTGGTGTGATCGCAGCCCAGTTTGACCGCCGCACCCGCCTTGACCGCTGAACACATGGCCGACGTCAGCTCAAAGCGTACAAAGTGCACCGCCGAGGTCTTTTCGTCGTTTTCGCGGTCCAGGTCTTCATCGGCGATGGCATAGACACGTGGCTGGCCCTCCACCTCGACAAACATGTGGTCTTCCACGCCGATCAGTCGCGCCAGCTCGCGCTTGCGCTCGTTGACGTCAGGGTACTCGATCATCATGGTGGCTTTCCAGTTGCTGCCGTCCGGCACCAGTGGGGCGTAGGCGTCAATCTCCTGCAAGATGCCCTCTTCTTCAAACACCTTTTCGATGCGCAACATCTCCTGGATCTGGTAGCGGATGGTGGTTTCGCTCTCAAACTGCAGGTTGATGTGTTCGCCCAATGTCACGCTGCGGAGTTTGCGGTGGGCGATGATGGCAGGCTTGTTGGCCTTGCGGTATTTGGTGTAAGCCTCCAGCGACATCAGGCTGTCCGGGGTGATGTGTCCGTTCAATTGCATGGTGTCCTCATTTCAATCCGTAAGCCTGGCGCACCAGCGACAGGGGGTGCTGCAGTTCCGGCGCGCCCAGGCCGTTGACTTCAAAGCCCTGGGCGATGTGGTGGCCGCCCAAGGGGCAGTCGGAGCTGATGTAATCCGGATTGCTGCCGTCTTTCATGGTGGCCATGGCCTTGAACACCGGCTTGCCGATCTTCATGGCCTGCTGATGAAAAGCCTTTTTCACGCCAAAGGTCCCGGCATGGCCCGAGCAACGCTCCACCGTGTTGATGGTGGTCCCGGGAATCATCTTCAGCATTTCCTCAGTCTTTTTACCGATATTCTGCACCCGGCCATGACAGGGAATCTGGTAGCTGACATTGCCAAGCGGCGTGTTGAACTCGGTCTTGAGCAGGCCGTCGCGCTTGCGCTGCATCAGGTACTGAAACGGGTCCCAAACCGCGTCCTTGACCAACTGCACCTCAGCGTCTTCAGGGTACATCAGCGGGATTTCCTGCTTGAACATCAGGGCGCAACTCGGCACGGCGGCCAAGATCGCATAGCCCTCTCGGGCGTAACGGGCCAGCATCGGGATATTGGCCTCCTTGCTGGCGTTCACTGATTCAAGATCGCCCAGTTCAAGCTTGGGCATGCCACAGCATTTTTCCTTCTCGACGATCACATAGGGCACCTCGTTGTGGTCGAGGATCTTGAGCAGATCGTGGCCAATGCCGGGCTCGTTGTAATTGATGTAGCAAGTGGCAAAAATCGCCACCTTGCCTGGCGTCTTGGCGCCGTCCTGCACCACCGTGGCTTTGGCCTTGGGCGCGCTGGACCTGAACTTACGCGTGGCCAGGGCTGGCAACCAGGCGTTTTTGTCGACGCCGGCCACGTTTTCCATCAGGCTACGCGCGGCCTTGGTGGTGTTCACGGCGTTGACGGCCTGCGAAACGATCGGAATGCCGGCAAAGGAGCCGTGTACGTCGGTCGAGGCCAACAGCTTCTCGGCGGTGCCGACCTCGCCCTTCTGGAACTTGATCGCCTTGGCGCGCAGCATGGTGTGGGGGAAATCCAGGTTCCACTCGTGCGGCGGCACATAGGGGCACTTGGTCAGGTAGCACAGGTCACACAGGTAGCACTGGTCGACCACCTTCCAGTAGTCTTTTTTGTCAACGCCGTCGACCTCCATGGTCTTGCTCTCATCGACCAGGTCAAACAGTGTGGGGAAGGATCCGCACAGGCTGACGCAACGGCGGCAACCGTGGCAGATGTCAAAAATGCGCTCCATCTCTTTGAGCGCCAGATCTTCGTTATAGAAGTCGGGGTTTTTCCAGTCGAGCGGGTACCGGGTGGGTGCGTCGAGGTTGCCTTCGCGTGCCATGGGGGTCTTTCAGGGGGAGTCGTCAGAAACAAGGGCTGTGCATTGGGCGCTGCGAGCAACGCCCAACACACATCACTCGGAGAAATCAATCCACGAGTTCGGCCAGCGCCTTGGCGTAGCGGTTGGCGTGTGAGCGCTCAGCCTTGGCCAGGGTCTCAAACCAGTCGGCGATCTCATCGTGGCCTTCGTCGCGCGCGGTTTTGGCCATGCCTGGGTACATGTCGGTGTACTCATGGGTTTCGCCAGCCACTGCGGCTTTCAGGTTGTCACGGGTCGCGCCGATCGGCAGACCAGTTGCCGGGTCACCGCACTGCTCAAGCCACTCGAGGTGACCGTGGGCGTGGCCGGTTTCGCCTTCGGCGGTGGAGCGAAACAGCGCTGCCACATCGTTCTGGCCTTCAATGTCGGCCTTGTTCGCGAAATACAGGTAACGGCGGTTGGCCTGTGACTCGCCTGCGAAGGCGGCTTTCAGGTTGTCTTCCGTCTTGGAGCCTTTGAGTGCTGCCATGGAAATCTCCTAGAGGTTAATAAAAAGAAGGCATGCGCTTTGGTCAGAATCTTTCCAAAGACTGCGTGAGCTTAGCCCGGATGCCCGAGGTCGTCTAATTGGCAGGTTCAATACGAAAAATTGCTTTTCACTATCGACGACCAAGTTTGATGATGCGCAAGGTATCAAGGCCTCGGGTGGCAGGCGGCCGATAACAGCCGATCAGGTCGGACGCACCAGCGGTCGAATAAACTTGTGGGCTTGCCGACTGAGACACCATGAACGAAGAACTAAGCCAACCCGGCCTCAACAGCCTGTCCAAATCCTTTGAGCCTGCCGCCCTGGAGGCCCATTGGGGCCCCGAGTGGGAGCGGCGTAACTACGCCCATGCAGGGTACCGTGGCAGTGGCACGGCGCGCGCCGACGCACCCGCCTTTGCCATCCAGTTACCGCCTCCCAATGTCACTGGCACGCTGCACATGGGGCACGCGTTCAACCAGACCATCATGGATTCCCTCACGCGCTACCACCGCATGCTGGGAGACAACACGGTGTGGGTGCCCGGTACCGACCATGCGGGCATTGCCACCCAGATCGTGGTGGAGCGGCAACTTCAGGCGCAGAACATCAGCCGGCATGACCTGGGGCGCGAGGCCTTTGTTGGCAAGGTCTGGGAATGGAAAGAAAAGAGCGGCCACACCATCACCACCCAGATGCGCCGCATGGGCGACAGCGTGGACTGGAGCCGCGAGTACTTCACCATGGACCCCAAACTGTCGGGCACGGTGACCGACACCTTTGTCCGGCTTTATGAGCAGGGCCTGATCTACCGCGGCAAGCGCCTGGTCAACTGGGACCCGGTGCTGATGAGCGCGGTGAGCGACCTGGAAGTGGAGAGCGAAGAGGAAGACGGCTTCCTGTGGCACATCTGTTACCCCTTTGCCGACGGACCGCAGTTGGTTAACGGTGAACCGGCGCCTGGCCTGGTGGTGGCCACCACCCGCCCGGAAACCCTGCTGGGCGACGTGGCGGTGATGGTGCACCCCGAAGACGAACGCTACGCCCACCTGATCGGCCGCCAGGTCCAGTTGCCGCTGTGCGACCGAAGCATTCCGGTGATTGCCGACGCTTATGTGGACCGGGCCTTTGGCACCGGCGTGGTCAAGGTCACCCCGGCACACGACGCCAACGACTACGCCGTGGGCCAGCGCCATGCCCTGCCGATGATCTGCGTGCTCTCGTTGGATGCCAAGATCAACGACCAGGCACCAGCCGCCTACCAGGGCCTGGACCGCTTTGTAGCCCGCAAGCAGGTGGTGGCTGACCTGCAGGCCCAGGGCCTGGTGGTGGAGATCAAGAAACACAAGCTGATGGTGCCGCGCTGCGCCCGCACCGGCCAGGTGATCGAGCCGATGCTGACCGACCAATGGTTTGTGGCGATGAACCAGGTCAGCCCCCAGGACCCAACCGGCAAGAGCATTGCGCAAAAAGCCATCGACGCGGTGCAGTCCGGCCAGGTGCGCTTTGTGCCCGAGAACTGGGTCAACACCTACAACCAGTGGATGAACAACATCCAGGACTGGTGCATCAGCCGCCAACTTTGGTGGGGCCACCAGATTCCGGCCTGGTATGCCGACGACGGTACGATTTTTGTAGCAAGAGATGAAGCCGGGGCGCGGGCTCAGGCCGAAAAAGCCGCTTACACCGGCGCCCTTCGCCGCGACCCCGACGTGTTAGACACCTGGTATTCCTCGGCCTTGGTGCCGTTCAGCACCATGGGTTGGCCCAACCAAACAGCGCAGGGGCACGGCGGGCCCGGAGCCGGCGATTTGGCGAGCGCAGCGAGTATGAGCCGGACCGGACCCGCCGCGCCCCGGAGCGGCGACGAAGCGAGCCTCTCAGACTACGACCTCTACCTGCCCAGCAGCGTGCTGGTCACCGGTTACGACATCATCTTCTTCTGGGTCGCCCGGATGATCATGATGACCACCCACTTCACCGGCCAGGTGCCGTTTCGCCACGTGTACATCCACGGCCTGGTGCGCGATGCCCAGGGCAAGAAGATGAGCAAGTCCGAGGGCAATGTGCTCGACCCGGTGGACCTGATTGACGGCATTGCCCTGCCCGAACTGCTGGCCAAACGCGCCGAGGGTCTGCGCAAGCCCGAAACCGCGCCCCAGGTGCGCAAGAACACCGAAAAAGAATTCCCCGCGGGTATCCCGGCCTTTGGCGCCGATGCGCTGCGCTTCACCTTTGCCTCCTTGGCATCGCTGGGGCGCAGCATCAACTTTGACGCCAAGCGCTGCGAGGGCTACCGCAACTTCTGCAACAAGCTCTGGAACGCCAGCCGCTTCGTGCTCATGAACTGCGAAGGCCAGGACTGCGGCCTCAAAGAGCACACCAAAGCGGAATGCGCGGTGGGGGGCCCGGCGCACGGCTACCTGGTGTTCAGCCCGGCCGACCGCTGGATCAGCTCGGTGCTGCAACAGGTCGAGGCCGAGGTGGCCACCGGCTTTACCGACTACCGGCTCGACAACGTGGCGGGGGCCATTTACGGGTTCGTCTGGAACGAGTTCTGCGACTGGTACCTGGAGATCGCCAAGGTGCAGATCCAGACCGGCACCGACGCGCAAAAACGCGCCACCCGCCGCACCCTGATCCGCACCCTGGAGACCATCCTGCGGCTGGCGCACCCGTTGATTCCCTTCATCACCGAAGAGCTGTGGCAAAAGGTCGCGCCGGTGGCCGGTCGGGGTGGCGAATCGGTGTCGATTGCCAGCTACCCGCTGAGCCAGCCCGACCGCATAGACCTCAAAGCCATCGCCCACGTGGCCAAGCTCAAGCAGTTGGTGGATGCCTGCCGCAACCTGCGCGGCGAAATGAACGTGTCACCCGCGACCCGTTTACCGCTGTTTGTGCTGACCACGGGCGAAGACGAAGCCGCTTTTATGCAGCAATCAGCCCCCGTGCTTCAGGCCCTGGCCAAACTGGCCGAGGTGCGCCTGTTTGACGACGAGGCGGCCTGGGTCGGCGCCGCGCAAGCAGCCCCGGTGGCGATGGTGGGTGACGCCCGCATTTGCCTGCACATGGAAATTGACCTTGCCGCCGAAAAATTGCGTCTGGGCAAGGAAGCCGACCGGCTGGCCGGCGAGATCACCAAGGCGCAGGGCAAACTCGGCAACGAGGCCTTTGTGGCCAAGGCACCGCCCGCGGTGATCGAGCAGGAGCGCAAACGTGTGGCCGATTTCGCAGCCACACTGGCCAAGGTGAACGATCAGCTGGCGCGTCTGGGTTAACGCCAGCCGGAGGCTAATCCTTCAGGCCGGCTTGCGAGACAAATTTAGGGTTCAGATAGGCCTCTAGCGCCTCGCTGCCGCCCTCGGAGCCGTAGCCAGAATCCTTGACACCACCAAACGGTGTCTCAGGCATGCCCAAGCCCAGGTGGTTGATGGTGATCATGCCGGTCTCGACGCTGGCCGCAATTTGCTGCGCCGTGCGCGCCGATCGCGTCCAGGCGTAGGCCGCCAGCCCAAAAGGCAGGCGATTGGCTTCGCGCACTGCGTCGTCAAACGTGGCAAAGGGGTTGATCATTGCCATCGGGCCAAACGGCTCCTCGCTCATGGCGCGGGCGGTCGCAGGCAGTTCGGTGATGACGGTGGGCGACCAGAAGTTGCCGGCGCTGCCCAGACGATCACCCCCGGTCTTGACCTGGCCCTGCTGCTGCTGCGCGTCAGCAATCAGGTTTTGCATGGCGGCCATCCGGCGCGGGTTGGCCAATGGGCCCATGCTGCTGGCAGCATCCATGCCGTTGCCCACTTGCAGCTTCTCGGCGTGCGCCACAAATTGCGCCACAAAGTCCTTGTAGACGCCTTCTTGCACCAAAAACCGGGTGGGAGAAACGCAAACCTGACCGGCATTGCGGAACTTGCTGCTAGCCATCACCTTGGCGGCCAGTGCCACATCGGCATCGTCAAAAATCACAACAGGGGCATGGCCGCCCAGCTCCATGGTCATGCGCTTCATGTGCTGGCCCGCCATGGCGGCCAGTTGCTTGCCCACCGGCGTTGAGCCGGTGAATGAGATTTTGCGGATGGCCGGGTGCGCGATCAGGTACGACGAGATATGGGCGGGGTCGCCATAGACCAGGTTGACACTGCCTGCTGGCACACCCGCATCAATGAAGGCCCGAATCAGTTCGGCTGGCGAAGCCGGGGTTTCCTCAGGCGCCTTGACCACTATCGAACAACCGGCAGCCAATGCGGCAGACAGCTTGCGCACGACCTGGTTGATGGGAAAGTTCCAGGGTGTGAAAGCCGCCACCGGGCCCACGGGCTCCTTGACCACCAGTTGGTAAACGTCAGGCTGGCGTGCGGGGATCACACGGCCATAAGCGCGTCGGCCTTCCTCTGCAAACCAGTCGATGATGTCGGCGCCAGACAAGACTTCCATCCGCGCTTCGGCCAGGGGCTTTCCCTGCTCCATCGTCATCAGGCTGGCCACCCGTTCGACCCGATCACGCAGCAATTGGGCTGCCCGGCGCATGATTTTGTAGCGGTCAAACGCGCTGGTGCGCCGCCAAACCGCAAAACCGCGCTGGGCGGCATCAGCCACTTCTTCGAGGTCGGCTGTTTCAGCACAAGCCACCTGGCCAATCACGTCGCCAGTGGCAGGGTTAAGCACCGGCAAACTACGGGCGACTGCGCCGTCGCGCCAGTGGCCATCGATGAAAAGCTGGATGTGGGGATAGTCGGTCATAAGAGCTGTCTGAGTGGATGAAATAAGTCGCTATTAAACGCGATTGTGCGCGGCGGGCAGGCCCTCGGCCGTCTTATCGGCGGCGCATGACGTGCGTGAACTCAGCGCCTGCGGTCTGTTGCTCAAGCAGTTCGTTGCCCGTCTGTTTGGCAAAGGCCTGAAAGTCGCGCACCGAGCCGGCATCGGTGGACAGTACCTTGAGCAATTGGCCGCTCTGCATGTCGGCCAGGGCTTTCTTGGCCTTGAGGATGGGCAGTGGGCAGTTCAGGCCGCGCGTGTCAATCTCTTTGTCGATGTGCATGCCGGGTTCCAAAAGTTCGAGCTATTGTTAGTTGACAAACTCGGGTTCATGACCGCGAGTACGCAGCCAGTCCGCCAGGGCGTAGCCGGTGCTTGAGGGCCAGCACTTGACCTCGTCAAACGCGTACAGACGGTAGTCCACCAGCTCGGGCGACAGTTTGACCTCACCATGACAAACGGCATGGTAGGCGACGATGACCTGGTTCATTCGCTGGAAATCATAGACCCCAATCAAGTTCAGCTCCGTGGCTTCTAGGTTGGTTTCCTCCTTGATCTCCCGCTCAATGCCGCCGCGCGGCGTCTCGCCGGCCTCCATAAAGCCAGTGATCAGTGCAAACTTCTTGCCCGGCCAGGCCGCGTTCTGGGCCAGCAGGATTTTCCCCTGGTACTCCACCACGGCAGCCAGCACCGGGGTCGGGTTATTCCAATGGGTAAAGCCGCAGGCCACACAGCGCAGACGCTCTTTTTCACCGCCGTCTTCCAACTGGGCGATAAATTCCAGCGGCGTGGCGCACTGGGGACAGAATTTGAAATTAGAGCTCATTCAGGACAATCAGGCGGGAAACACGCCGGTGGAAAGATAGCGGTCGCCTCGGTCGCAGACGATGAAGACGATGGTGGCATTGGACTCAGTACGCGCCAGTTGCTGCGCCACCCAACAGGCGCCAGCCGCAGAGATGCCGGCAAAAATGCCCTCTTCCCGCGTCAACCGGCGACACATGTCTTCGGCAGATTCCTGGTTGACATACATCAGCTCATCCACATGGTCGGGGTTGTAAATGGTCGGCAGGTAGGCTTGCGGCCACTTGCGAATGCCCGGAATGCGAGAGCCGTCTTCCGGCTGCACGCCGATGATGCGCACCGCCGGGTTCTGCTCTTTCAAGAACTGCGATACGCCGGTGATGGTGCCGGTGGTGCCCATGGCGCTGACAAAGTGGGTGACGCGGCCCTGGGTATCGGCCCAGATTTCAGGGCCGGTGGTCTCGTAATGAATACGCGGGTTGTCGGGGTTAGCAAACTGGTCCAGCACCCGGCCGCGGCCCTCAGCCTGCATGTGCTGCGCCAGATCGCGGGCGGATTCCATGCCGCCGCTCTTGGGCGTGAGGATCAGTTCGGCACCAAAGGCCTTCATGGTCTGCGCCCGCTCGATCGACAGGTCTTCCGGCATGATCAGCACCATCCGGTAGCCCTTGATCGCCGCCGCCATGGCCAGCGCAATGCCGGTGTTGCCGCTGGTGGCCTCGATCAGCGTGTCGCCAGGCTCGATGTCGCCCCGCTCCTCGGCTCGGACAATCATCGACAGCGCAGGCCGATCTTTCACCGAGCCCGCAGGGTTGTTGCCTTCGAGCTTGCCCAGGATCACATTGCCACGCGCGCTGCAATCACCAGAGCCAAGCCGTTGCAAGCGGACCAGCGGCGTTTTGCCGATGACTTCATCTAGAGTGGGGTAGTTCATAAGTCACACTGTGCCATAAATGGACTATCTCATGGAGGGTCTTTCGGCACCTGAAAGGCTCAGTCAGTATCGCGGTATTGGCGCACGCTTGTGCGCTAATCGTAATGCGTCCACATCCGCAAGACACGAACCGTGCGTTGCTCTGCAAACACTTCATACACGAGGCGATGTTGGATGTTGATCCGCCTCGAATACGCACCGGAAAGGTCACCCACCAGCTTCTCAAAGGGCGGCGGGTTTTGGAACGGATCGCTCTCCAGCACAGCCAAAAGAGCTTGCGCTTTCTCTTTTAACTCACCGACCTTTACTTTTTTCGCGTCCTTCAACGCTTGTTTTGCGTAGACGACGGACCAGTTCACCACTTCAAGGCCTTGGCACTTTTATCCAGCGGTTCGGACATGCCAGTCTTGATGGACTCCCTCATACCCGGCACAGACAGCAGATGCAAAGTCTCTTGTATTGCGTTCCAATCATCTGCGGCAATCAGTACGGCATTGTTTCGCTTGCCCGAGATCAGCACAGGCTGGTGCGAGCTTGCGGTCTCGTCCATGAGGCGATATAAATTGGCCCTTGCTTCACTGGCAGATAGTGCGTTCACAATTTTCTCCAATAGCGAGAAGTGTACGTAACTTCGTACGTAATATCGAGGATTTTTAGGGCCAATATTTTGAAAGCCTGGTCAACTTCAAGGGCCGGCCGCGCCAGGCCCGCCCAAATACCCGACAGTTGCACGCTAGGGGGTCAGCCTGCAGGGATGTTGCCTTCAAGCTTGCCCAGGATCACATTGCCACGCGCGCTGCAATCGCCAGAGCCAAACCGTTGCAAGCGGACCAGCGGCGTTTTTGCCGATGACTTCATCTAGAGTGGGGGGGGCATAAGTCACGCTGTGCCATAATTTGACTTTGTCTTGTTCCCCGCCCGGGTGGTGAAATTGGTAGACGCAGGGGACTCAAAAATGTATCCTAAATGCGACAAACCTACTAAACATGGGGCTTGCAGCAGGCCTCAAAAACAGTGTCCTACACACTGTTAAAACCATCCAAAAATAATTACCGTGGAACTCCTAGAAGCCTTTACGGATAGGGCTCGGAAGAGCTTTAGGTCAATTTTCTGTAGAGCGACTGTGCGATGAAAATCGAATCAAAATTCTCACTCGGTCCTTGATTCAGAATGTCGCAATTAGATAAGTCATTTTTTGACGAAGTGAGCCACCATTTCTATTTTATTTCGTTATTTATTATGGGTAAGGTTACACATTTAATTTTTACTATGAAGGTCCATAGAGAAAAACCCGACGGTTGCACGTTAGGGGTCGATGATCAAGTGTCGGGTCAACCCGACACTTGCGAGCCAGGGGGGTGACTTTTTATGGACTGACCATTTATGCATAGCCTCTCGTCCGTCTGGCCATTGCGACTTTTTTTAACACTATTTCACGGGTAAAGGCCCGCTTTTCGCGTCGGTTTGCGGCATTTGAGAGATATTTGCAGGCGTGGGCACACCCCAAGGCCTGCGGTTCAGCCACCTCTGCAGCGGAGTCATTGGCCTAGCTGGCCTTGTGCTCGCCACCCTGGGTAGAGCCATAGTCCTGGCTGCTTGCGCTGCTGTAATACCCGGTTTTATGGGTGCCGCTACCGGGTGCGCTACTTGGCCCTTCGATTTTGCGATCGCCGCTGTTTGGGCTGGGTTTTGAGCTTGGAGCTGAGGACGGGGCGCTGCCTTGGGGGTAGGCACTTTTATAGGCTTGGGTTCTGCCACTCCCCTGCGCAGGGCTCGACCTTTGGGCTTGGCCTTGGTCTTCGCGGCTAATTGGGCTTGCTGCTGGCGCTGGGCATTGATCCCTGCCCACACGGCATCGCTGACCTTCTTCCATAAGTCCAATTGGTCCTGGGCATTTGCAAATTCTTCTACTCTCATCGTGGGCTCCTTTGTAGGTATTTATGCCCCAAGGATTTGGCTGCTGGTCACAGCCGCTGCCCCAATCCACCATGACCAAACATTTACAAAACTATACGAATCCTCAGGTCAACAGGCGGCTGCCATTGCCCGTTGAATACTTACTCCAAGCAACTGGAGCTGTGTTAACCAAACCTTCAAAGGACTCTCAAATGAACAAGCTTATCGCCACCCTGATTGTTGGAGCCTTTAGCGCCGCAGCCTTTGCCGCAACTCCAGCACCCGTTAGCACGGATGCCAAGCCTGTAGAGGCCACAGCGCCTGGTAAGAAAGCAGCGCACAAGAAAGTCAAGATTGCTCATGCCAAAAAAGCCAAAGCTGATGGCGTCGCTGCTGCCGCCACCACTCCTGTAATCAAGTAAGCGCCTAACCTCGCTCGACCACAGACCGCGTATTGGCGGCGTGGTCGAGTCAGTCTCTACCTTTTGGGGTATCAGGCAGCCCGAACGCTGTCTACTTTTCCCACCCCATACTGGGCTTCCAGCAGTTGCTTGGCTCGCAACCAATCCGGGGCGTGGACAGCCGTATGAATGAATGTGATGGCGCCATGGTTGTCCGAGCAAATGCAGACTCTGGCTAGAAATAGTTGTAGTGCCATGGGCCAATCCTCCCAATCGCTCCGCCCTACTTGCCAAAACCTTCGCGCAGTTTGATGCTGGCCGCTTCGATCTGAGCGTCTAGTTCTCCCGCCTCTACTGCTCGCTTGAGCAGTTCCAGGGTTGGCACTAACTCTGCTGGCGTAGCGATCTCCACGGCAGTTTTTCCCTTGCTAAATTCAACTGCTCTTGCGCCGTAGCGTAGGTTAAGCGCCAAGCGACCCGTATCTGTGGCCCACCACCAGGCGCGCACCCGTCGGGGCACTTCCACGCTGCGCTTGATACCCTCAGCATTGGTCACCGTACGAAAACGGGTCATAGTGAAGTTGTTGCCCTGCGCCTGGGCTTTGGCCAGTTCGATCTGTTCCCACAGTTTTTTCGCCAATTTCAGTCGGCGGTGCGCCTGGGGGTTGTGTACAAGGCTTTTCTTGGCCGCTGTGACTTTCAAGCCCTGCATGTTGCTGGTGTTGTTTGCTGCTGTAGACATGTGCTTTTCCTTTCAGATAGTTGTAAAGCACAGGAGATTTTGTGTTCAGAACACCAACCTGGGCAACCGGGTGCCATTGGTAACCTATCGGTCTGAACGGACACCGGTTGACAGACCAGGTCAAGCCAATGCAATCGCAAATTCTGCATTGCCTTGAGGCTGATAGTTCACTGCGCGTTCATGTTCTGCAGCAATCCTTTGCCGGTGAGCAGCTTCTTCAGCGCATACATCTAGATGCCTGGATTCGTACCGGTGCAGCTCTTTGGGCGTCAAGTACCAGTAGGCGTTTCCGGTTTGGGCACGCATCTGCCACTCGATTTCTGCTTTAAGTTCAGCGCTTAACCTTTGCCTGAAAAATATGGCGTCATGAACATTGGCAATCGGCGTTCGGCCATGAGCTGCTGCCGTGGCCCGGACAATGTCCATCACATGCGTTTCTCCATGCTGGTATAGATAAGCCAGCACCTTGGCTTTGCTGACCCTACCACTTTGAGTTTGTAGGCAGGGCAATTTGAGTAAGTCTGGATGGTGGCGCCTGAACTGATCGAACAGGTAGTTATCCAACGTGTTTTGCTCTCGGATGAAAGCCCGTACCGTAACGTCATTGAAAAAGCGATTGCGCTCTTCCTGGTTTTTGAGGATCACCACCAAGGCGGGATTGTTCCATTGGCCTGCGTTATCCTGCCATCCATGGGTAGACAGCCTTGCGCCAAAGCTCATGGCGGTGAATGCCTGCTTGAGCAACTTGATCTGAAAGTTTGCGGCGTCCCGGCTGTGGTCTCGAAAAACATACAGCCTCACGGTGCGCATGAAGTCACCCTTGTCCTCCAAGTAGTTCAAGGTGGCTGGGAATGCGGCGCGGATGTTTCTTTCGCCGGACGCTTGGGCCAGGTAACTGGTGGCAAATCCCATCTTCCAAGTAATCACGCTGCTGCGGATGTCGTATTCCCAGCAGTTGCCCAGCAACGCACGGCGCAGTTCCTTATTGACGTTTTGGACACTGACTCCCTCGTAGTACATGCGACCAAAATCACTGGGTTTTTTTCGCTGCAGATACCAACCATTGAATGCTTGCGAGCAGCCCAAAACGATGCGAGCTTGTCGTATGGCCGTGGCCTTTTTGTCCTTGCTGAGCAGTCGAGCATCCTGGCTTAGCCAAACGATGTAGTTCTCCAGGGATCGTACATCTGCCTTGACAGGATCGAACTGGCTGTGAATGTATTCATCAGTCCAGCCTTGGTGGTAATCAGGATACAGAAGATCAAATAGGGTTTGGTTGGCAGCGGCGTCACCGGTCAGGTAAGCCGCAATCTCTCGTTCGGTTATTTGGGAATTGTTTATGGGCATAGTTTCTTTTGGTTTTAGGCTGTCGGTCATTGCTGCGTGTTTGCTAAATCGAATTTGACTTAGTTGGCCTGTGACGTTGGAGCCCTTGGTCACCACCTGCAGTAATTCCAATTGGCTGTCTCTCAGCCATTTGTGTAACCGTACCTTCTTGGGCCCGATCTGCCCTCCTAAGTTCGCAAGTTTTTGGAGTGAAATGGCGTAAAGGTTCAGCTTGGACTGCTCAGGGGTGCGTGGCACTTGCATTGATGCAAATATCAACCGTTCCAGCACGGCAATGTATTTATCCAGTGCTCTTGCTGCGTTGTATGCAGGGGACGGAAAAGCCTGGCTGAGGGCTTCTAAGACTTGGGGGTTGGCTTGGATTTTGATCATGTGAATTTCTCCTTGATTCCAGTAATAGGTCACTGGAATTCACACGTATTTAGTCTTCGCTACGGACCGGGCGTGTGACTTTGGCAGAGTCACACGCTTATAGTAATTATCGGATCAAGGAGTCATAGTTACTACTGAGTCGCCGATAGATTCCCAGGTGCCAGGGTGATTGCCATTGGTATTGCCCAATTTAAGCAAGTCCTTCCAAACGACATTGAGGCCTATGGGATGCTCTGAACAACCGCTAACCAAATGGAGTAGCGGTCGGCTAATTTTCAGATAGTGAGATTTCACGAGTAATCCCGCGAAATCGCGTCGTTTTCTGTTCCTCTACGGGCTGTTTTCGCGCTTTGTAGCGCCTTCGCCCGGTTTGC
>CAMELV010000029.1 GCA_945925985.1 Comamonas sp. lk | reverse complement strand
GTGGCGGCTCATGATGCTCAGGCCATCGTCTAACGATACGAACGACTCCCCGCTGCCCGCCAGCGTGCGGTAAGCCGAGAAGAACTGCGTGATCAGGTCCCCTACCAGCCGCGAGCGCTCTTCGCCGTTGGGTGGCTCCAGCATGGCGGCTTCAAAGCTGACCGCGTCCCACCCGCTGTCGAACTCGCCCCAACCGCCACCACCGCCGCCGCCACCACCACCGGTAGCGCCAACGTTGAGCTTGGTGAAGAAGGACCCGTCACCGATCTGCGCGCGCAGGTCGCGGGCATCCTTGAACAGGCCTTCTGCGAGATAGAAGCCGGGCACTGGCGCGTTGGGGTGCTTCTTGCGCACGAAGTCGGCGTATTGGCCGAGGATGGCCGACTCCATGTCGCGCGCGCCGATCATGTGGTACGGCACCAGCAGGAACTTGCGCCCTTCAGTCCAGCTGTGACGCGCCACGACGTCGGCCAGCTCTGGCGTGGCGCGAGCCTGCGTGTTGCCGGCCAGCAGCAGGTTCAGCACCGCCATGAAGTGGCTCTTGCCCGAGCCGAAACTGCCGTGCAGGTAGGCCGCCTTGCTGCCACCGGTCTGCACCGCCTGCTGGATGAAGCCCATGGCGTTGCTGAAGGCATCCACCAACTGCGGTGTGACGACGTAGTCGCGCAGCGTCTGCTCGGGCTCGGTGACGCCCTTGGACAGTTGGAGGACGAAGTCGCCCTGGTGCACCCGCTCAGGGATGTGGATCAAGTCTTTGATCAAAGGCATGCTGGGGCTCCCTCTTATGGTCCGTCTCGTGGGGCGGATATGTTGTGCAAACGAACATATTGACTAAACGTGTTAAAAATTATGGTTATTTTTAACGTATTGCATTGAATTATGGTTTGGGCGGCTTATCGCGTCAGCAGCTTGTACAGCTCCTGATTGATGAAATACACCTCGCGGCCGATCTTTTGACCGGTCAGGACGCCCAGCCGCTCCAGCTCGCGCAGGTACTTGGAGCAGGTCTGGCGCGTGCCCATGCCGGCCCGTTCCAGGAAAGCAATCTTGCAGTACGGTTGCCTGAAAATCTGCTCGATCAAGTCCTTGCTGTACACGGCCGGCGCTTCACGCTGCACCCGTTCGCGTACCGTCTCCATCAGCGCCAGTATGTCGGTGATTTGCTGGTGGGTGCGCAATGAGGTCTGCTCCACTGCATCCAGCATGTACAGCACCCAGTCTGCCCAAGCCCCTTCTTCTGTCACGCGGCGCAGGCCTTCGTGATAAGCGGCCTTGTGGTCAATCACATAGCGTGACAGGTAGAGCACCGGCAGGTTCAGCAGGCTCCGGTCCACCAAATACAAGATGTTCAATATCCGGCCGGTACGCCCGTTACCGTCCGGAAAGGGGTGGATAGCCTCAAACTGGTAGTGCACCAGCGCCATCTTCACCAGCACGTCCAGGCCGTCGTCGGCATGCATAAAGTTTTCAAGCTCGCGAAGCTTGTCGCGAATCACAGCCTCGCCCTCTGGCGGGGTGTAAATGGTTTCGTTCTGGCTGTTGGCGATGCGCGTGCCGGGCATGCGGCGTACGCTGAAATCAGTTTCTTTGATCAGCTGAGCGATCTCGATGAAAAGGCCGGTCGCCAGCGGTCGCTCCTTGATCTGCCGAAACCCATGGTTCAGTGCCTGCCGATAACGAAGCACCTCCTTGGCCTCGGCACTGGCTGGCAGGGCTTCGTCTGACGCCGCCTTGAACAGCTCGTCATTCGTCGTCAAGATGTTTTCAATCTCCGACGATGCGCGCGCTTCTTGCAGCACCAAGCTGTCGATCAACATCGCTTGGTTGGGCATGCGCTCTGCCATACCCTTCAGTTCGGCCAGTGCGCGGCTGGCGGTGATGGCCTTTTTCAGGATTGCCTTGCTCTCCAACTCTGCAGTCGGTGGCAGCGGGGGCAAGTCGTTGAAAGGGGCGTTGCGGTCGAACATCCTGTTTATTCCTAGGCGGCCAGTGCTGATGCTAGTCAGTGAGGAGACTTCAAACAGCCGCGTGCGAGGCGCATCCCCGTCTCGTTCACCGGATACGCTTCAGAGATGGACGCTTTGGCTTCTCTGCATCCGTTTGTTCCGCCTGCGCGCCAGCGGCCTGATCAGCAAGCTCAGGTGTCTTTTGCTTGAGGTCGTGAAAGTGAACGGTCGGCAGCATGACAGACCCAGCCGGCATGCGAGCGGTCAATGAGAGCACTTGCTCTCGAACGGCTGACCATAGGAGCGCCGCTCCATTCACCGCAGCCAGTTCTTCCGGCGGCGCCAGTTTCTCGGCGCCCTTGGGTATCGCAACGACACCATCAATCGCGACGTCAATCTTGTACGGCGAAAACTTCTGGTCCTTAACCTTCGGAAGAGACTTGTTGTCGACGATAACGCGCAGCGTCGTCAGGAACATGTGTCCGCGCTCGTGATCCGGTTCGGCCTCTCCGATTCCGAACTCCGTCTGGATGCTGATCCCGTCAAAGAGGAATACCGAAGTCAGCGGATTCGGCGGCTCCAGCGGGATATGGTCAGGATCGATCTCGACACGAACATGCTTGAAGTACAGCTGTAGCAGCTGAATGGGGCTCGGCGTCACGCAGCCATCTCCTCAGAGACCCAAGTCGCGACAGTCATTGTGCGAACGACTTGTGTTTTCGTCTGGGAGATGCTGCGCCAGTGCGCTGGAGCATGTGGTGTGTCGCTAGGAGAGTGATAATCAAAACGTTGTTTTTTGGCCGGTGCGGTGGGCCTAGTAAGGGCTCTCAGTTTGACGCGCTGTTCATCCCCAAAGCGCTCCTGCCAGAGCGGCACATTGACACCACTCTTGTCTGCCAGCCATTTGATCGTCTCTGGCTTGGCAATCGCCAATGCCAACAAGCGCGACGTGCTTTCGTCCGGATAAGTGGTCTCGCTCTCGTAACGCGAGAATGCGATCTTTCCTTTGCCAAAGATACGCGACGCCTGCTGTTGGGTC
Source organism: Comamonas sp. lk (assembly GCA_945925985.1). Lineage (GTDB taxonomy): Bacteria > Pseudomonadota > Gammaproteobacteria > Burkholderiales > Burkholderiaceae_C > Rhodoferax. The sequence goes on along the minus strand of CAMELV010000029.1, from coordinate 47,897 downwards.
AAGCCGTAGCGGCGGCGAAGTGCGTGGATCTCCTCCCCCATCAGCAGTTCGCCATAGTGCGCTTTGCGCGCGGCCAATCGGCGCAGGTTCTCGTCATGCTGATCAGCGCTGGTGGCCTCAGCGCCGCATTGGTCACATATCGACGTCAGCAAGGACACGGCCAAGGCCTTCCCGTGTGGGTGGAAGACACGTTCGCTCGTTCCTTCGTGCAGATGCCCCTTGCGGCATGAGGGGCAAGACCTATGCGCTTGCACTTCGGGAGCCCCTTGTTTTCTGGCAGTAGACATGTGAGCCTCTAACTTTTTCATGAAAAATGTGACTGAACTAGGACCAATGTGAGGGCGTTATCGTCGTCGATCGAGAACTTCAAGTACACCTCACAGGCGTTCGGATTACGTTTTCGTTGCACTTCGTCAAAACAGATCCGATAAACATCGCAAGGTACGGTGCGATTTCCATCGACATCGCACCACTCGGAGTTCTTGTAGTCTTGCGGAAGCAAACAACTGAAAATCTCCAAGACATCATCAAAAGACCATCCGTAATCCTGCAAGCTGTTCTGACATCGACGAGTTGCCGGCCACACACCAGCCGAATTCAACTCCCCTGAAGCGATAACGCCTTGCAGAGCACTCAAATCAAGCAGGGGTCCGGCGCCAATACGCCGATGTTTTCCTGGGGCTGGGGGAATCAACCCGCTAGGGTCGATCAACCACAAGCTCGATGGACAGTTTATCACCATGATAAATTCTTTGACACTTAGGGTTTGTCTCTATGCAGACATTTTTTTCATGACTGACGCGCCCAATTCCACCTATTTGAGGGCCTTGTCCATAGCAAAATTAGACATGGCAGAGCGCTACGCGGCCGTGCCACGCTTCTTGCGCTCACGCTTGGCCGAAGTCACGGCAGGCTTCCAGGCCCGCAAGTCATCCAGCGTGAATCCATGCCCGCGCGCTTCCTCGGACACGAAGCCCTTGTAGTACGCGCCCATGCGCTCCCCAAAAACCGGGTCCACATCGTTGTGCCATTGCTCCAGCCAGGGCACCAGTTCTAGCAGGCCCGCCAGCAGGGGTTGCGGGCGCGCTGCCTCCCAGCCTTCGCTTTCTTTCATCTCCAAGTAGTAGGCAGCCAACGCCGTGGCTTGCTGCAGGTGGTCCCAGCCAGCCCAGGCGATGGGCAGACTGCCATCGGCGCCGCGTTCGCAACCGGGGTAACTGACCCACCGCTCCTTGGGTACGTCCAGCCCACCTCGCAGGTCCCAGAACGTGACCTTTAGAAAGTCTTCCTTCTTGTACTTGGGCGGGACGGGAATGCTGCCGACGCTCTCGCCCTTGTCTTCGCGACGCTGCAGTGCCCAGGTGTCTTCCCACTGCGCACGCTTGCGAAGGCCCGTGTCGGCGTAGCGCAGGGCAGGCAGAAAGGGAACGGACTCTGCCGTGACCAAGCCGGCCACCAGTTGTGCCACGTCGAAGTCAGCGTGGCCCGCATACAGCGCGGCGATCTGCATGAACTCGGCGTCGCGCTGGACCGTGTCAGCCAGCCGGCTGGTGGTGTTGATCTGCGGCGGTTGATCGGTGCTGGCAACCCATAGCGCCTTCGACTCCAGGCGGGCCAGCAGCTAGTCGCGCAGCGCTGCCTGTTCCAGGTCTGCCCACTTGGGTGAATTCCAACGCCGCTTGTAGAGCGGCTGCTCCAAGAGCCGCAGCGTGGGATCGCGCTCGATCAGCTCAATGCGACGCTGCACGACTCGCCGATAGGTTTCGAGCCAGCGTGCCGGAATCTCGGTGGTGGGTGTCGACCCATGGCGCTCGAACCAGTTGGTAGTTTCCTTGCCGGCGGCGACTCGACGGGCCAGCACGATCTCGAAGGCTCGCTCGCCCAGCTCCACGTCAACTGGTGTGCTGTGCTCCACCTCCTCGACGGAGACGCCGGCCGGTAGCAACTCGTAGAGGCGGTAGCAGTGCCAATCCAGCTCCTCCTGCTCGCCAATCATGTGCTGCCGTACCTGTGTGGCGTGCGCGCGTGCCGCATCGAGGCTGGCGCGGGTGGGCGTTGGGCTTGAGGCCAGCAAGGTGGCCGGGTGAAGCGTGCTGAGCTGTTGGACCAGCGCGTCCATGCGGCTCGCACTGGCCAACGGCCGGCCCTTGCTCAAAGGGAACTCGGCGACGTTGGTGGCGTTGAATGCGAAACGCTCTTCCCACATCTGTCCCTGGCCGTCTTTGGGAAAGCAAACCTGTTTTAACCAGATGCAAGCCACTGAGGAATTCAAGAGACCCAAAAGGCCTAGATGATCATCTTCACTTGAACCAACTGGCAGCTTGATGACTGGCGCGGTTCGGTTGAAAACCCTGCCAACCCTGTCCAGCACAAAATGGTTGTGAGACGTTATCTCGCCAAATGTGATTGTTAGCAGTCGATCTAACCGCTTGGCATATACCTCTCGCAAGTCCCACCAACGCAATCCTTTTTGTTCAACGGGTAGACCAAACGCGCGACGTTCCTTCAATGAGGTGCGATAACGCCACAATCCGTGAACGTGCTGTCTAGTTTGTTCTTCGGGCAACTCTTTGCCACTTTCGCTGTAAGGCCACAAAACTCGGAAATCTGAGGGCGCACTCCAGTCTCGAACAACGTCGCCTTCTGCAATCGGTCTGCTTTGTACAAAACCGAGCCGCGGAACCGCAGCACTCGGCAACATTAAGCTGTTGTCTTCGCCTGTGATAACCAAGTAGCCGAGATCCGCGCCCGTGGACTTCAACGCCGATCTTCCGTCTTCAATCAGTTCTTTTAGCTCAGACGCTCCGCCGCCTCCAATGCTCCAAGGATGCTTGGCGAAAGTAAGACGCGGTGTATCGGACACGCTGATGTAGTCACTTACCGATCCAACTCGGTCAACTTGATCAACGATTGCTGACCACACCAATCCTTGTGCTGGGATGGTCGGCGTGCTTGGCTCGCTTCTGATTCCCATTACCGTGCGGACAGCATTGGCCGCCATCGGCGGACGATGGCGCCCAAACAGCATTACCGTCGCCGTTCCGTCTCTGTTGTGCCCGGGAATCCATGCACCTGAGCAGTCAACCACATGCGACAAATCGAGTCGCGGAAGCACCTCTTCGATCAGCTTAGACCCGAACTCGCGTTTCATGAAGCTGTTCGTCGTAATGAGTCCAACGTAGCCAGCCAACTGCTCAGCACTGGGGCCGGTGACTGCTAGATCAAAGAATCGTTCTGTGAACGGCGCGCCTAAAGAGTATTGACGGTGGCAACTTGAGTATTGCGAACGGTATGCGGAATTGAGTGCGGCATCACGTACAACAATGTATGGCGGATTTCCGACCACCGCCTGGTACTGCCGACCGAGGATGCGCTGCACGTCAGTCAAGTCCTCGCTGGCATAGGCGTGTGCCAACCCCGTACCGGCGTAATGCTCTGCTTCTTCAAACATGCCCTCCGTGGCGGTCATGCCGAAGCGCTTGCCATGCAGCAGGCTATCGCCAATGGCCACATGGATGCGAAAGTCTGGCGCCTCGCTTAAGCGGTACACGTCGCTTGCCAGCAGCGCCGCCACCAGCAGCCGGAAGCGCGAAATCGCGACCGCAAACGGGTTCAGGTCCACACCGGCCACGGCGTCCAGCGCCTTCTGGGCGATGTCGCGCCGGTTGCGCGAGGGCTCGGCGCGCTGCCATTCGTCCACGAAGCGGTGGAATGCACCCAGCAAAAAGTGGCCTGAGCCGCAGGTGGGGTCGATCAAGCTCGCTGTGCGGTAGCCGAACTCGCGGATGGCCGGCGTCAGCGTGCGGTCGAGGATGAATTCTTCGACGAACTCGGGCGTCTGCAAAAGCGCGTAGCGCTTGCGGGTGGCCTCGCTCAGGTCCTGGTACAGGTCGCCCAGGAAGCGGGTGTTCCAGGTCGGGTCGGTGAAGTCGTGCGCCAGCGCGCCGGTGTTCGGGTCCACCTGCTGCCAGAACTGGCGCAGGACAATAGCCGCATCACCACTGATGCCGAGCCGGAAGACCGGGTTGTGGAGCGCGTCAAAGAAGGTGTGCAGCCCGGGCAGCGCTCCTGCCTCTCGAAACGAAGCCAGCAGGTATTCGCGGTCGCTATGCAGCGGGTTGGCACGGAAGTAGGCCTCGTGCCGATCGCGCGCCAGCGCCAGGTTACCCGATTCAGGCGTGCCACCCAGCCAGGGTCGGTCGACCATTCTGTTGTCTTCAATGAAGCGCAGGAACACGCAAGACAGCAGCCAATGCACGCCGGCCTGGGTGATGACCTGGTCGACCCAGGTCTCGAAGGTCTCGGCCGTGCGGTCAGCGTCCCGCGCGGCTTTCCACTCGGCTTGCAGGCTGGTCTTGAGCTCAGTGACCTCGTCGATGCGGCGCAGCAGGTCTTCTTCCAGGCGCTTGAGCAGCCGGGTGAGATCGACAAGGAGTTGGGGGGCTTTGATCACGTGGTGGCTCTTCCTGGGGTCGCGCTGGCATTGGCCACGTTCCTGGCGCGGTGTTTGTTTTCGATCCAGGCTTGCGGCAACGCCAAAGCACGGGTGTTCTGAATGTTGTTCACCATCGGCACCGCCACGCCGTCGATGACCGGCAAGCCTTGGTGGCTGGTAGGCAGCAGCAGCCACACGCTGGGGGTGTGGGCGGGCCGGCCAGCGTTTTCTTCCAGCTCGGTGATGAGGCCCATCAGGTCGTACCTGGCCAGCAGGCCGGCGCTGACCAGCAACACAGGCGCAGGGCTGTTGAGCAGTGCAGACCGAAGCGCTGGCAAGGTGCGTTGAACCAGGCGCTGCAGGTTGATCCAATGGCGGCTGCCGCGGTCGGCGGCGTCGGCTTGAAGTACGACGTTCCAGTCGACGCCAGCCGTCTTGGCCTGGTCGCGCAGGGCGGCCAGCAGCAGCGCGTCGAAGTTGACCCGCTGCAGCGGAGCCGGTGTGGCGGTGGCCGGTTGGCCCGGTGTGCCGTAACGGTGAAGCAGCTCACCCTCGGCGCGGCGCGCAATGCGCGGGTGGACGGTCAGCACGAGCATGCCGCCTTGCTGCAGACTGCGCACCAGGCGGTCTTCCACCGCTGCGGCCTGAGCCAGGTCTGCATCACCTTCAAGTGATCCCGACAACAGGGTGCCGTAGCGCGAAAACTGGGTGGTGGTGCCGGCGGTTTGGCCATGGCCGATGGCGTTCAGGCAGTACGCGCCTTTGCCCTCTGCGGCAGTTGGTGTCCATGTTAGCGGCGCACTGGTTTCCTCCAGCAGCCGGTCTAGCGCGGGCCGGCTGGGTAAGGGTGCTGCTTCTGGATAGCGCCCTCGAACCCGGTCTTGAATGTCTACAGGCGCCAGTTGCGGGGCACCGACCAGCGCACCCAGTGATTGCTTTAGGGCTTGCAGCGCCGCCATACCCCTTGGATACAGCTCTTGCCTGCTGGACACGGCTGCATTGCGCGAGGCCGAAGCGGCCAGGCGGACCAGCCGGGTCGGCGCAAGGGCTGCCGGTTGCGTAGTGCCTGTAGCCAGTTCTGTGTTGGCTGCGTTGGGCAGGGGCACCCCGCCCAAGGTTTCCAGCACGCGAGATGGGGGGAGCAATGGGTCCGCCAGGGCGCAGTCGTCCGCCGCAGCGCCAAGCTGGCGGGCGTACTCTGCCCATGGCGCGGCGCTTGCAATCAATGTGAAGGGGGCGTGGTCAAAGGCTTCAAAGCGGGGTTTATCAAGGTGTGCCTCTGCTTCTACGGCGGCGCGCAGCACGGCGGTGGCCTGTCGCAAGCGTTCGGCGTCATCTTGCGCCGCACAGCCGCGCAGGGCCAGCAGGGCCATAGCGCCTTCTGCAGCGCTCATGACTTGCCCCTGGCTGCGCAGCAGCGTGTCGATCTGATGACGCAGCTCGGTAAAGGCGGGGGTTTTTAACCAGCGTTCTCGGGCCTTGATGAGCGTGCCTGTAAGGGTGGTGCGGTCCACTTCGCCCGCTTGTGCGGCGTCGCCCAAGCTGGGCCACACACCGGCTTTCACGGCGTCGTCCAGCCCCAGGTAGTGGGCCAGTGCGGCTTCTTCCGGGCGGTCATCTCCGGCTGGGCGGCGTGGCAGCAACAGGGCAGCCAGCTCATTGATGCTGACGGCGCCATCAGCATCTTCGGTGTCATGCGCTGCAGCGCGGCCCTGGGTCAGGTCTGGACGACGGCGCGCCAGATCTTTCGCTGTGAGCCGAATCTCCTTACGAATTTTGTCGCCCACACCGCGCAGGTAACGAAAACGGATGCGATCCACCGCGAGCAGTTCACGCGCGTTGTGGATGCCCATGCGTTCCAGAACATCCTGCGCTTCCAGGCTGTAGCCCAGCTCGGCCATGGTGGTGAGCGGTGTTGCGGTCAGCGCTATCGCGCCAAAGCCACTGTCGGCAGCGCTGTCACCCGCTTGGCCGGGATGGACGGTTTGCCTGGCCGTGAAGATGGCGCGCCAGGCGCGCAGCACTTCTTCGGCGTTGTCGAATCGTTCCTTGTAATCTCGCCTGAGCGCCTTGGCAAAGAAGGTGGTGAAGCCTTCGCGGGTGACTGGGTCGAAGACATCGCTCTCGATGCTGGCTTCAGCATCCAGCATGGCCGGCGAGGTTTGACCGTCGCCCCAGACGGGGGGCTGGCCCACCGCCATCTCATACAGGGTGACTGCCAGCGCAAAGCGCTCGGCGTACAGATCCCAACGCGGCGGCCGGCGCATTGACAGAAAGGGGTCAAGGTAGGGGTGGGTGCCGGCCGTGATGTTGTCGGCGGGTGTGCGGCAAAGCGAGAAGTCGAACAGAACGAGCTGAAGTTTTCGGTTCCGGTTTTCAGCAATGCCAATGTTTTCAGGCTTGATGTCGCGGTGGGCAACGCCTTCGGCCTCAAGGTGGTTCACTGCTTCTATGAGCTCTTCACCGAAGCGCTGCAACATGTCGAGCGATAGTCGGCCTTCGTCCTTGATCTTTTCGGCCAGCGTTCTGGCGCCAGCGTTCTTGAGCAGCAGGGCGGTGCGGCCGGCAACGGTGAGCGTTTCGCGGTGGGCAACGATGTTTTGGTGGTGCAGACGGGCGAGCACTTCGCCTTCGGCAACCAGGCGGTCGTTGTGCGCAATGTCACAGGCCACCTTGAGAATGTGCTCATCTTCGCTGCCGTCCCTGCGCACCAGCAGGGCGTCGCTGGACGAGCCGCGACCTACACGCTTGACGACGGTGAATCCGCCCTCCAGCCGGTCGCCGGTGCTGGCGATGCTGGGGTCGACGGTGGCTTCCGGGTCCGGGGTGGTCAGTTCATCTTCGACCCGGTCTAGGTCATCAAGGAAGCCCTGGATCGAGTCGTAGCGCGCCAGCAGGTCGGGGTAAGTGGCGAACTGGATCAATTCCTGCTGCCGCGCTCCGCAGCCGTCCATGGTGTCAGACAGGCGCAGGCCTTGACCGACACGCAGCTTTTCAGCCAGATCCAGCACCGACTCGGCCGGCGGCTGGCCGCTGAAGAGGTAGTAAGCGATGCAGCCCAGCGAGAAGACATCGAGGCTGGGGCCCTGCGCCGGGTCGGCCCGGGTGGTTTCGGGCGCCAAGTAGATCAGCCCCGGGTCTTCAACGTAGTTTTCGACGTGTCTTGTGCCAGTGGTGCGGTGCACCGTGTAGGGCGATGAGAGGTCGCCAACGTTGCGCGAGGCTAATTGCCAGTTCATCAGCCGCAGGTGCATCGCGCCGGTGTCTAGTCCATGGACGAGGATGCTTTGCGGCCCCAAGGCGCGGTGATACAGGCGCTTGGCGTGCGCGTACTTGAGCGTCTCCGCGATGTCGCGCACCAGCTGAAGGCGCTGGGTGACGGTAAGGGTTTTGCCGCGCTCGCGCAGCAGGTGATCCAGCCGCACGGCTTTCGGGTCGTGATCGAAGATCAGCGCGGGCCCGAGTTCGGTTTCCTTGTAGTCCTTGACCTTCAGGATGCCGGGATGGTCGATGCCTTCGAGGATCTCGAATTCACGGCGCGCCTGCCGAACCCGCGTGGCGCGAATCTCGGGGCTGGAGGCCGTGGCCACCGTGTAGATGCGCACGCGCCGGTGCACCGTATCGATGCTGACGTGGCTGGCTTCCCAGTCCTGAAAGCCTTCGCCCTCGGTCAGCAGCTTGGTCAGCCGGTAGTCGCCCACCTGGCGGTGCTTGTTGGAGGGGCGGATGCCCGCCTCGGCCAGGCCACGGGCGATGGCGCGCGCCTGGGCAGCGTCCACCGACGTGGTCGCCCGGCTGGTGATGCCATTGGCCAAGGCGCCGACGATGCCGGGGTTGTCCACAGTGCCCGGCCGTCCGTGTTGGAAGGTTGCCGTCCTGGCCTGGCCTTCCAGCTGGCAGGACAGGCTGCTGGATGACAAAAAGATCGCCGGCTCGACAAAGGGGAGGCGGAACTTGGCTTTGGCGATGGCGGGCTGGCGCCTGAGCAGGCTCGCCAGCCGCTTGGCTTTGCGGTTTGCCAGGACGAGCGGGTTGTCGTAGGTGTTGGAGCGCCCGTCGGTGGTCCAGGTCCAGCTGTGCGCATCGCCCCGCAGTACGCCAGGGCGGCTCTTGATCTCGACCAGGAACAGGCCGGCAGGCGAAAGCACCAGCGCATCGACCTCGCTGACCTTGCCTTCGTCGTCGATGAACTCAAAGTTAGTCCAGACGTGCCAGGCATCGCGGTCGGGCAGGTTGCTGCGTAGCCAGTCCAGCGCTTCGCGTTCCCACGCAAAGTTGGACTCGGCGATGACGTGCCAGCGGGCGGCGCTGAGGCTCATGGACGTTCCTCGGAGGCTTCTGGCAGGTGCTCAAAGAGTTCGCCCACCTGGCAGCGAAAGAGGCGGCACAGCAGGTCAATCGCCGGCAGATCGACCCGCGTGGCGGTCTCTTTGTAGAGCGCTGTGATCGTGCTGCGATTGAGCCCGGTTTCTCGCACGACATCAGAGATGCGGAGCTTGTCGCGCCCCATCAGTGTGGAGAGATTGCAGCGGATCATGGCCTTGTTTATGGGTTGGGGTGATGCGTAGAATAATAAAAAGACGCGCAGCGCAGAGTCAGTATAGGGCTGAACACGGTGTTTTTGGCGAACTTCCCGTCACTCCCGGCCCAGCGTCGTCATTCCCGGCTAGGACCGGGAGTCCATGACTCAAATTGGCCTCTAGCCCACGTACTTATTGAGGTTGTAGCTATTTATTTTGTAGCAAATTCATTCCGCGACCTACACCTGCCGGGCGATGGGCACCAACTGCGCACTGAATACTTGAGCCACTTAGGCTGAAGATGTTGAATAATCCGCGCATGCACACCACTTTGGCCCCATACATGCGAGAGATTGCCGCGCTGTGCGAACGGCATGGCGTTGCTTGCCTCGAATTGTTTGGCTCTGCAACCGGGCCGGACTTCAATCCCGACTCCAGTGACTTCGATTTTTTGGTGGAACTTGACCACCAAGCTGCCGGGTCGCGAGCAAAGCGTTGGATCGGCTTGGCCGATGACCTGGAGAAGGTTCTCGGGCGTCACGTGGATTTGGTTAACCCGCGCTACATCCGCAATCCGTATTTCTTGCAGGCTGTCAATCGCAGTCGCATCATGATTTATGACCGACAAAACGCCGAAGCTGTTGGCTGACGCCTTGGGCGCCATCGGTTCGGCCCAGGAATTTGTCGCCGGCATCACATTGGATGTGTATCTCGCAGACAAAATGCGCCGGTCAGCGGTCGAGCGTCAGTTGGAAATTTTGGGTGAAGCATGCGCCCAGTTGGCCAAACTTGAGCCCGGCTTGATCAAAGCTGTGTCCAATTTGAAGCTGGCGATTGACCTGCGTAATCGCATCATTCACGGCTATGACTCGGTGGACGATGAAATTGTTTACCTGACTGCCACGGAGGACTTGGAAGGCTTGAAAGTTGACTTGGCCCGTCTGTTGGAAACTCGGGGCTAATTTTTAGCACAGGGTGTTGACCATCGTTTCGGATGGAGCATGTGCCGATGACAATCCGATCGCTGGCTGTTCTTCGCCCAGGCCAAGCACCCGCAGAACCTGTACTACCAGACGGTGTCCTGAGCCTTTGGCAAGCCTATGGGGGGCATGGATCCCCGCTTACGCGAGGATGACAGAGGTTCGTCATTCCCGGCTGCGACCGGGAATCCATGAATTAAATTGGCCTCTAGCCCCCGTCCTTATTGGGGTTATAGCTATGTATTTAGTAGCAAATCGCCACGGCGATAGATGCCAGCCAGACCAATGACCAGTAGCCGGTCAGGGCCTGACGGACCGACGTCGGGTGCAAGCGGCAGCAGCTCAATGCGGCGGCCGACCTGTTGTAGCAGGTGGCGCTGGCCGGCCAGGTCGGTCAGCCAGCCTTTGGCGCGGACCACGCCGGCATCCGGCGCAGTCAGGGCAGCCAACAGTTGCTGCGGGTCCAGCGGCGCGCTCAGCACAAATAGCTCATTCACAAAGCGATCCGCGGCCGATGCAATGGGCGGGGTGATAGGGTGTGTGATGGGCTGCGCCGCCCAGCGCGCTAGAGCATCGCCGTTGGTGCCCTGTGGGTTGGCAGCCCAGTCGGCGTGAAAACCCAGCACCAGTTCTGGCGGCACGCGGGCCTGGTTGGCCGGCACCACTGGCGTGCCAGGTGTGGTCATGGTGGGCAGCCAGGCGTTCAGCTCAGCCAACTGGGTCGGGCTGCAGAGTTCGGTTTTGTTCAGAATCAGTAAGTCGGCGTCCAGCAATTGCTGGCGGACCAGGTCGCCCACGTAGGGGTCGGCGCTGCGCTGGCGCACAGTTTCGGCGTCCAGCATGAGCACAATGCCCTCGATGCGCAGCCCTGGCAGCAGGCGGGCCGAGCGGGCTACGGCAGCCGGCAGGGCGACGCCGCTGGTTTCAATCAGGATCAGGTCGGGCGGCGGTTGGCGCTGCAGCACGTCTTGTAGCGCACCCAGCAGGTCCGAGCCAAAGCTGCAGCAGACGCAGCCGCCGGCCAGGGCCAGCACGCTGCCCTCGGCGCCCTCGATCAGGTCGGCATCGATGGTAAGTTCGCCAAAATCGTTGACCATGACCGCGATGCGCCGGCCGTCGGCATGGCGGAGCAGGTGGTTCACCAGCGTGGTCTTGCCGGCGCCCAGGTAGCCGCCGACGATCAGGGTCGGAATCAGACCGGGCTTCACACCGGACATCAAACCGGATATCACACAGGCTGCGGCGCCTGGAACACCCGGCCGCCCTGCACCGTGCCCCAAACGCGCACGTCCTTGAGCTGCTCGGGTGGCATGGCGGTGGGATCGTCGTCGAGCACGCAGAAGTCAGCCCGCTTGCCGGATTCGATCGATCCAATTTCATGGTCAAGCTTGAGGGTGTAGGCCGCGCCCAGCGTGATGGCTTGCAGCGCGTCGGCCACCGAGATGCGTTCCTGCGCACCCAGCACCCGGCCGGAGGCAGTCAACCGGTTGACGGCGCACCAGGCGGTGAACAGCGGCCCCAGCGGCGTGACCGGGGCATCGCTGTGGATGGTGAAGGGCACGCCGCTGCGTTGCGCGGTGGCGCAGGCGTTCATGCGCTCGGCCCGCTCCGGCCCGACCGTGGTGCTGTAGTGCTGGTCACCCCAGTAGAAATGGTGGTTGGCAAACAGGTTGACGCACATGTCCAGCGACTTCATGCGCCGGAACTGCGCGGCATCGGCCAACTGGCAATGCTGCAGGTTGAAGCGGTGGTCACGCGTGGGCGCAGCTTTCAGGGCCGCGGCCAGGCAGTCCAGCGCCAGCTCGGTGGCCTCGTCGCCGTTGGTGTGGGTGTGCACCTGTACGCCGTTTTGCAGCGCCAGGGTGTAGCAATCGCGGATGGTCTCCGGCGCGGTGTACCACAGGCCGTTGGGTGCGCCATTGAAGTAACCTGGCCAGCGCATGCGGGCCGAAAAGCCTTGTATAGAGCCATCGGCCACCACCTTGATGCGGCCCAGCCGCAGCCGCTCGGTGCTGCGGCTGCTCAGGGCCACGGAGCGTTCTACGGCTTGCGTTGGTGTCATGCCGATCAGGCGCAATAGCGGCACCAGCCGCAGCGGGTAGTCGTCCTCAGCGGTGATGCTCAGCAGGCTGTCCAGTTCGGGCTCCAGCAGGGTGGCGGCCAGATCTGTGGAGGTGGTGACACCGGCGCGCACCGCCAGTTTGGCAAAGGCCCGGACGCCGAACTCGTCGCCTGACAGAAAGGAACGGTCCAGCCCCACCATGGCAAAGGCGGCCGTCATCGCATCCGGTCCTTTGAGTTCGCCGGTGGGCAGGCCATCGGCGCCTAGCGGCATGCCCGGGTGTTCGACCCCAGCCCGCAGCAGGCCAGCTTTTTCCAGCACAAAACTGTTGACGTTCAGGATGTGGCCGCTGGCGTGCAGCACACCCACAGCCCGGGCTGCGCTGACGCGGTCCAGGTCATGCCGGCTGACCCTTTGGTCGCCAAAGTAAATCGGGTCAAAGCCCCAGCCCAACAGGGGGCCATCGGCCTGCCGTGCGCTGGCACTGCTGAGTTGGCCGATCACGGCCTCTAGCGTGCGGCCGCCTGGCCAGTTGCGGCCATCCGGGTCTCGCAGGTCAAAATAGCCGCAATAGGTGTAGCGCCACAGGCCGCCGGCCATGAGGTGGGCATGGGCTTCGACCAGCCCGGGCATCAGGACCTTGTCGGCAAAACGGTTGTCAACCGCATGCGGCCCCCAACCCTTGAGTTCGTCGATCGACCCGGCACCCAGAATGCGGCCTTCGCGCACCGCCACGTGGGTGGCAGTGGGACGCGATGCGTTCATGGTGATGATCTTGCGCGCAGAGTAAATGGTGGTGTGCATGGTGGTCAGACGGGTCGGACAGAAACGGGGTAAAGCGGGGCGCCACCGTCAGACACCCGGTGGCAAGCCACCTGGTGACCTGGCAGCACCGTGCGCAGAACTGGGGGCTCGGTGTGGCAACGAGCCTCGGCAAACGGACACCGCCCCGCAAAGCGGCAGCCCGGCGGCACGTTGATGGGGCTGGGTGGGTCGCCCTGCAGCCGGATGCGGTCACGCCGGCTGCGCGTGCCTGGGTTGAACGACGGTGCAGCCGACCACAGCGCCAAGGTGTAGGGATGCAGCGGGCGCTCAAACAGAGACTGGCGGTCGGCCTGCTCGACGATCTGGCCCAGGTACATCACGCCGATCTCGTCGCACATGTGGCGGATCACGCCGAGATCGTGCGAGATGAACAGGTAGGTCAGGCCCAACTCGCGTTGCAGCCGCTGCATCAGGTTCAGGATCTGGGCCTGGATGGCCACATCAAGCGCAGACACCGGCTCGTCGCACACCACCAGCTCAGGCTTGGCCGCCAGGGCCCGGGCCAGCACGATGCGTTGGCGTTGCCCGCCCGAGAACTGGTGCGGAAACAGTTGCAGTTGCTCCGGGCGCAGCCCGGTTTGCATGAACAGGTGGCGCGCCAGTTCGGGCCGTGCGGCCGGCTCGCCGACGTCCATCAACTCCAGCGCCTCAAGGATCGCGTCGCCCGCACGCTTTCGCGGATTGAGCGACGCAAAAGGGTCTTGGAACACCATCTGGAAGCGCCGGCGCACCCGGCGCAGCCCTTCGCCTCCCAGGCGGCCAATGTCATCAGTACCCAGGTGCATGCTGCCCGAGGTGATGTTCACCAGGCGCATCACGGCCAGCGCGGTGGTACTTTTGCCCGAGCCACTCTCGCCCACGATGCCAAAGGTGGTGCCCTTCGGGATGTCAAAGCTCACGCCGTCAACAGCCTTGACCACCGACTTGCTGCCAAACAGACCGCTGCCCAGTGGGAAATGCACCTTAAGGTCGCGCACCCGCAACAGCGCCTGGGTGTTGTCGGTCATGCTGAACCTCCGGGCACGTGCAGCCAGCACAAGACGCGCCGGCGCCCGCCATCGAGTCTGGTCTCTGGTGGCAGTTGTTCGCGGCACCTTGGCTGCACCTGGCTGCACCGGTCCGCAAAGGCGCAACCGCTGCCGCGTTCCAGCAGGGAGGGCACGGTACCCGGGATTTCCAACAGGGGCTCACCAAAACCAGCGGTGCGACGCCCTGGTGCGCAGGCGATCAAGCCCTGGGTATAGGGGTGCATCGGCAACTGAAGAACCTCGGCCGCCGAGCCTTCCTCAACAATGCGTCCCGCGTACATCACCGCGACCCGATCGGCCATTTCGGCGATGGCGCCCATGTCATGGGTGATCAGCAGCACGGCGGTGCCGGTCCGTTCGCGCAATTCGGCAATCAGGTCGAAGATCTGCGCCTGCACGGTCACGTCGAGTGCAGTGGTGGGCTCATCGGCAATCAGCACATCGGGTTTGCAGGCCAAAGCCATGGCGATCATGACCCGCTGGCGCATACCGCCAGAGAACTGGTGCGGGTATTCATGCACCCGGCTCTTGGCGGCCGGGATGCCTACCGCCTCCAACATCTCTGTGGCCCTCGCCAGTGCAGCTTTGCGGTCCAGCCCCTGATGCAGGCGCACGGCCTCGCTGATCTGATCACCCACGGTGTAGGCGGGGTTGAGCGAGGTCATGGGCTCCTGGAAGATCATCGAGATGCGGTTGCCCCGGTACTGGCGCATCTCGGGCTCACTCAGGGTCAGCAGGTCTCGCCCGTCGAGTGCTACGCGCCCAGAGGTGATGCGCCCCGGTGGGGTCGGGATCAGGCGCATCATAGCCAGCGCGGTCATGCTTTTGCCGCACCCAGACTCGCCCACCAGGCCCAGAGTTTCACCCCGGTGTACGCTAAAACTGACATCGTCAAGCACCCGGGCCACACCACCCCGGGTCTGAAACTCGACGCCGAGTTGGCTGACTTCCAACAGCGTAGGGGCGGCTTCGGCAACGGTGCTCATGGCTTCAGCATGGGGTAGGTCAGCGCAGGTGCAGCTTGGGGTTTAGTGCGTCATTCAGGCCGTCGCCCACCAAGCTGACCGACAACACCGTGAGGAAAATCGCCGCGCCAGGGAAGCTCACTGCCCACCAGCATTCCAGGATGTTGCGCCGGTTTGAGCCGATCATCAGACCCCAACTCATGACGTTGGGGTCTGACAAGCCCAGGAAGCTCAAGCCTGCTTCAAACAAAATGGCCACACCGATGATCAGGGTTGCCGACACGATGAGTGGCGGCAGCGCATTGGGCAGGATCTCGCGCAGCATCAGGCGCAGGTGGCTGGCCCCCATGGCCCGCGCAGCGCTCACATACTCCAAACCACGCAGGCGCATGAATTCGGCCCGAGCCAGCCGCGCGGTACCCGTCCAACTGACCATGCCGATGGCGACGATCACCACAATCAGCGAGGGCTGGAACAAGGTCACCAGCACCATGGCGAACAGCAGCGCCGGCAGCACCTGAAACAACTCGGTCAGCCGCGACAGCAGGCTGTCGACCCAGCCGCCGAAGTAACCTGCCAAAGAACCGACTGTGACGCCAATAGATACTGTGATGAAGGCCGCCGCCAGCCCAACCATCACCGTGGCGCGGCCACCAACCAACATGCCGGCCAAGATGTCGCGGCCCAGGTAGTCGGTACCCAGCCACAACTTGCGGTCTGTGAAGGGCTCGGTAAACGGGGCGCCCATGATGTCGAAGGGCTTCACGCCGTACAAGGTGGGCCCCAGCAGCATGACCAGCGCAATGCAGACCAGCAGCAGCAAGCCCAGCATGGCGGCCTTGTTGCGACTGAACACACGCCAGGCTTCCCGTGCGGGGGAAAGCACATTGACAGCAGGCGGGGTCGTGCTCATTTGCCACGCAGCCGCGGGTCGATCCAGCGGTAACTCAGGTCGGTGACAAGGTTGGCTGCAATGACCAACATCGATGAAAACGTTAGTACGCCCAGCAAAGTGGGGTAGTCGCGCCCCAAGATGGCCTCAAGCGCCAGCGTACCCAGTCCGGGCCAGCTGAACACGGTTTCCACCAGCACCGCGCCTGAGATCAGGTTGCCAAACTGGAGCCCCGCGATGGTCACAACGGGCATCAGCGCATTGCGCAAGGCATGTTTAAAGGTCACCACCCACTCGTTAAGCCCCTTGGCCCGTGCGGTGCGGATGTAGTCGGAGCCCAGCACTTCAAGCATGCTGGCCCGCGCGAGCCGGCTGTACTGCGCGAGGTAGATGATGGTCAGCGTGAGGGCCGGTAACACCAGGTGATGCAGCACATCGACCACCGCGCTCCAGCCACCCACACCGAACTGGCGCACGTCGCGCATGCCGGCAATAGGCATGATGGGCCATACTTTGCCAAACAGGATCACCAGCAGGATGCCGGTCCAAAACACGGGCATGGCATAGCCGACCAGCGACAGTAGGGTGACCGCACTGCTGGCGAAACTGTCAGGCCTGCGCGAGGCGAAGACGCCCAGCAAGGTGCCCACCACAATCGCAAAGACCAGCGCGGTGAGCACCAGCAGGATCGTCGGGCCAATGCGATCCAGGATCAGGCCTGAGACGGGTCTGCTGTAGGTGTAAGACTGGCCCAGGTCACCTTGCAGGCTCTTGCCGATGTAGGTCACGAACTGAACCGGCAGCGGCTGGTCCAGCCCGTAGGCCTTCTTGATGCTGGCCATCACAGCTTCGTCACCGCCACCCATTTCACCCGCAATCACACTGGCCGGGTCGCCCGGCGCAGCGTGAATCAGGATGAAGTTGATGGCCAGCACGGCGACCAACAAGCCCGCTGCCCAAGCGAGACGGCGTAACAAGGCCAGACCGACTTTTAGCATCTAAGCACTTTTAAGCTGGCGTATGTCTAGCTTGTGAATCGGACGCGTGCTCAAGCCTTGATCGTGCTCTCGTTGACGGCATCCATCAAGCCCCAAATGCCCTTCGGTGGGTTCTGAACCTTGCTCAGGTAGGCCTCATAGAAGGCCTGTTCGTAAAGGAAGGCGACCGGGCAGTCGTCGACCACGGCCTTTTGCATCTGCTTGTACAGTTCTTTGCGCTTGGCCAGATTCATTTCTTGCCCGGCAGCGGCCAGCCACTCGTCGACTTTGGGGTTGCTGTAGCTCTGTGTGTTGGACCAGATTACCCCCGGTTTGATGTTGGAGCTGAGCCAGGTGCGGTGAACGCCGATGACCGGATCACCCCAGTTGTAGACCGAGTCCAAAGTTGCTTCGAATTGCAGCGACGACACACGGCGGGCCCAGGTGGGGAAGTCAGGCGAAAGCCGGACGTTGGCCTCGATGCCGATCTTGGCAAGCGCCGGCTTCATGTACTCCTGAATGGCTTTGAAATCGGCACTGCCGGGAATGGCGTCAATGTCGAGGGTCATGCGCACGCCATTGGCGCCAGGCTTTAGGCCCGCATCGTCAAGCAATTTGGTGGCTCGGCCGAGATTGAAGTCATATTTTTCGACATCGGCGCTGTAGTACGGGCTGCCCATGGCGATAGGGCCCGTGGCACGCGCGTTCATGTTGCCGAGCATCGCCTCAAGGATGTATTTTTTGTCGATGGCGAAATTGATGGCCTGCCGAACCCGCTTGTCGGCCAACTTCGGGCTCTTGGTGTTGAAAGCCAGCCAGGTCAGCGGACCGATAGCAGGCGCAGCTTTGTACACTTGGGCCGACGGGATCTTACGCGCCCGCTCAATTTCGCGTGGGTCGGTCAGCGCTTGGTGGACATCGACTTCGCCACGCTCGAAGGCCAGCAAGAGGCTGGTCGGATCCTTAAACAATCGGACAATAATGCGCTCTAGCTTGGGCTCGTCCTTCATAAAGAATCGGTCGAAGCGGTCCATGATGATGTGCTCACCCGGTTTGAACTCAACGAGCTTGAAAGCACCAGAACCCACCGGAGTGGCGTTCCGCGGGTGAATCTTGACGTCCGTCCCATCGCCGAAAATGTGCTTGGGAATGATCGGGGTGAGTGAGGTTGACAGGGCCAGCAATACGGCGGGGTGTGGTTCTGCGAGGCGGATGACGGCGGTCTGCGGGTCATTGATGGTGACTGCGTTGACCGGGCCATACATGGTCTTGAACGGGTGGTTGTCGCGGATGGTCTCGATGGAGAACTTGACGTCTTCCGCCGTGATCGGTTTGCCGTCATGGAAAACAGCATTCTTGCGAAGCACGAGCGTGATGCTTCGGTTGTCTGGCGACAGCGTCCAGCTCTCAGCCAGGTAGGGCTGTGGCTTCCAGTTCTTGTCCATCCGGATCGGCGAGGCAAACAGCTGCGCCGCTGGCATCATGGTGGCGATGCCACTTTGCACTGCCGAATTGAGGTGGCGAGGCGCTTGCGTGCTGCCAACCACCAGCACGCCACCTTTGGCGGCCTGGGCCGCAACGTGGAGCGGAATCCCAAAAATGCTTCCGGCTGTCAGGGCGGCGCCCGCTTGCAAAAGGTGTCTACGGTCAATCGTGCTCATGGTTTGCTCCTTATAGTAAAAATACGAGAATAAACGGGTCCAACAATCACCAGCTCATAAGCAAATGGCCACTCTGCGGCAGGTTTGCCATGCTTCCTTCAAATTATTTCTCATCCCTCAACCAATACCACTTGTACAGAAAATACTGGCCAAAGCGCCGAAATGGCGCAAACGCCTCGGAACGCACCACGCCAAAGAGGTTGGGGTATTCCAGGGGCGAGCTGTAGATGGGCAGCTTAAACACCTCGTGCCCGCCATCTTTGCCGGCCACGCGCTCGGCCAATCGCTTACCGGCCCAGGTGGAAAACGATACGCCATTGCCGCCATAGCCCAAGGCGTGCCACACCGTCTGGGCCGGATCAGGTCGGGCGATGCGCGGCATCATGTCATGGCTGACGTCTACCCAGCCCCACCAGGAGTAGTCGATCTGGATGCCGGCCAAGGGCGGGAACTTGCGCGCGATGGCGTCTGTCAACAGTTTCAGGTGCACCTGGTCTTGCGCGTCGGCGCCGGTGATGGAACTGCGGCTACCCAGCTGCAGGCGGTTGTCTTTGAGCAGTCGGTAGTAAAAGCGCAGCGTCCGGGTGTCGGTAAGGAACGTGTGAGACTTGAAGTTCGTGGCGTCTAGCTCAGCTCGCGTCAGGGGGCGCGTGACCACCGAGTTGGACAGGATGGGCAGCAGCTTGTTCTTGAGCATGGGGTTGAGCCCCTGCCCGGTGTAGCCGCCGGTGCAAACCGCCACCCGCTTGGCCCGCACCACGCCGCCCGGCGTTTGCAAATGATGCACACCGTTGACCGTGGTCCAACCTTGCACTGGGCTGGCCGTGTGGACCTTGACGCCCAGTGCCCGCGCTTTGCGCATCAGCCCAAAGGTGAATTTGAGCGGGTGAACGCCCACGCCTTCGGCTTCGAGCATGGCGCCTGAGGTGTCGCGCTCGTCGCAGTAGTCGCGGCGCACTTCTTCGGCGCTCAATATGCGAGTCTTGTAGCCAAAAGTTTCATTGCGCACCCGGTGCTCATTGCGCAGGTAGGCCATTTTCTCGGGCCGGTGTGCCAGGTAGAGGTGGCCGCCGTCATGCGCATCACAGTCCACCTCTTGCGTGAGCGTTTTGAAGTTCTCAAAGCCGGTGCGAATCTCTCGGTCGAGCTTTTTGGCGACATCCAGGCCCCAGCGCTCGATCCACTGCGAGCGGGTTAACCGACCACTGGCATTCTGGCCTTGACCGCCGCTGCGGCTGGAGCAGCCCCAGGCGGTCTGATTGGCTTCCAGCACCAGGGCCTGGATGCCATGCTCTTGCGCCAGGTACAGCGCGGTGGACATGCCGGTTGAGCCTGAACCGATGACCACCACGTCAGCATCCATGTCCGCCGAGACTGGGCCGTCGTCTGTGGGTGGGGTGCCAGCAGTGGCGACCCAGTAGGTCGGCGCGTAGTCCCGCCCCGCGCCCGGGTTCGCCATGACCAGCGGGTCGTACTGCGGGTCATAGCGTCGGTCTGTGGCTGGCGCGCCACTGGTGAATTGCATTGTTTGCGTCATGCTCAGTGCCGACCTGTTTATTGAGCAGCGGGCAGATTGGGTCGTGCCTTGCGGAAGGCATTTTTGACAGCAATCTTGCCGTCGCGAAAGGTAAAGATGTCGACGCCGTCGGTCTCGACCCGGCTGCCATCGGCCGCGGTACCCGTGAAGGTCCATTGCGACACGCCGAAATCGCCCTGCACAAAATGTTGGCCATTGCGCCATTGGGCGTCGGGTAAGGTGGCCCATGCGCCAGCAAAGGCTTTGCGTACGGCCTCGGTGCCAGCGTGGCGGGCGCCGCAGGCGTCTGGGCCGCCAGCAGTCATGAACACGCAGTCGTCCGTCATAAACGACATCAAAGCGTCCAGGTCATGGCGGTTCCACGCGTCGCTGAAAGCGGCGAGTGTGTCAACGGTGACGGGGTTGGGGGACGATGACACAGGGCACTCCTAGAGGATGGGTTTATGGAAAGAGCATAGGCATTATTGGCTGGCACATATAGAGCCAGATGCCTTGATTCGAGCGAGCCAGCGCCCGCCGCGATCCAACGCCTGCTTATACTGCTCGGCGCCATGTCCACTACTCAACGACCCAGACATGCCCAGTGGGAAAGCCTGTTCTGCCTGCAGGACGGCCCCGCCTTGCCCCTGCAGCAGCGACTGCGCCTCTCCGTGGTGCAGGCGATTCTTGACGGGCGACTTCCGCTCGGCGCGCCGCTGCCCTCGTCGCGTGAGCTTGCTAAAGTGTTGGGCTTGAGTCGCAACACGGTCACGGCAGCCTACGTCCAACTGGTCGACGACGGTTTTTTGGATGCGCGACCTCGCAGTGGCGTGTTTGTCACCATGAACGCACGGACCACTGAGGTCCGGCAAAACGAGCCGGGGCGGCAGGGTGCCAAACCCGCGGGCCTCCCGCCCGATTGGTCCAGCCGGGTGCTCCGGTCCTTGGCGGACCAGCGGACTCTGTCCAAGCCGGACCGTTGGAGTGCCTACCCCTATCCCTTTGTGTATGGCACCTATGACCCGCAGTTGTTCCCGACTGAGGCCTTTCGGGAGTGCTGCGTGCATAGCCTGGCGCGTTCGCACTTGCCGCACTGGACGCCTGATTTTGAAGTTAACGATGTGCCCGATTTGATCCAGCAGATTCGACTGCGCCTGCTGCCCAAGCGCGGTGTGTTTGCGCTGCAGGAGGAGATCTTGATCACAGTCGGTGCCCAGCATGCCTATTATTTACTGGCTGAAGCGCTGTTCGACGAGACCCAGCGGGTAGGGCTTGAGGAACCCGGGCATCCACACGCGCGCAACAGTTTCTCCCTGCGCAAGCCGCGCTGTGTGCCGGTGGCAGTTGACGCTGAGGGGTTGGTCGTGGAGACCCTGCCAGCGCTGGACTATGTGTTTGTAACCCCGTCGCATCAAAGCCCGACCACGGCAACCCTGAGCATGCGCCGTCGGGCCTTGCTGTTGAAGCTGGCGGAGCAGCAGGATTTTGTGGTGATTGAGGACGACTACGAAGCCGAAAATCTGTACCAGGGCGAACCGATGCCAGCGCTCAAAAGCATGGACAAATCCGGTCGGGTGATCTATGTGGGCTCGGTGTCAAAAAGCCTGTCGCCGTCGCTGCGGCTGGGTTATATCGTTGCACCACGGGCCTTGATTGCTGAATTGCGCGAGTTGCGTCACGCCATGGTCCGCCACCCCAGCGCCTTTTTGCAGCACGCCTATGCCCTGTTTCTGTCGCTGGGGCACCATGACGCGCACGCGCGCAAAGTCAATCAGGCGATGCAGGAACGCATGGCCTTGGTGGCGCGGGCCTTGGCGCAGTACCTGCCGGACTTCGAGTTTCAATTGCCCTCCGGTGGGGCTTCGGTGTGGGTGCGCGCGCCCGACTGGATCGATTCGTCTGAACTGGCCCTGATGGCGCGCAGCCATGGCGTACTGATCGAGGCGGGCGAGGTGTTCTTTATCAGTCCACCCTACCCCTGCCCCTACTTTCGCCTGCGTTTGTCGTCCATTGCCGCCGACCAGATCGGCGAAGGTATTCGTGCCCTCGGCACGGCGGTGGATGAGTTGGCCCAGGCACGGGGGACGCGCCGGCGCAGCGCCTTGCCGGCTAGGCCTTGAAGCCTGACTTTGCACCCTTGTGTTCACGCTGTCGGCCAGCACGCACCAGAACTCTAGCAGCATGTTAGCCGCCAACCGACAGCGGCGCCGCGACAGACTTGGTGATGGGGGCAAGGAAAATTGGCTTCATCAGACACGTCCTTTCCAGGGCACCACCTTGCCTTCGACCCAGCGCATCAGCAGGTCAAACATGTAGGCGACGACGCCAATCACGATGATGCCCATGACCACAATGTCGGTGCGCAAGAAGTTGGACGCGTTCAGAACCATCTGCCCCAGACCCACATTGGCGGCCACCATTTCGGCCGCCACCAGCGTGCTCCATCCAAAACCAATCGACACCCGCATGCCCACCAATATTTCAGGCATGGCGGCGGGCAGCACCACATGGCGAATCACCTGGGCGTAGCTTGCGCCCATGGAGTAAGCCGCGTTCATTTGCTCTTGCGAGGCGCTGCGCATGCCAGAGCGTGCCGCCATGGCCAGCGGTGCAAAACAGCTCAGAAAAATCAGCAGCACCTTGGGCAGCTCGTCAATGCCGAACCAGATGATGATGAGCGGCAGGTAGGCCAGTGGCGGCAGTGGCCGGTAAAGCTCGATTGGGGGGTCAAAGATGCCCCGCCAGACGCGTGACATGCCCATGGCGATGCCAATCGGTATGGCCAGCAGGCAAGCCAGAAAGAAGGCAGCAAACACCCGCAACATGCTGGCAGCGAAGTGCTGCCAAAGCGGCTTGTCGTTGGCGGCACCGGTCAGGTACTCATAAAACTGTTGGTAGGTGGCTTGGGGCGAGGGCAGGAAGATCGGCTTGATCCAGCCCATATTTGTCACCAGGGTCCAGGCCGACAAAATAAGGATGACGGTGACCACGCTGATGGCCACACTGCTGCCCTCACCGGGCACTTTGAAAGCACTGGTTTTCAAAGGTTTGCTGGCTTCAGACATGGGCGGGCTCCCGATGGTGGATGATGGACAGCACCTCTTCCCGCATGCGAATGAACTCGGGCTCAGATTTGACCTTGCGGGCATCGCCATGCGACAAAAATTCGCGCGAGAAGGGAACATCGTCGTAGGTGTGGGTGATTCGGCCTGGGCTTGGGCTCATCAGGATCAGCCGGGTGGCCAGAAACAGCGCCTCTTCGACCGAGTGAGTGATGAAAAACACCATCTTGTTCGACTTGGACCAGGCTTGCAGCAAGATCTCTTGCACCGTTTCCCGGGTGAAGGCATCGAGTGCGCCCATGGGTTCGTCCATCAGCAGCACCGCCGGGTCGCTGGCCAGGGCGCGTGCGATACCGACGCGTTGCTGCATGCCGCCTGAGAGCTCGTACACGGCTCGGTCAGCATATTTTTCCAGCCCTACCAGGGCCAGCTTTTCCATCGCCACGCGGTTGCGTGTGACCGTGTCGATGCCACGCATGCGCATACCCAGCGCCACGTTGTCGCGCACGGTCAGCCAGGGCATGAGCGCGTGCTTCTGGAATACCACGCCACGGTCAGCACCCGGCCCGGCCACGGCTTGCCCGTCCAGCAGTATCTCGCCGGTGGATGGTGGAAGGAAACCAGCAATGCAGTTCAGCAGCGTGGTCTTGCCACAACCCGAGGCGCCCAGCGCGACGACAAAGTCGCCATCGCGCATGCTCAGGTTGACGGGCGCGAGCGCCTGCAAGGTACCGCCTTTGATGGCGTAATTGACGGTGAGGTCTTTGACTTCAAGAGTGGGCATGGATCGAGGGCTCCAGGTGCTGGGTCATCAAAGAAACTTTTCCCCTGCTATGAAGTTTGGCTGCTTGCGCATCTTTGGAGTAGAGCCAGTTGCCCCCAATGATGGAGCCAGTGGCAGGACCTCAAATGCATCGGCGTGGTGCAATGAATTGGGCGAAAATCACGGCGATTACAACGGGCCGACGAGGAGCTAATGTCTTGAAATCCATGCTGCCCTTTCTGCGCTGGTGGCCGCGCGTCAACCGGCAAACCCTCCGTGCAGACCTGGTTGCTGGCCTGACTGGTGGCCTGATTCTGGTGCCTCAAGGCGTGGCTTTTGCCACGATTGCGGGCATGCCGCCCGAATATGGCTTGTACGCTGCCATGTGGCCGGCGATCGTCGCCGCATTGTGGGGCTCCTCCTGGCATTTGGTGTCGGGCCCGACCACGGCGATCTCGATCGTGGTGTTCGCCACCATGAGCCCGTTGGCGACGGCCGGCAGCCCGGCGTACGTCACGCTGGTGTTGACCTTGACCTTTCTGGTCGGGGTGTTCCAACTGCTGCTGGGGGTGTTGCGCCTGGGGACGCTGGTTAATTTCGTCTCGCACACCGTCGTGGTTGGTTTCACCGCGGGAGCCGCGGTTTTGATCGCTTTGAGCCAGGTGAAAAATTTCTTTGGGTTACCGATTGCCCGTGGTGCATCGCCCTATGAGGTGATGCAGGGTTTGTTGCAGCACCTGGGGGAGGTCAACCCGTTCATTACCGCGGTTGCCGTGGTGACGGTGTTGGCCAGTGTGGCGGTCAGGCGATGGCGGCCAAGCTGGCCACACATGATTGTGGCGTTACTGGTGGGCAGCCTGCTCGCCATGCTGTTCAATCAACATTGGGGCGTAGCGCATACCGGCATCGGCAGCATCGGGGCCCTGCGCATCGGCATGCCGCCCTTGTCGAGCCCAGATTTTTCATGGTCGACCCTTGAGAAGCTGGTGCCCGTGGCGATGGCGGTCGCGTTGCTGGCCCTGACCGAGGCGGTGTCAATTGCCCGCGCCATGGCCATCAAAAGCGGTCAGCGGATTGACGGTAACCAGGAGTTCATCGGACAGGGCCTGTCCAATTTGGCGGGAAGTTTTTTCTCGGGCTATGCCTCCAGTGGTTCTTTCAATCGCAGTGGTCTGAACTATGCCGCTGGCGCGCAGACGCCCTTGTCGACGGTTTTTTCCGCCGTGTGTTTGTTGCTGATACTGCTCTTCCTGGCACCATTGGCGGTGTATCTGCCGACCGCGGCGATGGCCGGCATTCTGTTCGTTGTGGCTTGGGGCCTGATCGACTTCCATCACATCGGCGAGATCCTGCGTGCCAGTCGGCAAGAAACGGCAGTATTGGGTGTGACTTTTGTGGCGACCCTGACGCTTCAACTGGAATTTGCCATCTACTCGGGCGTACTGTTGTCCTTGCTGCTGTACCTCAATCGCACCTCGCGGCCCGGGCTGGAAGACGTCAAGCCCTTCCCGGGGCAGTGGCCGCCGGCCTTCAGTGCAGCCACCGGTTTGCCGGATTGCCCACAACTCAAGATCGTGCGCATCAACGGCTCGATCTTCTTCGGTGCGGTCAACCACCTGCAAGAGGCCCTGCAACAGATTGACGCGCGCGAACCAATGCACCGGCACCTGCTGCTGGTGGCCTCAGGCATCAACTTCCTTGATCTGGCCGGCGCGCATTTGCTCGCGCAAGAGGCCCGCCGTCGACGTGCGCTTGGCGGCGGCTTGTATATCTTTCACATGAAGGACGAGCCCATGCAAACGCTGCAACGCTGCGGTGTGTTGGATGAGATCGGGCGGGAGAATTTTTTTAATATGGGCGATGACGTGCTGAGCACGCTCTACGCCCGGCTTGACCGCTCTGTGTGTGCCCAGTGTCAGGTCCGCATCTTCCGGCCCTGTGCGTTGCCGCCCGTCTGAGCCCGAAGCCCTGGGCCCCGCAGGGCTGGCAGAATGGACGTTTGGGGCTTGCCGCGCTGGCCGACCCGCAATCGCCGAAGGCCCTGAATGAACTCAATGCATGCTTACCTACCTGTCGCTGCAGTCCTGCTGGGCTACCTGGTCGGATCGATCTCATTCGCCGTGATCGTCAGCCGGGCCATGGGCCTCAACGACCCGCGCACCTATGGCAGCAAGAACCCTGGCGCCACCAATGTGTTGCGCTCTGGCAGCAAGGTGGCCGCAGTTGTCACGCTCCTGCTGGACGTCGCCAAGGGCTGGTTGCCGGTGGCGCTGGTTCACTGGTTCGGTCAGCCCTACGGCTTGGGCGAGGGCACCATGGCAGTGACTGGGCTGGCTGCCTTCGTCGGGCATCTTTACCCGGTTTTTTTCCGGTTTGTGGGGGGTAAAGGCGTCGCGACAGCACTTGGCGTGCTGTTGGGCATCAGCCCGCTGTTGGGTCTGGCCGTGGCCGTCACCTGGCTGGTGATGGCCTGGCTGTTTCGCTATTCCTCATTGGCGTCCTTGACCGCCGCGGTCGCCGCGCCGATTTGTTATGTGCTGGCCGACGGACTGGCCTGGTACTTCAACAAAAGCGTGCTGCTGTCGTTGTCGGTGATGTCTTTGTTGCTGATCTACAGGCATGCCGAGAACATCGGACGCTTGGCTCGTGGCACTGAATCCCGATTGGGGGGTAAGAAAGCCACGCCTTGACTGGGCATGCCCTTAGCCCTGCTGAGCCGCGTAGGCGCCCAGTTGCAGGATCAGGTGGTGGTTCAGGCGCTCGTTGACGGTCGAGGCACTCAGTGCGGCACGGATGCCTGGGTTGCCGTTGGCCGTTCGGTGCAAGCGGGGTGGTTTCAGCAGTACGCCGCCCCCATCAAGAACAATGGCGACAAAGGGGCGGTTGGCTTGCTGACTGCGCCGGATGACCACCGCCACCTGCTGGTCATCTAGCTTGACGAAGGTGCCGGGCGGACAAAGCCCAACCGCTCGCACCAAGGTACGCCCGACTTCGTCGCCATTTGGGTCGGATCCGCTGATGATGGAGCGCAGCGAGTCGGTGCTGCTTCGGCCCTCCCGTGATTTTCGCGGGCTGATCATGGCCGCGTAGCGGTCTACCACTCGTAAGATCCGGGCCAGCCTGTGCGCTGGCGCAACGCTCCGGAATTCTCCTTTGCTCGTGATGTCGTCATGGTGCAGCAGCAAAGTGCCCAGCCACAGGGCGTTGGACACGCCCAGTTGGACCAGTATGTCTTGCCCACGCGCCGCATGGCTTCGGATGGCGTCAGTTTGCCCTGGGTTAGGGCGCTCCAATTGCTGGGCCAATTCATCTTGTAGCGCCGTCATGGCAATGTTCATGGTCAGCGCTGCGTTGACCAGGCCCTCGCGCTCCTCAGGTTCGATGCCGAGTTCGGTGCCGATCAGATGGCACAGTACCGCACAAACCAGCGCGTGTGATGCGCTGTAGCCCACTGAGGAATTGCTGGCCAATTGAAACAGCAGGTACAGGCCAACGTCGGTATCCCGGCGCAGCAGGTCCTGCATCCATCGGTCATATTGGCGTATCCGCTTTTCAAACTCCTGGATACTCTTCGGGCTACCCAGCAAGACACCGAGGCCAGACTCCAAGTCGGACCACAGCCCCAGCAGGTCTTCGTATTCTTTTTCGTTTTGTACCGTCATGGCATCCGGGCCGAGGCCCAGGCCTACATCAGTCTCGGAAGTTATTGAAGCTCAAGGGCAGGTCTGCGATTTCATTTTTGATCAGTGCCATGGCCGCCTGCAGGTCGTCACGCTTGGCGCCCGTGACCCGCACGGCGTCACCCTGGATCGCAGCCTGCACCTTGAGTTTGCTGTCTTTAATCAGACGCTGGATTTTCTTGGAGGCTTCGGTCTCGATGCCGTTACGGACCTTGATCACCTGTTTGACCTTGTCGCCGCCGATTTTTTGCGCGTCGCCAATGTCAAGAAAGCGCACATCGACACCGCGTTTGGTCAGTTTGTTACGCAGGATTTCCTCGATCTGGGCCAATTGAAAGTCGGCATTACCGATCAAGGTGATGTCCTTGTCCTTAATCTCTACAGCAGCGGGGGTGCCCTTGAAATCGAATCGGGTCGCGATTTCCTTGGCTGTGTTCTCTACCGCGTTTTTTACTTCGACCAGATTGGCTTCGCAGATGGTGTCAAAAGAGGGCATGGCGGGGTTCCGAAAAGGGTCAGGCGGGAGGAGCAAGTGCGAGAATAAAGCTATGTTAGTCGAGAAAAACGTCCCGCTTCAGCCTTGTAACACCTTTCACATTGTGGCGCGAGCCCATGCCCTGGTACGGATTGGCAGTGAAGCCGATGTGCTCGCCGTGCTGGCTGATCCAGACTGGGGAGAGGCGCCCAAGTTCATTTTGGGTGGCGGCAGTAATATCGTGCTGACCGGCGACGTCAAGGCTCTGGTGCTCAAAGTCGAGATTAAGGGCCGCCGGCTGCTGCGAGATACGCCGCGGGCTTGGGTGGTTGAGGCCGGCGCGGGAGAAAATTGGCACGAATTCGTTGAGTGGACCTTGGCCCAGGGCTACCCCGGGCTCGAAAATATGGCCCTCATTCCCGGCACGGTAGGGGCATCGCCGGTTCAAAATGTGGGCGCTTACGGGGTCGAGCTTCAAGACCGGTTCGAGTCGCTCGATGCGATTGACCTGCAGACCGGCCAAACGTTTACCCTGGATGCCGCCCAATGCGGCTTTGGTTACCGCGATTCGGTCTTCAAGCATGCCACCCAGTCGCTTGGCCTGGCCGGTCGGGCTCTGATTACCCGCGTGCGTTTTGCCCTGCCCAAGCCCTGGCGCGCCGTGCTGGGTTACGCTGATTTGGACAAGAAGATGGTGCAGCGCCAAGTGTCACAGCCGACGCCGCAACATATTTTTGACTGGGTGTGCGAGATTCGCCGGGCCAAACTGCCCGACCCGGCACTGATCGGCAACGCCGGGAGCTTTTTCAAGAACCCCACGGTCACGGCCGAACAATGCGTTGACATCATCGCGCGCGATCCAAAAATCGTCTACTACAACCTAGTGGATGGCTCAGTCAAACTGGCCGCCGGCTGGTTGATTGACGCCTGCGGCTGGAAGGGTAAATCGGTTGGCAATGCCGGCGTCTACGACAAGCAGGCCTTGGTGCTGGTGAACCGAGGCGGCGCCACTGGCGGCGAGGTCATGACCCTGGCCTATGCGATCCAGACCAGCGTCTACGAGCGCTTTGGCATATTGCTGGAGCCTGAGCCCGTGGTGGTCTGAACGCTTGCCAACCTCATCCGTCATGGCAGAGGTCAGGGTAAGTCATGCTGACCCTGATCTCGAAGGCTTGTTTTACCGCATTGATTGACCTTAATCGCTGGCTTGGATCGGCTGCGGTGCAAAATCGGTCTCATGAAAAAAATTATGGTGTTGGGTGGAACCGGCTTTGTCGGCGCGCATGTCTGCGAAAAATTGGTTCGCGAGGGATGGCGGGTGACGGTTCCTACCCGCAGGCGGGCCAACGCCCAACACCTGCTCCATCTTCCGCTGCTCACCGTGCTGGCGCTCGACGTGCACGACGAAGCCGCCCTGACGGCCGCGTTGGCAGGTCATGAGGCGGTGGTCAACCTGGTGGCCATCTTGCACGGCAGCCAGGCGGCTTTTGACAAAGTGCATGTCGCGTTGCCACAAAAATTAGCGCGTGCCTGCCGTATTGCTCGGGTGCTGCAGGTGGTTCATCTGAGTGCGCTGGGTGCCGATGCCCTGCGGCCGCAGGTGGCGCCATCGATGTACCTGCGCAGCAAAGGCCATGGTGAAGCGGCCTTGATGCAGGCAGCCGCCAGCGGCGCCCTGGCGCCATTCGCTTTGGCCATACTGCGTCCGAGCGTGATTTTTGGTGCTGAGGACAAGCTCTTGAACCTGTTTGCTGCGCTGCAAAAAATCGCGCCGTTTGTGCCGCTGGCCGGCGCGGACGCACAGTTTCAACCGGTTTGGGTGGAAGACGTGGCCAGAGCCGTGGTCTGTTGCCTTGCGCGCCCCCTCGGTATGCCTGCTGAACAAACGCCTCAGGTGCTGGAGCTGTGTGGCCCCGAGGTCTTCAGTCTGAAACAGCTGGTTCAGTTGGCGGGCCAACTCAGTGGCGTTCGCGGAGGGCGTGGCCGGCCGGTCTTTGGCTTGCCCAATTGGCTGGCCCAACTTCAGGCGGCGCTGATGGCACTGGCCCCTGGCGAGCCGCTGATGAGCCGCGACAACCTGGATTCGATGCGCCGTCCCAATGTGGCCAGCGGCAAGCTGCCCGGCTTGGCCGCCTTGGGCATCACGCCTGCGGCGCTGCGGCCGGTGGCTCAGGCTTACCTGACGCAAAACCAGCCAGGGCAGGGCCTGCTCGGCCTGCGGCAGCGCGCCAGCCGCCGCTAGCCTACCTTTGCGTTCAGAGCGCTGGCTTGTCGGTCAGGCTCAGCATATCGGTTCCCACGTCTCTGCCCAACAGACCGCTCTGAGCGTAAATGCCGAGCTTTGCCCGCGTATCCACAATGTCCAAATTCCGCATAGTCAGCTGTCCGATGCGGTCCGCTGGAGAGAACATTGATTCACCTTTTTCCATGGTGAGGCGTTCCGGGTGGTAGGTGAGATTAGCGGACTCGGTGTTGAGCAGGGAGTAGTCATTGCCGCGCCGCAGTTCAAGGGTCACCTCGCCGGTGATCGCCCTCGCCACCCAGCGCTGCGCGGTTTCTCTGAGCATGATCGCCTGCGGGTCGAACCAACGGCCTTGGTACAGCAGCCGGCCGAGGCGGCGGCCGTTGTCGCGGTACTGCTCGATAGTGTCTTCGTTGTGGATGCCGGTCAGAAGTCGCTCATAGGCGATAAACAACAGCGCCATGCCCGGCGCCTCGTAAATGCCGCGGCTCTTGGCCTCAATGATGCGGTTTTCGATCTGGTCGCTCATCCCTAAGCCGTGTCGGCCGCCGATGCGGTTGGCCTCCATGATCAGGGCCACCAGGTCCGGGTATTCGACGCCGTTCAGTGCCACTGGCCGGCCTTCTTCAAAGCGAACTCGCACGGTTTCACGGGCAATGACCACATCGTCACGCCAGAACGCCACGCCCATGATGGGGTTGACGATGGTCATGCCGCTGCTCAAGTGCTCCAGGTCTTTGGCCTCGTGGGTTGCCCCCAGCATGTTGGAATCGGTGGAGTAGGCTTTTTCGGCCGACATCTTGTAGCCAAAGCCGGCCTGCGTCATGAACGCGGACATCTCGGCCCGGCCACCCAACTCGTCGATGAACAATTGGTCCAGCCAGGGTTTGTAGATTTTGAGCGACGGGTTGGTCAGCAGGCCGTAGCGGTAAAAGCGCTCAATGTCATTGCCCTTGAAGGTGCTGCCGTCGCCCCAGATGTTGACGTCGTCCTCCTTCATGGCCGCCACGAGCATGGTTCCGGTCACAGCGCGCCCAATCGGCGTGGTGTTGAAGTAGGTGAGGCCGCTGGTGGAAATATGGAAGGCGCCGCTTTGCAGGGCGGCGATGCCCTCGGCGGCCAATTGGGCCCGGCAGTCGACCAAACGCGCCAATTTGGCGCCGTATTGCATGGCTTTGCGTGGAATCTCGTCGTAGTCGGGCTCGTCGGGCTGGCCCAGGTTGGCGGTGTAGGCGTAGGGCAGGGCGCCCTTGAGCTTCATCCAGTGCAGCGCAGCGCTGGTGTCGAGGCCGCCAGAGAAGGCGATGCCGACTTTTTGACCGAGCGGCAAGTTTTGGAGAATCGTGGCCATGGTGGGTTGCTAGATGCTGTGAGGTAAAGAATTGATTTTAGGCGAGCCCCGTCGGGACGACGCGGCTGTCAAGGCGGGCCTGCCACGCGGCTGGATCAAAGCCCACGCTCACCTCACCGCCCAGCCATTGCACTACCGGCCGGCGTACCACACTGGGTTGCGCTCGCATCAAAGCGCTGGCACTTGCGGCGTCAGTCACGCCCACCCGCTCGGCGTCACTGAGCCCGCGCCAGGTCGCGCCGCGAGTGTTGAGCAGGGCCTGCCAACCCAGGTGCGCGATCCATGACTGCAAAGGCGCCTCGGGCAGCCCCTGCTTCTTGAAGTCGACAAAGTCGTAAACCAACCCGTGGTCGCTCAGCCAGGCTCTGGCTTTTTTGACAGTGTCGCAATTGGGAATACCGAAAACCTGCAAGGGCGAAGTGGGATGTGTCATGGCCAGCATCATGCCGCACTCGGCGACAATGGCGCAACCATGACAACCGAACCCCAAACCCTGGACCAATGGCTGGCGCATTGCGAACGGCTGCATCCCAAAAGCATCGATATGGGCCTGTCGCGTGTGCACACGGTTGCGCAGCGGATGGGCATGTGCTTCGCCTGCCCGGTCTTCACTGTCGCTGGGACCAATGGCAAGGGTTCCACCTGCGCCATGCTGGAGTCGGTTTTACGGCAGGCCGGCTACCGCACCGGGGTTTACACCTCGCCGCATCTGGTGCATTTTGAGGAACGGCTGCGCTTGCTGGGCGAGCCGGTAAATGCTATTGAATTGGTAGCGTCATTCTCAAGCGTGGAAAGGGCTAGATGCCAAAATGATGAGGAAATCTCCCTCACTTATTTTGAGTTTTCAACGCTGGCAATTTTGGACGTCATGGCGCGTCAGTCACTAGATGTCGTGATTCTGGAAGTGGGCTTGGGTGGCCGGCTTGATGCGGTCAATATCATTGACCCAGATTGCGCCATCATCACCAGCATTGATCTGGATCATATGGAGCTGCTCGGGCCTGACCGGGAAGCTATCGGGTTTGAAAAAGCCGGCATCATGCGAACGGGGCGCCCGGTGGTGGTGAGCGACCCGATGCCGCCGCAAAGTGTGCTGGACCGGGCGCGTGACATTGATGCTGATCTGTGGCGTGCCGGTGTGGATTTTCAGGTGGCAGGCGACAAACAGCAGTGGGGCTGGAGCACCTCGGCTTCGCGTGGTAGCCGTCGCTATAGCGGCCTGGCTTATCCGGCCTTGCGCGGCGCCAACCAACTGGTTAATGCGGCCGGTGTCCTGGCGGCACTGGCGGCCTTGCGTGAGCGGCTGCCGGTGACGGCTCAAGCAGTGCGCAGCGGCTTGGGCCAGGTCGAGCTGACCGGGCGTTTCCAGATCGTGCCTGGCCAACCCACGCTGGTGTTGGACGTGTCGCACAACCCGCATTCGGTGGCGGCATTGGCGGCCAATTTGGATGTGATGGGCTACTTTCCAACCACGCATGCGGTCTTTGGTGCCATGGCCGACAAGGATCTTGTGCCCATGCTGGCCAAGGTCAACCCGCTGATCGACCGGTGGTATTTCACGGACCTTCCCACGCCAAGGGCCGACACAGCCCATGGCCTGGCCGCCAAATGGCGGGCGCAAAACCATCGTAAGGACGCCGTTGCAACGACACATGACGACCCTTTGTCGGCGCTTCAAGCGGCCATGGCTTCAGCTGACCCCGCTGATAGAATTGTGGTGTTTGGATCGTTCTACACCGTGGGCGGTATTCTGAAAGACGGTATTCCCCGCCTGCAGGCGCGGCACATGGTTGATACCTGAACCCCTGACCCCGGACCTGGACCCTATGGCCTTTTTAAAGTCCCGTAACAGTGGCGATGAATCCCCCGCCGCGCCGATCCTGCCTGAAAGCGTCGAGGCGGTACGCCGGCGCGCCAAACACCGGCTGATCGGCTCCGCTGTGCTGGTGCTTGCCGGGGTCATCGTGTTCCCCTTGTTGTTTGACCAGCAGCCGCGACCCGTGGCAGTCGATATCCCGATCGAAATACCCGACCGCAACAAGGTCAAACCCTTGAGTTTGCCGGCTGCTGAGCCCCCTGCGGTGGCGGTTGAAACGCCGGTGACTGCCCCAACGCCTGCCCCAACCAAGGCCCCTGTGCAGGACATTGAAGAAATTCTGCCGACCGTACCGGCCTCGGCCGCGGTGACTGCGTCCAAGCCGGTAGCAATGCCCGTGCCGAAGGTAGACCAGGCCGTCAAGGCACAATCGTCGCTGGATGGGCAAGAGTTGCCAAAGCCTGGCGCCGAAGTGGGCAATCGTTATGTCGTGCAGGTGGGCGCTTTTGCCGATGCTGCACGGGCCCAAGAGGTGCGCATGAAGGTTGAGCGGGCCGGGCTCAAGACGTACACCCATGTCGCGGAAACCAAAGAGGGGCCGCGCACCCGGGTCCGGGTGGGCCCGTTTACGACCAAGGCTGACGCAGAGCGGGCCGCCGAAAAAATCCGGCGGCTTGACTTGCCGGCGACCATCCTGACGCTTTGAGTTGGCCCGTTTGGCGTTATGCAGGTTCTTGACTGGATCATCCTGGCAGCCTTGGCCTTGTCGATGCTGTTAGGCGCTTGGCGTGGGCTGGTTTACGAGGTGCTGTCGGTGCTGGGTTGGGCGGCGGCTTTTGTTTTGGCGCAATGGTTCGCGCCTGACATGGCCCAGCTACTGCCCATGCGCGGGGCTGGGGAGGCGGTGCGCTACGCCGCTGGCTTTGTACTGGTATTTGTGCTGTCTGTTTTTGTCGCTGCGCTGCTGGCCCGGCTGGCCAAAACCCTGTTTTCCATGGTCGGGCTGCAGCCGGTCGACCGCATTCTCGGCGCGGTGTTTGGCCTGGTGCGTGGCGCCGTGCTGGTGCTGGCGGCGGCGGTGGCCGTCACCATGACGCCCCTGAAGACCAGCGACTGGTGGCGCGACTCGGTGGGTGCAGGCATTGCCAGCACGGCATTGAAGGGCCTAAAGCCCCTGCTGCCGCAAGAATTTGGAAAGTACTTGCCCTGAGGCTGCGGCAAACGCGCACCCCGGGCGGATTGGAAACCTATGTGTGGAATTGTTGGAGTTGTCAGCAACACCCCTGTCAATCAGCTGATCTATGACGCCTTGCTGCTCCTGCAGCATCGCGGTCAGGACGCGGCCGGCATCGTTACGCAGCTGGAGCGCAAGTTCTTCATGCACAAGGCCAAGGGCATGGTGCGTGATGTGTTCCGCACGCGTAACATGCGCTCGTTGCCGGGCAACTGCGGTCTGGGCCAGGTGCGTTACCCCACTGCCGGTAACGCCTACAGCGAGGAAGAAGCCCAGCCCTTTTACGTGAACGCGCCCTTTGGCATTGTGCTGGTTCACAACGGTAACCTCACCAACGCCAAGTCGCTCAAAGCCGAGCTGTTCAGCACCGACCACCGGCACATCAACACCGAGAGCGATTCCGAGGTACTGCTCAACGTGCTGGCGCACGAGATCGACAAAACCACCCGGGGCCTGCCGCTGCAGCCCGCCGACGTGTTTGACGCCGTGCGCAAGGTGCACAGCCGGGTGCGCGGCTCTTATGCCGTGATTGCGCTGATCGCCGGGCACGGGGTGCTGGCCTTTCGTGACCCCTTCGGCATACGGCCCCTGAGCCTGGGGCGCGGTGATGGCACAGTGGTGTTGGCCAGTGAATCGGTAGCCTTGGAGGGCACCGCGCACCGCTTTGAGCGCAACGTAGCTCCGGGCGAGGCCATCTTTATTGACCTGAATGGCACCGTTCATGCGCAGCAGTGCGCCGATCACCCGGTGCTCAACCCCTGCATTTTTGAGTTTGTCTACCTGGCCCGGCCGGATTCGGTGATGGACGGCATCTCGGTCTACCAGGCGCGGCTGAACCTGGGTGAGACCCTGGCCAAGCGGGTGATCTCCACGGTGCCGCCGAACGAGATTGACGTGGTCATCCCCATCCCCGAATCCAGCCGCCCCAGTGCCGCCCAACTGGCGCAGCTGTTGGGCCTGCCCTACCGGGAGGGCTTTGTTAAAAACCGCTACGTGGGGCGCACCTTCATCATGCCGGGGCAGGCCGTGCGCAAAAAATCGGTGCGGCAAAAGCTCAATGCGATCGCCAGCGAGTTCAAGGGCCGCAACGTGCTGCTGGTGGACGACTCCATCGTGCGCGGCACCACCAGCCGCGAGATTGTGCAAATGGCGCGCGATGCCGGCGCCCGCAAGGTTTACATGGCCAGCGCCGCGCCGCCGGTGCGCTACCCCAACGTGTACGGCATCGACATGCCCACCAGCCATGAGCTGGTGGCGCACGACCGCACGGTGGAGCAGATTCGCGAGATCATCGGCTGCGACGCCCTGATCTACCAGGACGTGGAGGCCATGAAGCGCGCCATCGGCTCGCTGAACCCGGCGATTACGGGCTTTGACGCCTCGTGTTTTGATGGTGTGTACGTGACCGGTGACATCACCGCCACCGACATCGCCCGGCTCAACGCCGACCGGCCCCAGCACGAGGAGCCCTTAGAGGACAACTCGCGCTTGGCCCTGCCCAACCATGAAGACTGAGTCATGACCCAGCCCACACCACCCCGCCCCCTGCACCGCGACACCCTGGCGGTGCGCAAGGCCGTGGCGCGCAGCCAGTACGGCGAAAACTCGGAAGCCCTGTACCTCACCAGCGGCTATGTGCAGCCCACAGCCGAGGCCGCCGCGCGCCGCTTTGCTGGTGAGGAAGAAGGCTATACCTACGGCCGCTACGGTAACCCCACCGTGAGCAGCTTCGAGCAGCGGCTGGCCGCGCTGGAAGGCACCGAGGCCGCCATTGGCACCGCCTCAGGCATGTCCGCCATTTTGATGATGTGCCTGGCCCTGCTCAAGGCCGGTGACCACATCGTGTGCTCCCGCTCGATGTTTGGCTCCACCATCCGGCTTATTGGCACCGACCTGGCCCGCTTTGGAGTGGAATCCACCTTTGTGTCGCAAGCCGACACCGCCGCCTGGCAGGCTGCGATGCGCAGCAACACTCGGCTGTTGTTTGCCGAGACCCCCACCAACCCCCTGACCGAGGTGTGCGATATCCAGGCTCTGGCTGATATTGCCCACAACGCCGGCGCCCTGTTGGCGCTGGACAACTGCTTTGCCACGCCAGCGCTGCAGCGCCCGGTGCTGTTTGGGGCTGACATCATCATGCACTCGGGCACCAAGTACCTGGACGGCCAAGGCCGCGTCGTGGCGGGCGCCCTGTGCGCCAGCCAGGCCATGGTCACCGAGAAGTTTTTGCCGGTGCTCAAAAGCGGCGGCATGTCGCTGGCGCCTTTCAACGCCTGGGTGGTGCTCAAGGGCCTGGAAACGCTGGACCTGCGCATGCGCGCCCAATCTGACCAGGCGCTGGCCCTGGCACAGTGGCTGCAAGACCACCCGGCCGTGAGCCGGGTGCACTACCCCGGGCTGGCCAGCCACCCGCAGCATGCGTTGGCCATGGCACAGCAATCCGGCGTGGGCGGTGCGGTGTTGTCGTTTGACTTGAAAGCTGCCAACCCCGAGCAGGCTCGTGCGCGTGCCTTTGCCGTGCTGGACGCCATGCAGGTGCTGTCGCTGTCCACCAACCTGGGCGACACCAAAACCCTGGCCGCCCACCCGGCCAGCACCTCGCATGGCCGCCTGACCGAGCCGCAACGCCAGGCTGCCGGCATTGGCCAGGGCCTGATTCGCGTGGCGGTGGGGCTGGAACACCTAGACGACATCAAGGCCGATCTGGCCCTTGGCCTGGATACCTTGTCATGAGCAAAACCCGCACCCGCTTCGCCCCGTCGCCCACCGGCTTCATCCACCTGGGCAACATTCGTTCAGCGCTGTACCCCTGGGCCTTTGCGCGCGCTACCGGCGGCGACTTTATTCTGCGCATTGAAGACACTGACCTGGACCGCTCCACTCAGGCCGCAGTAGACGTCATCATCGAGGGCATGGCCTGGCTGGGGTTGAACTACGACGAAGGCCCCTTCTACCAAATGCAGCGCATGGACCGCTACAAGGCGGTGCTGGCCGAGCTGCAGGCCGCCGGTCATGTGTACCCCTGCTACATGAGTGTGGCCGACCTGGACGCCCTGCGTGAGGGCCAGATGGCCGCCAAACAAAAGCCGCGCTACGACGGCACCTGGCGCCCCGAGCCCGGCAAAACCCTGCCACCGGTGCCGGCCGGTGTGGCGCCAGTGCTGCGCTTCAAGAACCCGCTGCACGGCGTGGTGGCCTGGGACGACAAGGTTAAAGGCCGCATCGAGATCAGCAACGATGAGCTGGACGACCTGGTCATTGCCCGCCCAGCGGGCCCCGGCGAGCCGGTGGGCACGCCCACCTACAACTTTTGCGTGGTGGTGGACGATATCGACATGGCCATCACCCACGTGATCCGCGGCGACGACCACGTCAACAACACGCCGCGCCAGATCAACATCTTTGAGGCCCTGGGCCATGTGCCGCCGGTGTACGCGCACCTGCCCACCGTACTCAATGAGCAGGGCGAAAAGATGAGCAAGCGCAACGGCGCCAAGCCCGTCACTCAGTACCGCGACGAAGGCTACCTGCCTGATGCCATGGTGAACTACCTGGCCCGCCTGGGCTGGAGCCATGGCGACGACGAAATTTTCAGCCGCGAGCAATTTTTGCAGTGGTTCAACCTGGACCACCTGGGCCGCAGCGCCGCCCAGTTTGACGAAGCCAAGCTGCGCTGGGTCAACGCCCAGCACCTCAAAGCCACGGCGGATGAGGTACTGGCCCCGCTGGTGGCGCAGCAGTTGCAGCGCCGCGCCGTGCCGGTGGACGATCGCCTGCCCCGCATCTGCGCGCTGTTTAAAGACCGCTGCGACACCTTGCTGGTGTTGGCCGACTGGGCCAAGGCCTTTTATGCCGACGTGCGCCCATCGCCCGAAGAAGTGGCCCAGCATGTGACCGACGCGGTGCGCCCAGCGCTGGCGTTGTTGGCGGACAAACTGGCCAGCTGCGACTGGCAGCGCGCCGCCATTGCCGCCGCCATCAAAGAGGTGCTGGCCACCTGCGCCCTGAAGATGCCGCAGCTGGCCATGCCGGTGCGCGTGCTGGTGATGGGCACGGCCCAAACACCGTCGCTGGATGCGGTGCTGGAACTGTGCGACCGAGAAAAAGTGCTGCAGCGCCTGCAAGTACCTTGAAAATTAACGCTATACTTTGAGGCTCGGAAAAAGCGGCTTGCCAGCGTGGAGAATGTCACGGGCAGTTCGGGTATCAGGGGGTATAGCTCAGCTGGGAGAGCGCTTGCATGGCATGCAAGAGGTCAGCGGTTCGATCCCGCTTACCTCCACCACCATTTTTCGGGAAACAGCTGCAAAGCTGTGTGTTGAGACGGAAGTCCAAAGGTTTTGACCCCATCGTCTAGAGGCCTAGGACATCACCCTTTCACGGTGAGTACCGGGGTTCGAATCCCCGTGGGGTCGCCAGGTTTCATCGCAAGATGAGCAAGGCGCAAGCCGGTAACAGCCGGTCCGCAAGGGCTGGTGGCTTGGCTCGAAAGAGCAAAGGTTGCCGCTACCAGGAGTGGTAGTTCAGTTGGTTAGAATACCGGCCTGTCACGCCGGGGGTCGCGGGTTCGAGTCCCGTCCACTCCGCCAAGTATCAAGGAAACATCGGGCCCAGCGCCCGGTTTTCTTTTCTAGATACCCAAAACACACCCAAAATTTTGACAAGTCTGATAGCCGTCCTGTGATCACTTCCGGTACCCCTTCCGTTCCCACTTTGCTCGCGCCGACGCAGATTTAACTCGGGCGCCAGCGTTTAACTGCCCAACCGTTGGCGGCTGCTATCCCGAGCCCAGCAACGGGTTCAAGGTCATCGCCCTGGGTCATCGGAAGTCAGCGCTTGGGGCAATTTGACGTCGGCGTGAACATGTAGCCCTCACAAGGCCCCTTGGGTGAGCCGGTAGTCGGAGAAGGGCGAGTAGCGCTGCCTGCAGCCAAAGGCTGCGGGTCCTACGAGGGTTTTTACGCAGTTTGTCGATGGATCAAGGGTGCCATACTGACCTACCCGCTGGCGGCAGGCCAGTCATCAACCCAAGGAGACAAGCATGACGACAGAAGACAAGCTTTCCGCTTTGAATCGCCGCAGCGCTCTCGGCACGCTCGGAGCCTTAGGGGCCATGGCCGTTGGCGCGCCGACTGCCAGCGCACAGCAGGGCGACGCTAACTGGCAGCGGATCGTGGCTGCCGCAAAGAGGGAAGGCAGCGTTGTGATCTACCACCAGGCGGTGCCCCAGGTGCTGGACCGGGTGACCAAGGACTTCATGGTCCAGTACCCCGAGATCAAGGTGGAATACCGCAGATTGCTGACGCCGGTCACGCACATGCAGGCGATAGAAACGGAAAAGGCCGGAAGGCTCGACGGCGCTGACATAACTCAGTACGCCAATGCGATCTGGTACCGGGACAAGGCACAGGAGAGTTTCTTTCTCAAGCCGGTCGGCCCTGCCACTGCAGACTACCCAAAGGAAAGTCTGTTGTACGGTTCTGTACCCATTGCGGCCGTCATGCCCTTCGTGATGGCCTACAACACCAACCTGGTGAAGGTGCCGATTGCCGGGATGCGGGACCTTCTTCGCCCGGACCTCAGAGGCAAGGTCGGAAGCTCCGATCTCGTCGCCGAAACCTCGTACGCGTTCTACGAATGGGCCGAGAGGACCCAGGGTGCAGACTTCCTGGCCCTGTTTGCAGCCCAGAAGCCCCGGCTTACTGTCGGCGTCTTGCCTCTGCTCCAAAGTGTCGCCGCAGGCGAACTCGACGCAGCCCTGATCGGCATCCATGCCGTCGCGAATGCCCTCATTGCGCAGGGCGCCCCGCTGAAGGTGGTCCAGCCCAACCCTGCATTTGCCAGTGCCGATGTGGTGGCAGCGCTAGCGCACTCCCGGCGACCCAACGCGGCCCAAGTGTTCCTCGACTACATGATGTCGCGGCGAGGCCAGTCCGCCTGGAACGGGACCGGCGAAACCGCAAGCGTGATCCCCGGGGTTCCCGGCTCGCTCGATGCCAGGACCATGCAACCCTGGGATGTGTTCCGCTACACGGCCGATTTCCAGCGGGAATACAAGCTGAAGTTCGACAAGATGTTCAAGGCCTGAGCCCGCCGACGGCGACAGGTCAACCAACTGTGTTGCCGCTCTTCCGGCATCACAACTGGGCATTCGCCCGCCCAGGCACCGCAACGTCGTACCGCACCGCCTTGCCTTGTCCCCGCGCTAGCAACAGGCCGTAACGCACCAAGTCGCCCAGGTCGCGCGTTGCGGTGGGTTTTGAAGTGCCCGTCATCTTGATGTACTTCTGCACGTTCAAGCCACCCATGAAGCCGCCGTGGCCCTCATCCAGCAAACGCTGGATGACTTTCCGTTGGCGTTCATTCAGGGTGAGCCGCGAATGCGTGGCCCAGAATCTGGATTTTTCAACCGCTGCGTCCAGCAAAGCCGATGCTGCGACACAGGCCTGGCCCAAGGCTCGTGCAAACCATTGCACCCAGGCCGATACATCGGTAGAGCCGTGTTGGGCCGCGCTCAAAGCTTCGTAATAGCCTTTGCGGTCTTTGAGCATCTGGCTTGACAGGCTGAACAGCCGTGTGGGCGCGCCAAGGTCTTGCGCCATGGCCATGTCGATGATGGCCCTCCCAATGCGCCCGTTGCCATCTTCAAAAGGGTGAATCGTTTCAAACCAGACATGCGCTATTGCGGCGCGCGCCATGCCGTCATGCTCTGCGCTGCGGGCTGCGCCGGGCGCTGTTTGGGCAAACCATTGCAAAAACTTGTCCATCTCAAGGGTCACCTGTGCCGACGGTGGGGCGGTGAAATGCACCACTTCATTGCCGGGCACGCCACTGACAATCTGCATGGGGTCGGCATGCTGCCGGTATTGGCCAACAGCGATGCGCTGCAGCCCGCTGTAGCCGCTGGGAAACAAGGCCGCTTGCCAGCGAAACAGCCGGTCGTGGTCGAGCGGCTGGTCAAAGCCGATGATGGCGTCCTGAATCACATCGACCAAGTCTTCAACCTGGCGACTGCGCGCCGACCCGTCGGGGGGCTCAATGCCCAGCTTGCGCAACACCGATGAGCGCACCGCGGCCGGGTTCAGGTTCTCGCCCTCAATCGCTGAGGTGGCCATGACCTCCTGGAACAACACCTCCTGGACTGTGGAGCCGGTTTGATCCAGCCCGATGGCCCGGGCTTTGCCGACCAACTCGCCCTGGCGCTGGCGGGCCAAAAGCAGCGCCGGCGCCACGTTGGCCGGCGTGACGACCAACTGTGGCCAGTCGGCTTGTTGCCAGATAATTTTTGATTGCATGAGCCGTATTTGACAGAATTCGGCTCATTTTATGAGCCGAAAATCGAAACAGCGGATCGCCAGAGTCAAGGCAGTCGGACATCTGAAAGCAAACTGATTTGCCCATCGTGCCGGGCTTTGGCGTGGTAACGCGTATCGGCTGTAATCAGCACGGCGTCCGGCGTATGCAACGCTACCGCGTGGTACAGGGTATCAAACAGGTGATGTTGGTGGCGAATGGCCAAATCCAGCGCTGTGGCGTAGATGTCCGGGCTGGCCAGGGTGCTGAAACGGATGTGCAGCAAATCAAGCAGGTCCGTGTGGGCATCATCCGGCTTGAGCCGGGCCAAGACTGCCGCCACTTCAGTGACAAAGTGGTCCGGCTGGACCATGGGTAGAAAGCCCAGCACCGATTGCTCCAGGAGTTGCAGTGCCGTTTCTGTGTGGTGTTCATCAGGGCTGCCGGGCAAAAACCATTTGACGGCCACGCTGGCATCCACAACGACAATCACGGCCGACCTGCTTCACGCGCGTCGCGAAACTGCTCGTCAGTGATGCGGGGTGCGTGTTGCCGGCGTTCCAGGATACGCTGATAGGCGTCCTTGCTGCGTTGCTGGCTCTGGACGCGCTCAACCGCCTCGCGCATCAAATCGGCAATAACCGCGCTTTTGTTCACCCCTTTGAAGGTGGTGTTGAAAGCATTCTTGATGTCGTCAGGGACGCTGAAATTGACCGTGGCCATGGCGATTTCCAGGTTGTTGAAATATTCAACAACATTTTCGGATGGGTATTTTGATGTGTCAATGGGCGTGGCCCGCTTCGTCCATCATGACCCCAGAAAATACGCGTCAAACAGATCTAGTAGGGCTGGCCATTCCTGCGCAAAGTGCGTGCGGTTGACAAAGTAGGCCTCGCAGCTCACGGCAAAAAATTCGGCTGGGTCGGTGGCTGCGTAGGGGTCCAGCCAGGGCT
The DNA here is from genome assembly GCA_945925985.1 of Comamonas sp. lk. Lineage (GTDB taxonomy): Bacteria > Pseudomonadota > Gammaproteobacteria > Burkholderiales > Burkholderiaceae_C > Rhodoferax. The sequence continues at coordinate 5,167 of CAMELV010000029.1, read as the reverse complement.
GGGGGCCGCCAAAGCGGTTGGCCATCGACAGGGCCTCTTTGAAATCGCGGTAGGCGGGTTGCATTTCGGTCTGCCAGCGCTGCGCCATTGCGCGTGATGGCATGGGCGGGCAGCCGTCGGCCTGGCCATCCCGCATGTCCAGCTTGTGCACAAACTCATGGATCACGACGTTGTAGCCTTCCTCGATAGACGCCTCCTGCACGTCACGCCAGCTCAGCGTCACCGGCCCGCCGGTCATGGCTTCGCCGCTGAGTTCTTCTTGGTAGTGGTGCACTACGCCGGCATCGTCATGCACTTCGCGCGGTGCCAGCATCGCGTCGGGATGGACTACGACGCCGCTAAAGTCGTCGTACCAGTGCAGGCCCAGTTTGAGCACCGGCAGGCAGGCCTGCGCCGCTATGGCCAGCGCCATCTCGTCGGTGATTTGCAGGCCGCGGGCGCCGCTGAACTGCTTGCTGCCCAAAAACTGCGCGCTCAGCTGGCGCAGTTGTTGCACGTCGGCCGCGTCACGCGCCGCCAGAAAGGGGTGGCGCGCCAGGGTGGCGTCCCACAGCGCCTGCGGAATGGCCGGGCTCTGGGCTGCCGCCACCAGGCGCCTTGTGAGGCGATGCCACCAGCCAGCCAGGCTTGAGCGCAGGGCCCCCGCTTGGGTGCCGGGCGGATGGTTGGTGTTGGTTCGCATCAGACGTAGATTGAACCACCAAATCCGCCAAGCCCGGTGCCGTTGCTTTGTCGTTACTGGTGTTCGCGCACGATGCGGCCGTGTTCCAGGCCCAACACCCCGGACCGGCTGCCAAGGCTATCATTTGCCCATGACTTTTGAACTGCATCAAGGCTACCTGCCCACCGCCATTGGCCGGGTGGCTGAGCTGCATGCGCGCTATTACAGCGCCCTGGTAGGTTTTGGCCTGCCCTTTGAGGCCAAGGTGGCGCGTGAGCTGGCCGAGTTTTGCGAACGCTATGACGAAGCGCGTGATGGCTTGTGGCTGCTGCTGCAAGACGGCCGGGTGGAAGGCTCCATTGCCATTGACGGCGCCCGGGCGGCCGCGCAGGGCGCCCACTTGCGCTGGTTCATCACCTCTGATCTGGTGCGCGGTACGGGTGCCGGCACGGCCCTGCTGAGCGCGGCGATGGCGTTTTGCCAGTCAAGGCACTACCAGCACGTGTACCTCTGGACCTTTGAGGGCCTGCATGCCGCCCGGCATTTGTATGAAAAATTTGGGTTTACGCTGGCTCACCAGCAGCCTGGCACCCAGTGGGGCCGCCAGGTCAATGAGCAACGCTTTGAGCGCCAATCAGACTCGCTTGGCTAGTCTTTGTCACCGCTGCGCCAGATCGAGACCCATAGCCACAGGCTGCCCAGCAGGGCGCCAACAAACCCGAGCAGACCAAAAAAGGGCAGCCCCAGCAGCGTTGGGCCGCCCGGCACGGTCATGACGATGGATGAGCCGATGATCAGGGCTGCCACCACCACGCCAACCACCAGCCGATTGGCAGCACTGTCGAGCTGGTTGCCGAGTCGTTTGAGGTGCAGGACATCAATGTGGATCTCCAACCGGCCCCGCTTGGCCGCCCGAAGCAGCCTTGACACGTCTTGTGGCAGGCCAACAAGCAGCGCCAGCATGTCTTTGACGCCGTGCCAGCCGCGCTGCAGTACCGCGTTCGGCGCGTAGCGGGCGCGCAGGGTTTTTTGCAACAGGGGTATGGCTTCCGCGGCCATATTGAAATCTGGGTCGAGCTCGTGGCCCATACCCTCCAGCGACACAAAGGCCTTGATCAGCAGGCTCAAGTCGGGCGGCAGCCGAAGCTGGTGCTGGCGCAAGATGGTGACCAGGTCAGTCAACATGGCGCCCAGCCTGAGTTGCTTGAGTGCCACGCCATGGTATTGCTGCACAAAGGCCTGGATCTCCAGAGTTAACCCGTCTTCGTCGGTGGCACCGTCGCCGGTCCATTCGATCATCACGTCGGCCACCCGTTGCGGCTCGTGTTGCACCAGCCCCAAGAGCAGGCGCATCAATTGATCGCGGCGCACCTCGCTCAGCCGTCCCACCATGCCAAAGTCGATGAATGCAATGCGGTTGCCGGGCAGGTAAAACACATTGCCGGGGTGCGGGTCAGCGTGGAAAAAGCCATCTTCCACAATCATTTTCAGCACGGCCTGCGCGCCCCGGCGAGCGAGGACCTTGCGGTTCAGCCCGGCCTCGTCCACGCGCGCCAGCTGCCGGCCAGAAATGCCCGCGATGTATTCTTGGACGCAAACCCGCTCACTGGTCCATTGCCAGTAGACACGGGGGATGACGATGATCGGTTCTAGCGGTTCTGCTCGCGGCGCGCCTTGCGCCGGGGCGCCCACGACTTTGGCCTTGGGCGCGCTATCGCCGTTGAAACCAGTGTAGCCAGCAAAATTTTGCGCAATGCGTTCGGCGTTGCGGCATTCGCTCGCAAAATCAAGCTCACGGCGCAGCGATTGGGTGAATTGGCGCACCACTTCCCTGGGCTGGAAGGCGCGCAGTTCCGGGCTTTCGCCTTCAGCCAGCTCGGCCAGCCGAGCCATCCAGCGCAGATCGGCTTCGACGGTCAGCCGTATGCCCGGTCGGCGAACCTTGACTATGACCTCAGTGCCGTCTTCCAGCCGTGCCCGATACACCTGAGCCATGGAGGCCGCTGCCAAAGGCTCTGGATCGAAAGCCGCGAAGACCGCCTCTGGCGCTGCGCCCAGGTCTTCGGTAAGTTGTTGATGAATCCCCTCGTAAGTGACGCTATGGGCACTGTCTTGCAGCCGGCTGAACTCTGCGATCCATTCAGGCTCAAACAGGTCGACCCGGGTGGCGAGCAATTGCCCGAGCTTGACAAAGGTGGGGCCCAGGGCTTCCATGGCTCGCCGCACCCTGGCGGGCGGGTCCAGGTGAGCCAGCTCTTCGGCTTCGTTCCAGTGCAAGGCCCGACCGGCCCGCTCTAACGCATTGGCCATGCCCATGCGGCGGACCATGTCGCCAAAGCCGTAGCGGATGAGGATGGAGGCGATGTCGTGCAAGCGGCCTATGTCGCGCACCGCAGTCAGGGCCTGCCACAGCATCAGGCGCTCCCGCTAGGCGGGCTGTTGGCCATGACGGCATGGGGGCTGTTCATCCGGTCCACTATAGACGATCGCCGACCCCAGCCAAGCAGTCCCTGATCACTGGTTTTTATAAGAGACTTTTTGGCACTTAGGCCCCGTCAGCTATAGGAAGTTTGCTATAGATTTTGAATTACTTCAGCTCACGCACATAGCGCAACCCCACCCCAACTTGATGGGGCGCGTCGGCGTCGTGGCCAGGCTGCATGCGCAACTGGGCCAGCATACTGAGCTTCCCGCCGATACGCAGAGGGGTTGCGTAGGCCAGTTCCAGGTCGCGCTCGGTACCGGTTGGCGCCAGGCTGGCCGATTGGCTTGCGTATTGCAGGCCGCCATCGACCTGGCTTTGCGACACGGCGCTGTACACCTTCAGGTTGCCTGATAGGGTCTTGAGCGGCATGGCCAGCGTCACGCCCAGCGCATCGCCATTGCGCCACACGTCCTTGTGCGCCAGGCCCAGGCTCCAAGCGGCGGTCTGTGAACTACTGGCGCCTTCAATCAATGACGCAGCACCGTTGTCGTAAGCGGACGTCATGCCAAGGCTGGCCATGGCGGACAGGGTGGTTTTAGGGGCCACCTGAAAAGAGCCAGCCAGCGTCATGAAGGCGGTTTGGCTCTTGGTCTCCAGCGCCAGTGAGCCTGCGCCGCTCAAGCCCAGCACAGAGTTGGTCTCTTGCAGCTGGCCCACTGTCAACACCCCGGTCACGGCGCCGATCTGTTTTTGCAATTCAACCGTTGCCAGAGAACGGGCCGCCACTGGAGCGCTTTGGTCATCCAGTGTGGCGGGCGAGGAGGCAGCTTGGGTCATCATGCCCCAGCGCAGCACGACGCCGTCGTCCAACGTGCTGCTGTAACCCAGGTGGGTGGCAGACTCGGCCATGGCGAAGTAGGGCGCGTTGAAGCGGTTGCCCGCCGTGCCCAAGTTCAAAGGTGTGCTGCCATTGGCATCCAGGCCAAAGTACTGGCCGGCGGTGCCGCCAGTGCCGAAGCCAAAACCCTCACCTCGGTCATTGGCAAAGCGGTAGCTCATGTGGGCCAGCTTCAACGGCGCAGCGCTGTCGGACGCGGCAGGGCGGTCTGCCGGGTTGCCAATGAGGCTGTACTCTGCCGAGAAGCTGACACCTCTGATGGCCGTGGTGGTGGTGCTGGCGGCTGGAATGGCTGTGGCCGTGCTGGCGGTGCTGGTGGCTGTGCTGGCCAGGTTGACAACAAATCCGCGGTTGAATTTGTCGACCGCCACCGCGTTCACGCCCTTCAGGCCGGAGGCCAAGCCGCCCTTGGCACTGGCCAGGGCCGATCCGGCAAAGTTGACCGTGGTACCGGTGCGGGTGCCGACATTCAGGCCGCCAATCGGTTGGAGCGATGCCCCAATGTTGACCACGCCCCAACCGTACAGGCTGTCGGCTGTGGTGCGCGCTGCGCAGGCGGCGGCGGTCACCGTGCCGCTGCACAACCGCGTAGCCGATTGGAAGATCACCTGGGCCAGATCGGGCGCGGTCAGAAAGTTCCAGTTGCTCTTGATCAGCGCGGCCTGCCCCGCCACGATGGGGGTGGCCATGGAGGTGCCAGACATGTACGCGTAGGCGCTTTGCATGGTGGGCACCGAATAGCTTGACGCCACGCTCACGCCGGGCGCGTACACCGTCCAGTTGGCCAAGGTTGGGTCGACACTGCTAAAGCTGGCGCGCTTGTTGGCAGCATCGACCGCACCTACAGCGATGATCTGGCCCTTGGCCCAGTTGGCCTTGGCAAACTCGGCGGGCCAACTTGCCGCATTGGTGAAGCCGTCATTGCCCAGCGCGGCAGTGATCAGCGTGCCCTTGGTCACGGCGTTTTGGATCGGGGTTTGCAGCGAAAGGGCATTCGAGCCCAGGCTGAGTGAGAGGATGGGTGCCTTTTGGCTGAGTATTTTCCAAATCAGGTATGAGCCTGAGCCTTGTGTGATTCGGTAGTCTGAATCAGGCGGCTGTTTTGGATCGTCGGTTGAACAAGTCGAAGAGTTTAAGCCTAGCTACGTTCATGGCCGTTGCGGCTTGCAGATCAGTCTGGGCT
>CAMELV010000028.1 GCA_945925985.1 Comamonas sp. lk | reverse complement strand
GGGTCGATGCTGATTGATTTTTTGTCGTCAGACAAGGTCACCCGGCTGCTACTGACGTCAATCGCTTCAACCAAGACATCGCCGCTCTTGTACAGCGACAGCGAGCCCGTGCCCTTGGCCAAGGCCTGGGCCGAAGACATCACCAGGTTGGACGCCAGGCCCAGGCTCAAGCCGTTGTCTGCCGGGGATGAGCCGGAGACCGTGGGGGCCGTGGTATCCACTGCGACTGCGCGTGTGCCCGCTACGCCAGCGTTGCCTGCCGTGTCGGTGGCTACTGCGCTGATGGTGGTGCTGGCGTCTGCTGGCACCTCTGCGCTGCTAAAACTCGTGCTCCAAGTGCCACCCGTCGTAGCGGTGACGGTCTTAACTGTCGCGCCCCAGGTTACAGCAATGGTGGCGCCGGCTTCAGCCGTACCGCTGACCGCCACGCCTGCAGCCTTCTCGACCGCATTCACTAAGTTGTCTGTTGACACCGCGCTCACGACGGGCGCCGCGGGGGCTGTGGTGTCGATCTTGACAACAACGGCCACTGATGCGGCGCCAACATTATTTGCCCGGTCGGTAATCAATGCGGTCAAACTGTGATCGCCATCTGCCAATGCGGAAGCATTAGCGACATCAACGGTTTTGTAGCCAACAGCAATATCGGCGGCCGTCAATGTAGCTGTGGCTTTTATCGCACTGCCCTCACTGATCGTCACAATATCCCCGACGTTTGCCGCTTTGCCGAGCAGGCTGATGGTGTCGAGGTTCACGCGAACAGAGGGCGTGGTGTCATTACTTAGCGATGCCACCACAACGCTGGTGGGGGCTGCCGGCGCAGTTTTATCAAGGGCTTGACCTTGGGCTACCGACAAAGCTGTTAGGTTCGTTGCTGTACTGATCGCTGTTGCAGCCGCGTCAATGCTGCCACGCGCAGCCGTTTTTTCCGCAGTCAACACCCTATCCAAGGTGGTGCCAATCATGCTGTCGATGGTGGTCGACGCCGACAGATTAACTGCTTTAGTGTCTGTGCTGGCCGCAGTCTTAACCACAGTAGCCAAATTAGCAACCACAGTAGCCCCAGCGCCAGGCGCTGCTTTTTCGGCAAGGGACACAATGGTCGCCACTTGGGTCGCGGCCTTCTGGGCTGCAACAGCCACAGCCTCAGCAGCCGCTTGGGTGACAGGATTGGCAGCCGCATCTTTGAATGCGGAAATAGGGTCGAATTTCAGCAGGTCAGTGCCAGCCAAGCCAAGGCTGGTTGCTACTGTCGCCATGGCAGTCGCTACAACCGCCGGTGTCGACACACCGCCACTGGCCTGCACGACGGCTTGCACCAATGTGGTCAAGGGGTTGACCGTGGTGGAACCCTCGGGTGCCTTGAGCTCAAGGGTGTTTGCAACACCCGTGTCTGTGTTGACGCCGCCCACTGCAATGATGCTGCCCTTGGTGCCAGTCGGCAGGAAAAAATTGCCGCTTGCATCAGTCGTGCCAATCAGTTCACCCGCATCGGCCTTGCCGTTGTTGTTGGCGTCGGCGTACACCGAAGCGCCCCGAACATAACCGTCCGCTACAGGGAGGTTCGAGAAGCCAAGCGCATCGTTGCCTGCCGCATCCTGAAGTGCTTTGGCATCGTTGCCGCTGGTTAGGTCTGTGTAACTGAGGTCGACCCTTGTTCCATCTGCAAAGGCGTTTGTCAGCGTCAGAGTCACCACCGCTCCGGTGGCAGAGATGCTTGCCACGGTATTCGCTACACCGCCAGTAGAAACTGCAAAAGTGGTTTTGTCGGGAAGGTTAGCAGCGTCAACCGTTTCACTGAAGGTCAGCGTAATCGTTTTTGCCACTCCGTTGGCCACCATGCTACTCATGACCGGTGCAATAGTGTCGATACTGACGGTGCGGGTGCCGGCACTGCTGGCGTTGCCCGCCGCATCGGTGGCTATCGCGCTGATGGTGGTGGTGCTGGCGTCGGCGGGCAATTCTGCCGCGCTGAAAATCGTGCTCCAAGTCCCCCCGGCAGCTGTGACCGTCTGCACGGCGGAGCCCCAGGTCACAGCCACGCTGGCACCGGCCTCTGCCGTGCCAGAAACAGTGACACCAGCGGCTTTTTCGGTGGCATTCACGATGTTGTCGGTGGCCACTGCGCTGATCACCGGGGCGGTCGGCGCCGTGGTGTCTTTGGCAATGGCGGGTTGACTGGTGCCCGCGTTGCCGGAAGCAGTCGCAACCAGACCAACCGTACCAATCATGAGCAACACGGGCAGCACCGACGGGGTAGCCGCGCCGCCAACTGCAGCGCTGGACGCCACTGTTGCAGTCGCTTCAGTCGCTGCAGCGGGAACCGCCGCCGCTGGCACCGTGGCCTGGGCCAGCAATACGGGCTCTGCCAACGCGTTTACAGCCAACAAGCCCTCGCCAAGTTGCGCGAACAAGTCGGGCTGACCCATCGCAACCGGCGCTGGCGCAGCCGACAAGTTTTCTTCTCCACCAACTGCTGTGAGTTCGGCAGCTACAGGCGCCACCTGGGCCTGCATGCTTTCAATCAGGTCGCCGAGTTGCACTTGCAGTTCGGCAGAAATCGGGGTTTGCGAGGGTGACACTGCATCTTCGGCTATTTGGTCCGGCAAGCCAGTCGCACCCGTCAAATCAGCCTCGCGTTTCGGCATTGGCGGTGCGCTCTGTGGTTTATCAGGCACCGCAGCAACCGCGACACCAGCCAAACCAAGGGCCATCAATGCCGCCGGACTGAGCAGGGATGCATCTGGTTTACCGGTCTGGCTGCGCTTTTTGAGCTGCGCCGTTTTGCGCAGCGAGTACGCCTTAGCGCTAGAGCTGAAACCTTTTTTACCCGAAGTAGACATAGCATCTACCTTGATCTTTGATTCACAAAATCATCTCGCCCGATCAACTCGGCACTATAACCTCTAAAGAAAGAAGCAGAACTAAGTGGTAAGACAAATTTCTGGCAGGGTCATTTGCCAGCAGCCCGCCGCTTCGTCATCGTCGCCAAAGCCGACTTGGCGCTGCCGTTCTAGGGCAGGCGGCTGCGGCGGCGAGGCTTTGCTGATGCTCTGTTCGGGCTCAGAACAAGCCTGAAATCTTCCCGTCATCGTCGATGTCGATGCGCATCGAGGCTGGTTCCTTAGGTAGTCCGGGCATGGTCATGATGTCGCCGCAGATCATCACCACAAACTCGGCGCCGGCCGCCAGTCGGACCTCGCGCACGTTGACAGTGTGACCGGAGGGAGCCGCGCGCAGCTTGGGGTCGGTGGAGAACGAGTACTGGGTCTTGGCCACGCACACCGGGTAATGGCCATAGCCGTCTTGCTGCAGCTTGTCGATTTTGGCGCGTACCGCCGAGTCGGCCGAGATGCCGGCTGCACCGTAGACCTGGGTAGCGATAGCTTGCATCTTGTCCCACAGGGTGTCGGTGTCTTCATAGACATAGCGCATTTTGGCGGTGCCAGACTCTGCCAGGCTGACCACCATGCGCGCCAGATCTTCGGCGCCGGCCGAGCCTTGCGACCAGTGGCGCGCCACCACCACCGGCACGCCCTGCTGGTCCATTTTCTGGCGCAGCAGGTCGAGTTCGGGCTCGGTGTCCGAGGTGAAATGGTTGATCGACACCACGCAGGGCAGGCCGTAGCGGTTGCGGATGTTGTCCACGTGCCGCTCAAGATTGGCCATGCCTTTTTCCAGGGCAGCCAGGTTGGGGGTGTTGAGGTCTTTGGCATCCACACCGCCATGGTGCTTGAGCGCACGCAGCGTCGCCACCACCACCGCCACATCAGGGCGCAGGCCGGACTTGCGGCACTTGATGTCGATGAACTTTTCAGCGCCCAGGTCAGCACCAAAACCGGCCTCAGTGACCACGTACTCGCCCAGCTTGAGCGCAGCCTGGGTGGCGGTCACGGTGTTGCAGCCGTGGGCAATGTTGGCAAACGGGCCGCCGTGGATGATGGCCGGGTTGTTCTCCAGCGTCTGTACCAGGTTGGGCTTGATCGCGTCTTTGAGCAGCGCCGCCATGGCGCCCTGGGCTTTGAGGTCACTGGCGCGAATGGGGGTTTGCTCGCGGGTATAGCCCACGATGATGTTGCCCAGGCGCTGTTTCAGGTCGCGGCGCGAGGTGGCCAGGCAGAAGATGGCCATGACCTCGGAGGCGACCACGATGTCAAAACCGTCTTCGCGCGGGAAGCCGTTGCCGGGCCCACCCAAAGAGACCACGGTGGCCCGCAGGGCGCGGTCGTTCATGTCCATCACCCGGCGCCAGACGATGCGCCGCGCGTCAAACCCAAGCGTGTTGCCGTGGTGGATGTGGTTGTCCATCAGCGCGGCCAGCAGGTTGTGCGCTAGCGCAATGGCGTTGAAGTCACCGGTAAAGTGCAGGTTGATGTCTTCCATGGGCACCACCTGGGCATACCCACCCCCTGCCGCGCCGCCCTTCATGCCAAACACGGGCCCGAGCGAGGGCTCGCGCAAAGCGATCACGGTGCGCTTGCCGATGCGGTTGAGTGCATCGCCAAGACCCACCGTGGTGGTGGTCTTGCCCTCACCCGCCGGCGTTGGGCTGATGGCGGTCACCAACACCAGTTTGCCGTTGGGCGTCTGGTTGTTATTGAGCCATTGCAGGTCGATCTTGGCCTTGTAGTGGCCATAGGGCTCCAGCGCTTCAGGCGGGATGCCGAGCCGGTCTTGCGCCATTTGGATGATGGGCTTGAGGGTTGCGGCCTGAGCGATTTCGATGTCTGAACCAATCACGGCGTCTCCTTGTATTTTTTCCGCGGCCATTTGAGGCCCAATTGAATATTCTGGTGAGCGCGGCCACAGACCACAATCGCCAATGCGTCATTGTCTATCCTGACAGCGCCACTTCACCCACCACTTCACCCACGACTTTACCCGTCACAACACCCGCTGTGGCACCCGCTGCGGCACCCACAGCCCCGGCTATAGTGCCAGCACTTTGTTTATCGCCGCCAAACTGCTTGTTTTTGCCACGCAACCGCTGGCCTGGGTCGCCCTGCTGATGCTGGCGGCGCTGTTAGGCACCCATTTGAAGCGCCGATGGGGCCTGCGGTTTGGCTGGGCTGCTTTGCTGGTGCTGCTGCTGCAGGGTTGGGAGCCTCTGCCAGATGCTCTGATTCGCCAGTTGGAATCACGACATCCGGAGCTGGCAGCCAATGCGCCCCTCGGCGGCTATTCCGGCGTGATTGTGCTGGGCGGTGCGTTGGACCCAGCCTATGTCTGGCAAGGCCACCGCCAGCCGGCGCTGAACGAGGCCGCTGAACGCATGACCGCTGCACTGCCCTTGCTTCAACAGGCACCTGGCCTGCGGCTGCTGTTTACCGGTGGCGATGGTGGGCTGATCCCCGGCAAGATGACAGAGGCAGATCGCGCCGCCCAGTTTTATACGCAAATGGGCGTGGCGCCAGAGCGACTGCTGATGGAATCTGCCTCTCGCACCACTTACGAAAATGCGGTCTTTAGCGCCCGCCTGACCGGCGTGGACATGCAGAAACCTTGGCTCCTGCTGACCTCTGCCTGGCACATGCCGCGTGCCATGGCCAGCTTTCAGAAAGCGGGCTGGAACGTCACGCCTTACCCGGCGGACTATCGCAGTGGCAACACGACACCGTGGACCGAGTACTCGATGGTTCAAGGCGCAGAAAAATGGCACCTGGTGCTGCATGAGCTGGTGGGTCTGCTGACCTACCGGCTGGCAGGAAGAGCTTAGGCGCTGCCCACTGGCGGCCGTAGAGGCGTGGCCAGCACCTTGTCAATGCGCTTGCCATCCAGGTCCATCACCTCAAAGCACCAACCGACGCATTCGATGCGCTCAGCCACCGCCGGCAAGTGGCCGGACACCGACATCAACAGGCCGGCCACCGTGTTGTAGCGGCCACGGTCTTCCTGGGGTAGCTCGTCCAGATCCAGACGCACCTTGAGTTCACCCACGGGCATCAAACCGTCCAGCAGCCAACTGCCGTCCTCGCGCCGGGTGGCCCAGGCATCAATCTGAGCACCCGGTTGCAGCTCGCCGGTGATGGCTTCGAGCAGGTCGCGCGGTGTCAGCAGGCCTTGCACCACGCCGTATTCGTCGACCACGAACACAAAGCGCCCAGCGCGGGCGCGAAACTGCTCCAGCAGTTCCATGCCGCTCAAGGTTTCAGGGACAAAAGAGGCTGGCGTGGCATGCGGCTCAATGCTGCCTGGCGTGTCAACGCCAAGCTCCAGCAGCCGCGCCACACTGATCACGCCCACCACATCGTCCAGCGAACCGCGACAAACCGGGTACCAGGAATGAGCGCCATTGCTACCGCCAGTACCGGCGCGCTGCAAGCCCTGCGCCACCGTCAGTGCGGCGTCCAACCACTCCACGTCGGTGCGCGGCACCATCAGAGAGGTCAGCGGGCGCTCGTCAAGCTGGAAGACGTTTTGCACCATCTGGTGTTCATGCTGTTCGATCACCCCCGCATCCACGCCCTCCTCCAGGCTGGCGGTGATTTCTTCTTCGGTCACGGCGCGTGCAGCGTTGGTGTCGATGCGCAGCAGCTTGAGCACACCGGCAGTCGTGCCAGACAGCAACCTCACGAAGGGCTTGGCGGCCGTGGCCAACCACAGCATGGGCCGCGAGACCCAGCGAGCCACCGGCTCCGGGTACAACTGGCCGATGCGCTTGGGCACCAATTCGCCAAAAATGATGGTCACAAAGGTGATCATCGTGACCACGATGGCGGTGGCCGAGATGGCCGCTGCCTTGTCACTGGCGCCCAGTTGGCGCAGCCAGTCCGCCACGCCGTCACTGAACGCTGCCTCACCGACAATTCCGTTGAGCACACCAATCGAGGTGATACCGACCTGCACGGTGGAGAGAAACTGGTTGGGATTGCCCAGCAAGGTGAGCGCCGCTTGCGCGCCTTTGTCGCCCGCCTCTGCCATGGCATTGAGCCGGGCCTTTCGGCTGGCCGCCAGGGCCAGTTCGGACATGGCAAACACACCATTGAGCAGGGTCAGAAAAACAATCAGCAAGACGTCCATGGATCAGGCGCGAGAATGAACACCATGGCAATGTACTTGATCGGTGATATTCAGGGCTGTGACGAGCCCTTGCAGCGCTTGCTGTCTGAGCTGGCGTTCTCGCCCAGTCGTGACACGCTGTTTCTGCTGGGGGACCTGGTCAACCGCGGACCGGCCTCGGCCAGCGTGCTGCGGCGGCTGATGGGCTACGGCGCTGCCGCCCAATGCCTGCTGGGCAACCACGACCTGCACCTACTGGCGCTGACGCAGGGTGCACGCCCGCCGCACCGCAGCGACACGGTGAACGATATTCTGCAGGCGCCCGACCGCAGCGCCATGCTGGATTGGTTGCGTTGGCAGCGTCTGGCGATCCTGGAGCACATTGACGCCCACCCGGTGCTGATGGTGCATGCTGGCGTGTTGCCGAGCTGGACGGTGGCGCAAACCATGTCCAGGGCGGCCGAGGTGGAACAGGTCCTGCGCAGCGATATGGCCGGTGATTTTTTGAAGCAACTGTATGGTGACGAGCCCGAGGCCTGGCACGAGACGCTGCAGGGGGTACCGCGCTGGCGCATGATCGTGAATGCTCTGACCCGGCTGCGGTTTTGCGACGCACAGGATCGCATGGAATTTGCCACCAAAGAGGGCGCAGGCGCAGCGCCCGCCGGTTACCAGCCCTGGTTCGACGTGCCTGGGCGTCAAACGGCCGGAGTGACGGTGGCCTTTGGTCACTGGTCTACCCTGGGTGCGCTGAGGCGCCCGGACGTGCTGTCGCTTGATACCGGTTGCGTTTGGGGGGGGTGCCTGAGCGCGATGCGCCTGGGTGACGGCGCGCCCGGGGCGCCGGGCCAAGCACTCTCTCAAAAGCTGTTTCAGGTCCAATGCCCTGAGGGGCAGAAGCCCGGCTGACCGGGCCAGCGCCGCGCTTACTCGGCCTTGAACAGCGCCGCCACACGGCGCTTGGGCTTGATGTTGGCCGACACCGAGCGGGCGCCTGGACGTGCCGGGCTGGCTTCCCAGGCCGGCGCAGTCTCGCTGGCAGCGGCTGCCGGCTCATAGGGTTTGTCAAAAAACGGATCTCGCGAGGGTGACTGCCGAGGCGCCCGCTCTTGCCGGGGGTATTGCGCGGCCTGTGGGGTCTCCCTCGGGCCACCTTCGCGGTGGCCGCCGCGGCGCGGCTCCTCGTGGGCGCCTTCAGCGTACATGCGGCGTCCGTCGTTGATGCGGCCCTGATTGCGGATATCGGGCTGGTCTTCGTCAAACTCGATCGCTTCGAGCTCAATTTTGACTTTGATCAGCTTCTCGATATCAGCCACCAGCCGGGCGTCGCTCTTGGAGACAAAGCTCACGGCCAAGCCCGATGCGCCAGCGCGGCCGGTGCGACCAATGCGGTGCACGTAGTCTTCGGCATTGAAGGGAATATCAAAGTTGAACACCGCCGGCACGTCCTTGATGTCCAGGCCGCGCGCAGCCACATCGGTACAGACCAACAAGTCGACTTCGCCCTTTTTGAAGGAATCGAGCGCCTTGAGCCGTTCGTCCTGGCTTTTGTCGCCATGCAGGGCGGTCGTGTTGAGGCCTTCACGCTCCAGGGAGCGCGCCAAGCGGGCACAGCCGAGCTTGCTGTTGACAAACACAAAAGCCTGTTTGAGGTCTCGGGCCATGAGGATCTGGTGCAGCGCGTGGCGCTTGTCGTCGTCACCCACACTGTAAAAATGCTGCTCCACCGTGGAGGCGGTGGCGTTGGAGCGGGCCACCTCAATGGTGACGGGGCTTTGCAGATAACTGTTGGCCAGGCGCTTGATCTCGGGCGAAAACGTGGCGGAAAACAAGAGTGTGGTGCGCTGCTTGGGCAGATAGCTCAGGATGCGCTGCAGATCGGGCAGAAAACCGATGTCGAGCATGCGGTCAGCCTCGTCGAGCACCACGTACTCCACCTGGCCCAGCACCGCGTTTTTGGCTTCAATATGGTCCAGCAACCGTCCGGGGGTGGCCACCAGCACTTCGACGCCTTTTTTCAGCTCAAGGGTCTGCGGCTTCATGTCGATGCCACCAAAAACCACCGTGCTGCGCAATTGGGTGTGTTGGGCGTAGGATTTGATGGCCTGGGCCACCTGGTCGGCCAACTCGCGGGTGGGCAAGAGCACCAGGGCACGCACCGGGTGGCGGGCGGGCGAGGTGGAGCCGTTTTCGTGCTTGAGTAGGCGCTGCAGCAGCGGCAGGGCAAAAGCCGCTGTTTTGCCGGTGCCGGTTTGTGCAGCTCCCATCACGTCACGCCCTTGCAGCACCACCGGAATGGCCTGGGCCTGGATAGGCGTCATGGCGGTGTAGCCCATCTCGGCCACGGCGCGGGCCAGTGGTGCGGCCAGTTGCAATTGGGCAAAGGCCATGATGGGGGTGTCGGCGGCCAGTTCAGGTGCCGTAGCGGGGACCCCGTCAAGGGTTACATCAGAAGTCAGATCGGTCATTCACAGCCAAGGTCAGGTGCTATCGAGCCGATAGCTGATGGTGCCCGGGAGATCGGGGCAAACCATGATTATCCTCCATTGGGCTGTTTGGGCCGCTGAGCGCTGGTTTATGCTTTTGGCAGGGTCACGCCACGCTGACCCTGGTACTTGCCACCACGGTCTTTGTAGCTGGTCTCACAGACCTCGTCGCTCTCAAAAAACAGCACCTGGGCGCAGCCCTCGCCGGCATAGATCTTGGCCGGCAGCGGCGTGGTGTTGGAGAACTCCAGCGTCACAAAACCCTCCCACTCGGGCTCGAACGGGGTCACGTTGACGATGATGCCGCAACGGGCATAGGTGCTTTTGCCCAGGCAGATGGTGAGCACATTGCGCGGGATACGAAAGTACTCCATGGTGCGGGCCAGCGCAAAGCTGTTGGGCGGAATGATGCAGACCTCGTCATGGAAATCGACAAAGCTTTTTTCATCAAAATTCTTGGGGTCGACCACGGTGCTGTGGATGTTGGTGAACACCTTGAACTCGGGCGCACAGCGGATGTCGTAGCCGTAGCTGCTGGTGCCGTAGGAAATGATCTTGCGGCCGTCGCGCTCCCGGACCTGGCCGGGTTCGAAGGGCTCGATCATGCCGGTGGTCTCGGCCATGCGGCGGATCCATTTGTCGCTCTTGATCGTCATGTGAACTAATCTCCTGGGTTGGTCGGATTGTAATCTTCAGACAACAAACGCTACAACTTCAATAGCTACTCAACCAACGGCGACAAGGGCTAGAGGCCTAAATCGCTTGTGAAATCACGGTGCGCTCGACGACTCGGTCGTCACCCAGCACGATCAGCGCAAACAACAATTCGTCCAACGTGGCGGCGCGGCCAGTGCGCCGCGCCAACAGGGGCGTGGCCTGCGGGTTGAGCACCACAAAATCTGCCTCACAGCCCGGCTGCAGGTTACCCACGGCCGGCCCGCCACCACGGCCGTCCAGCCCCAGCGCCTGCGCCGCACCGGCGGTGTGCTGCCACCACAGCTGCTGTGGCGACAGCGAAAGACCGGGCTTGGCCTGACCTTCGCGCCCGACGTAATAGGCCGCGAGCATGGTGTGAAACGGGCTGAACGAGGTGCCACCGCCCACATCACTGGCCAAACCGTAACAAAAACCCGCCAAGTCAGCGGCAGCATAGTCAAAAAAACCGCTGCCCAGAAACAGGTTGCTGGTGGGGCAGACGGCGGCGGCAGCACCAGTCTCGCACATCAGGGCCCGGTCGGCATCGTCAAAATGGATGCAATGGGCGTAGACCGAACGCTCACGCATGAGACCAAAGTCGGCATAGGTGGCCAAGTAGCTGCGCGACTGCGGAAACAAGGCCCGGGCCCAGCTGATTTCGTCGGGGTTTTCGGCCACATGCGACTGGACCCAGGCCTGCGGGTGGCGGGCCGCCAGTTCCCCGGCGCCGCGCAACTGGGCGTCGCTGGACGTCGGCGCAAAACGCGGTGTGATGGCATAACCGAGCCGACCGACACCCTGCCACTGCTGGAGCAGGCTCTCGGAATCAATCAGGCTTTGTTCGGTGGCGTCGGTGCCACCTGGGCCGGCGCGGTTGAGCAGGGCCGCCGGCGCATGCCGGTCCATCAGGCACAGGCCGGTGATCACCCGCAGCTGGCGCTGCTGCGCGGCTGTGAACAGGGCCTGCACCGAGGCCGGGTGCGAGGTGGCAAAGGTCAGCGCCGTGGTGACACCGTGGCGCAGCAGTTCGTCCAGAAAAAAAGCGGCCTCGGCGGCACTGTAGTCGGGCGACTCAAAGCGCTGCTCTTCGGGGAAGGTGTAGTTCTCCAGCCAGGGCAGCAGACCAGAGGCCGGCGAACCGATGACGTTGGTCTGCGGGTAGTGCAGGTGCAGGTCGACAAAGCCCGGCGCAATCAGGCGGCCCGGCCAATGCGCCACCACCAGGCCGGGGTAGCGCGGTGCCAGCGTGGTCCAAGCGCCCGCAGCCTGCACCACCTGGGTGCCACGGGCATCGGGTCCGACCACCAGCAAACCGTCGGCCTCGTAAACGGCCGACTGCTGGGGTGCAGCGGCAGGGTCAAAGCGCAACAGCGCGGCACGGTAGCCTTTCATGACGGCTGGATCATCAGGCAAATGATTCAAACAGCGCGTCAAGCCGCGCCACATGGGCACGGCGCGCGCCCTCGTCGATGAAACTGGCGTCAAAACTGTTGCGTGCTAGGGCGTAGGCGTGGGCGGCGGTCATTGGCAGCGCGGCGAAGGTCTGGGTGAAGTTCTGGTTCAGGTAACCGCCAAAGTAGGCCGGGTCGTCAGAGTTGACCGTGGCCATGACGCCGACATCGAGCAGGCGCTGCAGGTGGTGCTGCGCGAGAGTGTCTACCACCCGCAGCTTGAGGTTGGACAGCGGACAAACCGTGAGCGGGATACGGTCTTGCACCAGCCGCTGCATCAGGGCCGCGTCGTCGATGGCACGCACACCGTGGTCGATGCGCTCAACCTTGAGCACATCGAGCGCGCTCCAGATGTAGGCCGGCGGGCCCTCCTCGCCGGCATGCGCCACCAGCCGGAAGCCCAATTCCCGCGCGCGGGCAAATACCCGGGCGAACTTCTCAGGCGGGTGGCCGACCTCACTGGACGCCAGGCCGATGCCCAAGATTTTGTCGCGCAGCGGCAGCGCCTGCTCCAGGCACTCAAAGGCCTCGGTCTCGCTCAGGTGCCGCAAGAAGCACAAAATCAACGAGGCGGTCATGCCGAAGCGGGCCGGCGCATCAATGCAGGCACGGTGCAGGCCGTTGATGACCACCTCGGCACTCAGGCCGTGCCCAGTGTGGGTCTGGGTGTCGAAAAAAATCTCGGTGTGCAGCACCTGGTCGGCCTGAGCCCGCGCCAGGTAGGCGCTGGCCATGTCATAAAAATCCTGCTCGGTCTTGAGCACCAAAGTGCCGGCGTGGTAGATGTCCAAAAAACTTTGCAGGTTGTCAAACACATAGGCCTCGCGCAGCGCCTGTACCGAGGGGTAAGGCAGCGCCACGCCATTGCGCGCTGCCATGGCAAACATCAGTTCAGGCTCCAGCGAGCCCTCGATGTGCATGTGCAGCTCGGCCTTGGGCATGCACGGCAGCAATTCGGACAGGCGTCGCGCCGGAATGTGGTGAACGAAAGAAGGCAGGTTGCGCATCAGCAGACTCCGAAGGTGATACCCAGTTGGCTCAGGTGGCGACGGTAGGCGACCGAGGCTTTGTCAGCGGCGGTATGTAACTCGGCACGCGGCGTCAGCGGCAACAAACGCGGCGTCTGGGACTCCAGCACCGGCTTGTCTTGCAGAAAGATGGTGTCCTGAAACGCCCGCAGCGCGACTTCATCCGGCGCCAGATCGGCCACTGCCAGGCGGAACCAAACCCGACTGGTCTCGGGCGTGAGCGGACAGATGAACAGGGCAATGGACTCACGAAACGCCGGCAAGGCCACGCTGTGCGCCGGTGGCACTTTGGTCAGCACGGCCGTGAAAGGCCCCGTGACCTCGTAGCTGTAGTCAATCAACGCGACAGCGGTGGCGTGCACACTGGACCGCGGTTGCCAGGCCTGGCAACCGGTGGCGCGCAGACCCCGCGCTGTGGCCTCGACCTGGTAGGGCGGAATCTCGGTGGCATGGCCCGTAACGCCATCAGGCAGCTGCTGCATGCCCAACCAGCCCTCATGCACAAAGCCGAAATGCGCCATATCCAAAAAATTCTCCACGATACGGCCGGCACTGGTGGCCACGTCGTAGGGGCCGCAGGTGAGCTTGTGCAGTTCGGTGTCGGCCTCGGCCTCAAACCGAGGCAAGGCTACGTCAAATGACGGCTGGCCGGCCTCCAGGCGAACCCAGACCAGCCCTCTCTGCTCGATCGCCTGGTACACCCGGGCCCGGTGCGACGGGGGAGGTATGAAGGCTGGCAGCGCCGGCACCAGTGTGCACTGGCCTGAAGCCTCGAATTGCCAGCCGTGGTAGGGGCATTCCAGCCGCCCCTGGCAGATCCGGCCCAGAGACAGCCGGGCACCGCGGTGGGGACACTGGTCGGCCCAGGCCTGAACAGCACCTGCCGCATCACGCCATAGCACCAGCGGCTGGCCAAGCAGCAGCGCTGCAAGCGGCTGCCCATCGACGTCCGCACAGCCCGCGACAGGGTGCCAGTGCCCGCGTTCGACCCGGTTCATGGCCGTGGCCTCTGCAGATTCAAAACCAGGGCGCCGGCAGCCCCTCCAGCGCAAACGCACGTTGTACGGCCGGCCGGTCCAGCAGGCGCTGCAGCCAGGCCCGAATCTGCGGCAGGTCATGCGCCTTGGGGCCCTCAAAATTGCGGGTCCAGCGGCACAGCATCATGGCGTGGATGTCGGGAAGGCTGTAGGTCTGGCCCAGCAGCCAGGGGCCGCCATGCGAGGCCAGCTGGGCTTCGATCTGCGGCACCAGGGCCATCACACGCTGCTCGGCATGGGCCTTGACCTGGGCGATGGCCTCAGCACTGTCGGCCCAGCGCTCCGGGTAAAAGTAAATGTTGGTGGCCGGCTGCAAGGTGCCAGCGAGCCAGGCCACCCACTTGTAAGCCTGCGCCCGCTCGATCGAACCCAGCGCGGGCAGCAGACCGGCCGCCGGATGGCTGTCCGCCAGGTGCAGGCCAATCGCTGCAGACTCGTACAGCACCAGGTCGCCATCAACCAGCACCGGCACCATCCCGTTCGGGTTGAGCTGGCGATAGGCCGGCGAGCCGAGTTGGCCCCCCGCCTTGTCGACCTTGAGCAACTCGTGGCCGCAGCCAATTTCTTCGAGCACGATGTGGGGCGCCATGCTGGCGGCGCCGGGTAGGTAATGGAGTTGGATCATGGTGGTCTTTGGTGGGGGCGTTGGTCACTATTCGACGCGGGCTCCAGATGCCTTGACCATCGGCCCCCAGATCGCAACCTCGTCCTTGACATACTGGGCGAATCGGCTGGGGGTGTAGCCGACCATGGCGGGGGTTCCCATGTCGTCGAATTTGGCCGAGATGGCGGGGTCCTTCAATGCCTGCTCAATGACCGCCGCCAAACGATCCACCACCGCCTGGCGTGTACCGGAAGGGGCGAACAGACCGTACCACGAGTAGGCCTTGTAATCCTTCATGCCAACTTCAGCCGCCGTCGGCACATCGGGCAAAGAGGGGGAGCGCTGATCCGTGGCGACCAACAACATGCGCACCTGCCCGGCACGGTGGAAGGGCGCCATGATGCTCGGAATATCGCTATTGAACTGAATCTCGCCCGAGATCATGGCTTTGTAAACCTCGCTCGGTGAGCGGTAGGGGATGTGCACAGCCTGTGTGCCCGTGCGCTGCAAAAACGTCGCACTGGCCAGGTGCCCCGTGGTGCCAATGCCGGCGCTGCCATAAGAGAATTTGTCTGGCGCTGCCTTGAGAGCCGCGACGAACTCGGGCACTGTCTTAACATTCAGACCTTTCGTGGTGACCGAGAGTCCGATCGGGACAAAAACGGTCGGTAAGATGGCGACCAAATCCTTCACCGGGTCGTAGGGCAGATTGGGGTAAAGCGTTGCGGCAATGCCAGTGGATGAGAGCGACGCCAGCACAAGGGTGTAGCCGTCTGGCGGCTGCTTCGCGACATAGTCGGTACCGACCGTGCTGCCGCCCCCGGGGCGGTTTTCGATGATGATCGGTTGCCCGAGCAGTTCACTCATTTTGGGTGCGAGCAGTCGCATGGTGATGTCTGTACCGCCACCGGTGCCAAAGGGCACAACGATGCGTATCAGCCGGTTGGGCCAGGCCGCGGTCTGAGCCCGTGCGATCGCCGGTGCAAATATGGCGGCCGCTGGCAAACTCAAAACAGTGCGCCGAGTGATCTTCTTCAATACTGGCAAGTCCCGCTTTTCAATCATTTGTATACCTTTTGATGTACTTGTGTGTGTGCAACCATCCAACGTCCTCCTGCTGTCTCTGCCAGGGGCTTGGCCATTCTATTCATGAACGTATCTTCTACATGTTGTACTGAAAACCATCAACCTTGAAGTCCTGGCCAGTGATGTAACAGGGCTCTGAGGTCGCCAGGAACAAGACCAACTGGGCCACGTCATCGGTCTGCCCGATGCGCCGGAGGGCGACGCCCGCCTGCGCGATTTGAGCGCCGCGTTCGATGATGACGGGGTTCTTGGGTGTCTCGGTTTGAATGAGCCCCGGACAAATCGCATTGACATGAATGGTGGGCCCCAACTCTTTAGCCAATGCCCGCGTCATACCAAGAATGCCGGCCTTGGCACTGGCGTAGGCAAAGCGACTCACAGCCGCTGTCACACCGCCCGAGTGGGCGTTCAGCGACGACATGGAAACAATGCGACCCCCGCCCTGCTCGAGCATGGTTGGCGCAACTGCGCGGATGTAGTTGAAGCAGCTCTTGAGGTTGATGGCGATGGTGTCGTCGAACTCTTGTTCCGAAATTTCCAGAATGCCCTTTGGCATCGGTCTTCCAGCGTCGTTCAACAGAAAATCAATGCGTTTGAACTTGGATACCACCGCGTCTGCCACCTCTTGCGCGCGCCGAAAATCCGCGACATTGGCTTCAAATATCAAGGCTTCCTGACCAATTTCCCGGATCTCGCCGGCGGTGCGTTCCATCTCTGGCACCAGCAGATCGACCAGCGCAATGTCGTAGTGCGCACGGGCCAGCGTCAGGGCGCATGCCCGGCCAATACCACGGGCACCGCCCGTGACAATCGCCACCTTGCGTGTTTGATCATTCGTCATTGCTTATCTTTCAATCGGCATGTTTGCACTGATATGCAGTTGTTTGCGTCAGCTTACCACCGTGGAAAGCCTGGGTAGCATAGTTTCAAAGACATGACTCCGGCTTATGAGCGCCATCACCAACCGAGCATTGATCTGCCACGACTAAACGCCGAGAATGGCATCAGCCAGCGGCCGCGACACGTTCCCGACCGCCCTCAGTTCCCGACCTCACTCACACTCAGAAAGACACACGATGGATAACGCCGACAAGCCACTGGAGCCATGGCAGTGGCCGGAATCCCACTGGCGCGGAATTGTTGACCACGTGCGCGCTGGCCGGTCTTTGAGACCAAAAAGATGGAAGGATGGCGCCCGATGCGCGGTCGCCTTGTCCTTTGATTCCGACCATGAAACCAATGCGCTTCGTGAGGGGTCAGACTCTGTCGGCCGGCTGTCGCAGGGGCAATACGGCAACCGCCAGGGTGTGCCGAGGATTCTGGATGTTCTAACGCGTCATGATGTCCGGGCCAGCTTTTATGTGCCCGCAGTGACCGCGCTGCTTTACCCGGACGAGCAGCGCCGGGTGGTGGCCGAGGGCCATGAGGTCGGGATCCACGGCTGGATCCACGAGCGCAATTCGGTGCTGGCGCTGGATGATGAGCGCGACCTGCAGCTCCGTTCGGCCGACACGCTGGAGCGCATCACCGGTGTGCGTCCGGTGGGTATCCGCACCCCCTCGTGGGATTTCAGCCCAAACACCTTGGCAATAACGCGGGACATGGGCCTGATCTACGACTCCTCGCTGATGGCCGATGTCGATTGCTATGAATTGCTCATGGACGGGCAGGACACCGGCGTTGTGGAACTGCCGGTGGAGTGGATTCGCGATGATGCGGTGTACTTCAATATGAACCGCTTTGCGAGTCTGCGGCCCTACACGCCCCCCAGCGATGTGTTCGACATTTTCAAGCGCGAGTTCGACGGCGCGTACAGCGAGGGGGGCCTGTTTCAGCTGACCATGCACCCGCACATCAGCGGTTACCGCTCGCGCATCTGGATTCTTGAGGAATTGATCAAGTACATCCGCTCGCATCCCGACGTGTGGTTCGCCACCCATGCAGACATCGTGCGTTATGCCAAGGCGCACGCTGCCTGATGGACGACAACTTCTCGAACTCGCAAAACGTCCGCAAAACGGTGATTGCGACCCGTGGCGGCGTCGTCGCCGCACAACATCGCCTTGCCGCCGAGGCTGGCGCTAGGGTTCTGGAGAATGGCGGTGATGCGATTGACGCGGCGGTGGCCACGTCGTTTGCGCTGGGGGTGGTTGAGCCGTGGATGAGTGGCCCGGCGGGCGGCGGCTGCATGACCGTGTGGCGCGCCAACGAGTCCCGCGCCTACACTGTCAACTACGGCATGCGTTCGCCGGCGGCGCTTGATCCGGCAAATTACCCGCTGTCTGGGGCCGGCCGGTCCTCAGACCTCTTTCCGTGGCCCGCAGTGACCGGTGATCGAAACGTGCAGGGCGCCACCGCCATCGCCGTGCCTGGTGTGGTGGCTGGCATGGCCCTGGCGCACGAACGCTTTGGCCGGATGCCTTGGCGTGACCTGCTGGGGGGCGCGATCAATCTGGCTGACCAGGGGCTGCTGGTCGATTGGTACTCGGCGCTGCTGATGGCCTCCAGCGCGCGCGCACTGGCGCTTGACCCCGACGCAGCCAAAATGTTCCTCGAAGACGGTCACTGGCCGATCATCGGCGGCTGGACTGCTCTGAGCGAAAAACGGCTTAACCAAAAAACCCTGGCGCAGACCCTGCGCCAAATTGCTGAAGTTGGCGCCAGCGCGCTCTACACAGGCGACCTGGCCAGCGCCATGGTGAAAGACGTGCGCGACAAGGGCGGCTGCCTGGCGATGTCAGACCTGGCGGCCTACCGGGCCGAGGTGGTAGACCCGCTGGTCATACCCTACCGCGGTCACCAGCTGTTCGCGCCACCCGGACTGACCGCCGGGCCGAGCCTGCGCCATTGCCTGGATATGCTGGCCCCGGGGCTGTCTCCACAACCCGGCGCGCCGGGTGCCGACAGTTACCTGGCCTACGCGCGCGCGCTGGACGCGGCCTTTCGCAACCGGTTGGAACACATGGGCGACGCCGAAGCGCCCCACGCACCGTCTTGCACCACCCACTTCAGTGTCGTGGACCGCCACGGCAACCTGTGCGCGGCCACACAGACGCTGCTGTCAATTTTTGGCTCGCGCGTGGTCTCGCCCAGCACGGGCTTGCTGATGAATAACGGCATCATGTGGTTTGACCCCGAACCCGGCAAACCAAATTCTCTAGGTCCGGGCAAGCGTTGCCTTGCCAATTACTGCCCGGTTGTGGGTCAGGATGCCAACGGTCGTCAATTCGCCCTTGGTGCATCGGGCGGTCGCAAAATTCTGGGCACCGTGCTGCAGATCAGTTCGTTCCTGCTGGACCACGGGCTGAGCCTGGAGCAGGCCTTTCACCAACCCCGCATCGACATGAGCGGCGGTGCCACCTTGATTGCCGACCAGGCCCTGCCCGCCGAAGTGCTTGACGCGCTGTCGCAAGCCTACCCGACCGTGACAACGCGGCGCACGGTATTTCCTTACGCCTTTGCCTGCCCGGCCGCGGTGCTGCGCGAAGACGGCATGAACATGGGTTGCACCGAGATCATGTCGCCGTGGGGTGATGCCGTAGCAGAGCGTTAACCGGCCTGGCGCTCAAACACCAGCAACAGGTTATTGGCCGGCATCTCTAGGCGGCCGGTCAAGCGAAGCCCCGAGAGCTCGGCTTGGGCCGCCACCTCATGCAGCCAACGGATACCCCAAGCGGCGTCGCGTTCGCGCAAACTGCCGTCAAACCCCAGGTTGCTGGGCGCATTGGGCACTTCGCGCTCAAAGAATGGGCCATAGGTGATCAGGCGTCCGCCCGCAGCCAGGTGACGGGCCGCGCCCTGCATCAGGCCTTGGCAGCAGGCCCAGGGGGCAATGTGCAGCATGTTGGCGCAATAAACAAGGTCAAACAGCGCCTCAAACGCCGTGCCAGCGGAGGGCCAGCGGGGCGCCAGCACATCGAGCTGGCAGGGCGGCCGCACTTGGGTGGCGCCGGTCTGAGCGCACCACTGGCTGATGGACGGAAAATCGTCGACGCTCAAGTCGCTGGGCTGCCAGGTCCAGCCGGGCAAGTTGGCACCAAACAGGGCGACGTGCTGTCCGGTGCCACTGGCGATCTCCAGCGCCCGCCCCTGTGCTGGCAAGAGTTGCTGCAGGCGCGCCAAAATGATGTGGCCGTTGCGTTCCGCCGCCGGGCTGTGGCTGAGCGGGGTTGACAAGTTCATGCCAGCAAACCAGATTCGACCGTGGGATAGCGCAGCCTCAGGCCCAACTCGCGCTTGAGCCGCGTGTTGTCCAGGCGGCGCGATTCGCTCATGAAGCTCAGCAGCATCAGCGGCATTTGACCGCCAGCCGCATCGCGGGCAATACGCGGGGGGTGAGGCAGACCATACAAGTCTGCCGCCAGATCGAAATAGTCCCCCATTTTCAGCACGGTGTCGTCGTTGACGTTGTAAACACGCTGTGGCAAGCCGCGCCATAGTGCGGCGATGCAGGCCCGCGCCAGATCGTCAGCGTGGATGTGGTTGGTGTAAACGTCGTCCTCTGTGCGCAGTACCGGCGTGCCTTTTTCCAGCCGGGCACGCGGCGTGCCACCCAGCCGGTCTGGCGCGTAAATGCCTGGAATGCGCAGAATGCTGCTGCGCACGCCGGCGGAGCGGCCCATAAAGCGCACCGCGTCTTCAGCATCAATTCGACGTCTAGCCCTTGTTGTGTCTGGGTTAGGCGCTCTATTTTCTGTAGCAATATCGCCCCGGCAATCGCCATAGACGCCACTGGTGGAACCATAGACCAGGCCACTCGGAGGGCTGCGCCGTCGCAGCGCCCGGGTCAGGGCCAGCGTGCGCGGGTCTTGCCAACCCTCCCCTGGCGGCGGGGCCAAATGCAACACCCGGTGGGCCAGGCCGGCCAAACGCTGCAGGCTGCGGCTGTCGTCCAGATTACCGCGCAGTGGCGTGATGCCAAGTGCGCGCAGTTCAGCGCTGCGGTTGGGGCTTGAGGTGAGCGCCAGCACCCGAACACGGGCCGGCAACGCCTGCGCCACACGCAGGCCAACGTCTCCGCAGCCAACGATCAGCAGGCGCTGACGACGAAAACGCGCCGGCAGTGCGCCGGGGCGGGTGGCATACAAGCT
This sequence comes from Comamonas sp. lk, assembly GCA_945925985.1. Classification (GTDB taxonomy): domain Bacteria; phylum Pseudomonadota; class Gammaproteobacteria; order Burkholderiales; family Burkholderiaceae_C; genus Rhodoferax. The sequence continues at coordinate 30,991 of CAMELV010000028.1, read as the reverse complement.
GCCATGAGGGCTTGGGTTTGAAGGCAAAATCAGGGGCTTTCCCAAAACATGCAAGCCCCAAGGATACCTAACACCATGAGCCGTCCCGAAACCGCAGCTGCGGGCTTCCAGATCACCATCGAGCCCAGCGGGCGCAGCTTCAGCGCCCATGCCGATGAAACCATGCTAGCGGCGGGCATCCGCCAGGGTATCGGCCTGCCCTATGGCTGCAAGGACGGCGCCTGCGGCTCCTGCAAGTGCAAAAAACTCAGCGGCATTGTGGTGCACGGCGCGCACCAAAGCAAAGCACTCAGCCCGGAGGAAGAGGCCGCCGGCGTGGTGCTGACCTGCTGCGGCTTGGCGCAAAGCGATGTGGTGCTGGAGTCACGCCAAGTCACCAGCGAGGGGGCTTTCGCGATCAAGAAAATGCCGACCCGGGTCAACCTGCTGGAGAAAAAATCAGCCGACGTGATGCTGCTGAAGCTGCAATTGCCGGCCAATGACAGTTTCAGCTACCACGCCGGCCAGTATGTGGAGTTCATCCTGCGCGATGGCGCTAGGCGCAGCTACTCCATGGCCAACGCGCCGCACACGCTCGCAGCCGGGCTGGAGCTGCACATCCGGCACATGCCGGGCGGCAAGTTCACCGACCATGTGTTCAAAATCATGAAAGAGAAGGAAATTTTGCGCATTGAGGGGCCGTTCGGCAGCTTCTACTTGCGAGAGGACAGCGACAAACCCATCATTTTGCTGGCCTCAGGCACCGGCTTTGCCCCCATCAAGGCGGTGCTGGAGCACATGCGGTTCAAGGGCATCACGCGGCCCGCCACCCTGTACTGGGGGGGGCGCCGGCCGGCCGACCTGTACCTGGACGACTGGGTGCAGGCGCAGTTGGCGGCCATGCCCAATCTGCATTACGTGCCGGTCGTCTCCGACGCCCTGCCCGAAGACCACTGGGCCGGGCGCACCGGTTTCGTGCACCAGGCTGTGCTGCAGGATTTTCCGGACCTGAAGGGCCACCAGGTCTACGCCTGCGGCGCGCCCATTGTGGTCGACTCAGCCCGCGCCGCTTACACCGCCCAAGCCAGCCTGCCTGAAGACGAATTTTTTGCCGATTCATTTACCTCCGACGCCGACAAGGCCGGTAACTGACCCAAACCACCCGTCATACTCCGCTACGACCGGGGATCCATCGCCCGCATAACCACGACGCCCACACCCCATGAAACTCAACACACTGCTGCTGCCTGCCATCGCACTGCTGGCAACCCTGACCGGCCCCGTCGCCCTGGCGCAGAGCAAACCCATCCGCCTGATCGTGCCCTACGCCGCCGGCGGCCCCATTGATGTGACGGCCCGCGCGCTGGCCGAGCGGGTCAAGGACAGCCTGGGCACGGTCATCATCGAGAACCGGCCGGGTGCCGGCGGCAACATCGGTGCCGACGCGGTGGCCAAAGCCGCACCCGATGGCCTGACCATCGGCATTGCCGCGACCGCCACCCACGCCATCAACCCCTGGTTGTACAAGGCCATGCCCTACAACGCGGCCACCGACTTTGCGCCGATCACGCAGATGCTGCGGGTGCCCAATGTGCTGGTGATGAATGCCGACACTGCGCAGCGGCTCAAAATCAGTTCTTTGGCCGATCTGGTGGCTTACGCCAAAGCCAATCCCGACAAACTCAATTACGGCAGCGGTGGCAACGGCAGCGCCGGCCATCTGGCGGGTGAAATGCTCAAAAAGGAAGCCGGTATTTCTGCCGTGCACATCCCCTTCAACGGCGGCAACCCGGCTCAGTTGGCTTTGCTGGGCGGCCAGGTGGATTTCAATTTCGACAACCTGGCCACGGCTGCGCCCAACATCCGCTCCGGCAAGCTCAAAGCGATCGCGGTTACCACGCTGGCGCGCTCAAACGCACTGCCCGAGGTGCCGCCCATGGCAGACACACTCAAGGGCTTTGCCATCGACACCTGGTGGGGCTTGGTGGCGCCGGCGGCCACACCCAAAGACGTGCTGACCCGCTTGAACCAGGCCTTTGTTGCCGCTTTGAATGCGCCCGAGACCAAAACCCGCTTTGCCGCCCTGTTGGCAGAGCCAGTTCCGACCAGCCCCGAGACCTTTGGCGCGTTCATGGCGGCCGAGCGGGCCAAGTACGAACCGGTGGTCAAAGCCACCGGCGCCACGGTGGACTGAAAGCCTTTGGCGGGGGCCTCAGTCGGTACGGGCGCCCGCCTCGAACCACTGCTTGATCAACTGCCGCTCGGCGTCCGTCAAGCCGGTGGCGTTGTTCATCGGCATGGCCCGGGCCAGCACCACTTGTTGGTAGATGTTGGCCCCATGCTGTTTGACCAGCGCAGGGGAGTCGAGCCGCACGTTCTTCATCTGCACCTGCTCGCCATGACAGCTGTAGCAACGCTGGGCCAGCACTGGCTGCAGCATTTCATAGCCAAATTGGCCTCCAGGCCCCGTATTCATTGGTTCTTTGGCTACTAAATTTATAGCATTAGTCAAGCCAGATGTGGTGGCGGGTGCCGGGCGTAGCCAAACGATAGCCGCCACAATCACCAGCACGCCGGCCAGCGCATAGGGCCAGGGGTGGCCGTGGCGACCCAGCTTGTACCCATGTCGAAGCACAAAAAACTGCCGGATTGCGGCGCCAGCAAACATCATCACAATCAGCACCAGCCAATTTTGCGGGTGGTTGTAGGTGAAGCTGTAATGGCCGCTGAGCATGGCGAACAGCACCGGCAGGGTGAAGTAGGTGTTGTGCACGCTGCGCTGTTTGCCGCGCTGGCCGTGCACCGGGTCCACCGGCTGGCCGGCCTTGATCGCCGCAATCACCTTTTTCTGGCCCGGAATGATCCAGAAGAACACACTGGCGCTCATGCTGGTCGCCAGCATCGCCCCCACCAGCAGAAAAGCCGCGCGCCCGGCAAACCAGTGGCAGGCCAACCAGGAGGCTAGGCACACCAGCAAAAACACCAGGGTACCGACGATGACATCGCCGTTCTTGCGCTGGCCCAGCGTGCGACAGATCAGGTCGTAGAGCAACCAAAACACCACCAGAAAAGCCAGCGCCACGGCGATGGCAGTGGCCGGTGCCCAGTCCATTTTTGATTTGTCGATCAGGTAGGTGCTGGCGCTCCACAGGTAAGAGACCGTGAACAAGGCAAACCCAGACAGCCAGGTGCTGTAGCTCTCCCAGTAAAACCAATGCAAGTGGCTGGGCAACTTGGGCGGCGCGACATTGAACTTGACTGGGTGGTAAAAACCGCCGCCGTGCACTGCCCACAGTTCACCGCTGACGCCCTGACGCTTGAGGTCCTCATCGACCGGCGGCGTCAGGCTGCTGTCCAGAAAAACAAAGTAAAACGAAGAACCAATCCAGGCAATGGCGGTGATGACATGCACCCAGCGCAGCAGCAGGTTGGCCCAGTCGAGGTAATAACTTTCCATCAATATGCACCCAGTTGGACCTGAACTTTATCAGGGCAACTCAGGTCGGCAGTGTCTGCAAAATCTGGGCCGCCACGGCCACCGCAATCACTTCAGGCTGCTTGCCGACGATGCCGGGTATGCCGATGGGGCAGGTCACTTGCGCCAGATCCTGGGCGCTAAAGCCCCGATCCTGCAACCGGCGACGAAAGGTCGCCCACTTGGTCTGGCTGCCAATCAGGCCGATGAAGGGCAGGTCAGCCAGTTTGCGCTGGCGCGTCAGGCAGGCCGCCACCACATCAAGGTCCTCAGCATGGCTGAAGCTCATGATCAGCACCCGCGAGCCAGCGGGCAGCGAGGGCACGGCCCTCTGTATTGGGTCGGAGTGCTCACAACTGACATGCCCGGGGGTATCGGGCGGGAACACCTCGTCGCGGCTGTCGATCCAGCGCACCGCCAAGGGCAGGTCGGCCAGCAGGCGAACCAGCGCGCGACCCACGTGCCCGCCGCCAAACAGCGCCAGCGGGTGCCGTAACTGCGCCAGACGCGCGCGCAGTCGGGCCTCATCGGCAGCCGTGACGCGCTCAAAACGCAAGTGAACTTCGCCACCACAGCATTGGCCAAGCGCGGGTCCCAGCGCAAAACGACGCAACGGAGCCACGCCAAAATCCGGGTTCAATGGTGCCATGCCGACCTCGGAAAACCGGCTCAAAAGCTGGCGCGCCTCGCTCAAGGCCTCAAACTCCAGGCGTCCGCCACCCACTGTGCCTACCGCGTCAGTGGCGAAAACAGCCATGCAGGCCCCCACCTCACGCGGCACCGAACCCCGAACTGAAGCGACCGTCACCAGCACGGCTGGCGACAGGCTCAGGCGCCGGCAAACTTCGTCAAGCCAGTGCATAGCTTGTTAAGCGAGCAAGGCAGGCTGGACGCACCGACACAAGGCCGGTATGCTCAGCGCTACAGTCGGCCCCGTGAATAGGCCAAAACCAGAACAGCAAGCCACTGCCAGAGGAAATCACACCATGTTTAATCGTCGCATCAGTTCCCGTAAAAGATGGCACTGGGCGGCGGGTGTCGTCACAGCACTGATGGCCAGTTGCGCTACACCATTTCCACCGCCACCCCCACTGCCCCCGCCACAGCCCGACAAGGCGGCTGAGACCGCGACGCCGGCACCGGTGATGCCAAGGACTGTGCTCTCGCCAACCGACCAAGCCCCAGAGCGGGTCCCGATCCAGCCTGTCGGACCACCCGTGGCGGTTGTCCCACCAGCCAAAGTCGTGGCTGCCGCAGCCCCGGCACCGGCTCGCCCTGCGCCTGCGGCACCCTCTGCTACCCCTGCCCCTGCCGTCGCGTCTGTTATCCCCGCGCCCCGAGCACCCTCTGTTATCCCCGCCCCCCCAGCGCCATCTGCTATCCCGGAGCCCCAAGCACCCTCGGCTGTCCTTGAGCCCGCCGTTCCGCCGGTCGTCGTCGCTGCAACTGCGCCCTCGGCAGACAGCGCGGTCCTGTCCAACATTACCAATCCGAGCGAGTACCGGCGCGATGCGGCCAGGCACCTGTACGGCAAAAACGCCCATCGGATTTACAAAGGCAAAATGCCGGCCATGTTGTACGCCATCGGCGTGCTGCAGGTTGACGTTGATGGCAGCGGTCAGGTGACACGCCTGAGCTGGATGCGGGCGCCCACGCACGCGCCAGAGGTGGTGGCCGAAATTGAACGCACCGTTCGCCACGCTGCGCCCTTCCCGCCGCCGGCGCGTTGGGGGGAAGTGACGTATACCGACACGTGGCTGTGGCACAAGAGCGGCCGTTTCCAACTCGACACGCTGACCGAGGGGCAGTTGTGACGCCAAGCCGCAACCCTTAGGAGCCGCGGTAGGTCGAGTAACTCCAGGGACTGACCAGCAGTGGCACGTGGTAATGCTGGTCCGGCTTGGCGACCCCGAAGTCTAGGCTGACGAGGTCCAGGAAATTCGGCTCTGGCAGCACCACGCCCCGAGCCTGAAAGTAATCCGCCACCTCAAACACCAGACGGTATGTGCCTTTTGTCAGGCTGTCATGGTCTACCAACAAGCCGTCCGGGCTACGCCCGTCCTGATTCAGCACAAACTGTTTGATCAACCTGGCTGAGCCGCCATCCGTGGCGTAAAGGCTCACCCGCATGCCGGGCGCAGGTGTCCCGTGCATGGTGTCCAAAACGTGTGTACTCAAGCCCATAGCATCTCCTGATTGACTGCGGCGCTCCCTCGAACGGCTGCGTCGCGACTGAATTGTTTATACCATTTACCCATGGTTATCATCACGGCATGAGCACTTACGACAGCACTCAAGCCTACCCGCGCGACCTCATTGGCTATGGTCCGAAGCCCCCGCAAGCGCAATGGCCTGGCCAAGCCCGCGTTGCAGTTCAGTTCGTATTGAATTACGAGGAAGGTGGCGAGAACAGCGTGTTGCACGGCGACGCCGGCTCGGAACAATTCTTGTCGGAAATGTTCAACCCGGCCAGCTACCCGGCCCGGCATATCAGCATGGAAGGCATCTACGAGTATGGCTCCCGCGCCGGCGTCTGGCGCATCCTGCGCGAATTCGAACGGCGCGGGCTGCCGCTGACAGTGTTTGGCGTGAGCATGGCACTGGAGCGACACCCGGAACTGGTGTCGGCTCTGCAACAACTTGGCCATGAAATAGCCTGTCACGGCTGGCGCTGGATCCACTACCAAAACATCGACGAGGCGACTGAACGGGAGCACATGGCACGAGGCATGGAGATACTGACCCGACTCTGTGGCGAACGCCCTTTAGGCTGGTATACAGGGCGCGACAGCCCGAACACGCGCCGACTGGTGGCCGACGACGGCGGTTTTGAATACGACAGCGACTACTACGGGGACGACCTGCCATTCTGGATGAAGGTGCGCAAAACCAATGGTGATGTGGTACCCCAGCTCATCGTGCCCTATAGTTTGGACTGCAATGACATGCGCTTTGCCCTGCCCCAGGGCTACGCCTATGCTGACCCTTTTTTCCAGTACCTGAAAGACACCTTTGATGTGTTGTACGCCGAAGGCCTGGATCGACCGGCCATGATGAGCGTGGGCATGCACTGCCGGCTGCTGGGCCGCCCCGGCCGCATGACAGCGCTGCAACGCTTTTTGGACCATCTTGGACAGCATGACCGGGTTTGGGTCTGCCGCCGCATAGACATTGCGAGGCACTGGCGGGCCACCCACCCGTTCGCTGCATGACGTCATCACCAGCGATCCAAGGGTTTACCGGGGTGTAGCGCGCCAATGATTTTTGCGACACTTGGCGCCTTTCTTGCTTAAACTTTGTTCTGAACCAGCAACGCTGTCCGGCGAGATTGGCTTACCCACACTTATTCATTCCGAAGTACTTTTATGAAAAAACGCGTGTTGTTGCAACTGGCTGTTGCCGCCATGATGGCCTCCCCCCTCGGTACGGCCCAGGCTCAGGTCACCCCCATCAAGTTTCAGCTGGACTGGCGCTTTGAAGGGCCAGCAGCCCTGTTTCTGACTCCTGCAGCCAAAGGCTATTTCAAGGACGCCAAGCTTGACGTCACCGTGGATGCCGGTAACGGCTCGGGTGGTGCGGTGACGCGCGTTGCATCAGGCGCCTACGACCTGGGCTTCGCCGACCTGGCGGCACTGATGGAGTTTCACGCCAACAACCCGGATGCGCCCAACAAGCCTGTGGCCATCATGATGGTCTACAACGACACGCCGGCCTCGGTGATGGCGTTAAAAAAATCAGGCATCAAAACGCCGGCTGACCTGAACGGCAAAAAACTTGGCGCGCCGGTTTTCGATGCCGGTCGCCGCGCCTTCCCAATTTTTGCCAAGGCCAACAACATCAGCGGCGTGCAATGGACCGCCATGGACCCGCCGCTGCGCGAAACCATGCTGGCACGGGGTGACGTTGACGCCATCACCGGGTTCACCTTTACCTCCCTGCTTAATCTGGAGGCGCGTGGCGTGAATGTGGCTGACGTGGTGGTGCTGCCTTACCCTGAGTTTGGCGTCAAGCTCTATGGCAATGCCATCATCGCGTCACCCAAAATCCTGAAAGACAACCCGGCTGCCGTTAAAGCCTTCCTGTCGGCCTTCGCCCGGGGCATGAAAGACGTGATCGGCAATCCGGCAGCCGCGATCGCCGATGTCAAGGCCCGCGACGGCATCATCAACGCCGAACTCGAAACCCGGCGCCTGAAACTGGCAATCGAAACGGTCATCAACAGTCCGAACGCGCGCGCTGAGGGCTTCGGGCAGGTCAATGGCCCGCGTCTGGCACTGATGGCGTCGCAGGTGTCGGACGCCTTCGCGACCAAGACCCGCGTCAACCCGGATGCGGTCTGGAACGGCAACTATCTGCCCGCTACGGCCGAGCTCAACGTGCTGCCCAAAAAATAATGCATCCAAACGGCACAAGCGCTTGGTTCGTCGATTTCCAGGACGTCTGGCTCGCCTACACAGAAGAACTGCGGCAGCAGCAGCACTTTGCCGTCGAGGCGATCGACCTAAAAGTGCGCCAGGGTGAATTCATTGCCATCGTCGGCCCATCGGGCTGTGGCAAGTCGACCTTCATGAAGCTGACGACGGGCCTCAAAATGCCCTCGGTCGGCCGCATTTTGATTGATGGTCAACCCGTGAAAGGGCCGCTGAAGATCTCCGGTATGGCGTTTCAGGCCCCTTCGCTTTTGCCGTGGCGCACCACCGTCGACAACGTGCTGTTGCCACTCGAGATCGTGGAACCGTACCGCAGCAACTTCAAACAGCAGCGCAAAGTCTATGAAGAGCGAGCCCGCAAGCTGCTGCAAAAGGTGGGGCTGGCGGGCTACGAAGACAAGTTTCCCTGGCAACTCTCAGGCGGCATGCAGCAGCGCGCCAGCATCTGCAGGGCGCTGATCCACGAACCCAAAATGCTGCTGCTCGATGAGCCTTTTGGCGCGCTGGATGCCTTCACGCGTGAGGAACTCTGGTGCATCCTGCGTGACCTCTGGACCGAACAGCAGTTCAATGTCATCCTGGTCACGCATGACCTGCGCGAATCGGTATTTCTGGCCGACACTGTTTACGTCATGAGCAAGAGTCCTGGGCGCTTTGTGGTCAAGAAAGACATCGAACTGCCGCGTCCGCGGGACCTGGAGGTCACCTATACCCGCGAATTCACCGATATCGTGCACGAGCTGCGCGGCCATATTGGCGCGATGCGGGGCACGGCGGCCAGCACCGCAACCACCAAGGCTGCCACATGAGCAAACAACAACTCGAAACCTGGTCACCGTGGATCCTGCTGGCGGCAGTCTTGTTGTTGTGGCAGCTGATCTGCTCGGCATTTCAAGTATCTGAATTCATTTTCCCCAGCCCTTGGCGCATCTGGACCCAGTTCTGGGAATACAAGGGCATCATCGGAGCCCATGCTTGGCGAACCTACTGGGTGACCATGGCCGGCTTCGGCATTGCGATTGTGGTGGGCGTCTTGCTGGGCTTTGTGATCGGCAGCTCACGGCTTGCCTACGCCGCGGTGTATCCGCTGATGACCGCCTTCAACGCCCTTCCCAAGGCCGCTTTTGTGCCTATTCTGGTGGTGTGGTTCGGCATTGGCGTGGGACCGGCGATCCTGACCGCCTTCCTGATCAGCTTTTTCCCGATCATGGTCAACATTGCCACCGGCCTGGCGACCCTGGAGCCCGAGTTGGAGGATGTGCTGCGGGTGCTGGGCGCCAAGCGTTGGGATGTGCTGGTGAAGGTCGGACTGCCACGCTCCATGCCGTATTTTTATGGTTCGCTCAAAGTCGCCATTACGCTGGCCTTTGTGGGCACCACCGTGTCCGAGATGACAGCCGCCAACGAAGGCATTGGCTACCTGCTGATCTCAGCCGGTTCGGCCATGCAAATGGGCCTGGCCTTCGCCGGTCTGTTGGTGGTGGGCGCCATGGCCATGGCCATGTACGAGCTGTTCAGCGCCATCGAAAAGCGCACCACCGGCTGGGCCCACCGCAGCAGCCAGAACACCTGAGCCGCTGCGCCTTCGCGGATCGCCCTCCCGTGGCTTGGCACGCGCAACTTCAACTGGATTACCGCTTGGAACGTCAGCGAACTGTGGCGCGGCACCTGCACCAGGGTCCACTGCGCATCCTGCAGAGCCTGTACCCTGAGGGCGATGCCGTCTGCCACAACATTCTGGTTCACCCGCCTGGCGGACTGGTGGGCGGCGACACACTCGATCTCCAGATCACAGCCGCGGCGGGCACGCACGGCCTGATCACAACGCCCGGGGCTACCCGTTTTTACCGCTCTGGTGGCGAGCCGGCCATTCAGCGAACACAGATTCGTCTCTCGGCCCGGGCGCGTCTGGAGTGGCTGCCACTGGAGACCATTTGTCACAACCAATGCCTGGCCGAAAACCGGCTCACGCTGTCTTTGGCACCTGGCGCCGAATTCATGGGAGTCGACATCACGGCGCTGGGGTTGCCCCATGCCCAAAGACCCTTCAAGCACGGCAGCTTTCAGCAGCATATAGAGGTGCCCGGCGTTTGGCTAGAGAGGGGACGCATCGAGGCGACCGACCATACGCTGATGCAGGGCCGTGGCGGACTCCAGGGCATGGCGTGCTTGGCGACCCTGTTTTTTGTGGCCGGCAGTCCGATTGACCGGACGCGGCGCCAAACGGCCCTGGACGTGGCCCGGACACTGATTGACGCCCACCCCCTGCGCCTGACAGCAGGTGCCACCAGCGCCAATGACCAGGTGCTGGTGGTCAGAGCGCTGGCGCCCTTGGTCGAATCCAGTTCCGACCTGCTACGAAAGATTTGGCATGGTTGGCGCCAATATTTTTGGCAGCTGAGTGCTGCTCCACCCCGGATCTGGGCGACCTGATGCTACCATTAACGATGAGTTATACACCTCCGAGTGCTTCCATGCTGGACCTTTACAAAGTCTTGAACCGAAGGCCTTTGCGCCTGGCGTCGGCATGAACATCGTTGACGACGAGTTGTCGCTGTGCCGGGCACTGGTGGCGGACGGCAACCCCAACTCCCGCGCTATTTTGGTCGCGCAATTGCGCGAGTTCGGCATGGGCAGCGTGTCGCAGGCGTCTCGCTTGTCCGACGCACGAAGCATGCTTGAAGGGCAGTCGTACGACGTGGTCCTGTGTGAGCAGTATTTCCCCAATGAAACAACGACGGGCCAGGAACTGCTCGATGACCTGCGGCGCAACCAGTTGCTGCCGTTCGGCACCGTTTTCATCATGGTGACCGGCGAAGCCACCTACTCCCGGGTCGCCGAGGCTGCTGAATCTGCGCTGGACGGCTACCTGCTCAAACCCCACAAGGCCAATGAGTTGGCAGAGCGCCTGCGCCAGTCACGCATTCGCAAGGCCTCGCTGCAAGACATTTTTGCGGCCATAGAGTGGGAAGAGTTTGAGCAAGCGGCTGACCTGTGCATGGAACGCTATGAAACGCGGGGTCTGTTCTGGCTGTATGCGGCCCGGGTTGGCGCGGAGTTGTTGATGCGCATTGGCCGATTTGACGAAGCCCAAGTTTTGTACGAAGCGATTGTTGCCGCCAAGACCCTGCCTTGGGCCAAACTGGGCGTGGCGCGTGCTTTGATGGAATCCGGTCAGACCGCGAATGCCGTGTCGGCGCTGGAGGCACTTGTCGACGAGGATCCCACCTATGCCGACGCCCACGATGTGATGGGGCGCGCACATTTTGAGCTGGGTAACCTGGACAAAGCCCTGGCCACCTACAAGATGGCCAGCGACCTGACGCCCAACTCGGTCAGCCGGCTGCAAAAGCTGGCCTCCATGACTTTTTACACCGGCGATGTGAAAGCCGCCGAAAAGCTGCTCGACCGGGCGACGACCATTGGCCTTGACTCCAAGATGTTCGACCCCCAAACCCTGGTGATCCTGGCATTTACTCGCCTTGACAGTAAAAACCGCAAAGGGCTGCAGCGCTGTCGTGACGACTTCACCCGACTGCTTGAACGCAGCCCTGGCAACCTGCGTTTGATACGTCAAGCCGAGGTGATCGAAATTTTGGGCGAGCTCATGGCGGATCACAGCGCTGCGGCACTGGCGCGCACCCGCGCCATGAACCAGACCTCGAAACAAGCCGACTTTGATTTTGAAGCCTGTAGCAATTTGGCGTCTCTGTGCGCCCAACTCGGGCGGCGCAAACTGGGACAGGGCGTCACCGGCGACATAGCCGAGACTCTGGCGATGCGCTTTTGTACCAACCGGTCCTTGACTGAAATGTTGGCCGGCTCGGCCCAGGCCCACCCCGGCTTGCCTGAGCGTATTCGGGAGGCCGGGAACCAGATCATGAAAATTTCGCAGGATGCTGTGTCGCTGGCGATGCGCGGAGACCCGGCCTCTGCGGTACAGCAACTCCTGATAGAAGGCCAGACCACGCTGAACGCCAAACTGATTGAAACAGCCTACCAACTGCTTCATCGCTACCAGAGCCAGGTGCCAGACGCCAGCGCCTTGAGCGAGGCCATCGAAGCCCTTCGTAACCTCTACTCAACCCGGCCGAATCAGGCTAAAAAAACAAACCAAACCCGGCAGGCAGGCGGCTTGCAGTTTCGCGCTAGCGGTATGAGCGCTTGATTGCATCGCCAGCGGTTCCAGTTGGCGATGCCAGTCCTTGCAGCGCGCCCGACCCTCAGATTGCCACCAACTGGCGAACCCCCTCCGCGTCCATGTCAGCGCCCTGGCCGCGGGCTAGCACTGAGCCGCGCTCCATCACCACATAGTCGTCGGCCAATGCTTGAGCAAAATCATAGTACTGCTCCACCAGCACGATGGCCATGTCGCCCCGGTCCGCCAGCATGCGAATCACACGGCCAATGTCCTTGATGATGCTGGGCTGAATGCCCTCTGTAGGCTCGTCAAGGATGAGCAGCTTAGGACCCGCCGCCAGCGCACGGGCAATCGCCAACTGTTGCTGTTGACCGCCCGACAAGTCACCACCGCGGCGCTGGCGCATCTGCTTGAGCACCGGGAAAAGCTCAAACAACTCTGGCGGTATTGGCGTGCCGGCCGGCTTGCTGGCCAAGCCCATGCGTAAATTGTCTTCCACCGTCAGGCGCGCAAAAATCTCGCGCCCCTGGGGCACGTAGCCAATGCCGGCTCGAGCCCGTTCATAAGGCGTGGCACGCTCGATGGCACGGCCATCAAACTCGATGCTGCCGGTTTTGATAGCCACCAAGCCCATCAGACTCTTGAGCAGTGTGGTCTTACCCACCCCGTTGCGGCCCAGAATCACGCTGACCTTGCCGCGCGTGGCCTGCAAGCTGACGTTACGCAAGATGTGCGAGCCGCCGTAGTACTGGTTGATGTTAGAGACCGTGAGCATGTTTGCGCTAGCGCCCCAGATAAACCTCGATCACCCGCTCGTCAGCCTGCACTTGCGCCAAGGTACCTTGTGCCAGCACCGAGCCATCGCACAGCACGGTCACAATGTCCGAGATGGTGTCGATAAAACTCATGTCGTGCTCAATCACCAGCAGGGAGTGCTTGCCCTTGAGCGACAGGAACAACTCGGCAGTACGCTCGGTTTCCTCGTCGGTCATGCCGGCTACCGGCTCGTCAAGCAGCAACAGCTTGGGGTCTTGCATCAGCAGCATCCCAATTTCCAACCACTGCTTTTGGCCGTGGCTCAGCGTGCCGGCCAGCCGCGCCACATCGGCACTCAAATGGATGGTGAGCAGCACCTCAGCCAGGCGGTCGCGCTGGGCTGCGTCAAGCCGAAAAAACATGGAGGCTCGCACACCCTTGTGGGTTTTCAGGGCCAACTCCAGGTTCTCAAACACGGTGAGCTGCTCAAACACCGTCGGCTTCTGGAACTTGCGGCCAATGCCGAGCTGCGCAATTTGAGGCTCGGTGTAGCGCAACAGATCAATGGTGCTGCCAAAGAACACCATACCCGAATCCGGTCGGGTCTTGCCCGTGATGATGTCCATCATGGTGGTCTTGCCTGCGCCATTGGGGCCAATGATGCAGCGCAACTCGCCGGGCGCAATGTCCAAGGACAGTTGGTCAATGGCCTTAAAGCCATCAAAACTAACCGTCACGTTTTCAAGGTACAAGATGCAGCCGTGCGTGACGTCCACCTCGCCTGGCGTATTCAAACGCGAAAAGCCGGCCGCGCGTCCACCCGACTCGGTTTGGCCAGTGTGCAGGGCCAAAGCGACCTGACGGGCTTGCACCCGCTGCGCGCCTTGCTCCATCAAGTCCGGGGTCATGGCTTGCGGCCCTTCCACTGTCGGGCCAGCCCGACGACACCATTGGGCAGGAATAGGGTGACGCCGATAAACAGCGCACCAAGCACATAGAGCCAGAACTCGGGGTAGGCCACGGTGAGCCAGCTTTTGGCACCGTTGACGATAAAGGCGCCCACGATGGGTCCAATCAAGCTGGCACGGCCGCCGACCGCCGCCCAGATGGCCATCTCAATGGAGTTCGCCGGGCTCATTTCGCTGGGGTTGATGATGCCGACCTGCGGCACATAAAGAGCGCCCGCCACACCGCACATCATGGCGGAGATGGTCCAAATGGTCAGCTTGTAGCCCACGGGCGAATAGCCGCTGAACATGACCCGGCTCTCGGCATCGCGAATCGCTTGCAGCACACGACCGAACTTGGCATTGACCAACCATCGCGCCAGCAAGAAGAACGACAGCAGTGTGACGCCGGTCAGCACAAACAGGGTCATCCGCATCGAGGGTGTAGCGATCGGCAGGCTCAGGATGCGCTTGAAATCAGTAAAGCCATTGTTGCCGCCAAAGCCGGTCTCGTTGCGAAAGAACAGCAACATGGCGGCGAAGGTCAAGGCCTGGGTGATGATGGAGAAATACACGCCCTTGATGCGCGAGCGGAACGCAAAATAGCCAAAGACAAAGGCCACCAGGCCGGGCACCAGCACCACCAGCAGCAAGGTCGCAGCAAAGCTGTCGCTCAGCGCCCAATGCCAGGGCAGGACCTTCCAATCCAGAAACACCATGAAATCAGGCAGGTCACTCTTGTAGTTGCCATCACGGCCGATCTGGCGCATCAGGTACATGCCCATCACATAGCCGCCCAGCGCAAAAAACACGCCGTGACCCAAACTCAGTATGCCGGTGTAGCCCCAGATCAGGTCCATCGCCAGTGCACAAATGGCGTAACACATGATCTTGCCCACCAGAGCCACCGCGTAGTCGCTCATATGAAACATGCTGTCTTTGGGCACCAGCAGGTTCAGCACCGGCGCCACAGTACACACCAGCAGCAGGGCAACCATGAATGCCCGCCAACCAGCCCGACTCAGCAAGGGCGCGGGGTTCGGCAAAACAAGCGCCGGGGTGGCCATGGCGGTCATGCTTCGGCGCTCCGGCCCTTCATGGCAAAAATGCCTTGAGGTCGCTTCTGGATGAAGATGATGATGAACACCAGGACCGCAATTTTGGCGAGCACGGCGCCCGCCCAGCCTTCCAGAAATTTATTCAGTACGCCCAGCCCCAACGCGGCATAGACGGTGCCAGCCAACTGGCCCACGCCACCCAGCACCACCACCATGAAAGAGTCGACGATATAGCCCTGGCCAAGGTCTGGTCCGACATTGCCGACCTGGCTCAAGGCGCACCCAGCCAGACCGGCAATGCCCGAGCCCAGCGCAAAGGCGTAGGTGTCGATGCGTGCGGTGTTGACCCCCATGCAGGCGGCAATTGGCCGATTTTGCGTGACACCACGCACAAACAGCCCCAGCCGTGTTCGCCCAATTAGCACGGCCACAGCCAGCAACACAAAGGCGGCAAAGGCCACGATCACCAACCGGTTGTAGGGTAGAGACAGGTTGCCGAGTACCTGGACGCCGCCACTCATCCAAGACGGGTTTTCCACGCCCACATTTTGCGCACCAAACACACTGCGTACGAGTTGCATCAACATCAGGCTGATGCCCCAGGTGGCCAGCAGCGTCTCCAGCGGCCGACCGTACAGGAAGCGAATGACGCCGCGCTCCAGCGCCGCCCCCATCAGCGCGGAGGCTAAAAATGCCACGGGCACTGCGGCCAGCAGGTACCAGTCAAAGGCGCCCGGCGCATACTTTTGAAACAGGCCCTGAACCACATAGGTGGCATAGGCCCCGATCATCATCAGCTCGCCGTGCGCCATGTTGATCACGCCCATCAAGCCATAGGTAATGGCCAGGCCCAGCGCCACCAGCAGCAAAATGGAACCCAGGCTGATGCCGCTGAACAGGGCGCCCAAGCGGTCGCCCCATGCCAACGCGGCTTCCACCTCACGCAGGCTGCTGCGCAGGGCGGTCTTCACTTCGGGCACGGTCTCTTTTTGCAAGCGCTCAATCAACACCGTCTTGGTGTTGGCCTGCCGGCTGGCGGCCAGGACCCCGGCAGCCTCGAGCCGGCGCGCCTGGTCTGGGCTGTTCAGCATGGCTGCGGCGCGCACCAGACCAAGCTCAACTTTAATTTGAGAATTTTGTTCAGCGGCGTAGGCTTTTTCAATCAGCGGCAGCTTGCTGTTGTCAGCGTCGCTTTGCATCTGCTTGATGGCCGCACGACGCACTTTGGCGTCCGGCGAGAACAACTTGAGCGCTGCCAGCGCTGAATCTAGTTCGCCGCGGAGTCGATTGTTCAGCATCAGGTCTTCAAGGCCGTCGGGCAGTGCCACCGCAGCGCCTGAGACAGGGTCAAAGCCCTTGCCATCGCGAACGATTACAACCTGCTCGCCCGTGACTTTGACGGCTTCGTCGGCAATGGCTTGAAGGAACGCAGCAGTTTGTTCGTCCGCCGAGGCCACAGCCTTGTTCAAGGCCTCAATGCGCGAATCAGACTCGCCAAATGCAATGCCCTTCACGTCCACGGCTGTCATGGCACGCGCTTGAAGAGCACTAACAAGCAGGGCGAGTGAAAGAATGATTCGGAGTGACATGACAACTTTGCGGGCAGATCCATAGGCCCTAGGTGCTGCCCCAAGTCACACGACTTGGGGCGCATCTCGACGCTTCAGGCCGGGATGCAGTATTGCCTTACTTCTTGGCGGGTTCGTCAGGCTTCTTGTCGTTGCCTTCGATGTAAGGGCTCCAGGGCTTGGCCTTGACCGGGCCAGGCGTTTTCCAGACCACGTTGAACTGGCCATCAGCCTTGACTTCGCCAATGAACACCGATTTGTGCAGGTGGTGGTTCTTCTCGTCCATCTTGCTCACGATGCCACTGGGTGCTTTGAAGGTCTGGCCGGCCATGGCAGCGATGACCTTGTCAACCTCGGTCGACTTGGCTTTCTCCACCGCCTGTTTCCACATGTTGATGCCGATGTAAGTGGCTTCCATGGGGTCGTTGGTCAGTGGCTTGTCCTTGTGACCGGCGATGTTCTTGGTCTTGGCGTAAGCGCCCCATTTTTTGATGAACTCGTCGTTGGCCGGGTTCTTGATCGACTGGAAGTAGTTCCAAGCGGCCAGATGGCCCACCAGCGGCTTGGTGTCCACGCCACGCAGTTCCTCTTCACCCACTGAGAATGCCACCACGGGCACGTCTTTGGCCTTCAGGCCGGCGTTGCCCAGCTCCTTGTAAAAAGGCACATTGGAGTCACCATTGATGGTGGAGACCACAGCTGTTTTGCCGCCGGCGGAGAACTTCTTGACGTCAGCCACGATGGTCTGATAGTCGGAGTGGCCAAAGGGGGTGTACTTTTCGTCGATGTCGGTGTCTTTCACGCCTTTGGACTTGAGGTAGGCGCGCAGGATCTTGTTGGTAGTGCGGGGATACACATAGTCGGTACCCAGCAGCACCCAGCGCTTGGCGCCGCCACCGTCTTTGCTCATCAGGTAATCCACAGCAGGAATAGCCTGCTGATTGGGCGCCGCGCCGGTGTAGAACACGTTCTTGGACAGCTCTTCACCCTCGTACTGCACAGGGTAGAACAGCAGGCCGTTGAGCTCTTCCACCACTGGCAGCACCGACTTGCGCGACACCGAGGTCCAGCAACCAAAGATCACAGCAACTTTGTCTTGCGTCAGAAGCTGCTTGGTTTTCTCGGCAAACAGCGGCCAGTTAGAGGCCGGGTCCACCACCACAGCCTCGAGCTTTTTGCCCAGCAGCCCGCCCTTGGCGTTGATCTCATCAATCGCCATCAGCACAGTGTCTTTCAACACAGTTTCCGAGATGGCCATGGTGCCCGATAGGCTGTGCAGAATGCCGACCTTGATGGTGTCGGCAGCAAATGTTGGCATGGCCGACAGGCCTGACAGCGCGACGGCAGCGGTAAGCGCCTTGAGGGTAAAACGACGTTGCATAGTGTGCTTCTCCAGGAGTTGAAAAACCAGGTCGTCGCGGCTGGGTTAACAACTTGCAAACCCTTGGGCGCGACGATGGTTTGACTTTAGACAGTCACTGGCAAACAGGAA
The DNA here is from genome assembly GCA_945925985.1 of Comamonas sp. lk. Lineage (GTDB taxonomy): Bacteria > Pseudomonadota > Gammaproteobacteria > Burkholderiales > Burkholderiaceae_C > Rhodoferax. The sequence goes on along the minus strand of CAMELV010000028.1, from coordinate 13,145 downwards.
ATACGCCGGGTGGCGTATGGTCAAAGCAACTTCAGCAACTTCAGCGACTTGTGAAGCGCTTAGTCTGGCAAATCGATGATGGTGGCCAGTGGCAGGCCGGTCGGTGCCTGGTAATCGGCCAGCACCCAGGCCCGCGTCGGGTCGGTAGCCGCCTTTTGCAGCAAGGTCAATGCGAAGGCTATGGAAGGGCGGTCCAGAGCGGCAAACGGCTCATCAAGCAACGTGAGTGTGGCGCCTGCGCAAAAGGCTGCTGCCAGCCAGACTTTGCGCTTTGAACCCGTCGACAACATGTACATGGGCTTCTGCCAGTGCGGCTGCAAGCCCAATCCATCGATCAGCGCAGGTAAACCCGCAGGGTCAAAATCGGGATGACGCGCAGATAGCTCGGCCAGGTAGGCCTCTGGCGTGACCTGGTCCAGGCCAATGACTTGGTGATCCACCCGAAACACCTTCGACCGGTAGGCAGAGGGCTGCTCACTCAGGCTGACGTCCCCGAGCCACAGAGCCCCGGCATCACTGGGCAAGTCACCGGCCAGCAGCCTCAGCAATGTGGTTTTGCCACTGCCGTCGCCGCCACGGATCAGGCTCAAACCTGCCGGCAGCTCAAAGGTCAGCCCGTGAAACAAACGGCGCTGCGGGTAGGCAAAGCTAAGGTCTGTCGCCTGCAGTACTGTCTTGCGCATGAAGTCCGCAGCCCTGGCTATCAGTAATGGGGCGGCAACTCATCGCGCGGTTGGCGCATCGCAGCCTGCCCCGCCTCGGGCTGGCGGTCGCGCAGCGATCGGACCTCACGGATGAGCGCATCAATCTGCGCCTGCTGGCGCACGATCACCTGGTCGAGCTGGTCCAATTGGTCTTCAGAAAAGGCGGCCTTGACCTCCAGGTTGGTCAGGCGTTGCTCGTGGTCTTGGTAGGGTGTCATGGCGCTATTGGACCCCACGCCGGCGCTCGCGCAGCATGAACAGGTACAAGCTCTCGACCTTGTCTCGCGCCCAGGGCGTTTTGCGCAGGAACTTTAGGCTGGAAGCGACGCTGGGATCGTGTGAGAAGCAGCGCACGGGCACACGCTCAGCCAGCCCTGGCCAGTCATAATGCGCGGCCAATTCGGTCACGATAGCCTCCAGGGTCAGACCATGCAGGGGGTTCCTGGGCTGGCGGGGTGCCAGCACAGGTGAAGGCGCGGGTGCGGTGTCGTCGGGGTCTGCCATCTGCTTATTTTGGCAGAGCGCACTGGCAAGGGCCGCAGCCCCACGCGGGTTCAGCCCTCAAACTGCGGGTGCAACTGCCGAATACGGCTCATGGCCATCCCGGCAGCGGCGGTGCGCGTCTCAACCCCCAGCTTGACGTAGACCCGCTCCAGATGTTTTTTCACGGTCATGGGGCTGGCGCCCAGAATCTCGCCGATGTCGCGGTTGGTCTTGCCCTTGACCACCCAGTACAGCACCTCAGCTTCACGCGGGGTGAGCTTGAAGCTCAGTGACATGGCCTCGATCACGGTCTCGTCGGACACCTCGCGCATGATGATCAGCCAGTCGCCACCGCCCTCTGAGTCGCCAATCTGCTGATGCAGCCGAAAACTCAGGCGTTTGGGCCCCTGCTCAATGCTCAGGCGCGGTGGCTCCACCTGGGCCAGCGCGTCGGTGGCGTGCTGCTGCAGCCAGTCCAGCACTGGTTCAGGCGTGCGCGGCGCCTCTGTGCCGCAGTAGCGCAGCAGCAGTTCGCGCGCCAGCGAGGTCTGCCACATCAGGCGGCCATCACTCAGCCGCACGGTGATGCTGGCGTAGCCAAAGGCATCCAGCGCATTGCGGGCCTGGCGCTTCTCGCGTGCGCCCTGCAAATGCACCGCCATGCGGGCCAGCACCTCTTTGGGCCGGATCGGCTTGGTCACATAGTCCACGCCACCGGCCTCCAGCGCCGCCACCAGATGCTCGGTCTCGGTCAGCCCGGTCATGAAGATGATGGGGATATGCGCAGTGCGCGGTGCAGCCTTGAGCCGACGCGCCACCTCAAAGCCGTCGATGCCCGGCATCATGGCGTCAAGCAGCACAATATCTGGCAGCACTTGCTGAGTGCGTTGCAACGCCGACTCGCCGCCGGTGGCCACCAGCACGGTGTAGCCCGACTCGTCCAGCGCGTCATGCAGCACCGCCAGGTTGTCGGGCACATCATCCACGATCAGCACCACATCGCTGTGCGCGCGGTCCAGTGGGTCATCAAAGTTGCTGCGGGTCATATCAGGGCATCTGCGGGTCAGGGCTCGGGCCAGGGGTCGGGGCAGGCCGGCCTAGCAGTGGCCTGAGTTGCCGGGTCATGTTATCGAACTGAAACTGCCGCGCCAATTCGCGCATGCGCGCCACAAAGGCCAGGCAACCGGGTTGCTCCCGCTCGATCTGCGCCAGCGTGTGCAGGATGCCACGGTAAAAACCCAGTTCAGCGGCTTCGAACAGCGCTTGCAAGGCCGCTGCCGATGGCACCGCCTCAGCCGCCGCGGGAATCCCTGGGGCCGGTGCCGGTTCGGGCACCGCCTCTAACCAGTCCAGCCCCAGGCGTCGCTCCAGCCAGTCGAGCAATTCACTGTGGCGCAGGGGCTTAAGAATGAAGTCCTCGGCCGGGACGTTCACCTCGTGGTCAAGCCCCTTGTCAAAGGCGTTGGCCGACACAATGGCCACAGGCAGCGCCGCGCCACCTTTTAGCAAGCGCAGGCGGCGAATCGTCTCCCAACCGTCAATACCCGGCATGGCCAGGTCCATCAGGATCACATCCGGCCGGTAGCCTGTGGCCAGCAAGTCAAGCGCATCATGGCCGCTGGCCGCAGTGCGCAACTCAAAACCCAGAGGCTGCAGCAGGCGCAGCAGCAGTTCTCGGTCGGCCTCTTCGTTGTCGACCACCAGCACCCTGCGGCGCGCGCCAGCGTAGCCCAGGCGCGGGTTTTTGACCTGCAGACGCAATACCTCGGCGGCATCTGGCGCACTCAGCCGCACTTCGGGCAAAAACAGCTTGACGCGAAACACCGCACCGGCGCCGGGCGAACTGTTCAAGCTGAGTTCGCCACCCATCAAATCGGTGAGCATCTTGGCAATAGTCAGGCCCAGCCCAGCGCCCTGAGGGCTGGCAGGTTCGGCGCCAGCACTGGCGCTGCGGCTGAAGGGCTCAAAAATACGCGCCTGCTCTTGTGCCGAAAGGCCCGGGCCGGTGTCTTCAATGTCGATCACCGCCATCTCCCGTGCATGGCGCACCCGCAAGCTCACCCGGCCCTGTGCCGTGAACTTGATGGCATTGCCCAGCAGGTTGATCAGAATTTGACGCACTCTTTTTTCATCACCACGCACCACGGCCGGCAGAGTGCCCTCGGGCTTGTACTCAAAGGCCAGGCCCTTCGCCTGGGCCTGCAGCTCAAACATGGCGGCCACCTCGGCCATCAGGCTGTCAAAGTGCATCGGCCTCGGTTGCAGGGTGAGCTTGCCACTCTCAATGTGGGCAATATCGAGCGTGCCCTCGATCAGTGACAGCAAATGTTCACCACCGCGCCGGATCACCGCCACCGCCTGCTTGCGGTGCGGCGGAATGGTGGCGTCCTCGCCCAACAGTTGGGCGTAGCCCAGAATGCTGTTGAGCGGTGTACGCAGCTCGTGGCTGATGGTGCTGATGTAGCGGCTCTTGGCTTGATTGGCCTGGTCGGCCGCAGCCCGAGCCCTCTCGGCCACCTGGCGAGCGCTTTGCAGTTCGGCGTCGGTCTGCCGGTGCGACTCAATCTCGCGCATCAGCAAATGGGTTTGCCGGTTGGATTCTTCCTGCGCCACTTGCCGGCTCTTGTGGGCCAGCACCACCCACCAGGCCACCAGACCAGCAATCAACAGCAGGGCCAGGTAGGCCTTGACAAAGCCCGAGTACAGCGCAGCATGTGGCGCCAGCCACAGGGCCTCGCCGCTCTGCATGGGCACGAGCCCACGCAGTTCCTGGCGGTACAGCAGACCAAAAACGCTGGCCAACAGAGGCGCAATCACCAACATCAACAGCAGAAAATAACCCAAGCCACGGTCCAGGTAGGGCCACAGTGCCCGCGGCATCAGGCGCCGCAGCGTAGCTGACCACTGTGTGGTCAAGCTGGCGTGGGGCTTGCACAGATCACCACAACGCGCATCCAGGGTGCAGCACAGCGAACAGATCGACCCCTGGTAGGCCGGGCAGTGGGCCATGTCAGGCCCCTCATAGTCGCGCTCGCAGATCACACAGCGCTGCACTGCTTGCTGCACGGCTTGCTGAACCGGGCTGCGACGCGCAATGTAATAGCGACCCCCTGTGGCCCAGGCGATCAACGGCGAAGTCACCAGGGCTGTCACCAAGGCTATGAACGCCGAAAAAGCCTGCGCCAGAGGCCCGAACAGGCCCAGATGCGCGGTGACCGAGAGCAACGAGGCCAGCGCCATGGCGCCCACACCCACCGGGTTGATGTCGTACAGGTGTGCGCGCTTGAACTCGATGCCCGGCGGCGACAAGCCCAGCGGCTTGTTGATCACCAGATCGGCCACCACTGCCATCATCCAGGCAATGGCGATGTTGGAATACAGGCCCAGCACGTCCCCCAGCGCCTCAAACACGTTCATTTCCATCAGCATGAAGGCAATCACCATGTTGAACACCACCCAGACGACCCGACCCGGATGGCTGTGGGTCAAGCGTGAGAAAAAATTGCTCCAGGCCAAGGAACCCGCGTAGGCATTGGTGACATTGATTTTGAGCTGAGACACCACCACCAGCAAGGCGGTGGCTGCCACCGCCCAGCCATAGTTGGGAAACACGTACTCGTAGGCCGCCAGGTACATCTGGTTCGGGTCTACCGCACGGTCCACCGGCACAGAATGGCTGATGGCCAGGTAGGCCAACAGGGCCCCGCCCAGCATCTTGAACACGCCCAGCACCACCCAGCCTGGCCCGCCCGCCAGCACTGCCAGCCACCAGCGCCAACGATTGGCGGGTGTTTGCGCGGGCATAAAGCGCAGGTAGTCAGCCTGCTCGCCCATCTGGGTGATCAGGGCAATGCCCACCGTCAATGCTGCCCCAAACAGGTGCAAATCAAAGCCGACCGCGCTGGCTTGCTCACCTTTGTAGTGCACCACACCAGCCAACGCACCGGGATCAAGCACCGCCACAAAGCCATAGGGCACCAGCAGCAGCACCAACCACAGCGGCTGGGTCCAAAGCTGTAAGCGGCTGATGGCGGACACACCATGGGTCACCAGCGGGATGACCACCAAGGCACACACCAAATAACCCCAGCGCGGCGGAATACCCAGTGCCAGCTCTAGCGCATAGGCCATCACCGCCGCCTCCAGGGCAAAGAAGATGAAGGTAAAAGAGGCGTAGATCAGCGAAGTGAGCGTGGAGCCGATGTAGCCAAAACCGGCCCCTCGGGTCAGTAAATCCATGTCCAACCCGTAGCGGGCGGCGTAAATGCTGATGGGCAGCCCGGCCAGAAAAATGATCAATCCGGTGGCCAAAATGGCCCAGAGTGCGTTGGTGAAGCCGTATTGCACCAGCAGCGTGGCACCCACCGCCTCCAGAATCAAAAAACTAGCGGCGCCAAACGCGGTATTGGCCACCCGCCAGGGCGACCACTTGCGAAAGCGCTGGGGCGTGAAACGCAGCGCGTAGTCTTCCAGTGTTTCGCTGCCCACCCAGGCGTTGTAATTGCGGCGAACCAGCGTGATCCGCTGGGGCGCCACAGGCGTGGCAGGGTCAAGGGCGCTGGGGGAGGCTTCAAGGGTCACAGAGCGCTGGTGCAGGTTTCATGCCACGGCACGGCTATTGCATACTCTTGGGCATGGAACTCACACCCCGCGAAAAAGACAAGCTGCTCCTGTTCACCGCCGCCCTGCTCGCCGAGCGGCGCAAGGCCAGAGGCCTCAAGCTCAACTATCCTGAAGCCATGGCCCTGATCAGTGCGGCCGTGATGGAGGGCGCCCGCGATGGCAAGACCGTGGCCCAGTTGATGAGCGAGGGCCGCGCCGTGCTGACGCGTGACGACGTGATGGACGGCATCGCCGAGATGATTCCCGACATTCAGGTCGAGGCCACCTTCCCGGACGGCACCAAGCTCGTCACCGTGCACCAACCCATTGTTTGACCCCTCACCACTGTCGCCCACACTATGAAGCGTCTTGATGTAAATACTATCGTTTTGATAGCTATAAACGCCCTATCCACGTGGCCTGGGGCCGTTTTTTCCTGTGATAGTCACGCTCGGTGAGGCCAGCATGATCCCAGGCGAAATTCTCACCGACGGCCCCGACCACCCCATCAACCCGGGCCGGCGCAGCCTCACGCTGGTGGTGCGCAACACCGCCGACCGGCCAATACAGGTCGGCTCGCATTACCACTTTGCCGAGACCAATGGCGCGCTGGGTTTTGACCGCTCTGCAGCGCACGGCATGCGGCTGAACATTCCCTCCGGCTCGGCGGTGCGCTTTGAGCCCGGCCAGCAGCGCACGGTGGAGTTGGTGGACTATGCCGGGACTCGGCAGGTGTTTGGTTTTCGTGGTTTGGTGCAAGGGAAGCTTTGATGGCAACGATTGGGCGCCGCGCCTACGCGGAAATCTTTGGCCCCACCGTGGGCGACCGGGTGCGGCTGGCCGACACCGACCTGCTGATTGAGGTGGAACAGGACTACACCCTGCGCGCCGGCGGCCACGGCGAAGAGGTGAAGTTTGGCGGCGGCAAGACCATTCGTGACGGCATGGCCCAGTCACAGCGCACCCGCCATGAGGGCGCGGTGGATTGCGTCATGACCAATGCGCTGATCGTGGACCATTGGGGCATCGTCAAGGCCGACATTGGCCTAAAAGGCGGCCGCATTGTGGCCATCGGCAAGGCCGGCAACCCCGATGTGCAGCCCGGGGTGGAGATCATCATCGGCCCCGGCACCGAAATCATCAGCTGCGAGGGCAACATCGTCACCGCTGGCGGTATCGACAGCCACATCCACTTCATTTGCCCGCAGCAAATCGAGGAGGCATTGGCCAGCGGCGTCACCACCATGATGGGTGGCGGCACCGGGCCGGCCACCGGCACCTTTGCCACCACCTGCACGCCCGGCCCCTGGAACATCGAGCGCATGTTGCAGGCGGCTGATGCCTTCCCCATGAACCTGGGTTTTCTGGGCAAGGGCAACGCCAGCCTGCCCGCCGCGCTGCACGAGCAGATCGAAGCCGGCGTGATCGGCCTCAAACTGCACGAAGACTGGGGCACCACCCCGGCGGCCATCAGCAACTGCCTGGACGTGGCCGACGCCACCGACACCCAGGTGGCGATCCACTCCGACACACTGAACGAATCGGGTTTTGTCGAAAACACCATTGCCGCCACCAAAGGGCGGGGCCTGTGTGCCTTCCACACCGAGGGCGCCGGCGGCGGCCACGCCCCCGACATCCTGCGCGTGGTGGGCGAGGCCAATTTCTTGCCGAGTTCCACCAACCCGACCATGCCCTACACGGTAAACACGCTGGACGAGCATGTGGACATGCTGATGGTCTGCCACCACCTCGACGCCAGCATTGCCGAAGACCTGGCGTTTGCCGAAAGCCGCATCCGCCGCGAGACCATCGCCGCCGAAGACGTGCTGCACGACCTGGGCGCCATCAGCATGATGAGCAGCGACAGCCAGGCCATGGGCCGCGTGGGCGAAGTGATCCTGCGCACCTGGCAGACGGCACACAAGATGAAGCTGCAGCGCGGCGCCCTGCCCGAGGACAGCGCCCGCAACGACAACTTCCGCGTCAAGCGCTACGTGGCCAAGTACACCATCAACCCAGCTATTGCCCACGGCATCAGCCACGAGGTCGGCAGCGTCGAGATGGGCAAGTGGGCCGACCTGGTGGTCTGGAAGCCGGCGTTTTTCGGCGTCAAGCCGGCGCTGATACTCAAAGGCGGCTTCATCGCCATGGCCGCCATGGGCGACCCAAATGCCTCCATCCCCACGCCGCAGCCTGTGCACTATCGGCCCATGTTTGGCGCCTATGGCGGGGCGCTGGCCCGCGGCTCGCTCACCTTTGTGTCGCAAGCCGGCATGCAGGCTGGCATCAAGGAACACTTCGGCCTGGCCAAGCAACTGGCCACCGTCAAAAACATCCGTGGCGTGCGCAAGCAGCACATGGTGCACAACCATTACCTGCCCAAGATGGAGATTGATGCCCAGACCTACAGCGTACGCGCCGATGGCCAGCTGCTGACCTGCGAGCCGGCGGTTAGCCTGCCGATGGCGCAGCGGTATTTTCTGTTTTGAACGCTGTGGAGATCCGGGTCGACGACCTGCAAGGCGAGGCCATCAAGGCCTTGTTGCAATTGCATCTGGACGCCATGCACCAGCACTCCCCGCCAGAAAGTCTGCATGCACTGGATCCGTCCAGCGTGTTCATGACCAAGTTATTGGCCGACCAGGCCCCACCACAGTGAGCACCTTCACCATGCTGACCGTCAACAAACTCATTCCCCAAGGCCAAGGCCTGGCGTCAGCACTGCTCAAACGGGCCAGCACCATCGAACTCGATTGGGATGTGCGCCAAAAAAGTCGCTTTGACGCCACCGACTCGGCCGGGCGCAGCTTGGGCGTATTTTTGCCGCGCGGTACCGTGGTGCGCGGCGGTGATGTGCTGGTGGCGGAAGACGGCTCGCTGGTGCGGGTGCTTGCTGCGCCCCAGCAGGTGCTGCGCATCACCCACTGCCAGGCCCATGGCACGCCGTTCGACCTGATCCGCGCCGCCTACCACCTGGGCAACCGACATGTGCCCATTGAGCTCAAGCCCGGCCACTTGCAGATTGAACCCGACCACGTGCTGGCCGACATGCTGCGTGCCATGCACCTGATCGTGCAGGCTTTAGAGCAGCCCTTTGAACCCGAGAACGGCGCCTACGCCACAGGCGGTCACGGGCACGGCCACGGGCACGGCCACGGCGCGGGTCACCATGATCACGATCACGATCATCCCCATTGACGGCGCCGGCCATGTCTGACACCAGTCTGCTGCAGTTGATCTGGCTGGCCTCACCAGCCCTGCCTATTGGCGGATTTTCTTACTCAGAATGCCTTGAAAGCAGCGTGGATGCGGGATATGTTGCTACAGAAAGTGAAGCGTCTGAGTGGCTGGCGGATCAGTTGCAGCTGAGCCTGGCGCGATCTGAGCTGGCGGTACTGGCCCAGGCTATTCCAGCTTGGCGGGCGCAAGACCATGACCGCATCGCGGAGCTCAATGCCTGGGTGCTACACACCCGCGAAAGCGCCGAGCTGCGGGCGCAAACTGAGCAAATGGGGCGCTCGCTACTGGAGTGGCTGCGCAACCACACCACCGCCAGCGCCGTACAAATCCAGGTGCTTGCCGAGTTGCAGCCCACCTACCCGCTGGCCTTTGCCCTGGCCGCCGGCAGCACCACCGCCCCGCTGCGCGACAGTCTGCTGGCCTACGCCTTTGGCTGGGCCGAGAACATGATGCAAGCTGCCGTCAAGGCCGTGCCGCTGGGCCAAAGCGCCGGCCAGCGCATTCTGTCGCGCCTGGCGGCCGAGATCCCTGGTGCCGTCGACCACGCTATGTCGCTCACCGACGAGACCCGCCAGGCGTTTTCGCCCATGCTGGCCATCTTGTCGGCCCAGCATGAAGTCCAGTACTCCCGCCTCTTCCGTTCCTGAAAGCACCACCATGTCCGCCCTGCACCACATCGCCAACCGCACCCGCAAGCTGCCACCCCTTCGCGTGGGCATTGGCGGCCCGGTCGGCTCCGGCAAAACCACGCTGCTGGAGATGCTGTGCAAGGGCATGCGCGAGCGCTATGACCTGGTGGCCATCACCAACGACATTTACACCAAAGAAGACCAGCGCCTGCTCACCGTGAGCGGCGCATTGCCAGCCGAACGCATCATGGGCGTGGAAACCGGGGGCTGCCCCCACACCGCCATCCGCGAAGACGCCTCGATCAATTTAGAGGCCATCGACCGCATGCTGGTGGATTTTCCGGACGCTGACATTGTGTTTGTGGAGAGCGGCGGCGACAACCTGGCCGCCACCTTCAGCCCTGAGCTGTCAGATTTGACGATTTACGTGATCGACGTGGCCGCCGGTGAAAAAATCCCGCGCAAGGGTGGCCCTGGCATCACCAAGAGTGACCTGTTCGTCATCAACAAGACCGATCTGGCCCCCTATGTCGGCGCCGACCTGGGCGTGATGGCTGCTGACACTACCCGCATGCGCACCACCGCCAAAGGCCTCAAACCCTTCGTCATGACCAACCTCAAAACCCAGACCGGCCTGGCCGAGGTGATTGAGTTCATCGAGACCAAGGGCCTGCTGCGCGGCGGCTAGAATCATGCGCACAGGAAGCTTGGCAGAGTGGTCGATTGCACCGGTCTTGAAAACCGGCAAACCGAAAGGTTTCTAGGGTTCGAATCCCTAAGCTTCCGCCAAGTCAATAGGTTTTATGCGGGTTTGCAGCCTGTTGGTAGTGAAATTACCACAATTGTTACCACAGGGCATTTTTTCAGCCTGCTGGGAATCCTAAGTTAGCGCAACGGTCTGATGCGCTTTTGTCTGCTTCTCACGGATGCGCATGATGGACTGTCGGCTAGTGCCGAACTCTCGCGCCAAGGCTGCAACGGCCTCGCCCCGCTCTAGCCGCTCCATAACCAGCTTGCTGGCCTGAGCATCGACGCTGCGAGGCCGCCCAAGTACCTTACCTTGCGCCTTGGCCCGGGCCAAGCCCGACTGAGTCCTATCCACCAACAGGTCACGCTCAAACTCCGCCACCGCAGCGATTACCGTCATGGTGAAGCGGCCAGCCGAGCTAGTTAAATCCACGCCACCAAGGGCCAAGCAATGCACCCTAACTTGCATTGATGCAAAACGCTCTACCGACGCGAGTACATCCATCGTATTTCGCCCCAAGCGGTCTAGCTTGGTGACGATGAGCACATCGGCCGCTTCGAGCTTGTTGAGCAAGGCCATAAAGCCCTTGCGCTCCATCGCAGGGACAGAGCCAGACACGGTCTCAGCGATGACGCGACTCTTTTGAACGGTGAACCCGGCGGCGGCAATCTCTTGGATTTGGTTGTCCGTGGTCTGGTCGGCGGTGGAAACCCGACAATAGGCAAAAACGCGTGACATCTGAAGCTCCTTGTGTCCGAAATGGATGTACGAATTTTGTTGTATGTCCGAAACAATGTCAAGCTATTTTTCGTACAGTCTTTTTCTGGGTGTTCAAAAACGGTCGATTACGGACTGAAAAACATCAAATTTTGAAATCGATCCAAGATGATGCGCAATACATTCAGTGTCAGCATCCGCCGAGTCTTTGTACCTACAGTACAACGTCTGCCATGGTGATTTGGGTAACTCCCACCAGTTGCACCTGAAATTCAATGGTGCTGGAATTACCGTCCGTGTCAGCACTTATGACCAAATCAGATCCACTAGACGCGGTCCAAATAGAGTAATACCTTGCAACTTTACCGATGCTGGTGTTTGAAAATGCCTGATCACCAGTCAAAAAGCTGTTTACGTCAATGCCGCTCAAGTCGATCCTGTCGGTTCCACTGAGGAAGTTGTAAATCTTGTCCCTGGCGGTAGTTGTGGAGTCTGATGCGGCGTTGAACTTAAAAATATCTTTCACGTTATCGATACCGCCGTAAATTAAATCTGCTCCCCCCTCCTGACAAAATGTCCATCCCCAACCCGCCATTCAACGTGTTTTTACCAGTGTTACCCACCAAGGTGTCATTGCCTGTTCCTCCAGTGCGCCGGGCAGGCAGTGCTGTTGTAAAAAATGGCCGCATCCAAAGAAACACCCATGGCTGAGCCGCGAGCATGCGATGGCTGCGCGGTGGCTTTGACGTTGGCGAGGGCAATCACGAGATGCTGAGCGATTATTTGGATCATTCGGTTGAAATTACTTTGGGCTGGATGGAGATCACGGATTCAGGAAGATAATCATTTGTTCCGTGTTTTTGGCCAAGCCCATAAGCGCGTATTGCGATCAACCTTTCATCAGGAAGTGATTGTCAAGTCCCCTGAAGTCAAGTTGATGGCTGTAATGCTGGTCACGCCGACCAACTGCACGATGACATCCGTTTGGCTGGTTGATCCATCTGAAATGTAGAGGTAGTAGGTGCCAGTATTGTTGACCCGGAACAAGGCAAACTCGCCGGATGCGTCTGTTGCAGCGACAAAACGCGCTCCGATCTTAGCCACAGCATCTGACAAAGTTGTTCCAGTGCCTGTTGCAAAAGTAGCCACACCGGTGCTTGCATTGACAGCGGCTTGCGAGGCCGTTGCAGCAGCTGCAGAGCCGCCCACCACCAGACTGGATGTGAAGTCAATCAGATCACCCGTACCGGATGCACCCTTGAGGTAATCGTTGATCACATCCAAGCTCGATATTCCAGAGTCACCGGCCGCAAAAACAAACCTGTCCACACCCGCCCCACCCGATAAGCTGTCCCTGCCCGTACCGCCATTCAAAGTGTCGTTACCCGTGCCACCCAGCAAGGTGTCATTGCCTGTTCCACCAGTGAGTGAATCCGCCAAGGCGGAGCCGGTCAGCGTGGTCGCCGCTCCTGTGTTGATCACTTTGTAGCCCGCAGAACCCGTCGTCACTGCAGACAAATTGACCGCCAAGCCAGCTGTAGTGAGGTTGGCCACGCCACTGTTGGTGGTTGCTGCCGTCGCCGTCCAAGCTGCAGTGACGGTAGCGTTGGCCGTAGCACCTGTGGTCACCTTGAGGATGTCCGCGCCATTGCCCAAGTCCGTGACGGTGTCTGTGCCTGAACCTACAACAAACGTGTCAGCGCCAACCGCGCCCGTCAGGGTGTCGTTGCCTGCGCCGCCATCGAGCGTGTTGTTGCCACTGTTACCCACCAAGGTGTTGGCAAGGGTGTTTCCAGTAGCGTTGATCGCAGCCGTACCCGACAAGGTCAAGTTCTCCACGAACTGACCAAGGGTAAAGGATACAGAGGACTGCACTGTATCGCTGCCGCCTGCGTCTATGCCGCTGGTTGCCGTGGTGCTCTCGTAGACCAAGTCGCCAGCATTGTCCACCAGGTAGGTGTCGTTGCCAGCGCCACCGAGCATGGTGTCTGCACCCGTGCCGCCACTTAAGGTGTCGTTACC
>CAMELV010000027.1 GCA_945925985.1 Comamonas sp. lk | reverse complement strand
GCCCCCACTATATCAAAAAAAATACAAATGAAAAAATAAATAAAAATACATAAACGTGCCCCCACAAAAAATTCAAAAAACCGCAGCTAAGTGGTTGATTTCATTGAAAACAGGTGTCAAAAGACGGCGGGAACTGTCGAACTCGGGAGGCCTTGATCGATCGTCGGAATCATCTCGCCCCCCAGACTCGCTTTAAGGGGCTGAGATGGGACTAACAGCCCTCTGGCTTGGCTGTTGAGGTCATACGCTTCAGCGAGGTCGCAGTCACGCCGAATTGGATCGGTTATAGAAGCTGTAGCCCTTTTGCGGAGCGATTGTTCACCCAATTTAATTGCACTTCTTGCAGTGGTTGGTTCCATATGGCGCAGTGACTAGTTGATTTGAAGGGGTTTTTGGGGTTTCCTTTTGTGCGGGCTGAAGCCCCTAGCAACGTTCACAACGTTCACGATGTTCACCTTGGTATGTTTTTGGTGAACGTTGTGAATGTTGTGAACGTTGTTTGGCCTGTCCGCCTAACCAAAGGTAGCCGCCGGTATCTTCCAAAGCGAGCAGTGGACGCCGTCCCGATGTTTGTCGTTCACGGATAAGTGGGCCCCCAGCAGACGCATGCTTGGCGCAACCCGGCGCAAGATTTCGGCCAATCCCCTTGGACTGCGCGGCCAATTCTCCTTGTGCTCCAACAAAGTGGTGTGTTGGCCGTTAAGCTTTTCCAATAAGTCTTTCACGGTGCCCGAATGGGTACCCCCCTGCTCGACAAATTTAAGACACTCAACAGCAACAGGGGAGGAGTCAATCGTGCGCCGCACTGCGTGCTTGCGGTGGTCGCTGTACAAGGCAAGCCAATGCCGTGGTGGATAGCCAAGTGCCGACGACATGGCCTCCCCTAATTTGGCAAAGTCTGCCATCCTAGGGAGTTCCTCGGCTGTAATCTCCACAAGGGGTAGCCGTTCAAGGCTCTGGCTGAACAGGGTCAGAATTCCACCAAATATTGAGGACAGCCGAATTGCGATACCGTCGTTAATATCCTCCTCGGTGCGGCGCTGCACTATGGTGGGTAAGCCGATGCTGATGGTACGGTCAAGCAAGTCCTGACGTAGAACCACGGCACTGATGCCATTGAGCACAACCGGGTTGTGCGCCTTCAGGATGGTCTCTTCGTCATTGGTGTACAGCGTACGTCCGGCCGTACCGCCCCCAGTTGCCACGGTGCATAGTGCGTCCGACATATCGTTGGTGATATTGGACAGGTTCTCAAAGCTCAGGAGGTGGTTATTCTTGGCCGAGACGTAAACGTCCTCCACCGTCTTGGGGCGGCTACGTAGCATCACCTCATTTGGGTCAATGATGCTGCGCAGCACTGTCTGCGTTGAGCTTTTCGCAGAACCTTGTTCACCCGAAAGTTCAAGCACGGGATACGGGGTATCGCAGCGGTAGCATTCCAAAATCCACGCAAGGACCAGCATGTGGTCTTCTGGCGGGATATTCAGTAACGGCCATAAAGGCTCGTAGGACCCGCCCTGCTGTGGGCTGGGCAGGGCTTGCGCGGCCTTTGTACGGACAAAGCGCACGTTGCTAGCGTCAGACACTCGCCAGCACACCGCCGTGACGCAAACGGCTTGCCAATGGTCATTGCACAAATCGATCCAGTACCCGCTTTCGTCCTTCCCTACACGCCGGAAGACGTTGTGCTCGTCGCCGTCGAAGCGCGCCTCCCCGTTCAAAGCATTTTTGACCGTGGTCAGCGTTTCTTTGGACGGAGCCTTACCCAGTTCGGTATATGCCACCATCGCAATCCACTCGGTAAATCCAGTGGACGATATCTCCCAATGCTCGGTGTGGGTGCTACCTTGGTGCTCCTGCGCAAACGTAGCGTAGCCCCTACCTTCAGGATCATGCCAAAGTTCACAACGTCCACAGGCCAACTGCACAAGCATGTCTGAAAGACTTTCAAAGTCATGGCCGCCAGAAGAACCTTTGACGAAGTCATCAAGAGCGCTCACACGGACCCCGGGACACTCCGCCTTGATACGCATCCGCAGCGACTCATATGCCCGTGGATCACAATATTTGATCAGGCTCAGTGCAGCGATGACCTCTTCGCCAAGGATGGGGCTCTTATCGGCTCCTGCTTCTTCAATTACCTTGACAACAAAGCAACCGGCTTCTGGGAGGACTGACAATTTATGTTGCTGGTCCCATTCCCAGCTGTTTTGAGCGGCATGGTGGAACAAGGTGGCGATCGTTATTTGCGCGCCATTGCCTTTGCCGAAAGTGGACCATTTGTATTTTGTTTCCCCGTCGCGATAGCTTCCGCCCCGTGCGCTCCAGTCATCCCAAACAGCTAGACCAGCTGCGCCGCCGCTTGACCCGTGGTGCAAGGCCATGCCCATGTGAAGCCACGCCCCATATGCGCTGTCAGGGTCAAGAACTTTGACAGCGCTGAGTACGCGCCAATGGTCCTTGCCAAAGCCACCTTCGTTGCCTTTGCTGCCTTGGGGTTGTGTGGACTCAACAGGAGGGGTTGGCGGGATAACCGCTGTTATTTGTTCCCAAGTGTATGGTTGGGCATTTGACGTCTCAACGACGGAGACCATGAAAGGGTTGGCGACATCCTTCAAATGGAAAAATCCGGGCAACCGCAACACACGAGCTAGGTCGCGCGCGTTTGGGTCGGACCCATATTGGTCGACCATCGTGCGCATTACACCCTCATACTCCCTTAGTGCGGCGTCGTTTTCGTGCGTGAGCCAGTATCGATGAAATTTACCCTGAGAGGTCTGGACCACGATGTTAGGCGGCAGTGATGGGACTGGGATTCCCTGCCTATCTGCCTCTTGGAACACGGCGCGCACATTGACAATATTGGCCTTGGTCCTGCCCTTGAGGTCTGTTTCGTTGACAGTCACGAAAATGCCAGCACCCGACGCATTGAGCCGACACAACTCGTCGAAGTGCTGCCCCAAGGTCCCGTTAAGCAAGCGCGTCAACGATGAGTCTTTGCGCTGCTTGTTGTCATCAAAGGTCTGGAAAGTGAAGGCCTCAACGCCCTCGGCGAGCAATGTCAAAAACTGCTCTGCGGCTTGCTTTTCCACTTTCCTGCTTGGTTCGGACGGAGGCTTGTTTGAAGCGGTGGTCATATATTCCCCCCTGAAATTGCACTTGAACACTTGAGCCAGAGACCCATCTGCGGTGACTGCTGCTGCTTTTTTTCGCTGGCGCTCACGGATGCACTGCGTCCGGTGTCGAATTGCCGTCGCAGTGCGCATCCACCCATTCATGGAGTTGCTGGAGCCGCCACACCTTGATCGTGGGCGACAGAAGTATGGGCTTGGGGAACTTGCCTTGCGCCACCCAAAGGTTGATGGTGGACTTGGCGAGGGAAGTGAAGTCGCTGACTTCGGCAATGCGCAACAGTTGCTTGGAATTGGTCACTATGGGACTCCTTTGGTTGGTAGGAGTACCAATAGTGCCCGCCTTGAAGGCGATCTTTTCGCAAGAACTATTTCGGCGAATTGTTTTTTATTTTTATGCGAAGTTGAGTCAAAACTTTGCTCATGGCTCGCTCGGAGGTCAACCCGGGGACAAGTTTCCAATAGTCCCATGAGGGGGCTCGGCTATTTTGAAGGACCTCGCTTGGATCCATTTCATTTTCTTGACTAACTATCCGGATAAATTTTTGCGGGTCATTTTTGAAGAAATCTTTCCTCACTGAGGAGTGCAGTTCTTTCCCTGTTGGTAGTTTTTTGTTTTTGTGAAAGTGGCTGATTGCTATTGTCTCCGCTAATTTTGTGATCGCCAGCTTTGGATTTCGTCCTCCAACTTGTACGTCATAGATTGTGCTTATGGCATGCAGTGAAATTCGATCGATTTCTTGGATAGCGAGCTCGTATGCTTGCAGCACCCCAATCAGTCGATCGTTCAATTTTCTTTCTTCAACAAGTTCCTCGTGACGCCTTTGGGGTGAAGTTGGTTTCACCTGCTCAATCAGTGGACCTGCTTGATCGTTATCTAACTCTTTGTTAAGGAGACCTCGCGGTGGTCTTGGAAGCGATGTGATTTCATCGCGGATAAACATAAAGTGAAGCAACGCAGAATCTTTGTTGTTGCGCGTCTTTTTCGCCCTTTTTTTGGTCTTGGTTTCGGTCGAATCCTTTTTTGACTGCATCTTCAGTTCTCCAGTTCGATGGGGAGTGGCGACTGTGCCGTCGTGGTGCTCAAGCAATAATCTTCCCAGTCTTGCATCAGCCGCCGCCGCCGTTCCAGCAGGTTACCCCGGCGGTAGGCTTTCTCCACCTTGTTGCCAATCGTATGTGCCAGAGCCATCTCTGCCACCTCAGGGCTGTGGTCGGTCTCCTCGGATACCCAATCCCGGAAGGTGCTCCGAAACCCGTGCACAGTCAAGCCAGCCTTCATCCGGCGCACCATCATGAGCATGGCCATGTTCGAAAGTGGCTTGCTGTTGCGCGAGAACAGGTACTTGCTATCGGGGTCTTGGCTTTGGGCGACCAGAAGTAAGTCCAGCGAACGCTGGCAAAGCGGCACTTGGTGCGTTTGCCCAGCTTTCATTCGGCTGCCGGGGATAGTCCAGACGTTGCCCTGTACCTCGCTGCGCAACCCCGACAACACTTCGCCTGTTCTGGAGGCGTTGAGAATGGCAAACTCCAAGGCTAATGCGGATAACCCATCTGCGTTGCGCAGCTTGGCAATGAACTCAGGGATCTCGTTGTAGGGCAAGGCCTCATGGTGCTTTTCAGACGTCCTCTGGGTAGGCAGCAGGTTCTCGAGGTGCCCCTTCCAAAGGGCTGGGTTGGCACCTGTGCGAAGCTTGCGGGTGATCGCGGCGCTTAGTATGCGTTCGAGTCGCCCACGAAGGCGCGCAGCAGTTTCCGACTTCTGATGCCAGATCGGGGTGAGGATCTCCAAGATGTGATGCGTTTCGATTTTGTCCAGATCCATTGCGCCGATCACTGGGAAAGCATAGTTGGTCACCGTCGCCACCCATTGGTCGCCGTGCTTCTGGTTGCGCCACTTGGGGCGCATGGTTTCGATGTAGGCCAGCGCAAACTCCTTGAACCTCGGTGCCGCGCTAGGCTTTGGCACACTCTTGGCCGCTTTTTTTTCTTGAAGCGGGTCTAAGCCCTTATTTATCTGATTGCGGGCCTCGATCGCCTTCTCCCGCGCTTGCCGAAGCCCAACGTCAGGGTAGCTGCCAAAGCACAGCGAAGGTCGCTTGGTTTGGTGGGTGTACCGAAAAATCCAGTACTTCTGGCCGGTGACTTTGACCCAAAGGTGAAGCCCCTTGGTCTGGTCGTCTGTATGCCGTCCGGCTTGGCTGAGTTTCTTGATTACGATGTCTGTAAGTTGCATGTCGGCTCCTGTTTGTTACCACTTTCGTTACTCCAGCAGGGGCTTAGTACGTGGTATCAAGCCCTGCTCGGTTAGCGTAGGGTCTTGGGAACAGGATTTTTCGCAAGAACTGTATTTGCGAAGGAACTTGCTTTGGGGAGCGGCAACGCCGCTGGCCAAAGGTCATCAAGGAAGGCCGTAAACTACCAAGACTCTACATTGCAAGTGTCCGACTAAGCTTCCGCCAAATAGTCTTGTGGCACAGAATCGACGACTTCAAGTTAAAGGATTCCCCCTATGGCCGCCTACCTCATCGTTGACACCCTGCTGGACGACCCCGAAGGCTACGAGGCTTACAAGGTCAAAGCAAAACCCCTGGCCGAGCAATTTGGCGGGGAGTATCTGGTGCGCGGCGGGGCCATGACGGTCAAAGAGTCTGACCTCTGGAGCCCCACCCGCGTGGTGCTTATCCGTTTTGCCGATGCGGCCACGGCCAACCGGTTCTATGACTCCGCTGAATACCAGGCCATCCTGCCAATCAGCAAAGCGTCGGCACGGCGCACCGGGTTTGTGGTCGAGGGTGTGTAGTCGGCAAACCCAGCCCCGAAGGCCATAAATTGAATGGCCTTCAACCTCGATTCATTCAAGTACCGAGGCTGCTCCAAGTCAGCAGCCCCCACAAAATCACATACAGACCGCATCCAGCGCCCAGTGCTCGTGTGGCATAGGTTCCAAAGGATCGATCGACGAAGATGCCCCAAAGTGGAATCAGTTGCTGGGCATGCACGCCTAAAAAGTGTGAAGGGCGAATGTCCTTATGGAAGTGCCAGCCCAAAACAGGGAGACCTTGGCCAGATGGTGGTTGGATGCCGCCCAACAGGCCGCCGCTGATGGTTGAAAGTAAAAATGTGAGTGCTAATCCAATGACAACGCCCAAGCTTGTTACCGAAAATGCAATGCGGCCTTGTGCTTTCCATATCGCCCATGCAAGCCACGCTTGAGAAGCGGTTAATCCAACAGCCACAACGCCCATCACACTGTAGAGCAGGGCATGAAATGCGTCGGTGCGGTTGTAGTGAGAGGCCTCACCGATAGACGCTTGGTAAGTGATGTAGAGCACTTCAAACAATGAGGTTGCCACCAGCAATGTGCAAATGCCCTTGTAAGCATCACCCTGTGAGACGCGTTCGTTGGCCAAGTGCGTCAGCCAGACAGTGCTCCATGCAAACAATGCCGTGGCCGCCATGAATTTCATCGGTTTGATCCAAATGCCCACCTCGCGAATTGTTCTTAGATCGTTCAGGGAGACAATGAAAGTCAGCCCGCAGGCCAGCCACATCAAAGCACCGTAGACCATCAGAACCTTGGAGGCAAACGACAGCTTTGAAACGTTGATCTTTAACCGGGACGGTGAACTGCTAAACAGATTCGATGGCATAGAAAAGTTGCTTGTTGAAGGTGCTGGCGATGTTAATTTATTTCGTCTGGCAGACCTGTTCAACAAAGCAGGTGGTAACAGGTGCAATGCCCGGTGGCGCGAGCGCCCCTGTCGTCGGTGTTCCGGTTTGGCCCTCGTCTTCGCAGAAATTTTCAGGTCGGCAGCCGTCGCCCAAATCTCGAAACTTCAGGCTCAATCCATCGTCAAGACACGGTTACGCCCAGAATGCTTCGCCTGGTAAAGGCCTCTATCCGCGGCGGACATCAGTCTTTCCACCGAGGCCCCCTCGCCATCATATCCAGCAACCCCCATACTGACGGTGAATCGGAACTCAACGCCATCCTCACTTGTTAGGGTGAGTTCTTCAATGAGCTTACGCAGACGTTCAGCAAGGGACGTGGCCGTGACCAAGTCTGTGTTCGGCAGCAAGATGGCGAATTCTTCACCTCCGAGGCGGGCCACCGTATCAGGTTGTTGTACGACCTCGCGGCAAAGCTCTGCGAGTTTGCAAATGACTCGGTCGCCTGTTCGATGGCCGTGTGTGTCATTCACGGACTTAAAGTGGTCAATGTCGAGCATCACGAGCGAGAACGACCTGCCGGAAGACGCGAAGCGGGCGGCCTCCTGATCCAGTAAGGGCATGAAAGCGCGGCGGTTGGCCACCCCCGTCATGGGATCAGAGTCAGATGCGCGTTGGAGTTGCCGCTCAGACTCGTAGCGCCGCCTGTAATTCATCGTGGTCGCGAAGTACCCCACAAGAGTCATCACCGTGGCTGGCCAGATCAATACGGCATATTGGAGATGCGGAAAGTCTGGGGCGAAACCGAGGGTGGCGATGACGTGCGGCAAGGCGGCACAGGTCAGCGAATAGGGGACGGTAAAGCGAAGTGACAACCCAAGAAAACCGACCATGGGGACCATGCAATAAAACATGTAACCACCGATGCCCAAAAGCATGCCCTTGTCGAGTCGTCCAAAGATCTCGACAAGCAGAACTTCGGTGATCACCACGCCGCCCACCGCGATATAGGACATCAACCGGTAATCGCGCACAAATTTAAAGGCTAAACCGATACCCAAAAAAACAGGGAGGAACAGTAGGCGAAGGCCAAGGGTATTGGCGGCCCCAACGGGATCAGTAAAGTGGTCCCATTCCCACAGACCAGCCGTAAATGGCGCACCCACAAAGAACATGAATGCACTGATCGAACGGAAATCATCCATCCGCTTCTGCAGGTAGTCGCCGCTGGCGCCGACCTCAAAAATGTCGGAATAGACTGATTTTCTCGACATTTTGGCCTACAGGCCTTACTCAGGTTCCAGTTTGGCTTTTTTCACCAGCCCGGCGTACTTGGCCATCTCTGAGCGGAACATGGCTTGCGCCTGCTCGGAACTACTGATTTGGATGGTGTTGCCCTGTTTGGCCATGGTGTCTTTCACGGCCGGGTCGTTGAAAGCGGCCACCACGGCGTCGTGGATGCGCTTGACATTGGCCGGGCTCAAGCCCTTGGGGCCGATCAGGGCGAACCAGGCCTCGACCACATAACCCGGCAGGCCCTGCTCGACAAAGGTAGGAATATCTGGCGCCGCCGCGGTGCGCTGGGCCCCACACATGCCGATAGCGCGCAGGGCACCGCTCTTGATGTGCTGCTGCACGCTGGGCAGGGCCACCGTGCCAAACTCCACCTGGCCGCCAAGCAGGTCGGTCACCATCGGACCCACGCCTTTGTACGGGATGTGCCGGGCCGACACTTTGGCTTCATCCAGAAACATTTCGGCCGCCAAATGAAGAATGGTGCCTGTGCCGCCCGAGGCAAAGTTAAGCTCACCGGGGCGGCTTTTGAGCAGTGCCACGAACTCCCGGCTGTTGGTTGCGGCCACTTTTTGCGGGTTTACCACCAGCACCACGGGCGTACTGCCAATAAAGGCGATGGGCGTGAAGTCGCCCGGCATGTCAAACGGCAAAGACTTGAGCACGCTAGGGAAAATAACCACGTTGTTGGACACCACCGACAGGGTATTGCCATCGGGCGCCGCCTTGGCCAGCGTCTGCAAACCCACAACGCCACCAGCGCCAGGTTGGTTCTCAACGACGACGCTGGCCCCCAGCGCTTTGCCCAATGCCGACTGTGCAGCCCGGGTGATGGCGTCGACGCCTGAGCCGGTTGCATTGGGCAATACCAGGCGTACAGGTCGGTCGGACTGGGCGTTGACCAAACCCGGCACCCCGCTCAAGATGGTGGTGGCAGCAACACTGCCGACGGACAACAGCGCTTTGCGCCGGGTGACGAAAGTGGGATTTGACATGGCGAGATCTCTAGAATTTTGGGTGTTGGCAGAAAACTCTAACATTAGAGCGCAAATTTAACGCGGTTTACGGCGAGATGCGTCCAGCAGCGCTTGCAGCCGTCTGAATCGGGAGATGGCGCGAACCTGCCAAAATGACGATGTGCATCTGGTTGACTATCTTTTTTCTACTGAGAGGATCCCCGTCATGAAACTGTTGATCACTGGCGGCGGCGGCTTTTTAGGCGCTCGACTGGCCCGAACTCTGTTGGCTCGCGGCCACCTGTTGGGACAAACCATTGAGTCCATGGTCTTGACCGACCAAGTGAGTGCTCCGCCAGACCTGCTCACTGACCCGCGAGTCACACAGCGCACCGGCCCCTTGCAAGCCCAGTGCCCCGCGCTCCATCATGAACATTTTGACGGCGTGTTCCACCTTGCCTCTGCAGTCTCGGGCGAGTGCGAACTTGACTTTGACTTGGGCATGCGCTCCAACCTGGACAGCACCCGAGCCCTGCTAGAGGCACTGCGCCATGCCGGGCAAGCTGGTGGCAAACACACTCGCTTGGTTTTTTCTAGCTCGGTAGCGGTGTTTGGGCCTGACCCGGCGCTCCCGCTCCCCGCCAGAGTGACCGATGACACCCTGCCGGCACCACAATCGTCCTACGGCATTCAAAAATTGATCTGCGAACACCTGGTCTCTGACTTCACCCGCAAGGGTTTCATCGATGGCCGGGCAGCGCGCCTGATGACGGTCACGGTGCGCCCAGGCAAACCCAATGGCGCGGCTTCGTCATTCTTCTCGGGCATCATCCGCGAGCCGCTGGCTGGTGTGGCATCGGTGTGCCCGGTCGATGCACAGGTCTCGCACCCCATGGCGTCGCCAGGCAAGACGGTGGAGGGGCTAATTGCGGTGTATGAGGCCAGCCGCGACGCCTTTGGCGGGCGTCTGGCCATGAATCTACCGGCCATCAACGTGCGGGTTTGCGACATGCTGGACGCTTTGGAGCAGGTTGCAGGCAGCGCCGTTCGAGCGCGGGTCAGCTTTGTGCGGGACGATCGTATTGCCGGTATGGTGGGCAATTGGCCGGGTGCCGCCAGTGGTGCACGCGCCAGCCGACTGGGGCTGGTCCCTGATGAGAGCTTTGCCCACATCATCCGCCAGTACATCAGTGATTGCCAAAGTACACCTGGCGCCGAGCTGGCGCTAAAGGGTCTATGACGCAGCGTCCAAGTCTTGCGGGCCACGCTGTATGAATCTTCACAGCATCGAAGCCTTCTTGGCCGTTGCTGAAACCAACAGCTTCACCTTGGCCGGCAAACGGCTGGAGAAAACCCAATCGGCCGTTTCTCAAGCGATCCGGCAACTGGAGGAAGAGTTGGGCGTCATCTTGATCGACCGGGCGTCACGGCAGGTGACGCTCACGCCGTCAGGCGATCTCATGCGCCGACTCGCGACAAGGCTGGCGGAGGACATTAAAAAAATGACTTCCCAGGTCCGTGAGCAAAGCATGGCCAAGGTCAGCCAGTTGCGCATCGGCATGGTGGACTCATTTTCTTCAGCGGTCGGGCCGTCACTCATCAGCAGCATGATGTCTGAAGCTGTGAACCTTAACCTCTCGTCTGATGTCACCCCCAGGCTTGGCGAAGCGCTGCTGGCCAAACGGCTCGACATCGTTTTTGCCAATGATTCCTATGACAAGGAGCCGCAACTGACCCGGTACGAGTTATTGCGCGAGCCTTTTGTGCTGTTACTCCCGAAAGATGTCAGATGGGACGAAGAAACCCCTGATCTGGCCAGTCTGGCGCGCGCCTACCCCATGGTTCGCTATGCCACCCAGTCACACATCGCCACCCAGATCGACGCACAGTGCCATCGGCTGAACGTAACGCCGTCGCGGCGCGTCACGGTTGACACCACCGAAAAGCTGATGGCCAGCGTGGCGGCAGGTGTGGGCTGGAGCATTGGCAACCCCCTCTCGCTATTAATGTCAGGCCGCCAGCGGCGACTGATCCGCATTGCACAGTTTCCTGGCGAGACTTTTTACAGGCGGCTGTGTGTCGTGGCACGTCGGGGTGAATTTGACGACCTGGTGCTGCGGCTAGCGCGGCTGTCATCTGCCGCGTTGAGCGAATTGGTCGAAGGTGAGCTCCATGACACCTACCCCGAGCTGTATTCCCAGATCAGGGTCGCTCAATTTGATGAGGTTTCTGCAACCTGACCGCCAAGGGGCCTGATCAGCGCCCCTTATGGACCAGCGTCAGCTTTGTTAATGCCGGTTGATGGCTGATCGACACGCCTGCGGAAACTCATCAGAATCAGGACCTGCCGGGCCACATCGCTTTGAGTGGGGCCTTGCTGACCAAGAGCAGAGTGCCCCATGGAAAAGCCCATTGACATATTGCACCCCATGAAATTTTCGGGCTACCACCTGCCCAAGGAACGCCCAGTCGAAGAGTTGACCGCCCGCGTTGGCCCAGGGACGCCCTGCGGCGAGTACATGCGGCGTTACTGGCACCCATTTCTGCTGTCATCCCAGCTGGACCACCGCCCGAAAGTGGTACGGGTATTGGGTGAAGACCTGGTGCTCTACCGCGACCTGTCTGGTGACTTAGGCCTGGTGCACAAACACTGCGCACACCGTGGTGCTTCGCTCGAATTTGGCATCATTGCTGAGCACGGTATCCGCTGCTGCTACCACGGCTGGCTGTTCGGTAATGATGGGACCATTCTTGAAACTCCAGGCGAACCGCCCGAGAGCCCCCATCGGCACAAATATTGCCAAGGTGCCTACCCTGTGGTGGAGTTCCAGGGGGTGATCTTCACGTACATGGGCCCACCCGCCATCAAACCGGCCATCCCCATGATGGACGCGATGGTGATGCCAGACAACCAGATGAAGCCCTACCTGATCCATTCGCCCTGCAACTGGCAACAGGTCAGCGAGAATTCGATGGACCCGTTTCACGTGGCTTTTTTACATACCCGCGTATCAGGTCCCCAGTTCAGCGAGGTGTTTGCAACGCTGCCGATCATTGAGTATCACGAAACGCCGCATGGTTTTTTCTACACCAATGCGCGGCGGGTGGGCGACTTCGTCTGGGTCCGCATGCACGACCATCTGTTGCCCAATTTTTCTCAAAATGGCGCCATTTTCGAGAACGTGAGCCATGTTCGTTACTTCGGCCGCCCTGGCCTCACGCGCTGGGTCACCCCCATTGACGACACCAACACGGCGGTCATCGCTTGGCGGCACTTCAATGACCGTGACGATCCCCACCATCAAGGCCGCCCCGACGCCGTCGGCTTGGGCAAGACCGATTTCTACGGCCAGAGCAATGAGGCACCGTACGAGGTGCGGCAAGACTCTCCAGGGGATTGGGACGCCTGGTGCAGCCTGGGTCCAGTGACCAGCCATGCCAGTGAGCATCTGGGCAGCACTGATCGCGGGATTGCGTTGCTGCGCCGTAGGCTAAAGAAAGAAATAGATGATTTGGCCCAGGGTATCGAGCCGCAAGCGCTTGAGCCGCTCAGCAGTGGAACGATCCCCACCACCGGTGGCGACACGATTCTGCGCATCCCTGCCAATGGGGGCGACGACCGGCAACTGATCCGCGAGGTGTGTCAAAAAGTCGCACAAGCCTATACCGACACCCAATTGTTGCCAGATGCTGAGCGACGGGCGGCCATCACGGCCCTGCTGGCCCCGCTGAACACCGCCGACCCGAACGAAGTCAACCCAGAGCACGGCAAAATTTTTGAATTCAAGACGGTGACCTGACCTGATGGAACGCGATCCCAACATGCCGCCCCCGGCACTTCACGGCGGGGCCATCATCCAGGCGCTCAAACAGACGGGCATTGAGTTCGTGCTGTCAGTACCCGACATCTGTACCAGCGAAGGCCTGCTGCGGCCGATCGCCCATGATCCCGAGCTTCGGCTGGTGAGAGTCTGCAAAGAGGACGAAGGGGTCTCAGTCTGCGCGGCTTTGTCTTTTTGCGACAAGCGGGCCGTGCTGCTGATGCAGCAGACCGGCCTGATGGATTCCGCCAACGCCTTACGGGCGATTGCTGTCGATTACGGCAACCCGGTCTGCATGATGATCGGACTGCTGGGTAAAGAAGAAAACGCTTTACCCGCACAGTCCAGCCGTTACGGGGTTCGCATCATTGAACCCGTGCTCGACGTCATGGGCATTCGTCACATGGTGATGTCGTCAGACCAGGACATCCCCGCCTGCATGCAAGCCATCGACGAGGCCTACCAACGCAGCCAACCCTTGGCCATCTTGTTTGGAAGCAATCCCCAATGACTGCCAGTGCCCCCCGCGATGAGTTTCTGCGTACCCTGGCCGGGCGCTATGACGGGCAGATCGTCGTTAGCGTCTACACCACTTGTTTCGAATGGATGGCGATTCGCCCCGATGCCCTGAACTACGTGGCCGTTGGCGCGATGGGCCAGGCCGGCTCACACGCCCTCGGCTTGGCGCTGGGCCGACCAGACCAAGAGGTCTGGGTCTTCGACGGCGATGGCAGTCTGCTGATGAACCTGGGCTCGCTGGTGACCCTGGCAGGCGCAAAACCCGAGAACCTGACCCACTTTGTATTTCAAAATGGCAGCTATGAAGCCAACGGTCGTGCGCCCCTGCCAGTTGATCACGCGATTGATTTTGCGGCCATGGCGCGGGCTGCGGGCATCCCTGATGCCCAACAATTCTCCCGGCCCGAGGCGCTAGACCTTTGGTTGTCCAGTCGGGCGCGCAAGGCGGGCCCCACCCTGGTCGACCTGCGGGTGCTGGCCAGTGCAAGCAGCTACCCCCAGCGTTACGACTACATCCACAGCGCCCAGGCGCGTGACACCTTCAGGAGCGCGCTCAAGGCCATTCCCCAGCCAGGAGCGTCGCATGGCTGACGATCATGACGTGGTCGATGGCATCGCCCAGCACCTCACCTGGATCGACGGGCATTGGTGCGGTGCAGCCAGCGGCCGCTATCTGGACTCCTGGGACCCATCGACAGGCGCGGTGTGGGCCCGGGTGCCACGATGCGACGGCGCCGACGTGGCCCGGGCAACCCGCGCTGCCCACAGAGCGGCGTTTGAGGGCCCATGGTCGGTGCTACGACCCACCGAGCGCGGCGCCTGGCTGAGAAAGCTTGGCCAGGCCATCGCCGCTGATGCCGAACGCCTGGCCATCGCCGAATGCCGTGACAACGGCAAACGCCTGTCAGAGGTCCGGGCCCAGATTGCCAGTTTGCCCGAGTACTTTGACTACTTCGCTGGCCTGGCAGACAAATTTGAGGGCAGCGTGATTCCGCTGAACAAGCCTGATACCTTCAACTACACGACCTGGGAGCCCTATGGGGTGGTGGCTGCCATCACAGCATGGAACTCGCCACTGGCACTGCTGACCTGGAAGATTGCGCCGGCACTTGCCGCAGGCAACACGGTGGTGATCAAGCCATCAGAGCACGCCTCGGTGTCCACCCTGGCGCTGATGCGCAGCTTCGAGCCCGTGGGCCTGCCCGCTGGTGTACTCAATGTGGTGACCGGCCTGGGTGACGAGGTGGGTGACCCGCTGGTCAGCGACCCCTTGGTGTCACGCATCAGCTTTACCGGCTCTGGCGCCGTGGGCCGCAAAATTGCAGCGCGGGCCGGTGAGTTGCTGAAACGGGTCACGCTGGAACTGGGCGGCAAGTCGGCGCAGGTGGTGTTCGCCGATGCCGACATCGAGCAAGCGCTGCGCGGGGTGGTGTCAGGCATTTTTGTCTCAAACGGGCAAAGCTGTGTGGCGGGTTCGCGCCTGCTGGTCCAGGATGAATTGCACGATGACTTTGTCGGCCGCCTGCAGGCGGCCATTGCCAACCTGACTTTCGGTGACCCTCGTCTGGCCACGACACAGATCGGCCCGATTGCCAATGAGCCGCATTTTCAACGTATCCAGCGTGATGTCGCGTTTGCTTTGGGTGAAGGCGCCCGCTGCGTGGCCGGCGGCCAGCCGGTCCGGGTCGCGGGCGGCGGTTGGTACCTTGCGCCCACGGTGCTGGTGGATGTCACACCGGCGATGCGAATCGCTCAGCAGGAGGTCTTTGGCCCGGTGCTGGCGGTCATGCGATTCAAAGACGAACAGCATGCGGTTCAACTCGCCAATGACAGCGATCTAGGGCTTGCAGCGGGGGTCTGGACGCGCGACATCAGCCGCGCTTTTCGTCTTTCAAAGCAAATTCAGGCGGGCACCGTCTATGTCAACACCTACCGCGGCGTGGCGCCGCAATCGCCCTGCGGCGGCTACAAGCAAAGCGGCTGGGGGCGGGAAAACGGCATTGAGGCGATGCGTGAATTCTTACAGCACAAGAGCGTCTGGATTGGCTTGGGCGACATGCCACACCCCTTCCCACCGTCTTGATCCGCCGCGTTTTGTCAAAATCCCTACGCAACCATCAACCTATCCAGGACAACCATGACATCCCCAGTGAACCCCGGTACCGTGGTCTGGTCGGGCGACAACCCCGGCATCTACCTCAAAGACGCCAGCGGTGCTTGGCAGACCCTGTCTGTTTTTTTCCGGGTCGTCACCTCACCCCATGGGCCGGGTACCGGGGCACTGGTCCTCGGGGACCCGTTCAAGGCCGCGGGATGGCCAGAGGCCAGGAACCTCTGCCTGTCCAACAATGAGCCCCTGATGCGCTGGTTGGTGGATGAGTTTGTATCGCGCTTCGCGTCCTTCCGTGGCGCCAGTGGGCTGCAGTCCATGACTTACCTGAAGGCCGACCACATGCTGAGTCGCGCCGAGGGCACACGCTTCCATGAAGAACAACTCGCGGGCGCCGGCGCGTCGCTGACGCTGCGCTGGGATGATTTGGGAACACCATTCGCGGTTGACGTCCCGCCCGCCATGTCGTCCACGGGCGCGCACCAGATGTACAGCGTCTTTGTAGAGGCGCAACAAGGGTCCATCACGCTCAATGGTCAGGCCTTGCCTGGCCAGGTCATCGTCCGTGATTTTCTGGGCGGTCGACTGAGCACATCATTTCTGGCTTTTTGCGAAAGCTGGATTCTGCCGCCCACATGACACACCGAGCCACACCGCAGCAGCAAGCCGCTGACAGGCTGGCAGAGCAACGCATCGGGGCCGTGCGGCCGCAACTGAGCGGCGTGGCGCTGGCCGGCGACCTGCTGGCGCTGGGCAACCGCGAACTGCTGCATGCCGGGCCAGCCTTGGCGGACCCGCACCGGCCTTGCACACCCATTCTCAACGCAGCAGTGGCCGCTGCCTTGCTGGAAAACTGGGCGCAAACGCCTGAACAAGCCCGTGAGATGGTGGGCAGCGGTGCCATCTCCCTTCGGCCAGCGCAGGACCGCAATTGCGTGCTGCCACTGGCAGACGTGCTCTCGCCGTCGATGTGGGTTCAGGTCGTGCGTGACGCCCATGCGCCGGGGCGCTGGTGCTGCAGCCCATTCAATGGCGGCATGCTGCACCCGATGCGGGTCGGCGTGCTCAAGCCCGAAGTTGTCGACCACCTGCGCTGGCTCGACCACGTCTTTGCGCCGGCATTCTCTGCCGCCCTTGGGGACCCGATTGACCTCATCCCATTGGCAGATCAAGGCCTGTCAGAGGGCGATGACGGCCACGGCAAAACCATTGCCATGACCCGCGCGCTCGCCGCCTGCCTGAAGCGTCGACTCTCAGGGGCCCAGGCGAGCACGTGCCTGAGCTACCTGGAACAAAGCCCAGGCTTCTTTCTTAACCTGTGGATGGCCGCCTGTCGCTGTATGCTGTCTGCGGCTGCCGGAACCCAAGGTTCGGGTGTCGTGACCGCCGCTGGCGGCAATGGCGACGCCTTTGGCATTCAGGTGGCCGGGCTGCCGGGCCGCTGGTTCACGGGCCCAGCGGTGGCGCCAGCCATTGCGCAAGCCACA
This sequence comes from Comamonas sp. lk, assembly GCA_945925985.1. GTDB lineage: Bacteria > Pseudomonadota > Gammaproteobacteria > Burkholderiales > Burkholderiaceae_C > Rhodoferax. The sequence continues at coordinate 35,664 of CAMELV010000027.1, read as the reverse complement.
CCCGAAGTGGCCGCATCCAGCCTGGGCGCCATCGGTGACAGTGCGCTGGTCGACTTGCTGGGCTTTGGCGCCATGACCACCCTGGCGATCCCACGCGGCCCCGCAGGGTATCTGGCTGCCTGGCCGCTGGAGGCCGAAGCCCCTAATGCCCTGCTGGGTCATGCCCATCCCGCCTTTGCAATGACCCGCCCCCGCCTCACTGTGAACACCAGCCGGGTCTTGAGCAGCGGGCGGCAACCGCTGATTAGCCTCGGTGTTTTGGACAAAGCCGGTCAGCGTGGCCGACTCGACGCGGGTTTCTTTCGGGTGCCGCTTGAGCTTTTCAGCAACGCAGAACAGGGCCTTGCCCATGCACCATGATTTGAATCAGCTCGGGCTGTTTGAGGCCGCGCAGGCCATTCGAGCGGGCAAAATTTCGTCCACAGACCTGGTTCAGGCCTGCCTTGACCGAATTGCCCAGCGGGAACCTGCGCTGCACGCCTGGGCATGGCTTGATCCTGAGGCCGCGCTGGCCGCCGCACGACAAGCCGACCAGCAACCCGTGCATGGTCCGCTGCACGGCCTTCCTATCGCGGTCAAAGACATCATCGACACGTCCGACATGCCCACCGAATGCGGCTCGCCCATCTACCGGGGCCGCCGCCCTTCCAATGATGCGGCCTGCGTGGCCATGGCGCGCCGCAGCGGTGCCGTGGTTCTGGGCAAAACCATCACCACCGAATTTGCGTACTTCGCACCCGGCCCAACCGCCAACCCGCGCAATCTGGCGCATACGCCCGGCGGCTCGTCAAGCGGGTCTGCGGCGGCGGTGGCCGACGCCCTGGTGCCAGCCGCCTTCGGCACCCAAACCGCAGCGTCGCTGATCCGCCCAGCATCTTTTTGTGGTGTGGTGGCTTACAAAGGTAGCTTTGGTGAATTCAGTCTGGCTGGCATCAAGTCATTTGCGGCGTCATTCGACACGCTGGGCGTGATCACCCGCCATGTGATCGATGCCCAATGGATGCGATGGGCCATGCTGGGCATCCAGGCTACAGAAGCCGATACCAAGGCTTGGGAAGGCGCGCCACGCATCGGGGTGTGCCATACACCCTGGTGGCAGCAGGCCGATCCAGATTGCCAAGCAGTGATCGAAGCCGCAGCACTGCAACTCGCACGCAGCGGCGCCAAGGTGTCGCAGGCCACGCTACCCAGCCATTTCGCCCAATTGGCCGATACCCACAAATTGATCATGGCCTATGAAGCGGCACAGAGTCTCAGCTTCGAGCAGGATCGATTCCCCGACAAGCTCAGTCCTCAACTGCTGACTTTGCTGCAAGATGGTCAGCACATCAGCCGAGCTAGGTACCTGGCGGCACAGCAATTGGCAGCGGCTGCCAGGCATGAGTTCCAAGCCTGGAAAGCCGACTGGGACATCCTGTTGACGCCCAGTGCCGTGGGCACAGCACCCCGAGGGCTGCACGCCACGGGTGACCCGCTGTTCAGCCGTATGTGGACGCTCTTGGGCGTGCCCTCGATCACTTTGCCAGGCTATACCGGCCAACTGGGTCTGCCCATTGGGGTGCAATTGATCGGCGACTTCCGCGAGGATGACAAGCTGCTGGCGTTGGCCCGCTGGGTCGAAGCCAAACTTATTCACGATTGAGAGGGCCGTCATGGCAACGTTAATTCCCCGCACCGGGATCATGAACATCAAGCCACACATGCTGGCGGCGCCACTTCACAACGAGACGCAAGCGGTGGTCAACCTGTCGTCCAACGAAAGTGCGCTCGGGCCCAGCCCCAAGGCCGCTGCTGCGGCGCAACAGGCGCTCAAAACGGTAGAGCGCTACCCGGATGACGGCCCTGGCGAACTGGCCGCAGCCATTGGCGCGGCCATGGCACTCGACCCATCTCGCATTGTCTGTGGCCATGGCTCTGACGAGCTGCTCGGCCGCCTGGCGCGGGCCTACTTGGACTCTGGCGACGAGGTGATTCACAGCGTTCACGGCTACCTGAAATTTCCCAACTATGCCCATGCGATGGGTGCCATTCCTGTGGCGGCGCCTGACATTGACTTCAGAGCTTCAGTGGACGGCATCCTTGCCTGTGTGACACCCAAAACCCGCATGATCTTGCTGGCCAACCCGGACAACCCAACCGGGACCTGCCTAAGCGGTGAAGAGGTTCGGCGCCTGCACAGGGGCTTACCAGAGCAGGTGCTGCTGGTGCTGGACTCCGCCTACGCAGAATACGTACATGCCCCCGATTACGAGCTGCCCACCGCATTGATCGACCAGTCGCACAATGTGGTGATGACCCGCACCTTCTCCAAGGTCTACGGCATGGCCGGCATGCGCCTGGGCTGGTTGTACGGGCCAGCCAGCGTGGTTGATGTGCTCCAAAGGCTGGGGCTGACGTTTCCGATCAGCGCGCCCGCCGTCGCAGCAGGCGTCGCCGCCGTGAGCGATTTGGCCTATACCGCCCATGTCAAGGCCTACAACCGTGCACAGATGCTGGCCTTCAGCCATGAGCTGAAGGCTATGGGGATCCGTTACCTTGAGAGCAACACCAATTTCCTTTTGCTGAACTTTGACGGGCAGACCAAGACAGCCAAACAAGCCTTTGACGATCTCTACAAAAACGGCATTGCAGGGCGCATGTTCAACTCAAACGACTACCGAAACATGCTTCGGATCACCATCGGACTGGAAGACGAGATGCGCAAAACTGCGGCGGTCTTGCGTGCCTTTATCCAGGGCGACTGACATGGCGCCAGATCTCGCGATGCGCCGCTGGGTAGCCACGGCCCACCGGGATGTGGTGTCTCACCAGTCGGTGCAATTTGGGCAAGGCATGGTAGGGCATGGTTGGCGCGAGGTGATGTTCGCAGTGGTAGTTCATGTTCCAGGCGATCAACCGCCAGCCCCAACCCACCTGCGTGCTGCGGGTGTTCTGCAAGAGGTTGAGCAAGGTGGGTCGCCCGACATGCTCCGTCATTCGGATAAAACGCATCACCGGCTGTCCCAACAGCAGCGGCAGCAGCCAGTACCACACAGGCGCCGACCAGCCCAACACCATCGCCAGTGCGAGCGACAGGTAAAGTACAGCATGGGCCCGCGCTTCCCAAATGACTGTGCCAACTTCACCGACCGGTATAAAGCCGCGCTCTTCTTCAGAGAGTTGGCTCAAAGACCGCTTGGCGATACCGCTCAAGCTGCTCCACCAGTACGGCAGGCCGCTCAGGTACCAGCCATAATGAAACATCGACTTGGGCATGGGTATGTACTGCGAGTCCTTGCCGGCAAGATTGGTGTAACTATGGTGGTTGGTGTGTTCATACCGAAAATGAATTTCAGGCACAAAGATGATCGCGCCACAGACACTGGCGACGATTTCGTTGACCCGACGCGTCTTGAAGGCAGAGAAATGGGCGCATTCATGCTGCGGCGCAAACAAATGGGTGAGCACGACACCCAAAGCGAACATGGCAGGCCACACCAGCCAATGACCCTGGGCAGAGCCAACCAAATAGGCCAAGCCGCCGATCAGCAGCAGGTGGGCCAACAATTGCACAGCAGCAGTGCCGTTGGACTTCACCATCAGAGGTTTCATGGTTTCACGCGGCACCAGGGTGCTCACAATTTGTCGAGCAGCCATGGCAGTGTCGTCTTCAGCCTGGGTCATCGTCTTCATCCTGTCCTTTTCAGTCCCGCTTATCTTCGCACAGCCCGTTCATTCATGGCCGATGGCCTGACGCTCGGCAGCCTTGGTTCGCTGCCCCCAAATTTGAATTGCGCATGAAACAACCTAGCCAACCCAATCAACGTCCCGTCAAATGGTACCGGTCGCCAGCGTTCGAACTTGTCCAATTCCTGCTGCTGTCTGGTGCACTGCTTTGGCTGGTGGTCCATGGCGCCCAAGGCATGGGCTACCAGTGGAAATGGGAGAAAGTGCCCAAGTACATCTATCGCGTGATCGACGGTGAGCTGATCTGGGGACCCCTGATGAAAGGCATGTTCGTGACCCTGGACATCGCCTGGAAGGCAGGTCTGATTTGCATGCTGGTGGGCCTGCTGGCGGCCCTGCTCAGACTCTCGCGCTCTGTGGTGGGGCGTGCCATAGCCTGGACTTACATTGAAGTGGTTCGCAACACACCGCTGCTGGTGCAGGTCCTGATTTTTTACTTCATCATTGCCGCAACGCTGGGTATACCGCGGCTATGGGCTGGCGTCCTGTGTCTGGCGTTTTACGAGGGCTCTTTTGTCGCGGAAATCATTCGGGGTGCCATTGTGGCGGTCAAGAAGGGCCAGCGAGAAGCCGGTTTAAGCCTGGGTTTTGGGCCGTTTGACCTGTACCGCGACATCATCCTCCCGCAGGCCGTCCCGCTGATGCTACCGCCCCTTGGCGGCATTCTGGTGAACCTCGTCAAGCACTCGGCCATCGTCAGTGTGATTGCGGTGTTTGACCTGACCACGCAAGCACGCACCGTGATTTCGGACACTTTCATGGCCTTCGAGATCTGGCTGACAGTGGCAGGCATGTACCTGGTGATCACCATCACCCTGTCGCTGGGCGTGTTGTGGCTGGAGAAGCGCTACCGCTACCGCTGAGCAAGGCCCCATGCAACGCTACTCCTTGCTGTCGCTGGCCCGCCACGCGCTGTCCCACCACCAGAACTGGCAGCGGGCGTGGCGCCAACCACCGCTTCGCAAAGACTATGAGGTCTTGATCATCGGTGCCGGCGGTCATGGTCTGGCCACAGCGCATTACCTGGCCCGCGAGCATGGCATCACCGATGTGGCTGTGCTGGAGAAAGGCTGGCTGGGCGGCGGCAACATTGCCCGAAACACCGTCACCATCCGTTCCAACTACCTGCGGGATGAGAGCATTCCGTTCTATGTGAAATCAGTGGCACTGTATGAGCAGTTGACGCGGGAGCTGAACTTCAACCTCATGTACTCCAAGCGCAGCATGATTGACGTGGTACAGACCTACCCCAAACTGCGTGAGATCCGTCGGCGCATGTTCAACATGCACAACCACGGGTCGACCTATGAGCCCATCTCGGTTGACGAGCTGCGGCGCCGCGTCCCGCCGCTGACCGGCGGGGGGCCTGACGCTCGGCTGCCGATCGTGGCCGGCATGGTGCACACCGATGCCGCTGTCTGCCGCCATGATGCGGTGGCATGGGGTCTGGCCCGCTCAGCCGACGACCAAGGGGTAGAAATTCACCAGAACACGGCCGTCCAGGCTCTGCTGCGTGGCACGGACGGTCGCATTTGCGGGGTCGAGACTGAGCGCGGCACGGTCAGAGCCAAAAAGGTGGCGGTGGCAGTCTCCGGCCACACCACGACGCTGACCGAGACCCTTGGGCTGCGCTTGCCGGTAAAAACCTTCAACCTCACCGCCTTTGTGTCAGAGCCGGTTAAACCCCTGATCGATGTGATCGTCAATTGCCCAGACATCGGCGTCTACCTGAGTCAATCAGACCGGGGCGAACTGGTCATTGGCGGCGCCAATGACCCTGGCCAATCCTACCGGCGCGACATCAAGCAACATGTTTTTGAAGATGCCGTGGCGGCCATGCTCGAACTCTTCCCCTCATTCAAGCGGCTCAAGCTGATGCGGCAGTGGGGTGGCACGCTCGACATTGCGCATGATGCGTCCCCCATCGTGTCCAAGACCGCTGTTCCCGGCCTTTATGTATCGGCGGGCTGGTGGGGCGGGTTCAAGGCAGTACCCGCCGGCGGCTACACGCTGGCCCACCTGATTGCCCATGACGAACCGCACCCCCTGATTGAGCCGTTCTCACTGGACCGGTTCAAGCACCTGGACTACGTGCTTGAGTCGGGCACGACTGCGGCCCGCTAACCGGCCACTGTCACTGCCTCCACCACCGCCACCGCCATGCTGCTGATTCACTGCCCCCACTGCGGACCGCGCAATGAGACCGAGTTCACCAACGGCGGGCCGGCTCGAAGTACGCGGCCTGAAGACGCCACCCACCTGACAGACGCCGCCTGGGTGGACTACCTGACCGTGCCCAATAACCCCATGGGCTGGGTCCAGGAAAAGTGGTGGCACAACAGAGGCTGCGGCATGTGGTTCACCATCGAGCGCAACACCGTGACGCACCAAATTCAGCAGGCCCCTGACCATGTCGGATAACCGATTCCGCTTGCCAACCGGGGGCCGCGTTCGCCGTGATCTGCCCATCAAATTTACCTTTAACGGTCAAGTTTTTTCCGGCTTTGAGGGTGACACCCTGGCCTCGGCCTTGCTGGCCAATGGCGAGCGCCTCACTGCCCGCAGTTTCAAGTACCACCGCCCTCGCGGCATTACCGGCATAGGCACCGAGGAACCCAGCTCATTTGTTGAGTTGCTCGGGGACCAACAAAGCGGCAACCAGGCCTTGACCACGGTCCGCTTGCGCGATGGACTGCAGGCGCGCTCGGTCAATTGCTGGCCATCGGCGAAGTTTGACCTGCTGGCCATCAACCAATGGTTCGCCCGCCTGCTGCCGGCCTCGTTTTATTACAAGACCTTCATGTGGCCCAACTGGCACGTCTATGAGCCGCACATTCGCCGGGTCGCCGGTCTGGCGCACGCGCCAGTCGCCGACCAGGTACCGGGCATCTACGAAACCCGCCATTGGCACTGCGACGTTCTGGTGGTAGGCGCTGGTGCGGCGGGCTTGATGGCCGCCTTGGTGGCTGGCAGGGCTGGCGCGCGGGTCCTGCTGGTTGATGAGGGCGAGGAGCCCGGTGGCGCGCTGCTGAGACGACGTGACCGCATTGATGACCAACCCGCGCTGGACTGGGTTAACAGTGCCACGGCTGAGCTCGATGCCATGCCGCTGGTCACCCGGCTTGCAAGCGCCACCGCTTGGGCTTACCGCGAAGGCAACCTGGTCATCGTAACCGAGCGCAACCCGACCAAGCCTGGCATCTTTCAACGCACCTGGCGGGTGCGCGCCGGCCAGGTGGTCATTGCAAGCGGGGCCATCGAGCGCCCGCTGGTGTTTCATGACAACGACCGGCCAGGCGTCATGTTGGCGTCGGCGGTACAGGGCTATATCAACCGCTACGCCGTGCTGCCCGGCAGTCGCGCCGTCCTGTTCACCAACAACAGTTCTGCCTATGAGGCAGCAGCCGACATGATGGCCGCAGGGATAAAGGTGACAGCGATCGTCGATGTGCGACCGGTGGTCCCCGCAGACGCCGCAGCGCTGGTGCCAGGCGTCGAGATTTTGTCCGGCCACGTGGTCGCCTCAACATCGGGGCGGCGTCAGCTGAAGGGAGTAAGGGTCCGCACCCTCCAGGGGCACGACAGCCGGCTGCTCGACTGTGATTTGCTGGCCGTCTCTGGCGGTTGGAACCCCCTGCTCGATCTTTTTTCCCAGTCGCGCGGCAAGTTACGGTACGACGAGGGTCTGTCGGCCTTTGTTGCAGCTGAAGCCCACCAGGCCTCGCGCTGCGCTGGCGCCGCCAATGCCTGTTTTGACTTGCCTTCGGCACTGCATGACGGCGCCTCGGCCGGCACGGCCGCCGCGCGCGATCAAGGCTTTGTCGCCAAGCCGGCGGCACTCCCGTTAGCACCAGCGGGTTTGGCACCATCGACCCAAGCCTTGTGGCATGTCGAGCCGGCCCGCGCGTCAGACAAGGCCTTTGTGGACCTTCAGCACGACGTGACGGTGGCCGACATCCATTTGTCCTTGCGTGAAGGCTACGGTGCGGTTGAGCACGTCAAACGCTACACCACAGCGGGTATGGGCATTGACCAGGGCAAAACCGGTAACGTCAATGTCATTGGCGCCATCGCCTTGGCGCAAGGACAGCCGCTGGACAAGGTAGGAACCACCACCCTCCGCTCACCCTACTCGCCGATTGAATTTGGTGCGCTGGCCGGCGCGCGCGGTGGCAGTGTATTTCTGCCTTACCGCCACACCCCCATCACAGCTTGGAACCAGGCCGCCGGCGCCGTCATGTACGAAGCCGGTGCACGCTGGCGTCGCCCTGGCTATTTCCCACAACCGGGCGAGAGTTTTCAGGACACTGTCAATCGGGAATCGCTCGCTGTGCGGCAGAAGGTGGCCGCCTACGACGGCTCCCCTCTGGGTAAATTTGAGATCAAGGGACCCGACGCCCTCCGCCTGTTGCAGATGGTTTACGCCAGCGACTTTTCTAATCTGGATGCGAGCATGGGCCGCTATTCGATCATGCTGACTGATGACGGCCTGATTCTGGACGATGGCGTCAGCTTCAAGTTGGGGCCCGATCACTACCTGATGTTCACCTCCACCGGCAATGCCGATGAGGTCTACCGTCACCTGGAGCACTTTCTACAAATTGAAAGGCCCCATTGGCGGGTCCGGATCACGCCTGTGACCACTGCCTGGTCCAACATCACGCTGTGCGGCCCTCAAGCCCGAGAGCTGCTGGGGGCCTTGGGTACTGACATCGCGCTCGAGAACTCGGCCTTCCCCTTCATGGGCTTGCGCTTGGGGCAGGTCGCTGGCATCCCAAGCCGCGTGGCCCGGGTGAGCTTCACCGGTGAGCTCAGCTACGAAATCAACGTCCCAAGCCGACACGCCCTGACGCTGTGGGAGACCATGATCGAGGTCGGCAAGCCACTGGGTCTGACCGTCGTTGGCTCCGAGGCCAACCATGTGCTGCGGGTGGAAAAGGGGTTTTTGTCGCTGGGGCACGAGGTCGACGGCACTGTCGACCCCATCGACTTGGGCATGGGCTGGATTCTGTCTAAAAACAAAGCGGACTATCTGGGCAAACGCGCGGTGATGCTGCGTCGCGCCAGCGGCCGACCACGCCGGGAGTTGGTTGGGCTGTTGCCAGAAGACCCTATGCGGCTGGTGATGGAAGGTGCGCCCATGACCCCGCAAGGCAATCGGCAGGCCTCTGAGGGCTTTGTCAGCGCCTGCGTCTGGAGCGTGGTCGCACAACGCAGCGTGGCGCTTGGCCTGCTGACCAACGGTCGCGCACGCCACGGCGAGACCGTTTTCATCCGGATGAAAGATGAGGTGGTGCGCGCCACTGTCACTGCCCCTTGCTTCTATGACCCCAAGGGGGCCATCCTCCGGGGTTGAGACCATGTACCAAGCCAACTTCCAGACCCATGCCATGACAGCGGTTTTTGACCTCAAAGGTCACCCCGACGATATCCTGCACAGGCTCGAGGCGGCAAGTTTGGTCTACCGGCTTGCGCCCCAACATTGGCTGGTGCGCACCACCTTGGCGCAGGAGACCTTGCTGTTTGCGCACCTGACAGAGGCACCCTGTGCACCTGACACCCTGATCATCAATGTGTCCGACGCCTATGCGTTCATTGGCATAGACGGACCTGAGGCCGACCAGATGATCGCCATCGCCAGCCCCATTGATGCATGGGCCATGCCGGTGGGCGCCGCTGGCGCCACCTTCACCGAGGTCTTCGGGCAAAAGGCCCTGCTGATCAGGCAGCATCATGGTTATGAGATCGCCGTCGAAGGCAGCTACAGCGAACTGATACTGGACTATTTTTCTCGGGTCAAGGGTTTGACCACCTGAACTTTCATTAGACCAACTTCTGATCTCATGCCCAAACCATTAATAGACCGATTGGCTTGCACAGCAATTGCATGCTTGGTGCGATCATGTTGCCGGTCTAGGGTCGACATTTAATTACCTTGGACCTGCTGCCGCTGGCAAAATGCTGGCTCAAGCCTTGCATAGCTAGAATTTCTAATCACTTTTTAACAGGAGCAAATCATGACTAATTTCAGACGAATCTTCGCAGCCGGTGCCGTGCTGCTGGTGGCAATGCTGGCGGCTCAGCCGGTCTTGGCCCAGCAGGAAAACCTGGTCGACACCATCAAGAAGCGTGGCAAGCTGCAGGCAGGTTTCAGCAGCTTTGTGCCTTGGGCCATGCGAGACAAGCAGGGTCAGTGGGTCGGTTTCGAGATTGACGTCATGAACAAGTTGGCCAAGGACATGGGCGTCCAGCTCGAGTTGGTTCCCACAGCCTGGGACGGCATCATCCCTTCGCTGATTGCGGGCAAGTTCGACGCCATCATCGGCAGCATGTCCATCACGCCAGCACGCCAGGAGCAAATTGATTTCACCGACCCCTACTCGACCTCCGGTCAAGGTGTAGCGGCCTCCAAGCAACTTGCAGCCAAGTTCAAGTGGCCCGAGGACTACAACAACGCTAACGTCACCTTCACCTGCCGTCGTGGTGCAGCCCCTTGCAAGCTGATTGAGGAAAGATTCCCCAAGGCCACGATCCGTCAGTTTGACGACGATGCCATTGCGTTCCAGGAAGTGATTAACGGCAACGCCCACGCCACCGTGTCGAGCGAACCTAAGCCCACTTTCTTTAGCCTGAAAAACCCGGACCGCCTGTTCAAGCCCGTGGCCGACAACATCACCACCAACGTTGAGGGATTTGGTGTGCGTAAGGGCAACGCCGCGGGCCTGGCTTTCTTCAACGACTGGATCGGCAAGAACAAAGACTTTCTGAAGCAACGCCACACCTACTGGTTCAAGACGCAAGACTGGGCAGCGATGGTGCCCTGAACCTGATCGTATTGCACTGTTTCAACCCACAAAGCTATGACTACGTCCCGCCCACGCCCGCCACGTTTTGTGGCGTGGGGTTGGCTTGACTGGGTCCTGTTGGTCGGCCTTCTCGCTTTGGTGGGCTTGATTCTGTGGCGGGCCAGCTCAGTGTTTCAGTACCGTTGGAACTGGAGCACGATCTGGCCCTTTGTCTTTCGCCTGGATGCAGCAACGGGGCGCTGGGTCCCCAACATCATCGTCGAGGGTTTCCTGACCACACTCAGGCTCGCGGTGTGGGGTATCCTGATCTCCGGCGTGATCGGTACCCTAATGGCATTGGCCAGAAACAGCGAGCGGCTTTTTCTGCGCTTGCTCAGCGGCAGTTATGTGATGCTGATCCGCAACATCCCGCCTGTGGTTTTTGTGTTCGTCTTCGTGTTCTTTATAGCCAGCCAGGTCATGCCCAAACTGGCCCTGGCCGACAGCGTGGCCAAATTCTCAGAGACCGGCCAGTGGTGGGTCAGCCTGTTTTTTGGCTCACCCAAGCTGATCGACAATTTTTTACTGGGGCTGATTTGCCTCTCCGTCTTCTCTGGCGCCTACGTCACAGAAATTGTGCGGGCCGGCATAGAGTCGGTCCCCAAGTCCCAAATTGAAGCCGGCAACAGCCTGGGCATGTCGAGGCTTGACATCGCCCGCTTCATCATCTTGCCGCAAGCCCTGCGCAATGTGCTACCGCCGATGGCAGGCCAGTTCATCCAGTTGATCAAAGACTCCTCTCTAGTGTCTTTGGTGTCGATCCAGGAGCTGACCTTTATGGCGCAAGACGTGCAGGTCACCACGCAACGCGTGTTTGAGGTGTTCGTCTTTGTGGCCGTGGTTTATTTCGTCATCTGCTTCAGCCTGTCGCAGCTATTTTCGGCCCTGGAGCGGCGTTACGCCCGCGCCCACAAATAGGTCGCCTTACATGCCAACGTCGAGCCCACTGCCATGAGCCAAGCCATCATCCAACTCAGCGGCGTCAACAAATGGTTTGGTGACGTGCACGTGTTGCGCGATGTCGACCTCGCTGTGCAACAGGGCGAACGCATGGTGATCTGCGGCCCCTCGGGCTCAGGCAAGTCCACCCTGATCCGCTGTATCAACCGGCTGGAGCACCATGATTCCGGCAACATCGTGGTCGATGGCCTAACCCTGGACGAAGACACCGAACATGTGGCCGCGATCCGCCGCGAGGTGGGCATGGTGTTCCAGAGCTTCAACCTCTTCCCGCACCTGTCGGTGCTGGAGAACTGCGCCCTGCCCCAGATTAGGGTCCGGGGCACGCCACGGGCCGAGGCCGAGGCCAAGGCCATGGCCTACCTCCGTCGGGTGCAGATTCCTGAACAATCGCACAAGTTCCCTGGCCAGCTTTCAGGGGGGCAGCAGCAACGGGTGGCCATAGCGCGCTCGCTGTGCATGGAGCCCAAGGTCATGCTGTTTGACGAGCCCACCTCGGCGCTGGACCCAGAGATGATCAAAGAAGTGCTGGACGTGATCATCGATCTGGCCCAAAGCGGCATGACCATGATCTGCGTCACCCACGAAATGGGTTTTGCCAAGAAAGTGGCCGATACCGTCGTCTTCATGGACGGCGGCCGCATTGTTGAGCAGGCGCCACCAGACGAACTGTTCAACCGCCCCAAGTCTGACCGGACCAAAAAATTCCTGAGCCAAATCCTGTCGCATTGACAGGCCCTCGGACATTGACTGTTAGAGGAGCACCCACCCGTGCCTAACCGCAGCACCCTACGCGCAGACATTGATCTGCACGCCCCGGGCAAGGCCAGCGGCTTTGTTCGTATACCGCATTCGGTCCAACGTTCGGCCTACGGCTGGATTCCGGTACCCATCACCTGCATCCAAAATGGTGAAGGGCCCAGCCTCCTGATGATGGCGGGTAACCACGGCGACGAATGGGAGGGCCAGATCGCGCTCGGCAACCTCATCCGTAGCCTTCAGCCGACGGACATCAAAGGCCGACTGGTCATTCTGCCGTCGGTCAATTTCCCGGCAGCCATGGCCGGCTTACGCACCTCCCCCATCGACCAGGGCAATCTGAATCGCGCCTTCCCAGGCGATCCCCACGGTACCGTTACCGCGCAACTGGCTTACTGGATCGAGCATGTGCTTTTGCCGGGCTTTGACTACAGCTTCGATTTCCATTCTGGCGGCAGTTCACTCACCTACCTGCCCAGCACCCTGATCTACCGTGTACCGGATGCCGAGCAGATGCGCCGCGCGATGGCCCTGGTGCAAGCTTTTGCGGCGCCCATCGGCTATGTCATCAAAGCGCCCAGCAGTGGGGGGCGCTCGTTCACCGCTGCATCATTGCGCCAGGGCGTGCTGTCGCTGGCCACCGAAGTGGGTGGCGGTGGGCTGGTCACACCATCCTCATTAGCAATGATGGAGCGCGGCATACGCCGGTTGCTGAGCGCGACCGGCCTCGTGAATTTACCTTTGACACCGCTGACCGAGACCACCCGCATGACCGAGGTGGGTGGCGACGACTACTATGTTTACGCCAGCGATGACGGCCTGTTTGAGCCTCTGGTCGAGATTGGCGCCGAGGTCGTGCAAGGCCAACCCGCGGCACGCATTCACTTCCACCGTACGCCTTGGCGTGAGCCGCTGCTCTTGCAATTTAACCGCGCCGGCGTGGTGCTGTGCAAACGGGTGCCGGCCCTGTGCGAGCGTGGCGATTGTCTGTTCCAACTCGCCACCGACATCACCGTTTAAGATCTTCTCATCATGACCTATTTAAAAAACACTTGGTACGTGGCTGCGCTGTCCCCCGAGGTTGGGCGCGAGCCTAAGGCTGTTCGTATTTTGGGCGAAGCTGTGGTGCTGTACCGCACGCAAGACGGTGCAGCCGTGGCCCTGGAAGACGCCTGCCCACACCGCAAACTGCCGCTGTCCATGGGGCGCATCAAGGGCGATGCCATCGAGTGTGGCTACCACGGCCTCACCTTTGACTGCTCGGGCACCTGCATTGATGCCGCCACACAGGTCCGAATCCCGCCCTTTGCCAAAGTGCGCAGCTACCCGGTGCAAGACAAGTATGGCCTGCTCTGGATCTGGATGGGCGATCCGGCGCAGGCAGCGGCGAACCCGGTTTTCGACATGGCCAACCACGGCCAGCGCGGCTGGGGCCTGACCAAGGGTGACCAACTGCTGGTGGACTGCCACTACCTGTGGTTGGTAGACAACCTGCTCGACCCGTCCCACGTGGCCTGGGTGCACCGCACCTCGTTTGCCGGGGCTGGCACTGACGACACACCCCTACAGATTGCCGCTGACGCTGGCGGCGTGATCTGCAGCCGCTGGCTGCTCGACCAGCCACCGCCGCCCTTTTACGCGCCTCTGGTCAAGTTTGCCGGCAACGCCGACCGGCTGCAGCATTACGAGGTGCGCTACCCCTCACTGGCCATCAACATGGGCATTTACACCCCGGCTGGCAAGGGCGGCCCTGGCATGGTGGACGGCCCCGAGACCTACCGCATGGTGTCCTACAACTTTTTGACGCCCATCGATGAGGACCACACCCGCTATTTCTGGCTACAGCACCGCAACACCGACGCCCACGATGATGTGCTGACCCAGCGTATTGCGGCGGGAGCCAAGTTGGCCTTTGAAGAAGACAAGATCGTGCTGGAGGCTGTGCACCGCGGCATGAAAAACCGCTCAACCCAAACCACCGGCCTGCTGCTGGATGCGTCAGCCAACCGTTTTCGCGCCGGCCTGACGGCCCTGATCGAGGCCGAAGCCAAGCCTCAGGTGGCGCCCGGCTCCTTGTAATAACCTACCACGTCGCCTTGGGTGGTGACGCCCAGGCCGTTGAGCAGCCGGTTCGAGTAGTTGAAGTAGGCGCAGACCTGGTTCACCTCCAGAATCTCGCCGTCGTCACAGCCGCTGGCCTTGAGTGCGTCAAAGTCGCTCTTCTCCATGTGGGCCACATCGGCCGTCAGTTTTCTGGCGTAACGCAGCAGCTCAAGCTCCTTGCCCGAAAACGCCCGCTCCGGTTCTGCCGCTGACAGGGCATCCCAGACCAGTTGCGAGCGCACCGGGTCATTCATCAGGCGGCGGGCGTTGGCAAAGTGATGCGTCAGGCTGTAATCACAGCGGTTGGTCATGCTCACATAAGAGGCCACCACCTCCAGAAACCAAAAGGGCAGGGTGTTGTCGGGGTTGTGCAGCACGCTGCGGTACAGCACCAGGTGCCCCTCCATGCTGTGCGGTCGCAGGCTGTGCGCCCGCATCACGTTGTCCACGGTGCCGCTGGGGGTCAGGGCCAGTTGGTACATGTCCTTGAGTTTGCCTGTGGCCTCCTCCAGGGGAATCATTTTGATCCATGCGCTCATGGGTTTTCCTTGTTGATGGACCGACGGTCCTGGGGTTTGCGAGAAAAAATGCGTTCGACCATGGGCACAAAGGTTTGCAGTGGCTCGCAGGGGTAGGCCGGGTCAGACGCCGCCTGGTCATAGCGCGCCACAAATTCGGCCGTCCAGTCAAAGTGCTCATGACCGCGCCAGCGCTCCCGCTCGTGCTGGTTAACGCCGGGCATGTTGGGCGAGTGCAGGTTCTGAAAGGTGGCGTGGTGACGCAGCATCCAGTGGTTGCGGTCTGACACGTAGGCCCCGAGCAGGGTGGCCGCAAAATCGCCATGCAGCATCGGGCAGGCAATAAAGCCCACATCGTGCAACAGGGCCACCACCACATCTTCTTCTGACAAACCGTCGCGCAAGACCATGGTGGCCGACTGCAGAGAATGCCGGTAGTTGTTGACCTGGTAACCAAAGCAGGGGTCGTGCTCACTGGCGCTGAGCAAACGCAGCGCCTGCTCAGCCTGATGGCGGGCCAGATAAACTTGGCGCTGCCCCTCCAACACATGCCAGTCGTCGCGCGACAAGTCTTCCAGGGCAATTTTTTCGAGGTACTGCCAGCCGGGATCAGCCAAGGGGCTGCGATTCAACTCGGACATTTTGATCAACTCCTCAACTTGAAAGCCAGCCCTGGGTCGCTGTACGCCAGGGGACCAGGGCGCGTTCCACTGGCGGATGCGCTGACGCCACAGACAGCCAATGCGCCAGTACCGGGGGGACGGTCAGGCTCTGGCCGCAAGCGGCCAAGACCGCAGCCGCCAAGGGCAGGGTTACCAGGAAACCACAATCTGCCAGGCTAATGCTCGGCGTCAGCAAAAAAGGTTGTGGCTGGACCCACGCAGCCAGTTGCCCAAGCCGCGCCTCGATGTCAGTCCGCAGCGCCAATACCGTGTCGGGGTTGCGATGCACCGGTTTCACCTGGCCAAACAGAGCGCGCACTTTGGGCTCCAGGTGCAGGTCGTGAAAGCGGCATAAAAATCGGACGCGGGCCCGCTGCTCAGGGTCTTGCGGCAGCATCGCGGGTGCGGGGTAACGCTCCTCAAGATACTCGTTAATCACCTCGGACTCGGACAGCACCCAGTCCCCGATCTGGATGGCCGGCAGTGTGCCCATGGGCACCACCGCCCGGTACTCCGGAGAGCGATAGCCCTGGGCAGGGGCACGCTCCTCAAAGTCCAGGCCTTTCACGCACAGCACCACCCGCACCTTGGCGCTGTAACTCGACAAGGCGCTGGCATGAAAAATCATGACTCACGCCCGGCCAAAAACGCAGCGTAGTCGCGGGCTGCCGCTTCGGCTGCTGCGTTGACCAAGGCGGCACCATGCTCGGCCAGGCCCAAGCCCGAGTGCGAACCGACTCGGCCATCGGGGAACTGGGCCCGGTGCGCCGCAGCATGCTCATGGTTGTCACCGCCATGGCGCTTGATGAAGTCGGCACTCAACAAAGGAGGCGCGGGTAAGTCGTCTGCACGGCTGACAGCCGGCAAAACATGCCGCGCAATGGCCAGTTCGGACGGTGTGGCGTGCATGCCCTCAGCCGCCCCGTACAGCCGCTGCCGGATCTCATTGACCTCAGCAAAATCCCACCAACTCCGCAGCCGGCATTGGATAGCTGCACCACCCTGTCGGCTCAGGCTCTGGTCGGCATACAGTTCCTGAAACGCACAGTGCGCCGGGGAGATGTTGCCGCCATGGCCGTTAAGAAAGTAAAAGTGCTCAAAACCATGGCACGCCAGTGACTGCACGTAGTCAATGATGACCTGGATCAGGGTTGTTGGGCGCAGGGAAATGGTGCCGGGAAACCCCAGGTTGAACTGCGCCTGGCTCAGCGTCAGGGTCGGCCCGACCAAGGCACCGCAGCGCTCGGCCATGGCATGCGCAATGGTTTCAGCGGTGATGCTGTCAGTGCCAATCAGGCCGGTCGGGCCATGCTGCTCGGTCGAGCCGGTGGGTATCACCACGCCTTTTGAGCGCTGCAGGTAGGCTTCAACCTCGGGCCAGGTGGCGTGGTGCAAGCGCATGCGTCAATTCCCGGTCGCCAACCTGCGCTCCAGCCGCCGCACCAGGTAAGACACGATCAGGATCAGGATCAGGTATTCCAGCACCAGCAGCGTGTAAATCTCTAGCGGCCGGTATTCGCTGACATTGAGTTCATTGGCGCGCCGGGTCAGTTCCTGCAGACCGATCACCGAGATCAAAGACGACATCTTCACCACGTAGACAAACTGGTTGCCCAGCGCCGGCAATATGACTTTGATCGCCTGCGGCAACACCACCAGCCGCATCTGCTGGGCCCAAGACAGACCCAATGATTTGGCCGCTTCAATCTGACCTTTGGGCACCGACTGAATGCCAGCGCGGAACACCTCAGCCTCAAAGGCCGAGTCACTCAGCGCCAGCGACAGCACCCCGGTGGCAAACACCCCCAGTTGCAGGCCAATGATGACCGGCAACCCGTAAAACACCCACAGCAACAGCACCAGCAGCGGTATGGCCCGGAACAATTCAACATAGCCCCGGCTGAGCCGGTTCAGGGTCTTGCGCCGCGACAACCCTGCCAGCGCCACAGTGGCACCCAGCACCACCGACAGTGCAATGGCACACACGGATACCAGTAGGGTGGCGCCAGCGCCCTCGGCCAAAAACTTCAGGTTGGACCAACCCTTGTCCTGAAACGGGTTGACCACATACCAACCCCAGTTGTAACCGCTACCTTCGTTGGCAGCGGCCGGGCCGGCCGCCAGCGCAGCGGCGGCCAACAGCCACCATCTCAACACTGTTATTTCTTCGCGACCAACCACTTGGCCTCGAGCCCGTCAAAAAAGCCCTCGGCATCCTTCAAGGAAATCCAGTTGTTGACAAAGGTCACCCAAGCGTGGTCGCCCTGGGGCATGGGGTAGGCAAAGGGACGCTTGTTCCGCATTTCTGAGCTTGAACCGACGACTTGCAGGTCCGGGTAGGTCTTCATGAGGGTTGCAGCCTCCACATTGCTGGTGATGGTGACCTGTGCGCGACCGGCCAGCACCTCCTGGTAACCAGTGGCCGGCTTTTCAACCGCCCGGATCCTGGCCTTGGGGAAATGGGCGCGCGCCTGCTGCTCAAACACGGTGCCCATCAACACGGCCACGGTCACATTGGCGTTATTGATGCTGTCCCAGGTGGTCAATGCAGCGCCAGTCTTCTTGCTGACCATGGGCACTGTGCCGGCAAACAGGTAGGGTGCCGAAAAGGCCACGGTCTTGGCACGCGCCATGCTCAAAGACGCACCAGAAAAAATATCAAAACGGTCAGCGACGATGCCGTTGACGAGCGTAGCCCATTCAGCTGGCACATACTCGATCTTCACACCCATGTCGGCGGCCAGCTGGTTCATGGCCTCGACGTCAAAACCAGTGTAGGTGTTGGTGGCCGTGTCTTTCATCGACATCGGATTAAAGTCACCGGTGGTGCCTACGCGCAGGGTACCGCGCTCCAGAATCTGGGCCAGACGGGATTTGGTCTGAGCAACGGACTGCACGGGCAGCAACAGCAGGGCGGCAGTTGCCAGCGCGAGCAACGGGGCAAAAAGCTTTTTCATGGTGGTTTTCCAGTTTGAGGTTGTATAGACGACTTTTACATGCTACCGTGGGTGCGGTGCAACTTCAATAGGTAGGCACCCTAGGCACGCCCGCTACTTTAATGGAAATGATGGCTTTGATCAGGCGCCCGGCAAGCTGCGCTGCTGCTGTGCCAGACTGGCCATCAGTGCGCCAATACCAAAAGTCCAGGGGCTGATGCGGTCTGAGCGGTCAACCCGGTTCACCAACCGGCCCAACGCCGGCACCGACACGGTCACCACGTCATCGGTGTGGTGCGTGAAGCCCTGCCCCGGTGCATCGCGGTCCCGGGTCGGGGCCAGCATGGTGCCCAAGAACATCATCATGCCGTCGGGGTACTGGTGGTGCCGGCCCATGGCCTGCGCCACTAGGTCGAGCGGGTCGCGGCTGATGCTGCTCATGGCGCCACGGTCCTCAAAGCTGAAGCCGTCCACGCCATCCACCCGCAAGCTGATCTCGCACTGGCGCACATCGTCAATGCCGAAATGCGCGTCAAACAGACGAATGAACGGTCCGATCGCACAGGAGCCATTGTTGTCCTTGGCCTTGCCCAGCAGCAGCGCACTGCGGCCTTCAAAATCTCGCAAATTGACGTCGTTACCCAGGGCGGCGCCCACCACCTGGCCAGCGGGACTAACCGCCAAAACCAACTCGGGCTCAGGGTTGTTCCAGCTCGAGCCGGGGTGCAGACCCACATCGTTACCGGTGCCCACGGCAGCCAACACCGGGGCTTTGGTGAAAATTTCAGCGTCCGGGCCAATGCCCACCTCCAGGTACTGCGACCAGGCGCCCCGCGCCTGCAGCACCCGCTTGACCTCTTGCGCCTCAGCCGAACCCGGCCGGATGCCGGTCAGGTCCTGCCCCAAAATCTGGTGCAGATCACGCCGCAAGGCGTCAGCCCGGCTGGCATCACCCCGCGCCTGCTCCTCAATCACGCGCTCCAGCAAACTGGCAATGAAGGTGACGCCACTTGCCTTGATCACCTGCAAATCGCAAGGCGCCAGCAGCCAGGGCCGAGCAGTGTCACGAACTGCTTCCTCAGCATTGGCCAGCACCTCAGCCCAGTTGGCAATGACGGGCAGGCGCCCGGCAGCCAGGGCTTCACGCACAGCGGCAGCGGGCTCAGGCAGCGCCAGCAAGCCACTACTGGTCAGCGCCAAGGTCGACACATCATGCAAGTGGCCATCGTGCAGGGTCACCAGCACCGGCCCGGTACCGGGCAGCCAAAGCCGCCCGATCAGCAATGCTCGCGTGTGGTCCGTTGGGAGTGTGTGGGACAGCTGGGCTTGAAGGAATGTGGATGTGTTCATGGGTTGCTTGATAGGTTGATGAAGCAAAGGCCAGCTAGCATACTTTGTTGGCAAGCCGAGGGGGCCGACTGGCTGCTGCCGCTCGTGTCCCCCCGCCCAGATCAGGCTGGTGGGGCGTTCGGCGCAGCGGCATCAAGGGGGAGCCCGCAGGGCGGAGGACAGCCGCGGAGCCGAATGCCCCGCCGGCCTGATCCCGCAATGAGCGACCCGGTATTTGGCTTTTCATGGCTGGGCGGGGGTTCATGATGGTTGGCAAACGACGTCTGTCCGGTAAACCCTCAGCGCGTTACCCCCAAACACAGCTGCCCGCTCAGCCTTGGTCAGATGCTGGGTAAATTCCTGACAGGCCTGCCACCAACCTGCATAGCTGCCCGCCAGTTCCAGCACCGGCCAGTCGCTGCCCCACAACACGCGGCTCGGTCCAAAGCAATGCAACACATGATCGGCCCAACGGCGGCACACTTGCGGCGCCGGGTTATGGCCGGCTTCAGTCACCATGCCGGACAGCTTGCACACGGCGTTAGTCTGCTCGGCCAGACGCTGCATGTCATCGGCCCAAGGCTGCCACGTACCGGCGGCTATATCGGGCTTCGCGGCGTGGTCGATGACTATGCTCAAGCTCGGGTGCCTCTCGGCCAAGGTCAGCAGACGCGGCAAGTGCACTGGCTTGACCAGCGCGTCAAACACCAGCCCCAGCTCGGCCATCAGCGCCAACAGCGGCTGCAGCGCCGGCTGCAAAATCCAGTCTGGGTCGGGGATGTCCTGCAGCATCGGGCGCAGGCCCCTGAGCTTGGGGTGCCCTGCCAGGGCCTGGATGCGCTGCGCCGCGTCGGGCGCCAGCCAGTCCACCCAGCCGACCACGCCCAAGACGCTGGAGTGCTGGTCGGCCAAGGCCAGCAGGTGCCAGGTCTCGGCCTCAGTCGGCGCGGCTTGGACCAGAATACCGCCGGTGACACCTGCCGCTTGGGCCTGCGCTTGCCAGTCAGGCACGTTCACATCACGATAAATCGGACCGAATGCCGGCGTCAGCCAGCCATAGTCGGCGCGCGCGAGCTGCCAGCTGTGAAAGTGGGCGTCGATCAGCATCAGGCACCTTGGGGCGTGGGGGCGTCGGCGGGCAACAGGCCGCCATCGCGAAGGGCCTGCCAAAACTCAGCCGGGATAGTGTGGCGCATCATGGCCGCGGCGTCTCGCCACTCCGACGCCTGGCGCGCACCCAGCATCACCACCTCAATGGCCGGGTTCGCCAGGGGAAACTGCAGGGCAGCGGCGCGAAGCGGCACGCCATAGGTGTCACAGATCGCCTCGACCGCAGCCACCCGCGCCACCCAGTGCTGCGCGGCTGGACCGTAGTTGAAGCGCAGCTCAGCCCCACCGCGCACGCCAGTGGCCAATATGCCGGAATTGAACACGCCGCCCAGGGCGATGCGCACACCGAGCGACTGGCACAGCGGCAGCAACTCGGCCAGCCCGCTGTGGTCAATCAGGGTGTAACGGCCGGCCAGCAACAGGCAGTCGATGCCGGCGTCGGCACGCATGCCACGCAGCACATCCAGGCACACCTGCACGTCATTCACACCCAGGCCGATGTGACGCAGCAAACCCTGACGGCGCAAGGCGTGCAGTTCTGGCAGCGCCTCGTGCAGCACCTGGTGCAGCACCTGCGGGTAACGATCGCCATGGTTGGCGGCGTCGCAGTCATGGACAAACACTGTGTCCAAAACGGCCAGGCCCACGCGTTGAAGGCTGTCTTCCAGGCTACGGCGCACCCCTGACGCCGAAAAATCCCAGCGCTGGTTGAACGGCAGGCCGTCAACAAAGCCGTTCTGGTCACGCCTGGCAGCCGGCTCAGGGGCCAACAGCCGGCCCACCTTGCTGGACAGGGCAAAGCCCCCCGGCGTCTGCCCGCGCAGCATCTGGCCAAAACGCAGCTCGCTCAGTCCGTGGCCATAGTGCGGCGCCGTGTCAAACGAGCGGCAGCCATCGGCCAGCGCCGCGTCGAACAGGGCCGAGACCTGTGCCTCAGGCACCGGTGCAAACATATTGCCCAGCGGCGCCCCGCCCAGGCCCAGCGGCAAGCCTTGTCGGGTGGGCGGAAAAATCGGTGGTGTTGTCATAGCTTCAAGTGTTCAGCGCGCCAGATAGGCCTCACCCAAAGGCCGCGCGCCATTGAGACCACCATAACTCAAACCGCCATGCCCGGGCGGTGGGTGGCCGAACCAGCGATCGTCACGCGCATCCGCCGCCGCCTGCCAGCGCACATCGCAAGACAGTCGCACCTGCCCTCCGCCCAGCCGGTTGTCGCAGGAACCATGCAGGGTGAACATGTCAAACAGCATCACGTCGCCCGCCTGGAAGGCCGTGGTCAGCAAACGGGTTTGGCGGCCTTGGGCAAAAGCAACAGCGTCTTCTGGAAAAGAGCCCGGCAGGCTGTCGCGGTCCACGTCAACGCCACGGTAACGCGCGATCAGGTCCTCAAACCGGTGCGAGCCCTCCACCACGACCAGCGGCCCAGCGCGCAAGGGCACGTCGCCCAGAGGGATCCAGGCCGTGACCAGCCGCTTCGAACCTCGGTTCATATACACATGGTCAAAGTGCAGCGGGCTGGCCCGGCCCTGCGCCATGGTGCGCAGCCACAAAAAATCAAAGGGCACGGTGGCACAACCCAGCACGGCAGCCGACACATCGGCCAGCGCCGGGCCATGGCTCAGGCTGCGCAGGGCAGGCGATTCACACACCTGTTGCCAAAAAGCACCCAGGTCCGGGTACAAGGCGGCACGCTCGCTGCGGCTCGTAGCCAAGGCCGCCTCAGCCGGCTCGGCAATTTCCCCCACCGCGGCCAGGCGCTCTAGCACATCGCGCCGGGCGGCAAGCACTGCCTCGCGGGGCAGTGCGCCGCGCAGCAACACATAGCCGTCGCGGGCCAAATGCAGCGGCAATTGATCCAGGTGCAGGCGCCAGTCTGGCAACTCTTGCAGGGCACCCAGCAGCGGGGCCGGCACTTCAGCCCCAGCAATGAACGCCGCATCGGTCAGCGCGAGGGGCTCAGGGGGCAGCGTAGACGCAGTGGACATGGTGGAAGTTTGATGCAAGTCGATGTAAGCCGATGCAAGTCGTTGACAGGCTGCAATTTCAGCTGATATTATGGCTAACATGTTAGTTCGTCAACAGCAATGATCCTGATCGCTCTCACGCCATGCTCAAAGGTATATCGCCCCTGTTGACACCCGAACTGCTGCATATCCTGGCCTCCATGGGCCATGGCGACGAGATCGTGCTGGCAGATGCCAATTTCCCGGCGGCGACCCACGCCAAACGCCTGGTCCGCCTGCCCGGCCTGTCGGCACCTGCCGTGTTGGACGCCGTGCTGTCGGTGCTGCCACTTGACAATTTTGTGACCCACGCCGCCCTGACCATGCAGGTGGTGGGAGACGCTACCAGCGTGCCGCCCGCCGTGGCCGAGTTCAACACCCTGCTGCGTCAGCACGGCCACCCGGAAGCCGCGTCCCTGGAGCGTTTTGCCTTCTACGAGCGCGCCGCCCAAGCCTTTGCGGTAGTGGCCACCGGTGAGGGCCGCATCTATGGCAACATTTTGCTTAAAAAAGGCGTTCTGGCCTTATGAGAGTAGGTGTGACAGCTACAAAAATAGTAGCACCCGAAATCGTTCCCATGACCGGACCAGAGACGATCAGCCAACGGGTTCGCGCCTACCAAGGCTTCACCCAGCAAATATTGAGCGGCGCCATTCTGCCGGGCCAGTTCATCTCACAACGCGAGTTGATGACCCTGCTGGACATGCCTTTGGGCGCGGTGCGCGAAATGATTCCTCGGCTGGAGGCCGGCGGCTTGATCAAAACCGTGCCGCAACGCGGCTTGCAAATCGCCCACGTGGACCTCAAACTCATTCGCAACGCATTTCAGGTGCGCAGCATGATCGAGCGCGAGGCGGTTCTGGCTTTCGTGCAAAGCGCCAGCAACGCAGAACTGGCTGCCATTGAGGCCGCACACCAGCAGATCCTGGCGCGCGCCAACAAGGCCAGCACCACCGACGCCCAACTTCTGGACGACGCCCAGGCGCTGGACTGGGGCCTGCACGACCGCATGGTGGACTCGCTGGGCAATGAGATCGTGTCTGACCTCTACCGCGTCAACAGCCTGCGTGTGCGACTGATCAAGCTGGAGCAGAGTGTCATCACGCCGGCCCGGCTGATCCCGGCGATGCAGGAACACCTCAGCTTCATCGCCGCCCTGCGCGAGCGCAACGCCGCGCAAGCCGCAGCGCTGCTCGACGCCCACATCAACAGTGCCCGTAGCCGGGTTATGAACGTCCCCAACCAATAGGAGAACCCCCTTGAAACCTGCCATTCACGGCCTCTGGCCCGCACTGCTCTTGCCCGTATCGCCCAAAGGTGATCTGGACACGCCGCTGGCCATCGCCCACGCCCATCGCATGCTGGCCGCGGGCTGCGACGGTGTCACCCTGTTTGGCACCACCGGCGAGGGCCCGGCCTTCACCCTGGACGAGCGGCAGGCGCTGCTCGAGTCGATGCTGGGCAGCGGCATCCGCCCGGACCAGGTGGTGGTCACCACCACCGCCTCGGCGCTGGGCGACGCCATCACGCTGGGGCGGCACGCCACCCGGCTGGGCGTACACCGGCACCTGTTCATGCCGCCGTTCTATTACAAGCAGCCGCGCGATGCTGGTGTCGTGGATGCGGTATCGCAAGTCATCGAGGGCATTGGCAGTGACGCCATCAAGGTGCTGCTGTACCACTTTCCGGCCATGAGCACCTACAGCTTTTCGCATGCCGCCATTGCCGAGCTGCTGCGCCGGCACCCCACGCAAATCGCCGGCGTCAAAGACAGCGGCGGCGACTTAGCGCACGCCCTGGCACTGGTACAGGCCTTCCCCGGCTTGGCCGTGCTGGTGGGGTCTGAGCCCCAAGTGGCCCCCGTCATGCTGACCGGTGGCGTGGGCTCCATCAACGGCTTGGGTAACATCGCGCCGCGGCTGATGCGCCGGGTGATCGACGCCCCAGCACAGGTCAGCGCCGAAGACACGCAACTCATGAGCGCCCTGCTGGCCTTGTTGTCGGTCAAACCCGGCATGCCATTTGTCGGCGTTTACAAGGCCATGCTGGCCGAACAGACCGGCGACGACCGTTGGCTGCCGATGCGCGCTCCGCTCAGTCCTCTGGATAACACTGAGGCGCAAACCGTCAGACAAGGGTATCGTGCGATAGGCGCACTGCTTGCCCACGTTTAAAACAGAAACCCCCTTCACCCCATTAACCCTTAGGAGACAACCTCATGACCACCCAACAACTCACCCGCCGCACCCTGCTTGGCGCCACCATGGCGCTGGGCGCCACGGCCACGCTGCCTGCCCTGGCGCAGAACAAAGTGGTGCTCCGCATCTCGACCCCGGCCGTGCCGGAAGACTGGCACGGCAAGATGTGGACCGTGTTCAAAGAGTCGCTTGACAAGAGCGCCCCTGGCGAATTTGATGTACAAATCAACCTGAACGGCTCGCTGTTCAAACAGGGCACCGAACCGGCCGCCATGGCCCGCGGCAACCTGGAACTGGCTGCCATTTCCGCGCAAGACATCGCCAAAATCCTGCCCGAGTACTCGATTTACACCGCCGGCTACTTGATCCGTGACCCCGACCACCAGCAAAAGGTGTTCAACGGCCCGATCGGCGCCGAAATGTACAAGGCCGTGGCCGAGAAGATGGACGTGCAGATACTGGGCATTGGCTATCTGGGCAGCCGCCAGGTCAATTTGCGTGAAGTTCGCAACGTCAAAACGCCGGCCGACCTCAAAGGCGTCAAGCTGCGCATGCCCGGCTCCAAAGAGTGGCTGTTCCTGGGTGAGGCCCTGGGCGCCACGCCCACCCCGCTGGCTTTTGGCGAGGTCTATCTGGGCCTGAAAACCGGCACCGTGGACGGCCAAGACAACCCACTGCCTTCGGTGCGGGCTGCCAAGTTCTACGAAGTGACCAAACAAATCGTCATGACCAGCCACCTGACTGACGGCATCTTTATTGCCATCTCCAGCAAGAGCTACAACGCCATGAGCGCCGCGCAAAAGCAAAAAGTCAACGCCGCCACCCAAGCCGCCATTGCCTTCAACAACGACAACCGCATCAAGGAAGAGGCCCAACTGGTCGATTTCTTCAAGAAAGAAGGCCTGCAAGTCACCACGCCTGATGTGGAAGCCTTCCGTAAAACCGTGCAGGCGGCCTACCAGAACTCGGACTACGCCAAGGTCTGGCCCAAGGGCCTGGTTGATCGCATCAACGCCGTCAAGTGAGCCTGTTCCGCTGGCTCAAGGCCGCCGCCAATGCCATTGGCGGCGGCCTTTTTCTGACGCTGTTTGTGGTGTTCGTGGTCCAGATCACGGCCCGGTTTGGCTTTAACAAACCCCTGGCCTGGACCGACGAGGCTGCGGTCATCCTCTACATCTGGGCGATTTTGTGGGCTGCGGCCTTCATCGTGCCCGAGCGTGAGCACGTGATGTTTGACCTGGTCTGGAACAGCGTGGGCCGCCCGGTGCGCAAGGTGATGCGCATCGCTGGCAACCTGCTGGTGGGCGGTCTGGCGCTGGCCAGCCTGCCGGCCACCTGGGATTACGTGCATTTCATGGCGCGCGAGGGCACGCCGGTGCTCAACCTGCCCTTCATGTGGGTGTTTTTGCCCTTTGTCTTTCTGATGGTGTCGCTGACGCTGCGCTGCGCCTGGGCCATCTGGCAGGCGCTGCACGGCCTCGGGCTGGACGCGGAGTTGAACCTGTCATGACCACCGGTATTTTGATTTTGGCTGGCGTACTGGTAGCCGGCATGCTGCTGCGCATGCCCATTGGTTTTTCGATGCTGGCCTCGGGCGTGGCCTACCTGCTGGTCAAACGGCAAGACGTTGGCCTGGTGGCCGAGCAGGTGGGCAACGGCCTGTACAACAGCTATGTGCTGCTGGCCGTACCCCTGTTTGTGTTTGCCGCCAACATCATGAACGCCGGCACGGTGAGCGAGCGCATTTTTGACTTTTGCCGCATCCTGGTCGGGCGCATGCGCGGCGGCCTGGCGCAGGTGGACATTCTGGTGAGTGTCATCTTCTCGGGCATGAGCGGCAGCGCCATTGCCGACGCCGCCGGGCCCGGCCTGGTCACCATCCGCCAGATGCTCAAAAAACCCGGCTACGCCCGTGGTTTTGCCGGCGCCGTGGTGGTGGCCAGCGCCACGCTGGGGCCCATCATTCCGCCCTCGATCCCGATGGTGATCTACGCCCTGGTTTCGGGCGCCTCGGTGGGTGCGCTGTTTTTGGGGGGTGTGGTGCCGGGCTTTTTGATGGCCGGGCTGATGATGGTCGTGGTGCATTTCATGGCCGTCAAACGCAATATGCCGCGCGACGAGCCGGTGCCGCGCGGCGAGTGGCCTGGCCTGATCTTGCGTGGCGCCCTGCCGCTGTCCATGCCCATCGTGCTGCTGGGCGGCATTTACTCGGGCGTGTTCACCCCGACCGAAGCCGCCGCCGTGGCCGCGCTGCACGCACTGGTGCTGTCGGCCTTTGTGTTCCGGGCCCTGACCTGGCGCAGCTTTTGGGGCGTGGTGCTGGAGTCCACCCGCGGCAGCGCGGTGATCACCATCATCCTGGCTGGCTCCTTCATGCTGAACTACGCCTTCACCGCCGAGGGCGTGCCGCAGGCCATGGCCCAGTGGGTCGACAGCATGCACCTGTCGCCCACCAAGTTTCTGCTGCTGGTGAATGTGATGTTTCTGGTGCTGGGCTGCTTCATGGACGTGTCGGTGCTCCTGCTGGTGTTTGTGCCCATGCTCTTGCCGGCGGCCAAGCTGCTAGGCATCGACCTGGTGCACTTTGGCGTGCTGGTGGTGTTGAACATGATGATCGGCCTGATCCACCCGCCCTTTGGCATGCTGCTGTTTGTGACCAAGGCGCTCACCGGCATCCCGATCGGCGAAATGATGAAAGAAGGCTGGCCATTTTTAGTGATGCTGCTGCTCTTGCTGCTGGCCATGACGTTTTTTCCGCAGATCGTGCTGTGGCTGCCGCAGACCATGGGCTACGGCGTGCCCAAATAGATGTAGGCCGATATGACTCAGCCTGGCCCGGCCTTTCTGCGCGGCATTGTGCCAAGCATGAACACGCCGTTTCTGGCCGACGGCAGCGTTGACCAAGTCAGCATTCGGCGCTCGGTGGATGCCGTGCTGCAAGCCGGCGTGGCGGGCATGTTGATCCTGGCGGTAGCTGCAGAAACCGCCAGTCTCACGCTGACTGAGAAGCGCCTGGTGGCGCAGACTTTTCTGGCACAAACGGCAGGCCGCATACCGGTCATCATCGGCTGCAGCAGTGCTGAGCAGACCGACAGGGTGGCGCTGGCGGCCATGGCGCGAGAGTTCGGCGCCCAGATCATGCTGTGTCAGGCGCCCGCCGGTCTGGCCGGCGAGGCCCTGGTGGCCCAGATGGCCGCCCTGGCCCAGGTTGGCCCACCCATGCTGATGGTGCAAGACCTGGATTTTGGCGGCCCGGGCTTGGCGCTCGACGATATTTTGTTGCTGCGCGAGCAGCTGCCGGCGTTCCAGTGCCTGAAGATCGAGGTGGCGCTGCCCGGCCCCAAATACTCGGCGGTGCTGGCAGCCACCCAGGGCGCCCTGCATGTCAGCGGCGGCTGGGCCGCCGCGCAGATGATGGAAGCCCTGCACCGGGGCGTGCACGCCTTCATTCCCACCGCCATGGACGCGATTTACGTGGCAATTTACCGGCGCTTTCAAGCCGGCGACGTGGCCGGCGCCCGCGCCCTGCACGAGCAGCTCAGCCCAGTGCTGGCCTTTTCCAACCAGCACCTGGACACCAGTATTCGCTTCTTCAAGCACCTGCGTCACCGCGAAGGCCTGTTCGCCACGCCGCTGTGCCGAGCCAGTGTTCGGCCGCTGGATGCCCATCAAATGCGGGAGCTTGAACTTAATGTTGAGCGCGTGCTGGCGATGCAGGGGCAGCTCCGAAGCTAGCAAGGGTTGGTTCTTTTCTCACCGGCCAGCCTCTCGTCATCCCCGGCCTGATCGGGGATCCATGAAACCCTGGATTCCCGGTCGCAGCCGGGAATGACGAGAAACTGAAGAGGCAGCGACGGGAATAACGAGCGGCAGCCTGCCGGAGCGAAACCTTGCTCAGCCAAGGCCAACGACAACGCCTAGGCCAACTTAGACCATATAATTATTCGTCAAAACAGGCTCTAAGCCCCGTATTCATTAGCGAGTTAGCTACTATTTCAATAGCAATCCTTAACGCCAGGACACCAGGGCAACTGGCCGGTTAAAACTCAGACCAGGGCTTTGTGCGCGCCGTCGCACAGAGGTTGGTTGGCACTTTGTTTGCAGCCGCAGAAGTACACGGTCCGGCTTTCGGTGGCGTCATATTTCACAGGTGTAAATCCTGAGCCCTTGTGTGAGCCGTCGCAAAAAGGTTGCGACTTGCTTTGCCCGCATGAGCACCAGTAGTAGCTCTTGCCGGCCTCAACGTCCCGGGCATAGGGTGACTTCTGGGGAATGAGTGCGTCCATGGTGGTGTCCTTGTGATTGGTTAGTGTCAACCCATCGTACCGCAACCAACCTCAGTCAGCGGTCGGCGGATTCTTGCGCCCCACCCAGAACGTCGCGCCCTCCGAGCCGTACTGCTCGGTGTGCAGCGTGTCGCGCGACAGGGCAAACTGATCACCAGCTTTGTAGTGGCTCGCAGACTCTCCCACAGTCAACACCATCTCACCACGCACCACCAACGCCTTGACGCCCCAGGGATGGCGGTGGCTGTCAACCAGCTTGCCCGGCGCGCCCTCACGCCCCAACACTTCATCGAAGCCCTCAGCCAGCACGGCCTCTCTGAATTGGTCAAAAGTTGGCAAAGTCATGCTTTAAACCCAGCTTGCCGCAAGCCATCGCGCTGCGGGTTCGAGCCCAGGGGGAAGTCTTGAACAGCTACAGCCAATGTGGCATCGTGCGGCGGTTGGGGCATCAGCGTATCCATGGTGGTACCTTGCAGGGTTGAGATGCCGATCTTCGTACCCGAAGCCGGGTGACCCTATGGTCGGCGCATTCTTGATCCAGGCTTGGGGTTTTGGCCTGGCATCCTGCGCCTACTGCGGCCCGCACCGACAAAATCAGGACACGATGCAAAAAAATGTCCTCTGGCTCCCCTTGTTTGGCCTGTGCTTAACGGCAGCACTCGGTACTTCGTCGATCGCCCTGGGCGCCACTGGCGCCAGCAACCCGGCCGGTATCGACTGGGTGCCCTTGAACGGCTTCAGTCTGGCACGCACTGAAACCACGGTCGGGCAGTTTCGCCGCTTCGCGCAGGCCACCGGCAGCCTGACCCGCGCCGAGCGCGAGGGCGGTGGTGCTGTTTTCGAGGCCGGCTGGGTTCAGAAACCGGGCTGGACCTGGGCCGCACCCTTTGGCGGCGCCCCGGGGCGAACCGCCGAGGACGAGCCGGCCGTGCACATCGGCTTCGACGAGGCCCAGGCCTTTTGCCGATGGGCCGGCGGGCGCTTGCCAACTGATGCGCAGTGGGTCAGCGCGGCCTACACCGAGCAACGTGCTACACCGCCGGCGGGCTTTTCAACCGGGCGCAGCTACCGCTACCCCACTGGCGACTCACACCAGGGCGCACAGTGCCTGGCTGACTGTGGGGCTGCGGCCCAGCAACGCGCCCTTCGCCATGGCGCCAGCCTGTCCCGAGGCCATGGCCACGCCCGCGTCGCCCAGACGCCAGCCGGTGTGAACGGCTTGCACGACATGGGCGGCAATGCGTGGGAATGGGTGGACGAGCCGCAGAGCACTGGCATGGCAGAGGCCGGGCGCGCCGAGCGGCGCACGCGGGGCGGCTCCTGGTGGTACGGCGCCGCCCAGATGCAGGCCGACCACCTGCAAGGCAAACCTGCCGATACCGCTGTGGTCTACATTGGGTTCCGCTGCGCCAAGCCGCTGCACTGACTACCTGGATTCCCGTTTACACGGGAATCACGGGAAGGTGGGCGCCGTTGGCGTAAAGGTGCTTTGCTCAGCGCCAGACCTGGCCTGCCACCCGCATCATGTTCCCGCCCATCACCAGTGCGGCCTCAGTCGCCGTCATGCCGGTGTCTTGCAGGGCTTGGCCTAGCACCTGCCAGGTGTCTATCGGGGTGTAAGTGGACGGGTGTACGGCCCGGTTGTAGCCCGCTGAACTGGGCCACCAGTAGCTTGGGTCGTAGTTGTCGGGCGGGTTGTCGTCGAGCTCGGGCTGGCGAAAGCTGATGTCCAGGCCAACGCCGGCGTGCTGCACACCCACCAGGTCGGCCACATAAGCGGCGTGGCGTGCGACATCCACCGCAGTGGGATGGTTATTGCCCAGAAAAAACGACACGCCCGAGACGCAAACCACGCCACCGGTGGCGGCACAGGTCCGGATCTGCTCGTCGGTGACGTTGCGGCCGTGCTCCACCAGCGACAGGGGGTTGGCATGGCTGAAGATCACCGGCGCGCTAGACGCCGCCATGATGTCCAGGCTGCAGCGCCGACCGGTGTGCGAACAGTCCATCAGCACGCCCGCGGCGTTGATGGCTTGCACCACCCGGTACCCAAGCGAGGTGAGGCCCTGCTCAACATCATGGCAGCCACCGGCCACGCTGTTGTTGCGGTTATAGGCCAGGTGCATCTGGCGCACGCCCAGGCTCTGGTACACGGCCACCATGTCGGGCTGCTCCAGCAGGGGCATGGCGCCTTCCAGGTCAAAGCCAATGGCCAGCTTGCCCTGGGCGGCGGCACGCTGCACGTCTTGCACGGTGTTGGCCAGCACAAAGCGCTCGGGCTGGGCGGCCACGCTGGCACGAAAGCCGGCGATGGTCTGCATCACCTGCGACAGCGGGTTCATGTCCATGCCGATGTTGATCGAGACATAGTGCACGCCGGCAGCATGAAAGCGCTCTATTGGCGCAAAGCTGGCCTGCGGGTGCAGGGGCAGACAGGCGTGGGCTTCCCAGTGGATCATGGCAACTCTCCGGTGCGGCGAAAGCCCGCAGAGGCTTCCATCAGGTTTTGGGTATAGCGGTGGCTGACGCGGCTGGCTGCCAAGTCGGCCGAGCTGACCAGCTCCACTGTCTGGCCACGCTGCATCACCATGAGGCGGTCGCACAAATGAGTGACCACTGCCAAATCGTGGCTGACCATGACAAAGGTCAGGCCACGCCGGTGACGCAGGTCTTCGAGCAGGTTGAGCACCTCGGCCTGCACCGAGGCGTCCAGCGCTGAGGTGGGCTCATCGAGCAGCAGAATCTGCGGCTCCAAAATCAGAGCCCGTGCAATCGCGATGCGCTGGCGCTGGCCGCCCGAGAGTTGGTGCGGGTAGCGGAACCGGAAACCGGTGCCCAGGCCCACCTCGTCAAGCGCCCGCTCAATTCGGGTTTCGGCGTCGTCCATCTTGTGGATAGCCAGCGGCTCGGCCAGGATGCGGTCTACCGTCTGGCGCGGGTGCAGCGAGCCATAGGGGTCCTGAAACACCATCTGCACCAAGCGGCGAAACGGTTTGCTGCCGGGCTTGGGCAGCGCAGGCTCAGCCACGGCACCATCCTTGGTACCCGAGGCTTCACCTAGCAGTTGCACACTACCCGCGGCCAAGGGCGCCAGGCCACAGATGGCGCGCAGCACGGTCGATTTGCCCGAGCCCGACTCACCGACCAAACCAAAGCTGCCGCCGGGCGCCACCTGGAACGAGGTGTCTGCCACCGCGACAAAGCCGTCGTAGGTGACGCGCAGGCCTTGCACGGCAATGCCAACGGGGCGGCTCACAGCGCCCACTCCGGCTGCCGGTCCAGCGTGGGCAAAGGGTGCCGCACATCGCCCAGCTTGGGCAGGCAATTGAGCAGGCCCAGCGTGTAGGGGTGGCGGGCGTCGGCCAGGCCACCCGCAGCGATCTCTTCCACCACTCGGCCGGCGTACATCACCAGGATGCGGTCGCAAAAGGTCGAGACCAGGCGCAGATCGTGCGAGATGAAAATCAGCCCCATGCCGCGCTGGCGCACCAGCCCGTCCAAAATGGCCAGCACCTGCAACTGCACGGTGACATCGAGCGCCGAGGTGGGCTCGTCAGCAATCAGCAACTCGGGGTTGGCGATCAGCATCATGGCGATCATGGCGCGCTGGCCCATGCCGCCCGACACCTCATGCGGGTAAAGCCGGAAGACCCGGGCCGGGTCGTCGATCTGCACCGATTCCAGCGCCACCAATGCAGCCTGGCGCGCTTCACGGCCCGACACCCGGCTGTGCGCACGCAGGGTCTCCATGATCTGGTCGCCAATGGTCATGACCGGGTTGAGAGAAAACTTGGGGTCCTGCAGCACCATGGCAATGCGGCCGCCGCGCAGCGCTCGGCGCTGGCGCGGCGAACAGCCCAGCAGGTCGGTGCCATGAAACTGCAGGCGCTGGGCCGTGACCCGGCCCTCGGGTGCGGTCAGGCCCAGAATGGCGCGCCCGGTCTGCGACTTGCCGGAACCCGACTCGCCCACGATGCCCAGGCGCTCCCGCCCCAGGGTAAAACTGACGCCACGCACAGCCTCGGTATACCCGCCATCGCGGTTGGGAAAGGCCACGCGCAGGTCATCGACCACCAGCACCGGGGCGTTGGTGTCGCTGCTCATTTGGCCGCCTTGGGGTCGAGTGCGTCGCGCAAACCGTCACCCAGCAGGTTGAAAGCCAGGCTCACCAGAAAAATTGCCGCGCCTGGCGCGGCCGCCACCCACCACTGGTCCAGCACGTAGAGCCGGCCGTTGGCGATCAGGGCGCCCCACTCGGGCATAGGCGGCTGCGCGCCCAGGCCCAAAAAGCCCAGGCCGGCGGCGGTCAGGATGATGCCGGCCATGTCCAGCGTGACCCGCACGATCACCGAGGACACACACAGCGGCATGATGTGACGCACAACGATGCGCCAGCGTGATGCACCGATCAGCTGAACGGCCGCGATGTAGTCTGCCTGGCGGATGGTCAGCGTCTCGGCGCGGGCAATGCGGGCATAGGGCGGCCAGGACGTGATGGCGATCGCGATGACCGCATTTTCGATGCCGGGCCCCAGGGCCGCTACAAATGCCAGGGCCAGAATGAGCCGGGGGAAAGCCAGAAAAATATCGGTGATGCGCATCAGCACCGCATCGGCCCAGCCACCCAGATAACCGGCCACCGTGCCCACCACCAGACCGATGGGCGCGGCCAATACCGCCACCAGCACCACCACATACAGCGTGATGCGCGAACCATGGATGATGCGTGACAGGATGTCGCGCCCCTGGTCGTCGGTGCCAAACCAGTGCGCGCTGGACGGCGGCAGCAGACGGGTGGTGCGCAGGTCGCCGATGTAGGGCGAGTAAGGCGCCAGCAGATCGGCAAACACCGCCACCAGCACCAACAGCAGCACGATCGCCAGGCCGACCATGGCCAGTCGGTTACGGGCAAAAATGCGCCAGGCGCCATAGGCCCGGCCCAGGGCCGCCTGCCGGCGCGACTGCGGCCGCTCGGCCATCAGCCATTCGTGGAGTGTTTCCGGGCTCGACGGCCGTGCGGCCTTGGCAAGGTCAGTCATGGGGTGTGCGACTCAGGGTGCCCGGGTCCGTGGATCGAGCCACTGGTACAGCAGGTCGGACAACAGGTTCAAACCAATGAAGACCGAGCCGACGATGATGGTGCCGCCCAGCACGGCGTTCATGTCAGCGTTTTGCAGCGAGTTGGTGATGTACAGCCCCAAACCCGGCCAGGCAAACACGGTTTCGGTCAGGACCGAGCCCTCCAGCAGGCCGGCATAAGACAGGGCAATTACCGTCACCAACGGCACCATGGCGTTGCGCAGGGCGTGGCGCCAGATGATGCGGGACTCAGACAAACCCTTGGCGCGGGCCGCCACCACGTACTCCTGGCTCAGCTCATGCAACATGAACGAGCGGGTCATGCGGCTGATGTAGGCCAATGAAAAATAGCCCAGCAGGGAAGCCGGCAGGATCAGGTGCGACAGAACGTTGCGGAACGCGTCCCACTGGCCTTGGCGCGCGGTGTCGAGCAGCAGGAAACCGCTCTCGAGCGTGACCGAAAACTCATAGGTGACATCGATGCGACCCGGTCCACCCACCCAACCCAGCTTGGCATAAAACAGCACCAGACCCATCAGCCCGAGCCAGAAAATCGGCACCGAGTAGCCGATCAGGCCCATGACCCGAACCAGTTGGTCAACCAAACCGCCCCGCCTGACCGCCGCCCACACCCCCAAGGGCACGCCCAAACCAGCGCCGATCAAAATGCCCAAGGTAGCTAGCTCGATGGTGGCGGGGAAAGTGCGCCGGATATCCGTCATCACCGGGTTGGAGGTCAACACCGAGGTGCCGAAGTCACCCTGCGCTACTTTGCCCAGGTAGATGTAAAACTGCTGCAACAGCGGCTTGTTCAAGCCCATCTCTTCCCGGACCCGCGCCACGACATGTTCGGGCGCCCGGTCACCCACAACCGCCAGCACCGGGTCGATCGGGATCACCCTGCCAATAAAGAAGGTGACCGCCAGCAAGCCCAGATAGGTCAAAAAAATGACCGTCAGAAACTTGCCGACACGCCACAGATTACGGCGCAGGCGCGCGCCGCTCTGGGGCGCAGTTTGCGCCTGCACCGCCGGGTTCAAGACCAGCACCCGCAGGGGCTTACTTGGTCACCTTGTGCATGTAAGTGCTGTCCGATGTTGGGCCGATTTTGAGACCCTGCACGTCGCTGCGCATTGCTGCCACCTCGGTC
>CAMELV010000026.1 GCA_945925985.1 Comamonas sp. lk | reverse complement strand
CATCACAGAGCGTATTCGTCACAGGTTGCTGGGTCAGGAATGAAGACCATGAGCTCCCCGAACACACCGCAAGGTAACACCGAATTAGCAGCGCGACATAACGCTTTGCGTGCTCGTCACAAAGTGCTTTTCGTGCCTTACTACGAGACCCATTGGCGGGCCATCGTTTGGCTCGTTTTGGCGAGCGGCCTGTTCATCTACGGTGTCATCATTTTCAACATGACATTCGCCAGGGTTTTCGGCGGCATCGGTGAACTGGGATCGATGGTGCTGCGGATGCTACCGCCAGACCCGGGGCGGTTCAACACCTATCTTTACGCCATGCTTGAGACGTTGGCAATTGCTTTGCTGGGGACTTTGTCAGCCGCTGTTGTGGCGTTTCCGCTGGGGTTTTTGGCAGCGCGCAACACAACGCTTAATCGGCTGGTGCAGTTCTTTTCGCGGCGCAGTTTTGACACGCTGCGCGGTGTCGACATCTTGATTTGGGCGCTCATCTGGATCAACGTGGTTGGCTTAGGCCCTTTCGCCGGGGTCTTGGCCTTGTTCATGTCCGACTTGGGGATTTTCGGTAAGTTGTTTTCTGAAGCTATTGAGGCTGCAGACAACAAGCCGGTCGAGGGCGTTGTGTCAACAGGTGGCACGTCCCTGGCATCGGTGCGTTTTGGCATCCTGCCCCAGTTGATGCCCGTACTGCTGAGCCAAGTTCTCTATGCCTTTGAGTCCAACACTCGCAGCGCTTCAATCATCGGCATTGTCGGGGCGGGTGGTATCGGCTTGATTTTGTCAGAGCAAATCCGGACACTGGAACTGCAGCAAATGGCATTTGTGATCCTGATGATTTTGGTCACCGTGTCATTGATTGATTATTTTTGCTCAAAAATTCGATTCGCCATCATCGGTCAACGGGCGCTTTAAGACCGGAAAACGCGGGTCTCATACCGCCGCATGGGCTTGTTGCGTGAGGTGTGCGCCGCCAGGCCCCTCTCTTTTGTGATCAAAATACGGCTGAGCGCACCTGCGGATTGAGCAGCTCAAGCGGCTCGCCCTTGAAGTAGGCCAGCAGCCCCTGAACCGTCGAACGGTAGAAGCCCTCAAAGGTCTCGCGGGTGCCATAGCCCAGATGGGGTGTGAGCACCACTTGGTCCATCGCACACAGGGGGTGATCGGGCGCCAGCGGCTCGTGCTCGAAGACGTCCAGGCCGGCGCCGGCTAGCCTGCCACATGCCAGCGCCTCCACCAGCGCCGACTCATCGACGATGGGGCCGCGCGCGGTGTTGATCAGTAGGGCCGTGCGTTTCATCTGCGCCAGTTCGGCCCGGCCCACCAGGTGGCGCGAACGCTCACTGAGGACCACGTGCACGCTCAAGACGTCGCTTTGCGCAAACAGCGCCCCCTTGTCAACGCGCTGCACGCCAAACCCTGCAGCGGCCTCAGTCGTCAGGTTGGGACTCCAGGCGATGAGCAGCATGCCAAAAGCCTGGCCGATGGCGGCCACGCGCTGGCCCACGCGGCCTAAGCCCAGCAGGCCCAGGGTTTTACCTTCAAGCAGCACGCCCAGGGTGTTTTGCCAACGGCCGGCGCGCAGTTGCCGATCCTCGAAGGGAATGTGCCGGGCTGCTGCCAGGATCAGCGCCCAGGTCATCTCGGGTGTGGCGTTGCTGGCCTTGAGGTGGGTCGAGACGTTGCTCACGGCAATGCCGCGCTCGGTGGCGGCCGTCAGGTCCATCGTGCGGTGGGCCTTGCCTGTGACCGTCATGAACTTGAGGTTCGGCAGCCGCTCAATCAGGGCGCGGGTCATGGCCGTGCGCTCACGCAGGTGGCACAGCACGTCGTAGGGCGCCAGGGTTTGGGCGGCTTCATCGAGGTTGGGCAGGGCGTGGCGGATCACGTCGACCTGGCACAGGCCCTGCAGCACCGACCAATCGGCCAGCGCTTGCGAGACGCCCAGGTAGTCGTCGAGCACCGCCACACGCGGTAATGATGCGGCGCTTATGCCGCCACCCGGATCACGCCGCAATCGCCTTCGATCGCGATCTCGGTGCCAAAGCCTCGCGACAGGCGGGCGATGCGCGCCAGGATGCGCTGCGCCGCCTCGCCGCGTGCCAGCACTGGCCGCCCGCGTTGAGCGCGCGGCAGCCCATGCCCCAGCACCAGCGGGTGCAGGCGCACGGCGGACAGCCGCCCGTCTTCGAACTCACAGACCGCGGCGCAGCTTTCCCAGAACTCGGGCGAGGCCGGAAAGCCGCGGGTGTCATTGCCGGTGCGCGCATCAAGAAACTGCGAGGGTGTGGCCGCCGCGTCGAGCCCGAAGCGCCCATAGGCCTCGGCCGGAAAGGCGTCGATGGTCTCGTTCTGAAAAATGAAATTGCCCAGGCTGTACAGGATGGGGCTGCCCTTGTAGATCTCGGCCCCCAGCGTCAGGTGAGGCCCGTGGCCGACCACCGCGTGCGCGCCGGCATCGATGGCCGCACGGGCAAACTGCGTCATGAAGGCTGCCGGTTCCTCTAGCGCCACATCGGTGGCGGCAGTCAGGCGACCCGCCTCGCCGAAGTCGTGGTTGTGGAAGGAAAAAATCACCCAGTCGGCCTGCTTGCGCGCCTCGAGGATCCAGCGCAGGTTGGCCTCGGCGTCGCCCGCATCAACCCGCGTGGCGGTACCAAAATGTTCGCCACGGCGAAATCGCGTGCCCAAAAGCATGACGCTGTCGGGGTCGTCGGCCGGCACCTCGCTGGCGCTGTAGAACATGCTGCGATGGCGCACCCGCTCTTGCGTCAGGCCCAGTTCGTCGCTAACGCGGCGCAGCGCCGCCAACGCCGCATCGTCGACGGTGTGCGATGTGGAGAAACCCAGCGGGTTGATGCCGGGGCGGCCCGCGCAATCAGCACGCGAATCGGCAGCGCGGTTCCAGGGGCGATAAAACGAGGTGGCCGAGACCACCGCCACCCGCCCGGCCGGCGTGTCAACATAGGTTGGCCGGCGCGCCTCCATCAACGTGCGACCGGCGCCCGAGGCCGGGATGCCGGCGCGCTTGAGGTGGTCAAGCGTGGCCAGCACGCCGGACACACCGTAATCCGTGGTGTGGTTGTTGGCCACCGAGACCACGTCGATGCCGATCCACTTGAGGTCCTCGAGCAACGCCGGCGGTGTGGTCATCGGCGTGCCCTGGGTGAAGTTGGGCACGCCCTCGTGCGGCTCGCGCACGGTGCTCTCGAGGTTGGCAAAGGTCACGTCGGCCGAGCCAAGCAGATGGGTGAGCGCCAGGTAGTCGGGCTCGCCATAGGGTTTGAGGGCGCGCGAGAGCATCGCGTCGCCGACCATCGCCATCGAGATGCGACCGCGTTGGGCCTCGTACAGAACCGGCGCGCTCATTCGAGGCTACCGACGGTTTCGTAAATCAGCTGGCCGGTGCGCGAGGGAAAGCCTCCGCGCACGGCACCGGCGCGCTGGTCCTGGTAGATCGTGTGCATGCCGGGGCTCAGCGCGCGGCTGTTGGGCACCGACATCCACATGCGAAGCAGGTGGCGCTTTTTCTCGGCTTCGTCGTAGTCCTCGAACGCGGTGCGCGAATGGACCGTGACATGGTTGTTCAAGAGCTGGATGTCACCGGGTTTGAACATCATCGTGAAGTGAAACTCCTCGCTGCCGGCCAGGCTGTCGAACAGCGCCATGGCCTCTTCCTGCTGCGGGGTGAGCCGCGGCACGTCGTCAAAACGCTGGGCCGAGATGATGTGCGTGCGCACATAGCGGCAGGAGAACTTGCCCTCGTGCTGGTTGAAGATCGGCTGCTGGTAGTACGGCGTCTCGCCCGGCACCTCCTGGGACTGCCAGCTCCAGTAGAACGGCTGGTACAGCACCTCGAGCAGATCGGGGCGGACGCGGGCGATCTCGTTGTGCACCGCCACCGAGCTGGCGATCATGCTGAGGCCACCCGAGCGCGCGGTACGCAGCACGAACAGGCCGACCACGTCGCAGCTGTCGGTGTGGTAGGTGAGCTTCTGGTTGGAGGTGTAGCCGCGGCCCTTGGGGCTGTTCATGTCGACATTCATGTTACGCACGTCGCCCAGGATATCGCCATTGGCGCTTTGCGATACCGCCGTGCCCATGTGCTTGCCCAGGCCCCAGTACACCAGGCGCAAGTCGCCTTTGTCGTATTCGGCGGCGGGGAAGCCGCGAATCAAGAACAGGCCTGCGCTGTTCTCCAGAAAGTCGCGGCAATGGCTCAACAGTGCCGACAGCGTGGGCAGCGGGAAATCTTCGCGGGTCATGCTCGCCAAGGTCTTGCCCAGCGCCTTGACATGGCCTAGCGCAGCGCGCAGCTCGGCGACTTCGTCGCCAGTCAGCGCATGGATCCAGTCTTTGCGCGCTGCCATCTCGGCGGCGCGCCAGTCGGCTGGGGTCTCGATCACAGCGTATGGGGTGAAGCTGTCGGTCATGTTGTTTCTCTGGTTATCTTCAGTCAACAACCGTGCCAGTCGATCGGATGATGGCGCCCCAGCGCTCTTTTTCTTCCTGCGTGAAGCGGGTGGCCTCGGCCGGCGTGCTGGCGATCAGGTCGCGCACGTCAAAGCCCTTGGCGCCCTTGCCGACATCGCTCTGGCGCAGGGCTTCGGCGATGGTCGCTTGCAGCTTGTTGACGATCGCCGCCGGTGTCTTGGGCGGCGCGACCAGCCCGGTCCAGGAGACCGAGACGAAGCCCGGCAGGGTCTCGGCCAAGGTCGGCACGTCGGGCAGCGCGGGGTGGCGCTTGGCACTGCCCACGGCCAGCACGCGCAGCTTGCCGTCCAGGATCTGCGGCATGGCCGTGGCCAGCCCCTGGAACATCATCTCGACCTGCCCGCCCATGAGGTCTGAATACGCCGGCGGTCCGCCTTTGTACGGCACATGGGTGATTCGCAGGCCGCTGACTTGTTTGAGTAATTCACCGGCCAGGTGGGTGGTCGAGCCCGAGCCACTGGAGGCGTAATTGAGCTTGTCGGGGTTGGCCTTGGCGTAAGCGATGAACTCCTGCAGCGTCTTGGCCGGCACCTTGGGGTGCACCAGCAGCACGTTAGGGTTGGCTGCGATCACCGAGATCGGCACAAAGCCGTCAGAGTCGTACGACAGCTTCTTGTACAGGCTTTTGTTGATCGCCAGCGGCCCGGGCGGCGAGAGCAGCAGTGTGTAGCCATCGGGCGCCGCGCTGGCAACGTATTCGGCGCCGATGTTGCCGTTGGCGCCGACACGGTTTTCGACGATGACGGGCTGACCCAGCTTGGCCGTCAGGCGCTCGCCGATGATGCGCGCCAGGGTGTCGGCCGCGCCGCCCGCAGGCACCGGCACGACGATGCGGATCGGCTTGTTAGGGTAATCTTGTGCCAGTGCAAGCGCCGGTGCAGCCAGGACAAGCCCTGCAGCCAACAGTTGGCGGCGGGAAAGTGCGGTCAATCGCATACCGTATCTCCTACAAGTGATGTTGAAAAATTTGTCGATAAAACCAGGGGCCGGAGTCCGGCGCGCAGTGCGCCATCACATCACGCGCACGCGGTCCCAGCCATCCTATTTGGCGAGATATCGAATTCGCATATTGTCACTGAGAGTCAAGGCCATCTCATTTTGCGATGTGACTCAGGTTTCGAATCTGTTCCAAGAGCACAAGATTCTGGTTGATTCGAAAAAAGAGCGCCTCGCCAAGACGCGGCCTGGGGATGAATTCGCTCGCACCCGCTTTCAAAAACCGGGACGACAACACATTGCTTTCATGGGTTCAC
The DNA here is from genome assembly GCA_945925985.1 of Comamonas sp. lk. Lineage (GTDB taxonomy): Bacteria > Pseudomonadota > Gammaproteobacteria > Burkholderiales > Burkholderiaceae_C > Rhodoferax. Next base: position 47,995 of record CAMELV010000026.1, on the reverse strand, counting down.
ATGCCTATGACGGCCATGTCGCGCCGTGGATGCTGCCGGCTAGTCCGTTCTCAGACCGCCTGCAAAAAGGCGGGGCCACTAAACTGCGCCGGTCGGCGATGTCACGCCAGCTGCTTTCACAACACCATGCAATTCACACCCAATGCCATTCAGACCCTCGGTGCCACTGCGGCGCCACGCCGACGCGTCTTCGTGCTTGGCGCCACCGGCACCATTGGACAGGCCACCGTGCGTTCGCTGCTGCAGCGCGGCAACGAGGTGGTGTGTCTGGTGCGGCCAAGGGCGGGGGTCGGTGGTGCCCTGGGCGAAGAGGACAGCCTAAAACTGCTGGCGGGCGCCACGGTGCGTTTTGGCACTGTGACCGACCCCGCTTCACTGGCGCGCGATGGCTTCCAGGGTGAACATTTTGATGCCCTGGTGTCGTGTCTGGCGTCGCGCACCGGTGCGCCCAAGGATGCCTGGGCCGTTGACCACCAGGCCCATGTGCACGCACTTGAAGCGTCCCGGGCGGCGGGTGTGACGCAGGTGGTGTTGCTCTCTGCCATCTGCGTGCAAAAACCGCTGCTGTCCTTTCAGCACGCCAAGCTGGCGTTTGAGAAGGTTCTGATTGAATCCGGCCTGACCTACTCGATCGTGCGGCCCACCGCGTTTTTCAAATCGCTGTCGGGCCAGATTGAACGGGTCAGGCGCGGCAAACCCTTTCTGCTGTTCGGGGATGGTCGACTGACGGCGTGCAAACCCATCAGCGACCGGGACCTGGGCGACTACCTGGCCGATTGCCTGGATCAGCCCGATCGCCATAACCGCGTGCTGCCGATTGGCGGGCCGGGCCCGGCCATCAGCCCGCGCCAGCAGGGCGAGCAGCTGTTTGCCTTGCTGGGCCAGCCGCCAAAGTTCAGCCATGTGCCTGTGGTCCTGATGGATGTCATCATCGCGGTGCTGACCACACTGAGCCGCCTTATTCCTGCGCTGGCCGCCAAGGCCGAATTGGCCCGAATCGGCCGCTATTACGCCACCGAGTCCATGCTGGTGCTCAACCCGCAGACCGGCCAATACGACGCGGATGCCACGCCATCCACCGGCAGCGACACCCTGTTTGATTTTTATGCTGATTTGGCCAGCGGCAAAGTGGCAGCTGAGCGGGGGGACCACGCTGTGTTTTGACGGAGTGCACCGAATTTGCGCGAGGTCATCGCCGTCAGCGGTGATTTATTCCGCGGCGGGCAGGGGTTCAAAGCCTGTCAAAATCACATCCCGATAGACGTAGGATGCTGCCATGTACCTGCCACCCCAGTTCAACTCCGAGCAACCGCAGCACGCGGCTGCTTTGATCCGTGCCTACCCGTTGGCCAGCCTGATCAGTGTGGATGACAGTGGTTTTCCGTTTGTGAGCCATCTGCCTTTGAATTTGCAGGATCAGGATCAGCCCTGGCGGCTGCTCGGGCATGTGGCGCGCGGCAACCCGCACTGGCGTTACCTGCAAGCCCGGCCCAAAGCGTTGGTCACATTTTTTGGGCCCCATGCTTACTTGACGCCAAAAATCTACCCCGATCTGACCCGGGTGCCGAGCTGGAATTACCTGGCGGTGCACTGTCAGGTAGAGGCTACATTGATTGACCTGCCAGAAGACAAGGATGTGTTGCTTAAACACCTGATCGCCGACCATGAGCCGGGCTATGCCGCCCAGTGGCAGAGCCTGGACGAAGGCTATACCCAGAAAATGCTGAGCGGCATCGTGGCTTTTGAGCTGCAAGTCACCCAACTGGCGTGCAAGCTCAAGCTCAACCAGCATCGGCCTGAGTCGCACGCCAAACTGCATGCCCTCTACGCCAGTGGCAACGACCACCAGCGGGCCTTGGCCGACTGGATGTCGCGCCTGGGCATGGCCGCGCCGACACCCGACCAGAATGACTGACGAAGACGCCATGGGCCTGGCGCTCGCGCAGGCCCGTTTGGCGGGTGTGGCCGGCGAAGTGCCGGTGGGCGCAGTGGTGGTGCACCAGGGTCGGGTGGTCGGGCAGGGCGGTAACGCGCCGATTGGCAGCCACGACCCGAGCGCGCACGCCGAAATGCTGGCCTTGCGCGCCGCAGCCCAGGTACTGGGCAATTACCGGCTGGACGACTGCGTGTTGTATGTGACTTTGGAGCCCTGTGCCATGTGCGTCGGTGCCATGCTGCACGCCCGGCTCAAACGTGTCGTGTTCGGCGCGACCGACCCCAAAACCGGCGCGGCAGGCTCGGTCATCAATTTGTTTGCCGAGCGGCAGCTCAATCACCAGACCGAGGTGCAGAGCGGCGTTTTGGCCGAGCCCTGTGCGGCGCTGCTGCAAGAGTTTTTCAAAAATCGTCGTCTGGAGGCGCGAATGAACCACCACCCCCTGCGCGAAGACGCCTTGCGCACGCCGTCCGACGCGTTCGAGCACCTGCCCGATTACCCTTGGCCCCCGCACTATTTGAGCGACCTGCCGGCCCTGGCCGGTCTGCGCCTGCACTACCTGGACGAGGGGCCGCGCGACGCGACCGTGACCTACCTTTGCCTGCACGGCAACCCGGCCTGGAGCTACCTGTACCGCAAGATGATTCCGGTGTTTGTGCAGGCTGGCGCCCGGGTGGTGGCGCCAGACATGATTGGTTTTGGCAAAAGCGACAAGCCTAAAAAAGACAGTGCACACAGCTTTGCCTGGCACCGGCAGGTGTTGCTGGAATTGGTCGAGCGGCTTGACCTGCAGCGGGTGGTGCTGGTGGTGCAGGATTGGGGGGGTATTTTGGGCTTGACCCTGCCCATGGCTCAGCCGGCGCGTTACCAGGGCCTGCTGGCGATGAACACCCTGTTGGCCACGGGCGACGCCCCGCTGTCAAGCGGCTTTCTGGCTTGGCGTGCCATGTGCGCCAGCAACCCGGAATTCAATGTGGGTCGCCTTTTGGGGCGTGGCAACCTGCATCTCAGCGCTGCCGAATGCGCCGCCTACAACGCGCCGTTTCCAGACCGGGGCTACCGTGCCGCACTGCGGGCTTTTCCGGCTCTGGTGCCGGAATGTGAAGATTCTGACGGCGCCGAGCTGTCTAGGCAGGCCCGCGAGTTTTGGCGAGACAAGTGGGCTGGCCAGACGCTGATGGCCGTTGGCATGCAAGACCCGGTGCTGGGTTTGCCAGTCATGAGCGCGCTACAGGGTGACATCCGCCATTGCCCAGCGCCCATGCTGTTGGCCGAGGCCGGCCATTTTGTGCAGGAGCACGGCCAAGCGATTGCGCAGGCGGCAGTGGCCTGCTTTGGCCCCGTCAAGATGGCGGGATCAGTGGGCCAGATAATCGAGGCTGATTAATTGGAATCTGACCCCTATTTATGACCAAGCACATTTACGTCTACTCACCCTCGGGCGCCGTGCGCGACAAGGCTGCCTTTCGGCGTGGCATCAAGCGGCTGACTGCGCTGGGGCACCAGGTTGAGGTGGATGAGGCAGCTTTGGCAAGCCATCTGCGCTTTGCCGGTGACGATGCGACCCGGCTGGCGGCGATTCACCGTGCGGCGGCCAGCGGCGCCGATGTGGCGCTGATTTCGCGGGGTGGCTACGGCTTGACGCGAATTTTGGGTGGTATTCAGTACAAGCAGGTGGCGCGCGCCATCGACAAAGGCATGTTGTTTGTCGGCATCAGCGATTTCACCGCCTTCCAGAGCGCGGTGCTGGCCCGTACCGGCGGCGTGACCTGGGCCGGCCCGGCGCTGGGAGAAGGTTTTGGTATGGCAGCGCCGGCGCAGCCCGACGAGATCATGGCCGCCTGCTTTGACGATTTGCTGAGCGGGCAGGGGGAGGGCGCTGGCTGGCGCCAGCTCGCCAGCGCCAAGGCCCCTTCGACTAATGCTGCAGAATTGATAGCTACTAAGCCAATGGATACGGGGCCTGGAGGCACTTTTAGCATAAAAAAATCCACGCTGTGGGGTGGTAACCTGACCGTACTCAGTTCGCTGCTGGGTACCCCCTATTTTCCGGAAGTCAAGCAGGGGCTGTTGTTTCTTGAAGACGTGGCCGAGCACCCCTATCGCATCGAGCGCATGCTGACCCAGTTGCTTCACGCCGGTGTGCTGGGGCAACAACGGGCTATTATTTTGGGCCAATTCACCGACTTCAAGCTCGTCCCGCATGACCGAGGTTACAAGCTTCAAAGCGTGGTGGACTGGCTTCGCAGTCAAGTCAAGATCCCGGTGCTGACCAATTTGCCTTTTGGTCACGTTGCCACCAAGGTGCTGCTGCCGGTGGGCGCCAATGCCCAGTTACTGGTGGATGGCCGTGAAGCTATGTTGTACTGGGGCTAGCGTGCAGATCGTCAATAAGGAAGAGGAGTAGTTCCATGGCCCAAGCCGATCTGGCGATCCTCGGCGCTGGAGCCGCCGGCATGATGGCGGCATTGGCGGCCAACGACCGTGGGCGTCGCGTGGTCTTGTTCGACCCCATGGCGAAGCAAGCGAACAACTTTGCAATCAGCGGAGGGCTGTTTCCAGCGGCCGGATCCAGGCTGCAGAGGGCCGCCGCCGTCGACGACTCTCCACAGGGCTGGCTGACAGACCTGCGAGCCTATGCCGGTGACTCCGTGAATGATCGTATCTGTCAAGCGGTGGCTCAGGCTTTGCCGCATGTCGTGGATTTTTTGCTTGATCGGTGCCAGGCGCCGCTGCGCTTCCTGCCTGACATGGTCGCACCCGGCCATCAGCAACTGCGGTTTCACAGTGTGATGCCAGCGTCCGGCGCATCATTTCAAGCCTGGTTTCGCGAGCAGCTGAGACGATCTCCGGCAATCTTGTTCAACCAGCAGTTGCCCACCATCGAGTTTCGGGGGGATCATTTTTTATTGACGCTCGCCGAGTCTGGTGTCCTGGTCCAGCGTCAGCTGCAGGTTCCCCAGGTGCTGCTGGCGGGGGGCGGTTTTGCTGCCGATCCAGAGATGGTGGCGGAGTTCATCCCCGACATGGCTGGCGCCCTCAACAACGGCTCCCCTACGCAGGACGGCAGCACACTGCGCTTGGGTCGAAGTTGGGGCGGGCAGCTTTGGGGCATGGACGGCTACCAAGGCCAGGGCCATACCCATCCCGGCGGCGCAACCCGCCTGGGCATGTCCATTCCCGCTTTGGGTGGCATCATGGTCAATGATGCGGGTCTTCGGTTTGTCCGGGAAGACCTGGGGCCGTCCGCTCTGGCTCCGCATGTCCTGCGGCAACACGGTGGCATGGTTCTGGAGGTGTTTGACGGGGCGATTGAAGCGCAGTTGACAAACCATTCTGCCTACCAGCAGGCTGTGGATGCCGGGCGCGTGATGAGCGCCGACGATGTCAGCGGTCTGGCAGACGTGGCGCGGGTACCCGCCGATGCACTGGAGGATACATTGGCGCAGGTGACGCGCTTCGCTCAGGGCAGGGCACGTGATCCGCTAGGTCGCGCTGAATTTGCAAGGGTCTTGTCCGCGCCTTTAAAGGCGTCGTGGGTCACCGGTGCGCTGTCTCACACCCAAGGTGGTTTGCTCACAGACAGTGACGGGCGGGTGCTGGGGCAGGACGGGCGTCCTATTCCCGGGCTGTTTGCCGCTGGCGGAGCCGCAGCAGGTCTGTCGGGCCGCGGCGCTGACGGCTATTTGCCCGGCAACGGCCTAGCCCAGGCCTTCGGCCTGGCGTGGCAAGTGGCCCAAGCCCTGCGCTGATTCCTGCCAGGCGATGCACCGCCCCGGATGCGCTACTCCGCTTTAGCGCCTGAAATCTCCACAGCCCGCTTGAATTTGCTCAGCTCGCCGCGCAAAAAGGCAGCGGTGTCCAGCGGGCTTGATCCAATCACGGTGGCACCCTGCGCATCGAGTTGTTGCCGTACGCCTGGGTCATCGAGCGCCTTTTTGACTTCGGCCGCAATTCGGGTGACCACGCTGGCTGGCGTGGCTGCGGGTGCCATCAGGACTATCCAGGCCGTGGCATCAAAACCCGGAATGAATTCAGACATGGCGGGGACCTCGGGCAATTGAGGGGAGCGCTTGAGCGAGGTCACTGCCAGCGGCACAATCGCGCCCGCCTTGATCTGCCCAACCAGCGAAAGCAGTCCCTCCACGCCGGTCTGCACCTCGCCCGCCATCAGCGCCTGCATCGCGGGTGCGCCACCGCGGTAACCGACGTGAATCATCGTGATCCCGGCATCGGCCTTGATCAACTCCATGACCAGATGGGACGTCGTGCCCGGTCCGGAGGAGGCGTGTGCGAATTTATCTGGCTGGGCCTTGGCCGCTTTGAGGAGGTCTGGGATCGACTTGATGTTCTGCTTGGGACTGGTCACGACCACCTGAGGAAATGACACCAGCTGCGTCACGGGCAAAAAATCTTTTTGAACGTCATAAGGCAGCTTCGCAAACAGCCACGGGTTGATCGCCATGGTGCCTGGTGAGCCCAAGAGCAGCGTGTGACCGTCGGGGCGTGCCCGGGCTGCAAAGTCGGTACCAATGTTACCGCTGGCGCCTGTCTTGTTGTCCACGTTCATGCCTTGGCCGGTATTGGCCGCCATTTTTGCCGCGATGGATGGGCACGTTTTTTTACCGCTGTTATCTTAATGCCGAATAGTGGTGTATTTTATTAACATAATATACATCGTATCAATTAATTAACCGATGTTGCCCGCGACCCCGACCCCGACCCAGCCCCAGAACGCTACCGCACACGGATAAATGCGCTGATGATGGCCGCCGACTCCAACCTGTTGTTGCCTTGAGCAAAGTCCAAGGCGGTTAACCCCAGGCTATTTTTCAGGGTCGGGTCAGCGTCCCCCTCAAGCAGCAGTTTGACCGCCGACGCCGTACCGTAGTGAGCCGCCATCATCAGTGGCGTGGTGCCGTTGGGCGAAGCGGCGTCAATGTAGGCATGTTCATCCAGCAACAGAGTGATCACAGCCAAATGACCCCGGGTGGCAGCGTAATGCAATGGCGTCCAGCCTGGTTTATTGACATCGGCGCCCAAGTCAATCAGGGTCTTGCAATCCGCCAGTAAGCCATGCAGAGCCGCCAGCATCAGGGGACTCTCGTCCTGCGCTGACCGCGACTCAGCCACGACCTTCGGCCATGCCATCAAGGCGTGCGCCACCTTGAGATGAGGCTCCCTAAACGCCAGCAACAGGCCATGCTCGCCCGCTGGGTTAACCGCATTGACGTCAAAACCACGCTGCAGCAACTGGGTCACTACCGCGGCATTGTTCTCCTTGATGGCCTTGAAAAAATCTTCGTAAGAACCAGCGAAAGCTGAAGAATATCCAATGAAAACAAGTAGATATAAAATTTTCTTCATGTAAAAAACCAAGTATTAAAATTCGCGAACGATCAGGCGACAACCCCTTTGAACAAGGTCTCAAAATTTCGACTGGTGTGCTCTGCAATCAGCGCCACCTCGCATTGCCGAACACTGGCAATTTGTGCCGCCACATAAGGCACATAAGAAGGGTTGTTGGTCTTGCCGCGGTAGGGTACAGGCGCCAAGTAGGGGCTGTCGGTCTCGATCAGCATGCGGTCCAGCGGCACAAAGGCCGCTACATCACGTAAATCTTGCGCGTTTTTGAAGGTCAGGATGCCCGAGAACGAAATGTAAAAACCCAGGTCGAGCGCAGCGCGCGCCACTTCGGCGGTCTCTGTGAAGCAGTGAAACACACCGCCAGCGCTGCCAGCCGTCCCGTCTTCTCCGGCCGCCCGCAGCAGTGCCAAGGTGTCCACGGATGCACTGCGTGTATGGATCACCAGAGGCTTGGCCAATTGCCGGGCTGCAGTAATGTGAACTTCAAAGCGGTCGCGTTGCCAGGCCATCTCGGACACGTTACGCCCGTTTAGCCGGTAATAGTCCAGCCCAGTCTCACCAATGGCCACCACGCGGGGCAAGGCCCCCAGGTGCATCAGGTCAGCCAAGGTGGGTTCTGCCACGCCTTCGTTGTCCGGATGAACGCCGGCGGTTGCCCAAAAGTTGTCATAGCCCAAAGCCAGCGCATGCACTTCGGCAAACTCCTCCAGGGTAGTGCAAATGCACAGGGCGCGGTCCACCTGCGCCTCGGCCATGGCCAACCGGATGGCCGGGAGTTGCGCCTGCAACTGGGCAAAATTCAAATGGCAGTGGGAATCGGTGAACATGTGTCGGGGCGAATCAGGCGCGGGCATTGAGCGCGATGCGGGCCTGGCTCACCAGAGCTTCAAGCATGAGGCCAGCGTTGTAAGGGTGCTCAACAGTGCGGCTGGTGGCCGTCAGCGCACGGCTCCAATCGCTGAGCGCCCTCAGTGAGCTGCCTTTCGGCAATTGCGCAGGTTCAAAAAAGCGTGGTCCAGCACCCGAGAGCACCACCAGCATGTCGTGACACAGCTTGTGCAACGCGTCCACCACCTGCGCCGGCGACCAGTCCTTGAACACGGCCAGATCACCGCGCGCCACAGCGGCCGGCAGCGCTTGCCAGATGGCCGCATCACGGCCCGACTGAAAAAACTGCAAGGCATCCTGGGGCCGCCCGCCAGCTGCGCGCAACAAAATACTGGCTTGAGCCTGTGGCACGCCTTGACCTTGCAGCCAGCCCAGCGCCTGCTCGGCCAATGGCCACGACATCCCATGCCAGAGGCACCGGCTGCGCACTGTGGGCAGCAACTGGTGCGCCGCCTCACTGGCCAGCACAAACTTCAGGTCGCCAGATGGCTCCTCTAGAGTTTTGAGCAGCCCGTTGGCTGTGACGTGGTTCATGCGCTCAGCCGGGTACACCAGCACCACCTTGCCACGTCCGCGCGCACTGGTGCGTTGACTGAACTCAATGGCGTCGCGCATGGCCTCAGCCTTGATCTCCTTGCTGGGCTTGCGCTTGGCGTTATCCAGTTCAGCCTGGGCCTTTTCGCCCAGTGGCCAGGCCAGTGTCAGCATCAGGGTTTCGGGCATCAGGACGCACAGGTCAGCGTGAGTACGTACCGCCACAGCATGGCAACTGCCACACTGACCACAAGCACCCTCCTCGCTGGGCCGCTCACACAGCCAGGCGCTCGCCAAGGCCAGTGCCAGATCATATTGACCCAGACCGGATGGCCCGGCCAGTAGCCAGGCGTGCCCACGCTGGGTGAGCAGTTGGCTGGCCTGCGCCGCAATCCAGGGGGGCGTCGCCATCATGGCAGCCAGCCCCGTGATTGCACTGCCTGCTGCACGGCCAGCCATACCGATTCACGCGGCTGACTGGCGTCGATCCGGGCAAACCGCCCCGGGTCCGCCTGCTGGCGTTGGCCATAGCCGGCTGCTACCCGACGGAAAAACTCGAGCGGTTGGGCCTCGAAGCGATCGGGTAAGCGCGTGTCGGCCAGCCGTACCGCCGCTATCTCAGGGGCCAGGTCAAACCACACGGTCAGGTCAGGTTGGCGAATCAAATTGGCCTGTAGCCCTTGTCGCGCCTGCACTTGTTGCTCTAAATATGAGAGCATCTCGAGATCAAAGCCGCGCCCGCCACCCTGGTAAGCAAAGGTCGCATCGGTGAATCGGTCACACAGCACCACCTCGCCGCGCGCCAGTGCCGGCTCGATGCAGGATTGCAGGTGGTCGCGCCTGGCTGCAAACACCAGCAGCGCCTCGGTCATGGCGTCCATCGGGTCGTGCAAGAGCAGCAGGCGCAGTTTCTCTGCCAGTGGCGTGCCGCCAGGTTCGCGGGTGAGTGTGAGTGTGCGACCCTGCGCCCGCAGGGCTTGGGCCAAAGACTCGATATGGGTCGATTTGCCGGCCCCATCAATCCCCTCAAAACTGATCAGGATGCCTGTCCCGCCTGTCCCGCTTGTCGTTACTGTAGCCATCCGGTCACTGTCCCCGCTGGTATTTGTTCACCGCCCGATTGTGCTCTTCCAGGCTGCTGCTGAAGGCGCTGCTGCCGTCACCGCGCGCCACAAAGTACAGGGCCGGCGTACTGGCGGGCTGAACAGCCGCCTGCAAGGAACCCCAGCCCGGCATCGCGATCGGGGTGGGCGGCAAACCGCGGCGTGTGTAGGTGTTCCACGGCGTGTCGGCCAGCAGGTCACGCCGGCGCAAATTGCCGTCAAAGGCCTCGCCCAGGCCGTAAATCACAGTGGGGTCGGTTTGCAGCGGCATGCCAATCCGCAGACGGTTGTTGAACACACCACTGATCACCGGCCGGTCGCTGCTGCGGCCGGTTTCCTTTTCAATGATGCTGGCCAGCACCAGCAATTCCTGCGGCGTACGCAGCGGCGAGTTGGGCTGACGGCGCTGCCAGGCCGCCTCCAATTTGCGGTCCATGGCGTGCAGGGCGCGCTTGAGCAGCGCTAAATCGCTGCTGCCGCGGCCGTAGCTGTAGGTGTCCGGGTAAAAACGGCCCTCTGCTGGCACCCCAGCCAGGCCTAAGGCTTCCATGATCTTTTCGGGCGCCAGCCCTTGCGTGTCGGGCCTGAGTAGCTCTTCTTTTTGTAGCGCCGCTCTCACTTGTCGAAAGGTCCAACCCTCCACCAAGGTCACGGTGCGCAGAGACTCCTCACCGCGTACGAGTTTGCGCAACAGGCTGCGTGGCGTGCTGCCAGGCTCGATCTCGTAATTGCCGGCGCGGATCTGGCGCGACTGCCCCGACAACCGGAACCAGGCATACAGTAGCAGCGGGTTGACTTTTGCGCCCGCCTCCTGCACGCCCTGCGCTACGCCGCGCGGCGCAGTGCCGGGGTCGACCGCCAGCTCCAGCGCCAGCGCGCCGGGATTGAGGTCGTGGCTCAGCCACCACACTACCGAACCAGCCAGCAGGACAGCCAGCAGGCCAGATACGCCCAGCACAGTTAAAAATCGACGCACAGCCCCAAAGCCCCCAGAGTCACAATGCAAGCATGATAATTCAGCCCATGAACATCCCCACCCTGCAAGGCGTCGCCCACCTGTCCCAGCTTGGCGTGATCCGGGCCGAGGGTTTGGACGCAGCCAGCTTTTTACATGGCCAATTGACGCAAGACACGGCGCTGCTTGGCCAAGCCGAGGCCCGATTGGCGGCATTTTGCTCGGCCAAGGGCAGAATGCAGGCCAGTTTTGTGGTCTTCAAACGCAGCCCGACCGAGTTGCTTCTGGTCTGCCCGCAGGACATTTTGGCGCCCACGCTCAAGCGCCTGTCGATGTTTGTGATGCGTGCCAAGGCCAAGCTGAGCGACGCCAGCGCTGATTTTTCGGTGATCGGTCTGGCTGGAAGCGCTATGGATTTGGTAGCAGAGAAAGACCGTCCCGTATGGGCTAAGCTCGATTTAGAGGCTGCGAACCTGGTGGTGCTGTACCCGGCTGATGGCGTAAGACGTGGCCTTTGGGTGGCGCCGGTGGGCATCGCAGTGCCAGCGGGCGAGGCCCTGGATCCAGCGGTTTGGGCCTGGGGCGAGGTGCGCAGCGGTATTGCCACGATCAGTCCGCCAGTCGCGGACGCCTTTGTGCCGCAAATGCTCAATTACGAGTCGGTCGGTGGCGTCAATTTCAAAAAAGGTTGTTATCCGGGCCAGGAGGTGGTGGCGCGCAGCCAGTTTCGCGGCACGCTCAAACGGCGGGCTTTTTTGGCCCATGCTGACACTGAACTCAAAGCTGGCGACGAGATATTCCAGACCAGCGAGCCTGACCAGCCCTGTGGCACGGTGGCGCAGGCCGCCCCCCTACCGACCAGCGTGGGCCTAGGTTGGGATGCGATCGTGTCGCTGCAAATCAGCGCCGTTGGCGCCGGCGGTCTGCACCTGGGCAGCGCCACGGGCCCGGCCCTGACGGTGAGCCCGGCACCCTACCCTCTGCTGGCCGACATTTAGGCGCAGCGAGATGGATCCCCGATCAGGTCGGGGATGACGGATCCAAAACGGGATGACTGATCGAAAACTGGAAGACCATTACAGGGCGCGGCGTAGCGTGGTGTAGACCACGCTGTCCATCTCAAACGGCTCACCGAATGCCGCAAAACTGTGGCGTTCAAAAAAACCGCGGCTGCCGCGAGTGGCGTGCACCTGCAAAGTGTGGTCGCCCCGGTCTTCGGCTGCCCTGAGCAGCGCCATCAAGGTGGCACGGCCGTAATGCGAGCCGCGTAGTACGCGGCGCACACCCAGCCGATCGATCGTCGCAATGCCATCCACAGTCGGCAGTAACCGGCCGCAGGCCACCGGCAGGCCGAGCCGGTTGCGCAGCAAAACGTGCAGCGCCGTTGTGTCGCCCGCGTCTTCGGCCTCAGCCAAACCCGCGTCCTGCCGCAGCGACAGCACCTCCGCGGCCAGGGCTGCCCAGGCGCCCATCTCAGTGCGGGTCATCGGCTCGCAAGCCTCGTAGCCCAGCATGATCTCGCGTAAGCGATGGGGCACCGGCACTGACACCTGAGCGTGCGGGTCGGCAAACACATAGACCAGCTCGCTGCTGATCAGCAGTTGCTCGTCCCTAAAAATGCCGCCCACAAAGCCCATGGACGAGGTACCGATGCGCGCGCATTTCAGGCCCACTTCCAACTGGTCGTCCAGCCGGGCCGAGGCATGAAATTCCACCGCGGCCTTGCGCACAAAGGGTTCGCCCCCCAGGCCAGGCATGCTCGCCTCGTAGGGAATGGCCATGGCGCGCCAGTAATCGGTGATGGCAATGTCAAAGTAGGTGAGGTAATGGGCGTTGAAGACCACTTTTTGCTGGTCAACTTCAGACCAGCGAACCCGCAGCGGGCTGATAAAACGGAAATCCTCTCGGCGCGGTGTCGGCATGGCTGGGTAGTGCTTCGGCCACACAGGCCGGGTGCTTGTTGTTACAGTTCAGTTTTCAGATCGTACACCCCAACACCATGGCCTTCATCAACTACATCACCCAGATCCAGTTTGACTTTGGCGCGCTCTCCTTGCTCAAGCAAGAGTGTGAGCGCGTTGGCATCAGCCGCCCGCTGGTCGTCACCGACGCTGGCGTCAAGGCGGCCGGCCTGCTGCAGCGGGCCCTGGATGTGCTGCCGGGCTGGCCGGTGGCGGTGTTTGACCAGACCCCTTCCAACCCGACTGAGGCGGCGGTGCGCGCTGCCGCCAGCGTGTACCGTGCCCAGGGCTGCGACGGCCTAATTGCCCTGGGTGGCGGCAGCGCCATCGACTGCGCCAAGGGCGTGGCCATCGCCGCCACGCATGAGGGGCCGCTCACGCATTACGCCACCATCGAGGGCGGCTCGGCCCGCATCAGCGAGCGGGTGGCGCCCATCATTGCCGTGCCCACCACCAGCGGCACCGGCAGCGAGGTGGCGCGTGGCGCCATTTTGATCGTGGACGACGGCCGCAAACTGGGGTTTCATTCCTGGCACCTGGTGCCCAAAGCCGCCATCTGCGACCCCGAGCTCACACTGGGCCTCCCGCCTCAATTGACGGCCGCCACCGGCATGGACGCCATCGCCCACTGCATGGAGACCTTCATGGCGCCGGCCTTCAACCCACCGGCAGACGGCATCGCGCTCGATGGCCTGACACGTGGCTGGGCCCACATCGAGCGCGCCACCAGCAACGGTTCGGACCGCGAGGCCCGCCTTAACATGATGAGCGCCTCGATGCAGGGGGCCATGGCCTTCCAAAAAGGCCTGGGCTGCGTGCACAGCCTGAGCCACAGCCTGGGCGGGGTCGACCCGCGCCTCCACCACGGCACGCTCAACGCCATGTTTTTGCCGGCGGTGGTCACCTTCAACGCCAGCGCGCCATCCATCCAACAAGAGCACCGCCTGCAGCGCATGGCGCAGGCCATGGGTCTTGCGGCCGCCACAGACATCCCGCAAGCCATCCAAGAGATGAACGCCCGGCTGCGCCTGCCCACCGGCCTGGCCGCCATGGGCGTGCAGTCCGACAGCTTTGCCCGCGTCATCACCGGCGCGCTGGCCGACCATTGCCACAAAACCAACCCGCGCCTGGCCAGCGCCGACGACTACCAGGCCATGCTGGCCGATTCGATGTAGCCCTAGCCTGCCCTCACTGAGATCACCGAGACCCCCGATGCCCATCCACGCCGCGCTGACCCACACCACCCATTACCGCTACGACAAGTCCATCAATCTTGGGCCCCAGGTGATCCGGCTGCGACCTGCCCCGCATTGCCGCAGCAAAATCATCTCCTACTCGCTCAAGGTCGAGCCGGCCGGGCACTTTGTCAATTGGCAGCAAGACCCGTTTGCCAATTACCAGGCAAGGCTGGTTTTCCCCAAGCCCGCCAAAGAGTTCAAGGTGACGGTGGACCTGGTGGTGGAGATGGCGGTTTACAACCCGTTTGACTTCTTTTTGGAGCCCAGCGCCGACCATTACCCGTTTAAGTACGAGGCCCTGCTGGCGCAGGAGCTCATCCCCTACCTCGCCGCAGAACCGGCTGGCGACGTGTTCAAGGCCTGCCTGGCACGCATCGACCTGAGTGAGCGCCGCAGCATTGACTTTTTGGTGGCGGTGAACCAGATGGTGCACCAGGACATCAGCTACCTGATCCGCATGGAACCGGGGGTGCAAACGCCTGAAGAAACCCTGGCTCTGGGCTCAGGCTCTTGCCGAGACTCGGCCTGGCTGATGGTGCAACTGCTGCGCCACTGCGGGCTGGCGGCGCGCTTTGTGTCGGGCTACCTGATCCAGCTCACGCCCGACGTCAAGTCGCTGGACGGCCCCAGCGGCACCGAGGTGGACTTTACAGACCTGCACGCCTGGTGCGAGGTCTACCTGCCTGGCGCCGGTTGGGTTGGGCTGGACGCCACCTCGGGCCTGCTGGCCGGTGAGGGCCACATTCCGTTGGCCTGCACGCCCCAGCCCTCAGGGGCTGCGCCGATCGAGGGCGGCATCGACGAGTGCGAGGTCGAGTTCAGCCACCACATGGCAGTGACACGCCTGCTCGAAACCCCGCGCGTGACCAAGCCCTACACCGACGGCCAATGGCAGGCCGTGATGGCCCTGGGCCAACGGGTGGACCAGGCGCTGGTGGCTGGCGATGTGCGCCTGACTATGGGTGGCGAGCCTACCTTTGTGGCGGTGGACAACCGCGATGCACCAGAGTGGAACATCGACGCCATGGGCCCGACCAAGCGCGGCCTGGCCACGGCCTTGGTGCACAAGCTGCGCGACCACTACGGCGCGGGCGGCTTTTTGCATTTCGGCCAGGGCAAGTGGTACCCCGGCGAGCAACTGCCGCGCTGGGCCCTTAACATTTACTGGCGTGCCGACGGCCAGCCGGTGTGGGCCAACCCTGCCCTGTTTGCTGACGAACGCCTGCCCACGCAGTACACCAGCGCCGACGCCCAACGCTTCACCCGGGCGTTGGCCGCGCAGCTGGGCCTGAGCGACGCCTACATGCTCAGCGCCTACGAAGACGTCTGGTACTACCTGTGGCGCGAACGCCGCCTTCCGGTCAATGTGGACCCATTTGATTCCAAGCTTGGCGACGAGATGGAACGCATGCGCCTGCGCCGGGTGTTTGAACAAAAGCTCGACAGCGAAATTGGCTACGTGCTGCCCATCAAAGCCGTTGAGGGCGCAGACCAGGCCGGCCCGCACTGGCGCACCGGCCCCTGGTTTGTGCGCGATGAGCGCCTTTACCTGATGCCCGGCGACTCACCCATGGGCCTGCGCCTGCCGCTGGATTCGCTGCCCTGGGTCAGCGAGGCCGATTTCCCGTACTTGAACGAGGCTGACCCCTCGGTGCCCAAGGTCGCCTTGCCCGCCCGCGATGCCCTGGCCACCGCGCCGGCGCCGGTCGGCATCGCGCCGGTGACCCAGCAAAGCACCTCGAACGCCGCCACCGCCACTGTCACCGCTACCGCTACCACCACTGGCAATGGCGCTGGCTCCGGCACCAGCCACCGCGCCCCAGCCGCCAAGGAATCCGCCCACTGGCTGGCCCGCACTGCACTCTGCGTTGAGGTGCGCGACCCGCGCCGCGCCAGCGGCCCCAAGGCCGAGTCGGTGGGCGTCAAATCGGGTGTGCTGTATGTCTTTATGCCGCCGCTGGAGGAACTGGAAGACTACCTGCGCCTGCTCACTGCCGTGGAGGCCACGGCCGAGCAACTGGGCATGCAGATCGTGCTTGAGGGTTACGCGCCGCCGCGCGATCCCCGCCTGAAGCTGCTGCAAGTCACCCCCGACCCCGGCGTGATTGAGGTCAACATCCACCCGGTGGCCCACTGGGACGAGCTGGTGCACAACACCGAATTTTTGTACCAGGTCGCCTTTGAGTCACGCCTGAGCGCCGAAAAGTTCATGACCGACGGTCGCCACACCGGTACCGGCGGCGGCAACCACTTTGTGATGGGCGGCGCCACACCCGCCGACAGCCCCTTTTTGCGCCGGCCCACGCTGCTGGCCAGCCTACTGCTGTACTGGCACAACCACCCCTCGCTGAGCTACCTGTTCAGCGGCATGTTCATCGGCCCCACCAGCCAGGCACCCCGCGTGGACGAAGCGCGTAACGACCAGCTGTTCGAGCTGGAGATTGCGCTGGGCGAAATCCACAAGGCGGCGGGAGAGCGTGGGGGCAACATGCCGCCTTGGCTGCTGGACCGCACCCTGCGCAATATTTTGGTGGACGTGACCGGCAACACCCACCGCAGCGAGTTTTCCATCGACAAGATGTTCTCGCCCGACTCGGCCACCGGCCGCCTGGGCCTGCTGGAGCTGCGCGCCTTTGAGATGCCGCCGCACCCGCGCATGAGCATCGTGCAACAGTTGTTGCTGCGCGCGCTGGTGGCGCGCTTCTGGCACACGCCCTACCAGGCGCCGGTGACGCGCTGGGGCACCGAGCTGCATGACCGCTTCATGCTGCCCACCTTCATTGCCGCCGACTTTGCCGATGTGCTGGCTGAGATGCGCCAGGCCGGCTTTGCCTTTGACGACAGCTGGTTTGCGCCGCACCATGAGTTCAGGTTCCCGCTGATCGGCAGTGTGAGCAGCACCGGCATGACGCTGAGCCTGCGCAGTGCGCTGGAGCCCTGGCATGTGATGGGCGAGGAAGGCAGCGCCGCCGGCACCGCGCGTTACGTGGACTCGTCCCTGGAGCGCATTGAGGTGCGCGTCAGCGGCCTCAACCCCAGCCGCTACACGGTCAGTTGCAACGGCCACGCCCTGCCGCTGCAGCCCACCGGCACCAAGGGTGAGTTTGTGGCCGGGGTGCGCTACAAGGCCTGGAACCCGCCGTCAAGCCTGCACCCCAGCATCGGCATCCATGCGCCGCTCACCTTTGACATCGTCGACACCTGGATGAAGCGCTCGGTGGGCGGCTGCCGCTACCACGTCACCCACCCGGGCGGCCTGAGCTACGAGACGCTGCCAGTCAACGCCTTTGAGGCCGAAAGCCGCCGCCTGTCCCGCTTCGTCGCCATGGGCCACACCCCCGGCACCATTAGCGCGGCGGCGCCCACGGTGCATATAGCGGGCAGCCGGGAGTTTCCGTTTACCTTGGATCTGCGGCGGGTCTAGCTGTTGGCTTAGCGGGTGGGAAGGGCTTCAATCCAAACCGCATTGACATGCAAGTGAGTTTTATCGACCTGGCGCTGGCCGTCTTATTCGGCTACGCCGCCGTCGCCTTGTTTTTGTGGGTCGCGCAGGGGCGGATTATTTTTGGTAAGCCGACGCGATTGCGCCCACTGTTGCCTGGTCCGTTTGACAGCCAGCATACCGTGCAGCCCCTGCGACTGGCGGTGACCGACATGGTGCAGTTGGAGGGCTGGGTATGCAAGCCGCTGCAGGCGCAGCAGCGTCAGGTCCTGATTTACTTTGGCGGCCGCAACGAGCATGTCGGCTGGGCCTGCGGTATGGCCACCTATCTGGGGCCTTGGACCATTTATGCATTCAATTACCGCGGCTTTGGCCAATCCGGCGGGCGCTCATCTGAGGCCACCGCCAAGGCTGATGCCTTGAAAATCTTTGATGAAGTCTGTCGGCTGGAGGGCAACCAATGCGACGAGATGGTGTTGGTCGGGCGCAGCTTGGGAACAGCCATGGCGTTGGCGGTGGCAGCCCGCCGTCAAGTGAGCCGCTTGGTGCTGCTGTCGCCTTTTGAAAGCATGGTGCAGTTGGTGCGCAAGCGGCATGTTCTCTATGCCATGCGTTGGACCCTGCATCAGAAATTCGACTGCCGCAGTGACGCCGCCCAGATCAAGACCAAAACGGCACTCTTGCTTGCCGCAAGCGACACCCGCATCTCACACCAGAACAGCCTGGCCCTGGCGGCCCGCTTGCACGGGCTGGGCCCGGTGATCGTGGTGCCAGGCACCAACCACAGGACGCTACTAAGGACTCCCTCAACCCAGACCGCCGTGGCGGCCTATTTGAATGGCCCTCGCTAGCAGCTCTGTGGACACAGAGCGTCGACGGGCTCAGATGCAGACTATTTACAGATCGGCGCCTTCTTCTTCATCCAAGCCTTCTGATGAGTCGGCTTTGTCTCCGCTTTCCATTGCCGCAATTTCAGCACACTGAACGCCGTTGAGTTGGTCACGGTAGGCTTTGAAGGCATTCAGTTCCATAGCAGTTTCATCGCCTTCGTCATCTGCGGCGGCAGCAGCAAGGTGATGCTTGGCAGCCTGCGAAAAGTAGTGTGCGGCCTTGCGGTGGTAGTCGCCTATGGTTTCAAATTCATCATCGAACGATTCTGTCGTGAGGCTTTCGGCAACGTCAATTTCGATTTCATGCTTTGGATCAGTGGACATGGTGGACCTCGGGAAGGTGGTAAACGGCACAGCGCCGCCTCCGCATGATCTGACCTCGGCGTGTAACTCTGGTGACAACAAATGACTTTTTTCTTGAGGAGATTCTGCGCATTAATCAAGTCGTCACATGGGGCTGGTGAAATCAGGATCACAACTTAAAAGGCCCTGAAAATGACCCAGTCCACTCGACGCGATTTCATCACCACAACCGTCACACTAGCAGCACTGGGTGGTGCTTCGACGCTGACAGCCTGCGGTGGCACGAACCCAACACCGGCGCAGTTTCTCTATGGCGTGGCCAGCGGCGACCCCTTGGCCGACCGTGTCATCCTGTGGACTCATGCCAAGCGTCCCAACCTAGAAAATGACGTCCAACTGACTTGGCAGATTGCCAGTGACGCAGCCTTTACGAAGGTCATTAGCTGGGGTACGACAACCGCCACCTACTCCGCTGGCAATACCGCCAAAGTGGACGCCACCGGCTTGGCGCCAGACAACACTTATTTCTTCCGTTTCGTTGATGAGACTGGGGCCTCTTCTGCCGTGGGTACCACACGCACTCTGCCGTCGGCCAGCGCCACCTCGGTCAAGTTTGCAGTTTTCTCCTGCACGCTGTATTCGGCCGGCTTTTTCAATGTGTATGACAGCGCCATGAATTCGGGTGCACAATTCGCAATTCACCTGGGTGATTACATCTACGAATACGGCTCGGACCCAGCCAAATTTGGTAACACCAATGCCACTGACAACACCGTCACGGCCGTCAGCTTGGGGCGCGTCGTTAGCCCAGCCAACGACATCGTCACCCTAAGCGACTACCGCACGCGCTACGCGCAATACCGCCAAGACGTTAATTTGCAAGCCCTACACGCCAAGATGCCCTGGATTACCATCTGGGACGACCATGAATTTACCAACAATGCCTATATGGATGGCGCCCAAAACCACGACGTTGCCACCCAGGGCACATGGGCCTCACGCAAAGCTGTTGCTGCCCGGGCGTATCACGAATGGATGCCTATCCGCACACCTGACAGCAGTAACCTGCTGAAGATTTACCGCAATTTTGACTTTGGCACTTTGTTCAGTCTGCACATGCTGGACACACGCATTGAAGGCCGTACCAAGCAGGTCTATGGCTACTACGGCGACCCCTTGGACCCCAGGGTACAACCCTACACGTGGGCCGACTACGCCGCGGGACTGACGCCGGTGGCAGGCGTATACCCCGATGCCGCCAACAAGATGATCAGCAACACCCAGTTCAAGTGGCTGACTGACAACATTGGCGCAGCCACCACCACCTGGCAAATCATCGGTAACCAGGACATCATGGCCAAGCTGTGGTACCCCCAGTCGGTCGTGGCGGCCTTTGCACAGGGCACTGCCGCATTTCGCGCTGCTGTCAACACCTATCTCACAGGCCCAAGGACTGAGTTCAAGATCCCCATCAATATGGACTCCTGGGATGGTTACCCGATTCAGCGCGAGACCTTGTTACAAACCATCAAGGCAACCGGGAAAAAATTGGTGGTGTTGTCTGGCGATTCGCACAACGCATGGTTTAACAACCTTAAATCGCTGGACGGCACAAGCCAGATCGGTGTGGAATTTGCCACCGCCTCGGTCACCGCACCGGGCTTTGAAAGCGCGGGCCTTGGGGGCTTAGCCTCCACCATCGACGGCACCCTGCTCACCAACGGTGTTAACGGCTCCGGAATGGGCTTGGTCAGTGATGTCAACTACTCAGACACCCAACGCCGCGGCTACCTCTTGATGACGGTGACCGCTGCCAACGTGAAGGGCGAGTTTGTGTTTGTGGACAACATTAAAACCAAGACCTACGCTGCGACCGTGGGCAAAACGGTGACGGTAACCGCTGCCAACCTGGCGGTCAGCTACAGTTAGTTGTCGACCCGTTGGTAAATCACCCGCCCAACCCGGTCAATATGGGCGGCACCCACGGTTCATGTGGCGGGTAGCCGGGAGTTTCCGTTTGCGTTGGATTTGGGGCGGGTTTAGCTGCCCGATGCGGTTTGTGCGTGAAGGTGGATTCCCAGTGCTGCAGTGACTTTGAGGATTGTCGAAAAACTGGGGTTACCTTCGCCAGACAAGGCTTTGTAGAGGCTTTCCCGTCCCAAACCGGTATCGCGCGCGAGTTGGGACATGCCTTTCGCTCGGGCTATGTTGCCCAGCGCCTTGGCGATAAAGGCGGCGTCGTCACCCGCCTCCTGCAGGCAGGCCTCCAGGTACTGCGCCATGTCCTCCTCGGTTTTGAGGTGTTCCGCGCTGTCCCATTTGCGAAGATTGAGGGTGTTCATCTGTCACTCCTGAAGTTGCTTGGCCAGGCAGTTCTGTGGCGTAGATTGATTTCACCGCTGGACCGCATGCATTGGGATACGAATTGTCAAGACTCTTCTGAAAGATCTGCGGCAGACAAGCCTAAGTGTTTCATAGTCTCTGGTAAATCACCCGCCCAACCCGGTCAATATGGGCAAGCAGCTCGGCATGGCCGAGCTGTTCATAAATCGACAGGTCGATCTCATAGGGCAGCAGCAGGTCATCCAGAGCCATGCCAATGTCTCCCAGCAATGACAACGTCAGCCCATCGCCGCGCAAGGTCAGGTCAATATCAGAGCCGGGTTTGAAGTTACCCTTGGCCCGCGAACCGTACAGCACGCCCTTTTCCACCTGGGGAAATTTCGCCAGCGTGGCGCAAATTTGTTCCAGCGTGGCGTCACTTAGGCCCATGCTGGCAGCGGTTGGCGCAACCAGGCTCATGGCGCAGGCCCAGTTTGGGTTAATGGCGCCAGGCGTTGCTGCAGAGCAGCCAAGGCCGGGTAAAACCGCATTAAGATATCGCGCGTGACGCTGTCGGCCACCTCGGGGTTATAGGTATGCGACGTCAGATTACGGGCCTTGATCATGCCCATCCAGGCCTCGCCATCGGTGATCAAACCATTTTGGAACGCGGAGCGACTGGCATCGCGCGAGCCAATCAGACCAAAGATGCCCTGCTGCTCCAGATAGTCCTTCAACACGTTCCCGGCCAGCTCATGGGTGAATTCAAAGGCCTGGATCAGGCCTAGCTGCTCTAGCTTGGACAGCGGGCGTTCGCCAGCCAGTGCCACCGCGTCAGACAGGCTCTGCAGCGCCTTGGTGTAATTCGCGAAGCGTTGCAACCAGCGAATATCGTCAGCCATGTCAATTCCAGTCGGTAGAGAACAGGATAGTACTGAAGTTCGGCGGATATGACTCAAGCGCCGTAAAACCCAAACTGCGCCATATTCAACCCACTCGCCACGGCCGCGCTGGTGACCAGCTTGGGCGCTACGGGGGGTGTGGTGTCCATGATTCAGGGGGCGAATCGCTAGCAAGTCGGTGGCGCCAGACACCGCGTCCAGAACCGGAATTGGCGATTAGACCACCCCAAAGCGGGCGGCGCAATTAACCCAAAGCGTCATTCACCTGGTCATGAAACTGGGCCAGGCTGACGGCCAGGTCTAGCTCGCGCGGCAGGGCGTCGCGCACCGAGAACACGCCCAATATCTTGCCGCCAGGGGCCACCACTGGCAGGTGGCGAAAACCGCGCTCGATCATGATCAGCACCGCGTCTGATACCTTCAGCTCCGGCGGCACGCAGTGGGGTTGGTGGGTCATGACCTTGGCCACCGGGGTGGCTTTGGCGTCCAGCGCTTTGGCCAGCACCCGGGTCATGAGGTCGCGCTCTGTCAATATGCCCAGCATGGCACCCGCCTGGTCGATGATCAGCACGCTGCCGCAATTGGCTTTGGTCATGGTGCACGCCGCCTCCCACACATTGGCGGTGGGGGGCAGGCTGACCAGTTGGCGCTGCGACATGCATTGGGAAACGGTGCGGTCTGACATGGTGCGCTCCTCAGGGGTTGGGGTGGCCTTTTAGCGCAGGGATGCGTTGAGCTTGTCCAACGCCTTGGCGCCCGGGCAGAGCTGTTTCACACCCAGGGTGTTGAGCGGCGTGTCTGTGGTGTGCAGTGCGCTGTGCATGTCAGTGGCCAGCGGTTCCAGGTACAGCAGGCCGGTAACCACCTCGCCACGGGCTTGGTGGTCGTTCATGTAGCTCAGGGCAGCATAGCGGTCGGTCGGGTCGTAGTCTTGGCGCAACTTGCGCAGGCGCAGGTGGCGGCCGTCGTGCTGCTCCACCTCCACCACGTCCCCAGGGGGGTAGTCGGCGGTGATCTCGTCGCGGATGGTGATGAAGTCGATGCGGCTCACCGCCTCGTTGTGCTGGCGCACATAGTCATAGCTCTTGGTGCTGCCACCATGGTTGTTAAAGGCCACGCAGGGGCTGATCACGTCAATAAAAGCCGCGCCACCATGACCGAGTGCACCCTTGATCAGCGGTACCAGTTGCGCCTTGTCCCCAGAGAAGCCGCGCGCCACATAGGTGGCACCGAGCTGCAGCGCCAGGCCCACCAGGTCGATGGGGCTGTCGTTATTGACCACGCCTTTTTTACTCTTGGAGCCACGGTCTGCCGTGGCCGAGAACTGGCCCTTGGTCAGGCCGTAAACGCCGTTGTTTTCCACAATGTAGGCCATGCGCACGCCACGGCGCATGGCATTGGCAAACTGGCCCAGCCCGATGGAGGCTGAGTCGCCGTCGCCCGACACGCCCAGGTAGAGCAGGTCGCGGTTGGCCAGGTTGGCACCGGTCAGCACAGAGGGCATGCGGCCGTGCACGGTGTTGAAACCGTGGGCTGCGCCCAAAAAGTAATCAGGCGTTTTGGAGCTGCAGCCAATGCCTGAGAGCTTGGCCACGCGGTGCGGCTCAATGTCAAGCTCCCAACAGGCCTGCACAATGGCCGCCGAGATGGAGTCATGGCCACAGCCGGCGCACAGGGTTGAGATGCGGCCCTCGTAGTCGCGGCGGGTGTAGCCCACACGGTTGTGGGTCAGCGTGGGGTGGTGCAGAGCCGGTTTGGCCAGGTAGGTCATGCGGCCTCCTTCAGGTTGGGGTTGCCCTGCGCCAGTGCGCGCGGTTGCAGCACCTTGCGAATGTAGCCGGCAATAAAGCGGGCCGTGATGGGCGTGCCGTCGTAATGCAACACTTTGACCAGTTGGGCCGGGTCAACCGAGAGTTCATTCACCAGCAGTGAGTGCATCTGGGCGTCGCGGTTTTGCTCCACCACAAACACGGTGCTGTGCTCGTCCAGAAAGGCTTTGACCGAGGCCGGGAACGGGAACGCCCGCAGCCGCATGGCGTTGATGGCAATGCCTTCCGCCGCCAGTTGGTCCAGCGCCTCTTGCATGGCCGGGCTGGTTGAGCCAAAGTAAAGCACGCCGATCGGGGTGGGCAATGCCGCTGGTCGCAGCACGGGCTGTGGCACCAGGTCTGCCGCAGTAGCAAATTTGCGCAGCAGCCGCTCCATGTTGTAGATGTAGTCTGGCCCCCGCTCGCTGTAGCGGGCATAGGGGTCGCGCGTGGTACCGCGGGTGAAGTAGCTGCCCTTGCTGGGGTGGGTGCCGGGCAGCGTGCGCCACGGAATGCCGTCGCCATCGACGTCTTTGTAACGGCCAAAGTCTTTGCCGGCCTCCAGTTCTTCAGCGGTCATGACCTTGCCGCGGTCGTAGTCGCGCTGGTCGTCCCAAACAAAGGGCTGGCACAGGCGCTGGTTCATGCCAATGTCGAGGTCGGTCATGAAGAAGATGGGAGTTTGCAGTCGGTCGGCCAGGTCCAGCGCGGCAGCGGCAAACTCAAAGCACTCATGCGGGTCTTCGGGCAGCAGCATCACATGCTTGGTGTCGCCGTGCGAGGCATAGGCGCACGACAGCAAATCAGACTGCTGGGTGCGGGTGGGCATACCGGTCGACGGGCCACCCCGCTGCACATTGATGATGGTGACCGGGATCTCGGCAAAGTAGGCCAGGCCGATGAACTCGGTCATCAGCGACACGCCGGGGCCCGATGTGGCGGTAAAGGCGCGGGCACCGTTCCAGCCGGCGCCAACCACCATGCCGATAGAGGCCAACTCGTCTTCCGCCTGCACGATGGCAAAGCGGTTCTGGCCGGTGGCCGCGTCCACCCGAAACTTGTCGCAGTATTTTTGAAAAGCCTCTGGCACCGAGGACGACGGCGTGATGGGGTACCAGGCGGCCACCGTAGCGCCGCCGTACACGCAGCCCAGGGCGGCGGCGCTGTTGCCGTCGGTAAATATCTGGTCGCCCACCCGGTCGGAGCGCCGAACCCGTATGCCCAGGGGGGCCCGCAGGTGCTGCTTCACATAGTCCCGGCCCAGGTGCAGGGCGCGCACATTGGAGTCCAACAGCAGCTCTTTGCCACGGTACTGCTCGGCAAACAGTTTCTCAAACACCGCGGCTTCTACGTCCAGCAGCACAGACAGCGCGCCCACATAGATGATGTTTTTGAACAGTTGCCGCTGGCGCGGGTCGGTGTAGGCGGCGTTGCTGATGTCGGTCAGCGGCACGCCGATCACCTGCACGTCTGCCCGGAAGCGGCTGGCCGGGATAGGCCGGGTGCTGTCGTAAAACAGGTAGCCGCCCGGCTCGATCTCGGCCACATCAGCGTCCCAGGTTTGGGGGTTCATGGCGACCATCATGTCGACCCCGCCGCGCCGGCCCTGGTATCCCTGCTCGCAAACCCGGGCCTCGTACCAGGTGGGCAGGCCCTGGATGTTGCTAGGAAAAATGTTGCGCGGGCTGACCGGCACGCCCATACGCAGAATGGCCTTGGCAAACAACTCATTGGCCGAGGCCGAGCCAGAGCCGTTGACGTTGGCAAACTTGATGACAAAGTCGTTGATGGCTTCAATGGGTTTCATGCGATCTCCTTGCGGCCGATGGCGGGTTGACCTGCAGCGGGTCCGGCCTGGGCCGTGTTGAGCAAAAATTTCTGCATGTCCCAGGCGCCGGTGGGGCAGCGTTCGGCACACAGGCCGCAGTGCAGGCACATGTCTTCGTCTTTCACCATCACATGGCCGGTCTTCAGGGCACTTGACACGTAGAGAGCCTGGGTCAGGTCACCCGATGGTGCTTTCAGGCGCTGGCGCAGGTCGGCTTCTTCGCCGTTGTCGGTGAAGGTGATGCAGTCCATGGGGCAAATGTCAACGCAGGCGTCACATTCAATGCAAGTCTCGCGGGTAAAGACCGTTTGGATGTCGCAGTTCAGGCAGCGGCTGGCCTCCTTGAATGCGGTGGCGGCGTCAAAACCCAACTCCACCTCGACCCGGATGTTAGCCAGTGCGATTTCAGCCTTGGCCCATGGCACTTTGAATCGGTTGTCGTTGGACACATCGTTGTCGTAGCTCCACTCGTGGATGCCCATTTTTTGCGACATCAGGTTGGTGGTGGGTGGCGGCCGGCGCCGGGTGTCCTGGCCGCTCAGAAACAGGTCGATCGAAATGGCCGCTTCGTGCCCGTGGGCCACAGCGGTGATGATATTTTTGGGGCCAAACGCGGCGTCACCGCCAAAAAACACCTTGGGCAGGGTCGACTGGAAGCTGCTCTTGTCGAGCAGCGGCAGGCCGTAGCGGTCAAACCGCACGCCACTGTCGGCCTCAATCCACGGAAAGGCATTCTCCTGCCCAACCGCCAGCAGCACGGTGTCGCAGGCAAAGTACACCGGCGCATCGCCGGTCGGCACCAGGCTGCGCTGGCCCTGCGCGTCATATATAGCTTTGACCACATCAAAAAACATGCCAGTGAGCCGCCCGTCCTGGTGCTCAAAGCTGCGTGGCACATGAAAATTAACAATCGGGATGCCCTCGTGCACGGCGTCTTCTTTCTCCCAGGGCGAGGCCTTCATCTCGTCATAGCCACTGCGCACCACCACCTTGACGTCGGTGCCACCCAGCCGGCGGGCAGAACGGCAGCAGTCCATGGCGGTGTTGCCCCCACCCAGCACAATCACCCGGCTGCCAATGCTGGTGACATGGCCAAACGACACCGACGCCAGCCAGTCGATACCGATGTGGATGTTGGCCGCAGCCTCCCGGCGGCCCGGTATGTCCAGGTTACGACCACGTGGCGCACCGCAGCCCACATAGACCGCGTCGTAACCCTGGGCCAACAGGCCTGTCAAAGACTCGATCCGTTCGCCACCCCGAAAGTTGACACCCAGATCCAGGATGTAGCCGGTCTCTTCGTCAATCACCGACTCGGGCAGCCGAAAGCGCGGAATTTGGGAGCGGATGAAGCCGCCCGCTTGCCGGTCGCCATCGAACACCGTGACCTCATAACCCAGCGGCGCCAGGTCTCGCGCCACGGTCAGGGCCGAGGGCCCTGCCCCCACGCAGGCAATCCGCCGTCCGTTGGGCGGGGCCAGGGCTGGCATGCGGCCCTTGACGTCATCTTTCATATCCGCAGCCACACGCTTGAGCCGGCAGATGGCCACCGGCTCGGGTTTGGTCACCGGGCCGCCTATGGGGTCGTTGTTTTCTTCCACCCGCCCGCGCCGGCAGGCGGGCTCGCAGGGCCGGTCACAGGTGCGCCCCAGCACGCCGGGGAACACGTTAGACACCCAATTGATCATGTAGGCGTCGCTGTAGCGGCCCTGCCCGATCAGTCGGATGTACTCTGGCACGGGGGTATGGGCGGGGCAAGCCCACTGGCAATCCACGACTTTATGAAAATAGGCCGGGTCGCTGAGATCAGTAGGCTGCAATGGCGTCTCCTGGTGACCCCAAAACCCTAAATGAGCTGGGGTTTTTGGCAGTCTACGCCTGATGGACAGATAAGTCACCGGGTAAACCCTTATTTGACCCGCCTGGGACGGATTAAGCGCAAGATTGAGCTGATTAAGCGCTGGCATACTCTGTCTGTGACTGTTCGAACTGACCAACCCGCACCGCCTTTGGCTAACTCCGCACGGGATGTTGCCGCCCAAGCAGCAGCCTGCACAGCCAGCCCGGGCCACCTGGACGAGCTTCGCGGAACGATTGCTATCAATACAGAAGCTAGAAAACCAGCAATGACGGGGGCTTGGGGCCTGTTTCTATCTCAAACCGAGGCCAAAACCGCCGCCGACCTGGACCAGCGCTACGCCAGCCTGCAGCGCCAGATTCGCGACAACGGGGTCACTTACAACGTCTATGCCGACGACAACGGGCCGCAGCGCCCCTGGTCGCTGGACCTGTTCCCGCTGCTGATCGAGCCCGAGCAATGGCAGCGCATCGAGGTCGGTGTGCAGCAGCGCATGCAACTGCTGGAACACGTGTTGGCCGATGTGTACGGGCCGCAGCGGCTGCTGGCGCGCGGCATGCTGCCGCCGGCACTGGTGCAGGGGCACCCGGGTTACCTGCGGGCCATGCACGGCGTGCAGCCAGTGGGCAAGGTGCGGCTGCACATTGCGGCGTTTGATCTGGCTCACGGCCCCGACGGCAACTGGTGGCTGGTAGGCCAACGCTGCCAAGCGCCGTCCGGTCTGGGCTACCTGCTGGAAAACCGCTTGGCGATCGCGGGCCAGTTTCCGCAGGCCTTTCAGGCGCTGCGGGTTCAGCGGCTGGCCAGCACCTACCGCGCCTTGATGGACAGCCTGAAAAGCCGCAGCCCGGCTGGCGAGGACGCTCACCTGGCCCTGCTCACGCCCGGGCCCTACAACGAGACCTATTTTGAACACGCTTACCTGGCGCGCTACCTGGGCTTGAGCCTGGTCGAAGGCAGCGACCTGATCGTGCGGGACGAAAGCCTGTACCTCAAAACCCTGAAAGGCCTGGTGCCGGTGCACGGCCTGCTCAAGCGGGTTGATGACCAGTACCTGGACCCACTGGAATTACGCCCCGACTCCACCCTGGGTGTGCCCGGCTTGCTGCAGGCGATCCGGGCCGGCAAGGTGTTGGTGGCCAATGCGCCGGGCACGGCTTTTCTGGAGTCGCCGGCCTTGATGGGCTTTTTGCCGGCGCTGGCGCAAGAGGTGCTGGGGCAGGCCTTGACCCTTCCGGCACTGCCAACCTGGTGGTGCGGGGAGCGCTCTGCCATGGAAGAGGTGTTGCCGCGGCTGAGCGAGCGCGTCATCAAGCCGACTTACCCTGGCTCGGTGCTGCACCCCGGCTTCGATGCCCTGCCGGGGCGTTCGCTGTCAGCCCGCGAGCGTGACGAATGGGCTGGCCGCATCATGCGCCAGAGCGAAGAGTACACCTTGCAAGCCTACTTGCCCCTGTCCCAAATGCCCATTTGGCAGCCCGGCACAGCCGGCGTCAGCGCTTCGTCCAAGGGGCGCATGCTGCCACGCTCGGCGACGCTGCGGGTGTTTGCGGTGTCTGACCCGGTGCGCGGCTGGCGAGTGTTGCCAGGGGGTCTCGCGCGGGTAGCTGCCGTAGAGGCCGACATTGCCTCGATGCAACAAGGCGGTAGCAGCGCCGACGTCTGGGCCCTCACACAGGGCGAGGTTGACAGCACCACGCTGCTCAAGCCCGCGATCACACCCGCAACCCTGGCCCAGCGCAAGCGACTGGTCACCAGCCGCGCGGC
The DNA here is from genome assembly GCA_945925985.1 of Comamonas sp. lk. Taxonomy (GTDB): domain Bacteria; phylum Pseudomonadota; class Gammaproteobacteria; order Burkholderiales; family Burkholderiaceae_C; genus Rhodoferax. The sequence continues at coordinate 18,893 of CAMELV010000026.1, read as the reverse complement.
AGAAAACCTGTATTGGCTGGGGCGCTACACAGAACGCGCCGAAAACGCGATCCGCCTGGCCCGCCTCACTTTGGAGTGCCTCAACGGCGAAGAGCAGTCCTCGCCACCACTGCTGGCGTGGCTGGGCCGCATGGCCGTGGCCAACACCCTGGTGCTGCCGGGCGTGCCATCACCGGCGCAGGCGCGCCGGGTGTTTGAGCGCTCGCTGATTGCCGGCCTGGGCAGTACCGAGGGCGCCACCAGCGTGGGCTTTAGCCTGCGCGCCCTCAAGATGGCCGGCTCTTCGGTCCGCGAGCGCCTGTCACAGGAGCATTGGCGCGTGATGGTGCGGGCAGAAGAAGAACTCAGCAGCAGCTGTGCCGCGCAGGCGCGCAGTGGCGACTACCCGGTGCAAGCGGCGCTGCACATCCTTAAAAACTGTGGCGACCACATGGCTGCCATTACTGGCGCCCAGACCGACCGCATGACGCGCGACGACGGCTGGCGCCTGCTCAGCATTGGCCGCCACATTGAGCGGCTGGCCTTTTTGTCGTCTTCCCTGAGTTGTGCACTCGACACCGGTTCGGTACGCACAGACGGCGGCTTCGAAGCCCTGATTTCGCTGTTTGACAGCACCATCACCTTCCATGCCCAATACCAGCAGAGCCGGGACCTGGCTGCGCTGGTTGACCTGCTGGTGCTTGACGGTGACAACCCGCGCTCGCTGGCCTGGGTGGCGCACACGCTGCGCGGCAGGCTGGCCAAACTGGCCGGTAGCGCCCCCGACGCCTTAAGCCCGCTGGCCCGCCAGGTGCCCGACCCCGGCGCCTGGGGCTTGGCGCAGTTGTGTGAACAACCCACAGCGCTGCAAAACATGTTGCAGCAGATTCTCAGCGCCACGCTGAAGGTGTCAGAAGAGGTCAGTGCCACCTATTTCACCCACGCCAACGACAGCAAGCACAGCGTTGGCACGCCATGAAGCTGCAGCTGACCCACCACACACGCTATGACTACCTGCCAGCGGTGGAGACGGCCCAGCACATGGCCTACCTTCAGCCACTGCAGACGGCGCAGCAACAAGTACTTAGCCACCAGCTTGACATCAGCCCCACCCCGGCCAAGCTGTCCCGCACCACCGACGTCTATGGCAACAGCCGTTGTTTTTTTTCGCTGCAAACCCCGCACCGGGTGCTGGACGTGGTGGCACGCAGCGTTGTCTCTACCCAGGCCAGCGCCACGCCACGCAGCAGCGCGAGCTGGGAGGCTGCGCGCGAGCTGTTTCGCTACCGATCTGATGGCCAATTTGACGCGGCCAGTGATTTTGTGTTTGCGTCTGCCTTTGCGCCACGCGACGCCGAGTTTGCGGCCTACGCCCGGCCCAGCTTCGGTCCTGGGCGCGGTTTGCTGGCCGCCGCCACTGATTTGATGCGGCGCATGCATGCTGATTTCATTTATGAGAGCCAAAGCACGCAGGTCAATACCCCGGCGCTGCAAGCCTTGGCCCAGCGCAAGGGGGTGTGCCAGGATTTTGCGCACATCCTGATCGCCTGTTTGCGCAGCCTGGGCCTGCCTGCGCGTTACGTCAGCGGTTATTTACTCACCCAGCCAGCGCCCGGGGTTGCCCGATTGCGCGGCAGCGATGCCTCGCACGCCTGGGCCGCCATCTATGTGCCAGACCTGCCCGAAGGCCAGCGCTGGTGTGAGCTGGACCCGACCAACAACCGCATCGGCTGGCACTCACCCGGGGAAGACTATGTGACCCTGGCCACCGGCCGCGATTTTGGAGATGTATCGCCCATGCGCGGCGTGATCCACGGCGGCGCCAGCCACACCCTCACCGTAGGCGTGACGGTTGAACCGCTGACGGGTGACCGAGTCTATGGCGAGCGCCTGCAACCAGGCCAGACGCAAACCCAAACTCAAACACAAAGCCAGTCTCAGTCCCAGTCCCAGAGCTCAGACGCTACACTTAATATAGCTAACTAACCATTCTGGATAAGGCCTAGAAGGCTATTTGACTTAAATTTTTTATGGAGAAAACATCTTGAGCATTTACGACAAACTGGCTGAACTCAACATCACCCTGCCCCCCGTGGCCGCGCCGGCCGCCGCCTATGTGCCCTTTGTTCAGACCGGCAACCTGGTCTTTTTGAGCGGCCACATCGCCAGAAAAGACGGCAAAGTCTGGACCGGCCAGTTTGGCAAGACCATGACGACCGCCGAAGGCCAGGCCGCCGCTCGTGCCGTGGCCATCGACCTGCTCGGCACGCTGCACGCCGCCGTGGGCGACCTCAACCGCGTGAAGCGCATCGTCAAACTGATGTCGCTGGTTAACTCCACAGCAGACTTTACCGAGCAGCACCTGGTGACCAACGGCGCCAGCGAACTCATCGGCCAGCTGTTTGGCGACCGCGGCGCCCACGCCCGCAGCGCCTTTGGCGTGGCACAGATCCCGATGGGGGCGTGTGTTGAGATTGAGATGATTGCCGAGGTGGGTTGAGCTTTTTGGGGCAATGAGCTGCGGTTCAGCGCCAGTGTGATTCAAAATGTAAAGTTCTCATGCCGCAGACAGCATTAAATGCCCGGTTTCAGCTTGAGCTGGGCGAACCTTTATTTCAATGTCGTAGCCAAGCCGTGTAAGACAGTCCATCAGCTTTCGCTCAGACAGGTTGGTGAAATCGCCGCGCATCATGTCAGATACTTTGGGTTGAGTAATGCCCATCCGCTTGGCCGCCTCTTGCTGAGTTAGCCCAAGGTTTTTCATGGCTTTCCTGATTTCCAGCACCAAACCAGTTTTGATCTTGAGTTTTTCGGCATCGGCTAGGCCAAGGTCAGCAAACACATTGCCGGAACCACGATGCACTTCAACGCCGTCAACAATTCGAGTTTTCATTGCACTGCTTCGGCAAACTTGACGGTGTACACGGCCCGGTAGGTACCGCCAACATCGTCTTCCACAACCTCAAGCACCCCTGCACCTCCAAAGCCCTTGAGCACTTTGGCGGCATCATGCTTGTCGCCTGCCTGTGCCAACGACAGTGCAAAGCCGAAAAGTCGCCGAACGTCGGCAGGCAAGACCATCAAGTCTTTGTGGCTGCTACCGATCCATTCAAGCGGTTTTTCGTTTGTGGCCATGGTTGAAATATATTTGAACGAGTATAAATATGAATCAGCCAAACTGCACCGTTTATGGCTGAGCAGGTCACAATCATCTTGGCAATCGACCGCGCCAGCGAACTCATCGGCCAGCTGTTCGGCGCCCGCGGTGCCCACGCCCGCAGTGCCTTTGGCGTGGCACAGATCCCGATAGGTGCCTGTGTCGAAATCGAGATGATTGCCGAAATTGGCTGAGCTTTTGGGCTACAGCTCTGGCCCGCTGTCTCGCCTGATCGAATATCGTGGCAGCCCCAAGCTGACCAGGGTGCTCAGCGCGGCCACGCCGGCGCAGAGCCAAAAAGCAGCCTGCGTGCCCTGCGCCAGGCCTTGGCGGGCGGCGTCCAGCAGGCTGATCGGGTCCAGGCTCAGGGTTTGGGCCAGGGCGCGCATCTCCAGCTCGTCTTGCTGCCGGATCAGCAATTGCGGCGTGGCCAGTAGCTCCAATAACCTGGGGTGGCTGATGTGCGCGGCAGCCACCGTGGCAGCAATGCGCCCCTGGTACACCGAGTTAACCACCGCACTGGCCAGACCAATGCCCACCATGCTGCCCACGGTGCGGGTGAACTGCGACAGCCCGCCGGCCACGCCAAAGTGCTTGCGGCCCACGGCCTCCATCATCTGCAGCGTCAAATTGGGCAGCTGAAAGCCCAGGCTAATGCCGCACAGCGCAAACACCAGCATCATCCAGACCAGAGGCGTGTGCGCGCTCAGCTGGGTCAGCAGCACACAGCCCAACGCCATGCCAGCTTGGCCGAAGGTAATCAGACGCTCGGCGCGGTGCAGCCGGGGCACGATACGCGAATTGGCAATGCTGCCTACGGTGATAAAGACCAGCAGCGGCGTCATCACGTAGCCAGCCTCTTTGGGCGACAAGTGAAAACTGCCCTGCAGCAACAGCGGCGTGTAAAACACCAGCAAAAACATGGTCATACCCGAGACCGCACTGAGCAGCATCAGGCGCCGGGCGACGGCGTTGTCCATCACATCGGGTGGAATCACCGGTGCCGGGGTACGGTACTGGTGCCGCAAAAACGCCCAGGTCAGCAACGCCGTGGCGACCCACAACCCGGCCGACGGTGCGTTGAGCAGGCCATGGGCCTGGCTTTGCTCGGCACTGAACAGAAGACCACACACTGCAGCGGTCAGAAGGGCCGCGCCCCAGCCGTCCACCCGGCGGTCGCCATCACCCTGTCGCAAAGGCGGCAAATAGACCCAGACCATCGCAAAGGCCGCCAGCGCAATCGGCAGGTTGGCGTGGAACACATAACGCCAGCTGGCGTGTTCAGACACCCAGCCGCCAAAGGATGGTCCCACTGCCATAGCCAGCCCGTAGGCAGCCGACATGTACACCTGCCAGCGCAGCCGCTCGGCGCTCTCGGGAAACAGGTCTGCCACGCTGGCTGAGGCCACGCCCAGAAAAATGCCGCCGGCCAGGCCCTGCATGCCGCGCGCCAGGATGAGCTGCATCATGGTCTGAGACAGGCCGCAGGCCAGTGAGGCCAGCGCAAACAGGGCCACCGCTACCAGCAAAAAGGGTTTGCGGCCGTACAGGTCGCCGAGACGGCCGGCAAGAGGAATCATCACCGTGTTGCCCACCAGGTAGGACGATGCTGCCCAGGGGTACAGGTCGTAGCCCTGTAGGTCTGCCACGATGCGCGGCATCGCAGTGCCCACCACCGAGGTGTTCAGCGCGGTCAGCATGAAAGCCAGGCAAATGCCCATCATGGCCGCCATATTGACTGCGAAACTTCGTTGGGGTTGGGAAGGGGGCGACACAGTGTTCAAAGACGTTGGCAAGCCTGCCCAGCCACCACCAGCAGCTGCGCCGCGGGCACCAGACCGGGGGCGATTTCGGCCAAAGGCATCAGCACAAAAGCCCGCTCCATCATGCGGGGATGGGGGATCGTCAGCCTGGGGCTTTGGATTTTGGCGCTGCCATACAGCAGGATGTCAAGGTCGAGCGTACGCGGTGCATTGCGGTAGGGTCGCGCGCGCCCGGCCTGCTGCTCCAGCACATGCAACTGGGCCAGCAAGTCCGGAGCGCAGCGGGTGGTGCTGATCTCCACCACGGCGTTGATGTAGTCTGGTCCCGATGAATCGACCGGTGACGTGCGGTACAGCGAAGAACAGGCCCCGAGCGCGCAGCCTGGCAAGGCCGCGATCGCCGCCATGGCCCAACGAACAGTGGCCTGCGCCTCACCCAGGTTGGCACCCAGCGCCAGATAGGCGGTGACGGCCGCGCGAGCCACAGGGTCAGTCGCCAGCCGGGCCCTGGCCGCCCTCAGCCGCGCCTGTGTCACCGTCCTCGCGGCGTGTGCTGGAGCGACGTCGACGGCGGCGCTTGGGTGCGGCAGGCTCTCCCGCGTCGGGCTGGGAACCTTCGGCGCCCTCGGCTGGGCCACGGGCTTCGGGTGACGCTGCATCGGCAGCCATACCCGCCGACCGACTGTCTGGCGCGGCGGGCCGGGGCACTTTGTGCACCCTGGGTGCGCGGGGCCGCTGCAACTGCTCCTCGCGGACCTGGTCAACCATGTCCTGGCGCAGGGTGTCGTCAGCCATGCTGAACTCTTGCCACCAGTCAGCCAGCAGTTCGTCAATTTCGCCCACGTCGGCGCGCAGGCGCATGAAGTCAAAAGCTGCCCGAAAGCGCGGCTGCTCGACCAAGCCAAAAGCAGCGCTGCCCACCCGTTTGTCAAACCGTGGCTGCATCATCCAGATCTCGCGCATGTCGGCGGCCAGCTTGCCTCGGCCCGACACGTCACCGATGCGGGCATTGAACGCGTCGTCAATGGCATCCTGCAACGCCGGGTGCGCGTGCTGGCGCTGCTGGATGCGCTGGGCCCAGCCGTCGCGTACGTCGGCCCAGAGCACGCAGGCCAGCAAAAAGCTGGGCGCGACCGGCTTGCCCTCACCCACCCGACGGTCAGTGTCTTTGAGGGCGGCGCTGACAAAGGGCTGCCCTACCCGCTCCACCACCACATCCAGCAGCGGGTAAATGCCGCGCGCCAGCCCCAGCAGCTTGAGTTGGTCGATCGATGCCAATGCGTGCCCGGTCTGCAGCAGCTTGAGCATTTCGTCAAACAGGCGGCTTTGTGGCACGTCGGCCAGCAGGTCCTGGCTTTTGACCAGGGGCGCCGCAGTCTTGGCTTCCAGCTTGAAGCCCAAGCCGCTGAGCTTGGCGGCAAAGCGCACCGCACGGATGATGCGGACCGGGTCTTCGCGGTAGCGGGTGGCCGGGTCGCCGATCATGCGAATGACGCGCTTTTTTGCGTCCTCAATGCCATGGTGGTAGTCGACCACGATCTGCGTCTGCGGGTCGTAGTACATGGCGTTGATGGTGAAATCGCGTCGCACTGCATCCTCTTCTTGCGGGCCCCAGACGTTGTCGCGCAGCACCCGGCCTGAGGCGTCGACCGCGTGCTTCATGCCGGCAAGCTCGTTTTTGCTGGTGCGCTCATTGCCGGCTACCGCCTCGGCAGCGGCGTTGTCCATGTAGGCGCGGAAGGTGGAGACCTCGATCACCTCATGCTCACGGCCACGGCCATACACCACGTGAACGATGCGAAAGCGTCGCCCAATGATGAAGGCGCGGCGGAACAGGCCCTTCACCTGCTCGGGCGTGGCGTTGGTGGCCACGTCAAAGTCTTTGGGGGCCAGGCCGACCATCAGGTCCCGCACCGCCCCACCCACGATGTAGGCCTCAAAACCAGCCCCCTGCAGCGTGCTGACCACGTTGCGGGCCCGCTCGTCCACCAGCGTGGGGTCGATGCCGTGGCGGTCTTCGCTCACCTCTTCGCGCTTGCCAAAGGGCAGTTTCTTGGTTTTGGGCGCGCCGGAGACTTTGCTCAGCAGTTTGTCGATGAATTTTTTGATCATTGAAGTTGGAGTGCTGTGTCATTCCCGCGAAAGCGGGGTTCCAGGGGCCAATGGATTCCCGCCTGCGCTGGAATGACAGGGTCATTGCATGTGCGTTGGCCGTTCACAGGCCTTGAAACAGATTGAGTATGCGCCATCCGCGTGTCTCGGCAATGGCGCGCAGCCGCGCGTCCGGGTTGGTGGCCACGGGATGGTTCACGGTCTCCATCAGGCTCAGGTCGTTGATGGAGTCGGTGTAAAAAGTGGTTTCCACATCGGCCCAGCCCAGTGCGCGGCTTTGCAGCCACTGGCTCACGCGGGTCACCTTCCCCTCACGCGCCGACGGAACACCGGCAATCTCGCCGGTGATCCATCCGCTGCCGCCGGCTGCCATATCACGACCATCACGTGCCAACTCCACCGCAATCAGCTCGGCCACACCAAAGGCCAGGGCTATAGGACGGGTCACAAACTCGTTGGTGGCGGTGACGATCAGCACCGTGTCGCCAGCCTGCTGGTGCGAGCGCACCAGAGCCAGCGCCTCGGGCCGGATGGCAGGCATGATCACGCTGTGCATGAACTCGGCATGGGCGGCTTCGGCCTTGAGGGCACCCTGCCGGCGCACGGCCTCAGTGGCAAAGCGCACGTAGTCGTGAATGTCAAGCGTACCGGCCTTGTAGTGGGCGTAAAACTCGTCATTGCGCCGGTTGAAATCGACCGGGTCGGTCCAGCCGATGGTCGTGGTGAACACGCCCCAGGCGTAATCCGAGTCGATGGGCAGCAGGGTGTGGTCCAGGTCAAACAGGGTCAGCTTCACGGCGTCAGGCCTCGTCCATCATGGCTTTGATCAGCGGTATGGTGATCGCCCGCTTGGTCTGCAAGGCGTAGCCGTCCATCAGGTCCAGCAGTTCCATCAGGCTGCCCAGATCGCGGGAAAAGCGCGTCAACATGAAATCCATCACCTCGTCACTCAGAAACACCCCGCGCTCATCGGCCGCCTGGCGCAATACAGCGCGCCGGTCGGGCTCGCTCAGCACCTGCAGGCAAAACAAGTGCCCCCAGCCCAGCCGGGTGCGCAGGTCTTCGCGCAAACGCAGTTCGCCCGGCGCCGTCTCGCCGGTGGCCAGCACCCAGCGCTGGTGCGTCTGAGCATTGACAAACCAGTTGAATGCCGCCTGTTGCTGCGCGGCGGTGTACAGGTGCACGTCGTCCATCAGCACAGCGCCCCACTGCTCACTGAATGGCGGCGGCGTGTGGAGGCTGGCATCGAGCCAGCCGACCGCGGCACCCTGTTCGATCAGCGTCCGCTGCACCGCCTGGAGTAAATGGCTCTTACCGCTGCCGCTGGCACCCCACAGGTAGGTCGGCACTGGTGAGCGAGTGGCGGGGCTGCTGCGTTTGCCGATCCAGAGCTGCAAGTGCCTGAGCACGGCCTCGTTGGGACCTGGGAAAAAATTGGCCAGGGTCGGGCCGCTGTCCAGACCCATATCGAGCGCGATTTGCCGCATCCCGCCGTCAGGCCTGGTAAAGCTGGCTTGCCAGGTAAGCGGCGCGAGCCCGGCGCATGGCCACCAGCAGCACCGCACTCGCAGGCAGTGCCACCAGCACGCCCACAAAGCCGAACAATTGACCAAAGGCCAGTAGCGCAAATATCACCGCCAAAGGGTGCAGGCCAATGCGTTCCCCCACCAACCGGGGGGTAAGGAACAGGCTCTCGATCATCTGTCCCAAGCCGTAAACCACAGCCACCATCAGCAGCGCGTGCGACGGCCCGGCAGTGCTGGCAAACTCAAGTAAACCCGCCAGCGTGGCCAGTACCAGGCCCAGGCCGAAGCCGAGGTAGGGCACAAAAATGGCCAGACCGGTGAACACCCCGATCGGCAAGGCCAGATCCAGCCCGAAAACCGCCAGGCCAGCGCTGTAAAACACCGCGAGCAAAACCATCACCAGCAGTTGGCCACGCAGGTACTGGCCCAGCACCTCGTCGGCCTCTCTGGTGAAGCCGTCGACACCGCCACGCAGGCGCGGCGGCACAAATTCAAGCGCACGCGCCACAAAATTGTGCCAGTCCATCAGCAGGTAAAACAGGGCCACTGGCACCAGCACCGCATTGCCAATCAGGGCAAACGCCAGACTACCACCCAGCTTGACCGAAGCCATCACCGAGCGCAACGCGTCGTCGTAATTTCCGCTGAGATAGTCGAGCAGGTAAGCCTTGATGCTGGCCACATCCATCGAAAAATGGATGCCAACCTGCGCCAGCGCCGGCTTGAGCGTGTTGTTAAGACGCTCCAGCAGCACCGGCACCTGTTCGCGCAGCAGCGGTAGTTCCTTGGCCACAATTGGCACGATCAGCAGCACCATGCCCAGCAGCGCCACAATGAACAGCAACTCCACCAGCACCACCGCCACAATGCGCGGCAACCGCCCACGGCCCAGGTCATCCAGCCAATCCACCAGCGGAGTGAGCGCATAGGCCAGCACAGCGGCCACCACAAAGGGCGTCAGCACCGGCGCCAACAGCCACAGCGGCAAGACCAGCGCCAGCGCAATGCCGGCCCAGGCGGCGACTCTTTTTTGGGTGGGGGTAAAGATCATGGTGGTGGGCAGCGGGGGCAAACCCGTAAAATGAAAGGTAATTCTATCGGGCTGTGCCTTCGGTTCAGCCCCGCCACTGACATGACGACTCCCCCCACCCCCTCCCCCCTGTCCTATAAAGATGCCGGCGTTGACATTGATGCGGGCGACGCACTGGTTGAACGCATCAAGCCCCTGGCCCGCAAAACCATGCGCGAAGGCGTGCTAGCCGGCATTGGTGGTTTTGGCGCCCTGTTTGAAGTGCCCAAGCGCTACCGGGAGCCCGTGCTGGTGAGCGGCACCGACGGTGTGGGCACCAAGCTCAAGCTCGCCTTTGAATGGGCTATGCATGACACCGTCGGGATCGACCTGGTGGCCATGAGTGTGAACGATGTGCTGGTGCAAGGGGCAGAACCCCTGTTTTTTCTGGATTATTTCGCCTGCGGCAAGCTCAACGTGGACACGGCCGCCGCCGTGGTGGGAGGCATTGCGCTCGGTTGCGAACTGTCTGGCTGCGCGCTGATTGGTGGCGAAACGGCTGAAATGCCGGGCATGTACCCGGCGGGCGAGTACGACCTGGCAGGCTTTGCCGTGGGCGTGGTCGAAAAATCGAAGATTCTGACCGGGCAGGACGTCAAACCGGGTGACGTGGTGTTGGGCCTCGGTTCCAGCGGCGTGCACTCAAACGGCTTCAGCCTGGTGCGCAAATGTATTGAACGCGCCGGCGATGCGCTACCCGCCACGCTGGACGGACAGCCCTTTAGGCAAGCGGTCATGGCGCCAACCCGGCTGTATGTCAAAAGTGTATTGGCGGCGCTGGCGGTCCACCCCATCAAGGCACTGGCCCACATCACCGGTGGCGGCCTGCTGGAAAACATCCCGCGTGTATTGCCCGACGGTGTGGCGGCCCATCTGGTCAAGGGCAGTTGGCCGCAAAGTGAGTTGTTTGCCTGGCTGCAGCGCACGGCTGCCATTGAGGACCTGGAGATGAACCGAACCTTCAACAACGGCATCGGGATGGTGGTGGTGATCGGCGCAGAACAGGCCGAAGCCTGTGCCGACCATCTGCGGGCCGCCGGGGAACAGGTGTATGTGATCGGCACCATTGCCGCCCGGGGCGACTCATCGGCCGCCGTGGTGGTGAGCTAACGGCGGCGCAGCTCCCGCGCGCGTTCGGCAACGGCGTCGATGTCCAGGCCGTCTTCGGCATGAGACAAATACACCTCCAGATCAGCCAGCGCCAAGGCCGACTGGCCCTGCTCGGCCCACGCCAAACCGCGGTCCCGGTACTCACCCCAGGCCTGCGGCAGCAAGGTAATCAGCCGGTCCAGCACAGGGATCAGCCGGGCCCAGTCTGCCTGCGTGCGGTGAATCTCCTTCAGATTGCGCAACATTCGGGCGATGATGTCTCGCGCCGGCGCCGGCTGTAGGTACAGCCCGATAGGCGCGTCAAAATCGTCTGTTTGGTTGCTGTGGCGGCGAAAGGGCTCCAACCGTTCGCTCAGATCTTCACGGCTCATTGACTGGCCGGTGAAAGGGTCTATCACGACCTGCCCTTTGGGCAGGCTGACCTTGAGCATGAAATGCCCCGGAAAAGCCACACCACTGGCGTTCAAGCCCAGCCCAAGGGCCAGCTCCAGCCACAGTACCGCCAGCGAGATCGGAATGCCGCGCCGGCTGCGCAGCACAACGCTGACGTAACTGTTTTCTGGGTCGTAATAATCGTTGAGGTTGCCGCCAAAGCCCAGGTCTCGGTAAAACAACTGGTTGAGCGTACGCAGGCGTTGCAGGGCGGGCGCATCGCTGGGAACACGGCGCTTGACGCGTTCAAGCAGTTGATCCACCTCGCTCAGCACCTGCTGGATATCAAGCTCGGGGTACTCGTCTTGGGCCAGACAGACAGCGGCCTCCAGCAGCGGAAAATCCGCGTCACTGTGCACCAGAGTGGCAAAGTAAGCCAGCGGTGTGGGAACATCAAATCGAATGGACATGGGACTTTGTACCGGCGCGCAGCGGCGACGTCAACTATTTTTGTGGCAGTATTTTTGCGGCGATGGGTTTGGCGTTTTCTTAACGCCGGAGCAGTTGGCGCAGGTTCATGCCCAAAAGCCGTAGCGCTATGAAATAAATAGCGGAGGAACCAAGCAGCACAAGGGCCATCAGGCCAATTCGCTGCAAGCTATGGGCGCGCATGGCCGTCCAGTCAAACGCGCTGGCTGCCAGCAGCAAGAAGGCGGCCAGCAGCGCCGAGGCCAGCACCACCCGCAGCAAAAACAAGCCCCAGCCCGGCGACGGCTGGTAACTGCCGCGACGCATCAGCCCCAGCAACAGCCACAGGGCATTGATGAGCGCCCCCAGCCCGATAGCCAGGGCCAACCCGGCATGCTGTAGCAGCGGCACCAGCGCCAAATTCAGCAGTTGCGTGATCACCAGCACCACCAGGGCGATCTTGACGGGGGTACGAATGTCTTGACTGGCATAAAAGCCTGGAGCTAGCACCTTGATCGCCACCAGCCCTAGCAAGCCGACGCCATAACCCGTCAGCGCAGCGGTGGTCTGGGCCACATCCCGATCGGTAAAAGCGCCATAGTGGTAAAGCACTGCGACCAGTGGTTTGGCGAAAGTCAGCAAGGCCACGGCGCTGGGCAAGCCCAGCAGCAGAACCAGGCGTAAACCCCAATCCAGCATGGCGGCGTATTGGCGCATGTCTTGCGCGGCCCGAGCCGCCGCCAACTGCGGCGTCAACACCACACCCAGAGCCACCCCCAGCAGCGCGGTGGGGAACTCCATCAGCCGGTCGGCGTAACTGAGCCAGCTCACACTGCCAGGCGTCAGGTGCGAGGCAATCTGGGTGTTGATCAGCAGCGAAACCTGGGCCACGCTCACGCCCAGCAGGGCGGGCGCCATCAGGCTGGCGATGCGCCGGGTACCCGGGTCGGCCCAGGCCAGTCGCAACGCCGACCAGCTCAAGCCGATGTGGGGCAGCATACTCAGACGGCGCAGGCCCCAGACCTGCGCGCCCAGCTGCAGCATGCCACCCAGCATCACGCCAGCAGTCAGGGCGTAAATTGGTTCCAGCCCGTGGCGGGCAAACCAGGGCGAACCCCAGAGCATCGCGCCAATCATCGCCATATTCAGCAGCACCGGTGTGGCTGCCGGCAGGGCAAAGCGCTTCCAGGTGTTGAGCACGCCGGCCGCCAGCGCCACCAGAGACATGAAGGCAATGTAGGGAAACATCCAGCGTGTCATGAACACCGCCGCCTCAAACCCTTGCGCCGACTGCTGCAAGCCACTGGCCATGGCCCACACCAAAATCGGTGCACCGGCAACCCCCAGCACACTGGTCAGCAGCAAGGCCCAGACCAGCAGCGTGGCCACCCGGTCGACCAGCAGGCGCGTGGCGGCGTCCCCATGCTGTTGCTTGCTGGCCGCCAGCACCGGCACAAAGGCCTGGCTGAACGCGCCCTCGGCAAACAGACGCCTAAACAGGTTGGGAATGCGAAAAGCAACGTTGAAAGCGTCCGTCATGGCGCTCGCACCGAACATCGATGCCATGAGTAACTCGCGCCCCAGCCCGGTAATGCGGGAGGCCAGTGTCAGCAGTGAAACAGTGGACGCAGATTTGAAAAGGCTCACCCGCCCAGTGTAGCCCCTGCTAGAATCGTGGGCTTTGCTGGCATCATCCTCAGACACAAGGAACTATTTACATGGCATCTGGAAAACCCAAGAAAAAGAACCCGCGCCTCGCGTCGGGCCGCAAACGCGTCCGTCAGGACATCAAGATCAACGCCGCCAACACGTCGTTGCGCTCACAGTACCGCACCGCGGTGAAGAACGTCGAGAAAGCCGTGCTGGCTGGCGACAAAACCAAGGCCACTGAAGCCTTTGGCAAGATGCAAGCCGTGGTGGACACCGTGGCAGACAAAGGCATCTTCCATAAAAACAAGGCAGCGCGCGACAAGAGCCGCCTGTCGACCAAGGTGAAAGCCTTGGCCACCCAAGCCGCCTGAACCCAGGCGCTTCGCACGAAGCCTCCTGACCGGGGCTTCGCCGTTTGAACGGGGTGCGCTGTCAGCAAAAGCAAAAAAGCCGTCGCAAGACGGCTTTTTTGTTTGTGTTTCGTATCATCAAGGTCATTGATCTGCCCTGGCAGCCAGCCCTCAACCCATATTCTGCCGACACACCATGAACATCGGACTCGCCGTCACCCGTATCGCCCAACGTGCGCCAGACAGCCTGGCGCTGTTCGACGGCGAACGCACCATGGACTACGCCACGCTGGACCAGCGCAGCAACCGTCTGGCCCACGTGCTGCGTGAGAACCACGCTTTCTCCAAGGGCGACCGCGTTGCCCTACTGGTACACAACCGTATGGAAGTGGTCGAGGTCATGGTCGGCGTCAGCAAGGCGGCCATGGTTTACGTGGGGCTGAACTTTCGCATGACCGAGACCGAGCTGGTGTCGGTGCTGGCCAACGCCGAGCCGTGCATGCTCATCACTGAACCGGAGTTCGAGACCATGGCGCTGCGACTGGCCGCCCTACGCGACATACCCGTACTGGTGCTGCAGCCAGGTGGCAGCTATGAAGCCGCGCTAGCCGGAGCCCGTGACGCCTTTCCGCCTTGGGCCTACACCGCCTTCCCGCAAGACCACTTTGCCATCGTCTACACCAGTGGCACCACCGGCCTTCCCAAAGGAATTTTGTTCGATCACGCTGCGGCGATGCAGCACGGTACGGTGGCCTGCCTGGAGTACGAGATCACCGAAGCCACGCGTTACCTGATCCAGATCCCACATAACTCTTGCGTCAACATCACCATCGTACCGACCCTGCTGGCCGGTGCTGCGGTGGGTTTTGCCGAAAGCCGTGGCTTCAGCGGCCCCAAGCTGTGCGAGACAGTCGAGCGCCACCAGGTGACACACACCTTCCTGGTGCCGACCATGCTGGCCACGCTGCTTGAGCAGGACCCGGGGGACTTTGCGCGCCGACTGGCCTCGATCACCACCCTGGGGTACGGCTCCTCGCCGATTCCGGCCGAACGGCTGCGGACCCTGATCGCGAAGTACGGCCCCATCTTCATTCAGCTCTATGGCATGGCCGAGATCGCCTCGATCGGTACGCTGTTGCGCAAACAGGACCATGTGCATGCCCTCACAGACAAGCCGCAATTGCTGGCCTCCTGTGGCCGGCCATCATTTGCAACCACGGTGCGGCTGGTCGACCCAGACGGTGCAGACGTCGGAGCTGGCGAAGCCGGCGAGATCATTTTTGGCGGGCCGCACACCATGCAGGGCTACTACCGTGAGCCTGAGCGCACGGGCAAGGCGTTGATCGGTGGCTGGCTGCATTCGGGCGACGTGGGCCGCATTGATGGCGAGGGCTACTGCTACATCGTCGACCGCATCAAAGACCTGATCATCCGAGGCGGCTACAACCTTGCGCCAAGCGAGGTCGAGACAGTGCTGTACACGCATCCGGCAGTGCTGGACGCAGCGGTGGTCGGCGTACCGGACGACAAATGGGGCGAGGCCGTGCTGGCGGTCGTGGCATTCAAGCCCGGGCAGTCAGCCACCGCCGACGAGTTATTGCAACTCTGCCGGGCATCGACGCTATCGTCCATCAAGCAGCCTGAACGGGTGGACTTCATTGCAGAGATGCCTCGCAACACGATAGGCAAGATTGACAAAAAGGCGGTGCGCGAACCTTACTGGGAAGGGCGACGCAAGGTCTGACCGATCTGGCGCGAACCTGATGTGAACGACAACAGCTATGACGGCGCCTTCCTTGCCCACCAAACCCGGTCACCACCGTGACAGCGGCTTTTCCAATAGTGACCCAGCGGTCGTCATTGGCAACTTCCCCTGGTACGAAATGGTCTGGCGCACCCTGCGTGGGGACTTCAAACCACTAGCGCCGCCCGATCAGGGATACGCCGCATTCGCCAAGGCCTGGAGCGTACCGGTGGACCGGGCGCGGATTGCACAACGCCAGCACGAACCTACGGTGACCTGGCTCGGCCATGTGTCGGTGCTGCTGCAGGTGGGTGGGCTCAATATCCTGCTGGACCCGACGCTGGCCGACTTTGCCGGGCCCTTTGGACGCTTTGGCGCACCGCGCATGGTGCCCGCGCCGCTAGAGGGTGACAATCTGCCGCCGATTGATGTGCTGCTGATTTCGCACAACCATTACGACCACTTATGCGTTGCCACCCTGGCCGCCATGCTCGCGTCAGGCCAAAGGCCACGCATCTTTGTGCCTCTTGGCCTGAAGCCCTGGTTTGACGCGCGAAGCATTCCCAACGTTCAAGAAATGGATTGGTGGAACCACGCCGATGTGACCCGCGACAAAGACGGCAACAAGCTGACGCACCCCATTCGCATCCACTTCACCCCAGCCCAACACTGGAGCCGCCGCACGCCGTTAGACACCAACGCATCCCTCTGGGGTGGTTACATGGTGGAGCGTCAGCCCAGCGCATGGGAGGCGTGGCGTTTTTTGTTCCCGGGCGACACCGGCTACAGCGCCGACTTCAAGGCCATCCGTGAACGCCTAGGGCCGATCGACCTGTTGGCCCTGCCGATCGGCGCTTACCTGCCGCGCGACTTCATGAAAAAGATGCACGTGAACCCGGCCGATGCGGTGCAGCTGATGCTTGACTTGGATGCGAAGCAGGCGTTTGGGGTGCATTGGGGCACCTTCAAACTCACCCAGGAGGCCTTTGACCAGCCGCCGCGCGACCTGGCAGAAGCCCTGCAGGCGCGTGGCTTGTCAAGCGACAGGGTCTGGCTGATGCGCCACGGCGAAACGCGGGCGATTGAGACATGAATCGTCCACCCATGGACCTATCGCTTTTGCCCAAAAGATTGACCGGACCTGCAGCCTGGCTAGGACTTGACATGGCTAGGAATGAGGATCGCTGGCTGTACCGCTTGTCGGCCTCGGACATTGCTGACTTGGAGCAAGCAGCGCGGCATTACCTCTCGCTGGGGCGCGACGTAGGCGAAATCAGCGCCGCTGATTTCCCTCTACGCTCATTCACCGGCCACCTGAAGGCGCTGCAGACCAAGCTGCTGCATAGCAACGGCATTGAAGTGTTGCGCGGCTTGCCCGTGACCGGCTACAGCCAACAATTTGCCGCCACCGTGTTTTGCGGCATCGGCGCGCATCTGGGCAGCGCACGCTCGCAAAACGCGGCCGGCCATATCCTCGGTCATGTGCGTGACCTCGGTACCTCGTCCACAGACCCCAACACCCGCGTTTACCAAACAGCCGAGCGTCAGACCTTTCACACCGACAGTGCGGACTTGGTCGGCCTGTTGTGCCTTAGAGAGGCCAAGTTCGGCGGCCGCTCCCTGCTGGTCAGCGCTGAAACCATTTACAACCGCATGCGGGCACTGCGTCCCGACTTGTTGACCCTGCTGTTCGACCCTATCGCCACCGACCGTCGCGGCGAAGTGCCCGATGGCGCCCTGCCCTGGCTGACGATACCGCCGCTGTCCTGGCACGAGGGCCGCCTGACCGTGTTCTACCAACGCCAGTACATCGACAGCGCGCAGCGGTTCGAAGGTGCCATGCGCCTGACACCCGCGCATATTGAGGCGCTGGATATGTTCGATGTCCTAGCCAACGACCCCGAACTGCACTTTGGGATGCAACTGCAGCCCGGCGACATGCAGTTCGTCTACAACCACGCACAGCTGCATGACCGCACTGCGTTTATCGACTGGCCCGAGCGGGAAAAGAAGCGCCACCTGCTGCGGCTGTGGTTATCGGTGCCGGGAGACCGGCCCTTGCCTGACTGTTTCAAACAGCGCTACGGTTCGATCGAGATTGGCCGGCGGGGCGGGATCGTGACGGCGGCGACTCGGCTTCACGCGCCTCTGGACTCGTTTGCCGAAAAGCAGGTCAGGCCCCTAGTTCGAGCCACTCCGCACGTGTCAAATCAGAATCAGTACTGATAGTATTTTCCAAATCAGGTATGAGCCTGAGCCTTGTGTGATTCGGTAGTCTGAATCAGGCGGCTGTTTTGGATCGTCGGTTGAACAAGTCGAAGAGTTTAAGCCTAGCTACGTTCATGGCCGTTGCGGCTTGCAGATCAGTCTGGGCTCGAGCATTTGACTGCAGTTGCTCAATGGTCGTGCCTTGGCGAAGAAATGAGTTCACGTCAGGCAGACTGGCCAACTTGTTCAGCGGCGTTTGGATCAACTCCTGCGGATACGTCTTTCTCACCTTTCCCTTGGCATCGACCACTTCCCTGGCAAACTGACTCGGGCGGTGCAAATTGACGTAGGGGTTGAGGTGCTCGCGGCAGAAAGCATTGATGACTGCGGCAAAGCGCTGTGGAATATGGCTGTAGCCAAAAGCCTTTCGCACGACCGAGCCGTTCTTGCTCTCGGCCAGCGCGTTGTCATTGGAGTGGCGGGAGCGCGACTTGGTCTGTTCCACCCTCATCTTCTCCAACAGGCTTGCCACCGTCTTGTTGATGTACTCGCTGCCGTTGTCCGAATGAAAGCCCAGAATCTCGAACGGAAACTGCGCCATCAGGTCTTGCAAGACCGGCATCAGATACGCCTCGCTGATGCGCTCGCAGGTGGCCACCACCTCCCATTGGGTGACGATGTCCACCGCATTGACGTGATACACCCCCTTGGTGCCGTCGAGATCGCCTTGATGCACCGAGTCGATACGGATAAAGCCTGGACGTCCGGCAGGTCTTGGTGCCCGACGCACACCAATCGGATTGACCACCGGGCGGGTCTTGGTAAAGCTCACCCGCTGGTTCAAGTAGGTCTTACTGTGGCGCAGGTTGTACAGGTGCGACACTGACAGGCTGGCCAAACGCTCAAACCGGGTATCGCCATAGACGCAAAAAGCGCGTTTGAGCAAATGCACAGTGGCAGGACCCGACATCGTGCCGTGTGCCAGGTCGACCGAGGCTAGCAACAAGGCGTCACCTGGGGTGAATCGTTTGGCGAAAGCATGGGTCGGTGCCCGGTAGCGCTTACCCAGCGCTTGGCCATCGATGACCCTGCAAAGTAAACGGGTCACCTGAGCCCGCGAGTAGCCGCTGGTGCGCTGCAAGTAGCGCAGTACGACCCCTTTGTCAGGCCGATTCAGTCGGGCATAACCGAACCTCTGCGCAACCGAGACGATGTGCGCGTAGCGCCTGTCGTCGCTGTCGGGAACTGTGAAGTGCACCTCCAGCGTACCGGCCAGAAAGGCCGAAAGTTGGGAAATAGTTTGAAGACGGGTTTCGTCCATGTCGATCACCATGTGGAAAATGATCGACCCAAAACCACCGTTCAGGCTCATAACTCGTTGGAAT